>NZ_JBWKGY010000003.1:0-694167 GCF_056433525.1 Streptomyces sp. NPDC044704
GGGGGGGGGGGGGGGGGGGGGGGGGGGGGGGGGGGGGGGGGGGGGGGGGGGGGGGGGGGGGGGGGGGGGGGGGGGGGGGGGGGGGGGGGGGGGGGGGGGGGGGGGGGGGGGGGGGGGGGGGGGGGGGGGGGGGGGGGGCGGGGGCGGGGGTGGGGTGTCGTCCGGGACGGGCATGATTTATGGCGCCTTGTCCGGAGTGCCTTGGTGGTCGGGGCAGGGCGCCAACAAATCACGTTTTAGTCCCGGACGACACCCCACCCCGGCCCCGACCCCGGCATCCGCCGAGAGATGGTCGGCCTTGAGGCCGGGGTCAAGGGGTGGGTTTGGTCCAGGGCCAGCGGGGTTTGGGTTTGATGCCTGTCGGGGTGAAGGCGTACTTCCAGCCCTTCTGGAGGCCCAGGCGCTTGGAGTAGCCCGCCGGGACGCGTTCGTAGAGCAGGACCGTCGGGGGGCCGCCGTCCGCGTCGGGGACGGGGATCTCGTACCACTTCGGCGGGTGGCCGGTCGGGCCGACGAGGATCGGGAGGACCCGGCCGTCCATCGGGCCGCCCTCGAACGGGGTGGGTTCGCTTCTCACCCCTCCAGTGTCACAGCAGGTGCGCGGCCTCGGAGACCACGGGGATCACGCGGCGGGCGAGGACCCCGACCGGGCCGTCCGCCGACTCCAGGGCGAGCGCGGCCCGCGCGGCGGCGGCCGTCTCCGGGTCGGTGGCGGCGGTCGCGGTGAGCAGGGCGATGAACTGGTCGACGAGCCAGTCTCGGAGGGTGGCGACCTCCGGCTGTTTGCCCTCGTCGATCCAGATGAGGGAGGCCGCTTCGACGGCGGTGATCCAGGTGCGGACCATCATGCGCAGCCGCGGTCCCGGGTCGGGGACCGCGAGGTGGAGGAGGATCTGCTCGGCCGCGGCGCGGCGGATGCCGTCGACCGTGGCGGTGGTGCGGGAGGTTTCGACGACGCTGCCGCCCTGGAGGAGGGCGGCGAAGCCGGCGTCGTGTTCGTCGACGAAGGCGAGGTAGCGGTCGAGGGCCCGGGACAGGCGCTGGGTCAGCGGGCCGGCCTGGGGTTCGGCGAAGCACAGCTGGAGGAGGTCGGCCGCGGAGCGCAGGGCGGCTTCGTAGAGCTGCTGCTTGCCGCCGGGGAAGTAGCGGTAGACGAGCGGGCGGGAGACTCCGGCGGCTTCGGCGACGTCGTCGAGGGAGATCTCTTCCGGCGCCCGGTGCGCGAACAGCGACAGGGCCGCGTCGAGGAGCTGGGCACGCCGCTCCTCGACGCTCAGTCTGCGGTAGGCGCGTACGGTCATGCCCGCAGCGTAGACGACGCCCCTCAGGCCAGGAGGCCGGAGCTCTTCCACAGTTTCCGGCCGACTCCGCGCAGGATGCCGATGTCGTCGAGGAAGTCGGTGAGGCGCTTGGCGCCGGTCTGCATCACTTCCCTGCGGTGGCCGCTGGCCTTGACCTGGGCGACGGCTTCGCGGCGGTCGAGGCCGATGTTGTCGTAGACGGCCGGGTTGACGAAGGCGAGGGAGAAGACGCGGGCGGCCTCGCCGCAGCTGACGCGGGTGAGTTCCTGCTCCCAGCGCGGGGCCGTGAGCATCTGGCGGCGCAGTTCCTCGCGGGCGTAACGGACGTGCCGGGCCTCCTCGATGACGTGGATGCGGGTCACGCCGCGCACGAGGGGCTGGATGCGCTCGTCCGGGAAGGTGAGGCGCTGCATCCAGTCGAGGATCTCCTCGCCGAGGAGGGTGCAGGCGAAGGAACCGGGGGTGGTGGAGACCGTCTTGAGGATCCGGGCGAGGTTGTGGTTCGCGCGGGAGACGGGGTAGGCGGGGGCTCCGCCCTTCTGGATCATGCGGGCGAACATCATCGAGTGCCGGCATTCGTCGGCTATCTCGGTGAGGGCGTAGCGGACGTGGTTGCTGGTCAGCGACTTGTCGTAGATGTGCCGGACGAGCAGCTGCATGAGGATGATCTCGAACCAGATGCCGAGCGAGGCGAGGGCCGCGGCTTCGTGCCGGGAGAGTTCGATGCGCTGCTCCTCTCCCATCTTCTTCCACAACGGGGTGTCGTAGAGGGAGAGCAGTTCGGGCGGCCAGTAGTACTTGCCCTCGACCGTCGGGGCGTCCCAGTCGAGTTCCTTGTCGGGGTCGAAGGAGTGCTTGGCCGAGGATTCGAGCAGGCGCTCGGCGATCTGCTCGCGGTCCTTCAGCTCGCCGAGGGCGTCCCTCAGCGCGGCTCGCTGCGTCACGGTGGTCATGGCTTCGGGCACCTCGTGGTCGGGGGTTACCGGCGGTCTCCCCTTATGAGACTGCCTGTCAGCAAGGTCGTCAATCCCCCGCGCACGACTTGTTGACCCCGCGTCTACCAACGTGTGACGCTCCAACCGTCCAGTCCTGTACGGAAGTACGTGAGACGAGGAGGCGTCAGTGTCGACGCACGAGCTCTACACGAAGGACCCGGGCGAGGGTGTCTGGCAGATCCCCGCCTCCGGTTCGGCCCGCTTCAGCTGGGAGTACGACGGCGGCCGGGAACGGCTCCTCGCGCTCTACCAGAAGGGCAAGGACAAGCAGTGGGACGGCGCCAAGCGCATCGACTGGGACATCGAGGTGGACCCGTACGACCCGCTCGGCACCCCCGACGAGGTCCTGACCCTGTACGGAACCCGCCACTGGGCCAAGATGACCGACCGCGACAAGGGCGAACTGCGCCGGCACTACAGCGCCTGGAACTTCAGCCAGTTCCTGCACGGCGAGCAGGGCGCCATGGTGTGCGCGGCCCGCATCGTGGAATCGGTGCCCGACCTCGACGCGAAGTTCTACTCCGCCACCCAGACCATGGACGAGGCACGCCACGCGGAGATCTTCGGACGCTTCCTGCACGAGAAGGTCGGCATGCTCTACCCGGTCAACGACAGCCTCCAGGGGCTGCTCGGCGACACCCTGCGCGACTCCCGCTGGGACATGCCCTACCTGGGCATGCAAGTGCTGATCGAGGGACTGGCGCTGGCCGCCTTCGGCATGATCCGCGACACGACGGACAAGCCGCTGCCCAAGCAGATCCTCGCCTACGTCATGCAGGACGAGGCCCGCCACGTCGCCTTCGGGCGGATGGCCCTGCGCGACTACTACAAGCAGCTCACCGACGCCGAACTGCGCGAGCGCGAGGAGTTCGTGATCGAGGGCTGCTACCTGATGCGGGACCGGCTCCGCGGCGTCGAGGTACTGGAGAACTTCGGCGTCCCGCGGCACGAGGCGGAGGAGTTCAGCGAGCAGTCGGAGTTCCTGCACCTGTTCCGCAGACTGCTGTTCAGCCGGATCGTGCCCTGCGTCAAGGACATCGGGCTGTGGGGCGAACGCCTCCAGAAGGCCTATCTGGACATGGGCGTCTTCGACATGGGCGACTCCAACCTGGACCTCCTGATGAACCAGGACGAGGAGATCGCCGAAGCCCTCGACCGCGAGCGCTTCGCGGCCGAGGAACGCGAGCGGGTGGCGGAGGTCGAAGCCACCGTCGAGGAGGGCGCCGAAGGGTAGGGGCGCCCCGTCCGGCGCGCGGGAGTTCCCGGCCCCGCGCCACCGTTCACCCCGTGGACAGCGCCGCCTCCATCACGGCCCGCGCGATCGGGGCCGCCGCGCCGTTGCCGCTGATGCCCCCGCGGTCCGCCGCCGCGTCCTCGACCACCACCGCGACCGCCACCGCCGGCTGCGGCGCGCCCTCGGCCCGGGCCCAGGCGATGAACCAGGCGTACGGGGTACCCGCGTTGCCGACGCCGTGCTGCGCCGTACCCGTCTTCCCGCCGACCCGCGCCCCCTTGATCGCGGCATTGCGGCCCGTGCCGTCCTCCACCACCTTGACCATCAGCTCCTGCATCCGCAGCGCCGTCGCCGGACTCATCGCCCGCCCCAGCGTGCGCGGATCCCCGCGCCTGACCTGGGAACCGTCGTCCTGGGTCGTACGCTCCACCAGGTACGGGGACTTGAGCTCCCCGCCGTTCGCGACCGCCGCCGCCACCATCGCCATCTGCAGCGGCGTCGCCCTCGTGTTGAACTGGCCGATCGAGGACAGCGCCAGCTGGTCCTGGCTCATGTCCGTGTCGAAGTTCGACCGCGACACCCACGACGGGACCCGCAGCCCCGCGTCGTTGAAACCGAACCGGTCCGCCGCCTCGGCCATCCGCCGCAGCCCCACCTGGACCCCGATCTTCGCCATCACCGTGTTGCAGGACCACTGCACCGCCTCCGCCATCGAGGCGTCCTCACAGCCCGTCCCCGCGTTCGGCAGCAGCGTGTGCGTGCCGGGCAGCGGGTACGGGTCCGGCGTCCGCGTCGGCGCGTCCACGTCGGTGACCACCCCCGCGTCCAGCGCGGCGGCGGCCGTCACGATCTTGAAGGTGGATCCGGGCGGGTACGTCTCGCGCAGCGCCCGGTTGAGCATCGGCCGGGCCGGGTCCCCGTTCAGCCGCGCCCAGGCCTCCTCGACCCGCCGGCCCGTGCCCGAGAGCAGCGCCGGATCGTACGAGGGGCTGCTGACCAGCGCGAGGATCTTCCCCGTCCCCGGTTCGAGGGCGGCCACCGCGCCCCGCTTGCCCGCGAGGCCCCGGTACGCCGCCCGCTGGAGGGCGGCCCGGACGGTGGTGGCGGCGTTCCCGCCGCCGGGGCGCCCGCGCGAGAGCTCGTACCAGAGGGGGAAGGCGGAGAGGGCCGGGTCGGTGCCCGACAGGACGGGGTCCTCGGCGCGCTCCACGAAGCTGGTCCCGTACGCCTGGGAGGAGAAGCCGGTGACGGGCGCGTAGAGGGGGCCGTCGGTGTAGGTCCGCTCGTAGCGCAGCACCTGGCGGCTGTCGCGGGAGCCGGTGACGGGGCGGCCGTCGACGAGGATGTCCCCGCGCGGTTCGGCGTACCGCCCGATGGCGGGGCGCTTGTTGGCCGGGTTCGCCCCGTAGGCGGCGGCTTCCCAGACCTGCACCCGGGCGATGTTCACCAGCAGGGCGACCAGCAGCAGCGCGCAGAAGTACGCGCACCAGCGGATGTAGCGGATCACGCGGGGGCCTCCTGCGGCTCGGGCCTGCGGGCGCTGTCACTGAGCCGGACCAGCAGGGCGACGATGATCCAGTTGGTGACGACGGAGGAGCCGCCCTGCGCCAGGAAGGGCATCGCCATGCCCGTGAGCGGGATCAGACCGGTGACGCCGCCCGCGATGACGAACACCTGGAGGGCGACGATCGAGGCCAGTCCCGTCGCGAGCAGCCTGCCGAAGGGGTCGCGCAGGGCCAGCCCGGCCCGGAAGCCCCGGGACACCAGGAGCCCGTACAGGAGCAGGATCGCGGTGAGCCCGACGAGCCCGAGCTCCTCCCCGGCGGTGGCGAGGACGAAGTCCGACTTGGCGGCGAAGCCGATGAGGAAGGACTGGCCGTGCCCGAGGCCCGCGCCGAGCAGTCCGCCGGCCCCGAAGGCGAAGAGGGACTGGGCGAGCTGGCCGGGGCCGTCGCCGCGTTCGATCGAGGCGAAAGGATTCAGCCAGTCGTCGACGCGGCTGTGCACGTGCGGTTCGAACGTCCCGACGGCGTAGGCGCCGAGGGCGGCCAGGAGCAGGCCGATGGCGATCCAGCCGATCCGCCCGGTGGCGGTGAACAGCATGATCACGAAGAGCCCGAAGAAGAGCAGCGAGGTGCCGAGGTCCCGCTCCAGCACCAGCAGTCCCACGCTCAGCAGCCAGATCGCCAGGATCGGCCCAAGCACCCGCCCGGGCAGCAGGCGCAGCTTCCAGAAGAGGCGGCGGCCGGTGAGCGCGAGCGCGGTGCGGTTCGCGGCGAGGTAGGCCGCGAAGAACACGGCGAGCAGGATCTTGGCGAACTCCCCCGGCTGGAACGACAGTCCCGCGAACCGGATCCAGATGTGGGCGCCGTTGACGGCCGGGAAGAACACCGGGACGAGCATCAGCGCGAGCGCTGCGGCGACGGAGAGGTACGCGTACCTCTGCAGCACCCGGTGGTCGCGGAGCAGCACGACCACCAGCACGAACAGCACCACTCCGAGCCCCGACCAGCGCAACTGGTCCCCGGCGGCCTGCTCCCCGGGGGTGCTCAGGTCGAGCCGCTGGATGAGGACCAGGCCGAGACCGTTGAGGAGCGTGACGATCGGCAGCAGGAGCGGATCGGCGTACGGGGCCCTGAGCCGGACGGCGACGTGCGCGAGCAGGGCGGCCCCGCCGAGGCCGGCGGCGTACTGGCCGGCGGGACGGGGGAGGCGGCCGGTGGCCGCGACGCCGACGGAGAGGTAGCCCAGTACGGAGATCAGGACCGCGCCGGCGAGGAGGGTGAGCTCGATGCCCCGGCCCTTGGGGGCGCGGGCGTCGGGGGGCGGGGGCGGAGCGGGCTCCGTCACCTTCGCCGTCAGAGCGGTCATACCGGGAAACGTAGCAAGGGAGCGGATGGTATGTCCGCTTATGTCATAGTGTGCCGAAGAGTCGTCAGAAACGGTCAGGACGGCGTCAGTCAGCGAAGAAGGGCCGCCGCGCCATGGGACCTGTGGAATTCATCGTCCTCGCCTTCCCGGAGGAGCAGCTCCGGGTCTCCGCCGTCGAGGCCGTGACGGGGCTGCGCAAGACCGGCGTCGTACGCCTGATCGACGGGCTCGTCACGACGAAGACGGCCGCGGGAGAGGTCCTGGCCGCGGAGTTCGACGAGTTCGTCGAACTCCGCGGCCTGCTCGCCGGCCGGGACGTCGCCCGCCTGATCGGACCCGAGGACGTACGGGAGGCCGCCGAGCTCCTGGAACGGGGCAGCTGCGCGCTGCTCCTGGTCGTCGAGCACGTGTGGGCGCAGGACGCGGCGGTGGCCGTACGCGCCGCGGGCGGGCGGATCGTCGGCTCGGTCCGGATCCCGGCGGAGCGGGTGGAGGTCGCGTGATGTTCATCAGACCGGTCGGCGTGAAGGTGTCGGCGGCATCCCGCCCGGCGGGCCACCCCCTGCTCCGCGGCCTCCTGCGCCGCGCGGCGGGCGCCGCGGAGTGGACCCAGGGCGAGGCGGCGGAGGCGGGGGAAGGCCCCGCCGAATGGATGGAGGAGGACCGGGGGGTCTGGGGGGAGCCGGAGCCGGAGCCGGAGCCGGAGGAGGAAGAGGGGGAGGCAGCGGAGGCGGCTGCGGAGGGGGCGGGGGCTGCGGAAGCGGAGCGGCGCAAGGCCCCGGAGACGGCCCCGAGCAGCACCCCGGACACCCCGCAGGCCCCGTCCGAACTCCCCCCAGCGGGCTCGGGCCTGGCGGCGGAACTCATGCAGCTGGCGGCCCTGACCCGGGAAGGGCTACTCACCCCGGAGGAGTTCACGTCGGCGAAGTCGCGCCTGCTGAGGGGATAGGGGGCGGGCGGGGTCGGCGGGCGGGGTCCCACATGGGCGGCCGGAGGAGGCCGGGCGGGGTGAAGGGGGGCCGGGTTTCCCCTCAGCCGGATCAGGGAGGGTTTGGTGGTTTCCCGTCAGTCTCATCGTCTCTCCGGGGTGGACCGGTCCCTCAAGGGCGCTCCCTGCGGTCGCGTCGCTACGCGATGGCCTTCGGCCACCCTTGACCGACCGCCCCACCCCGGAAAGCCGAAGACCGACGGGAACCCCCCAAAAGAACGGTCACGGGGAAGAGTCAGAGCAGCGGGTCTCTCAGCGATGAGGCGACGGGCCGGGGGTCGGCCGACCGGGCATTCGGCCCCCTCGCGGCCCCTTCCGGGACCGGGCTCCTGGCTTACCCACCCGAAATGACGACCACATCAGCCTGGCGTGCAGTCAGGCGCATCGGATCGCTACGCGCTCCTCTCGGCTTAGCGTCCGACGACCGTCTGGGGCTGGACATAGACCGCCCACACGCCCCACCCATCACCCTTGACGTGCGGCTACCGCCCGCCTGTACTCCTGTGGCGACAACCCCCCGGCAGAAAAGACCCCAGACTGCCCGTGAAAGTGACCACGGCCGGTCGTCAGCCGCTGAGACGACACCGGGGGAACAGATGCCTCCTGCGGTCTATGTCCAGCCCTAGACGGACCGCTGACGCTAAGCAATGAGGAGCGCGTAGCGATCAGATGCGCCTGACTGCACCCCAGGACGTCCTGGTCGTCATTTCGGGTGGGTAGGGCTCGGGTTTGGTCCCGGAAGGGGGCGCGAGGGGGCCGTGTGCCCGGTCGGCCGACCCCCGGCCCCTCGGCTCATCGCTGACGGGGCCGCTCCTGTTTATCCGTCCCCGTGACCGTTCTTTTGGGGGGTTCCCGGCTGTCTTCGGCTTTCCGGGGTGGGGCGGTCGGTCAAGGGTGGCCGAAGGCCATCGCGAAGCGACGCGACCGCAGGGAGCGCCCTTGAGGGACCGGTCCACCCCGGAGAGACGATGAGACTGACGGGAAACCACCAAACCCTCCCCGATACGGACCAGCTAGAACCCCGCCGCCCCCCGACCCCGCCCCGCCCCCACCCCCGCCGAACGGATGACCGGCCTGGACTCGGCCGACTCCAGTGGGGGATTCGTCGTACCGGGCGTGGCAGCATCGGGGGTCTCGGAGGTGATTTCATGACAAAACGACTGCTTCGTCTCGCGTGCGTCGGTGCCGTGTTGGCCACCGTGAGCGCTCCGCCCGCGGCTCGGGCCGAGCCCGTCGGTGAGTTGCTGGTCCGGTTGCAGGGGCTGTACCAGAAGGCCGAGGAGGCCAGCGAGGCCTACAACGCCACCGAGGTCGCCCTCAAGGCCCGCCAGGACGAGGAGCGGCGTCTGGCCGCCGAGCTGGGCCGGACCCGGTCCGCCCTCGGTGCCGAGAAGGCCGCCGCCGGGCGGCTGGCCCGGGAGCAGTACCAGGGCTCGCGGGAGTTCTCCCCGTACCTGCGGCTGCTGCTCTCCGGTGACCCCCAGCAGGCCGTCGACCAGCGGCACTTCGCCGCCCGTGAAGGGGCCCGGCGGGCCGGGGTCGTGGCGCGGCTGGAGCGGGGTGAGCAGCGGGCCGGGGCGCTCGCCGCCGGGGCGCGCAAGGCGCTGGAGGCGCAGCGGGCCCTCGCCGCGGAGCAGAAGCGGCACCAGGAGGACGTCGCGGGCCGGCTCAAGGAGGTGGAGCGGCTGCTGGCGGCGCTCACGCCCGAGGAGCTGGCCCGGTTGGGGGACCGGGAGGAGGCCGTGACGGCCGGGGCGCAGCGGGAGCTGGTCGGTTCGGGCCGGCTGCCCGCCCGTACGGGTACGCCGACGGCGGCGGGTGGCGCGGCGCTCGGGTACGCGACGGCGCAGATCGGGAAGCCGTACGTGTGGGGGGCCGAGGGGCCGGGGTCGTTCGACTGTTCCGGGCTGACTTCGAAGGCGTGGGAGCACGCCGGCCGGTCGATCCCCCGGACCAGTCAGGAGCAGTGGGCGCAGCTGCCGCGGGTGCCGCTGGACCGGCTGCGGCCCGGGGACCTGGTGGTGTACTTCCCGAAGGCGACGCACGTGGCGTTGTACATCGGGGACGGCAAGGTGATCCAGGCGCCGCGGCCGGGGGCGAGGGTGAAGGTGTCGCCGATCGCGGCGAACCCGCTGCTGGGGGCGGTGCGGCCGGATCCGGAGGGGAGTCCGCTGGCGGAGTTCACCCCGCCGCCGCTGCCCGGGGGCGCGACGGCGGGGGACGATTCCGGTTACTCGGCCGAGGTGGCTCCGGCCGCCGGGCGCGGTGCGGAACCGGACGCGGAACCGGACTCGGAATCGGATGCCGAGCCCGACAGCGAACCGGACGCCGTTCCCGGCTCGGGGCCGGGGCTTCAGACCGCAGCGGCCGTGACCTCGGCGAGGTAGTCGGCGGTGTCCTCGGGGTCGTAGAAGTAGGAGTCGAAGTCGGCCGGGTTGTCGAAGCCGTTGGCGAAACGATCCGCCACGGGCTGGAGCTGCCCGGCCGCGCCGATCAGGTTCAGGACGTGCTCCGGCGGGACGCCCAGCATGGCGTTCGTCCACTGGGTCACGGGCTTGCCGGTGGTGAACCAGTACTTGTCGAAGGTCGCCTTCATCCAGGCCTCGTCGAACGGGTTGTCCCCGTGCATGAGGATCGAGGACAGGTACGAGGCGGCGCACTTGGCTGCCGAGTTGGAGCCCTGGCCGGTGATCGGGTCGTTCGCCACGACGACGTCCGCGACGCCGAGGACGAGGCCGCCGCCGGGGAGGCGGCCGATCGGGTTGCGGACCACGGGCGCGTAGCGTCCGGCGAGGGTGCCGCCGGCGTCGGTCAGTTCGACGTCCTTGGTCCGGGCGTGCTCCCAGGGCGTGTACTTCTCCATGAGCTCCAGCGTCAGTGCCAGGTGCTCGCCGGGGTCGTTGACGCCCTTGAAGACGTCGAGGGGGCCGCCGGGGAGGCCCTCCCAGAAGAGGATGTCGGCGCGGCCGGTGGTGGTGAGGGTCGGCATGACGAAGAGTTCGCCGACGCCCGGGACCAGGTTGCAGCGGACGGCCTCGGTGTCCGGGTGCTCAGGGCGCGGGCCGAGCCCGTGGACGTAGGAGACGGCGAGGGCGCGCTGCGGGGCGTCGTAGGGGGAACGCGCGGCGTCCCGCCCGAACATCGAGACGAGTTCGCCCTTGCCGGCGGCGACGAGCACGAGGTCGTAGGTGCGGGAGAAGAAGTCGAGGTCGGCGACGGACGCCCCGTGGATGACCAGCTGCCCGCCGCGCTGCGTGAAGGTGTCGAGCCAGCCGGCCATCTTCACGCGCTGGTCGACGGACTGGGCGTGGCCCTTGAGGCGGCCGAGCCAGTCGATGGGGCGGGAGCCGTCGGGGGCGGCGACCGAGACGCCGAGGCCGCGGATCTTGGGGGCCTGCTGCTCCCAGAAGTTGATCTGGAGGTCCCGCTCGTGCTGGAGGGCGGTGTCGAACATGCACTGCGTGGACATGACCCGTCCGGTGCGGATCTCGTCCGCGGTCCGGTTGGACATGAGGGTGACCTCGTACCCCTTCGCCTGGAGGCCGAGGGCGAGCTGGAGACCGGACTGGCCGGCCCCGACGACAAGTATCTTGCGCATCTCACGTTCTCCATTCGTGCTGTGCGGAGGGCAGGTTCCCCGGCATGACGGTGATGCCGGCACCGGCGGTGATGCCGACGCCGACCGGGCAGGCAGGCGGGCAGGCGGGCGGCCCTATGCGGGCGTCGTGTCCAGTGCGTGGCCCACCAGGGTCAGCAGCGACTCGACGACCGTGGCCCGGCGCCGCGCGTCCATGATCACGACGGGGACGTCGTCGGGGATGGTGAGCGCCTCGCGGACGTCCTCCGGCTCGTACGAGCGGGAGCCCTCGAAGTGGTTGACGGCGACGGCGTACGGCAGGCCGCAGCTCTCGAAGTAGTCGAGGGCGGGGAAGCAGTCGCGCAGGCGGCGCGTGTCGGCGAGCACGAGGCCGCCGATGGCGCCGCGCACCAGGTCGTCCCACATGAACCAGAACCGTTCCTGGCCCGGCGTCCCGTACACGTAGAGCACGAGGTCGTCTGCGAGGGTGACGCGGCCGAAGTCCATGGCGACGGTCGTGGTGCTCTTGTCCGGGGTGCCGGTCAGGTCGTCGGTGGGCACGCCGGCCTGGGTCATCACCGCTTCGGTGCGCAGCGGGGTGATCTCGGAGAGGGAGGACACGAAGGTGGTCTTGCCGACGCCGAAGCCGCCGGCGACGAGCACCTTGACGGCGACGGGCGCGCGGGAGCGGTCGTACTGCCAGGGCTGGACGGGTTCGTCGTCCACCAGGGCGGCCGGGTCAGAGACGGCGAAGACCACTGAGCACCCTTTCGAGCAGCGCGCGTTCGGGGCGGCCGGTGCCGTGGCCCGTGCCGTAGACGCGTATCCGGCCCTGGTCGGCGAGGTCGCTGACGAGGACGCGGACCACGCCGAGCGGGAGCTTCAGCAGGGCGGAGATCTCGGCGATCGTGCGCATGCGGCGGCACACCTCGACGATGGCGCGCATCTCGGGCATGCGGTCGGCCGTCTGGGGGGTGCTGGTGTCCAGGGCGGCGACGAAGGTCTCCACGAGCAGGACCTGTGTGAAGCGGGTCCGGCCGCCCGTGAGGGAGTACGGGCGGACGCGGGCGGGGCGGCGGTCGGCGCCGCGTATCGGCAGCCGGTCGGAGGCCGTACTCCTCACGGGGTCTTCTCCATCGACTGGCGCAGCTCGCTGCGGACTTCGGGGGTCAGGACGTGGCCGGCGCGGCCGACGAACAGGGCCATGTGGTAGGCGACGACGCTCATGTCGCAGTCGGGTGTGGCGTGCACGCCGAGCAGGGAGCCGTCGCTGATGGCCATGACGAAGACGGAGCCGTTCTCCATGGCGACCATCGTCTGCTTGACGGAGCCGCACTCCATGAGAGCGGCCGCGCCGGTGGTGAGGCTGCCGAGTCCGGAGACGATGGTGGCGAGGTCGGCGGAGGCGCCGCGGGGGCCCTTGGGGCGGTCCTGCGGGGCGGTGTCCGTTCCTGGCTCGGAGGAGAGCAGCAGGAGGCCGTCCGAGGAGACGACGGCGACGGAGTTGACGCCGGGCACCTCCTCGACGAGGTCGGTCAGCAGCCACTGCAGGTTACGGGCCTGGGTGCTCAGTCCGTACGTACTGGGCGCGGTCATGTGCGTGCCTCCTGTGCGGTGTCCCCCTGGTCGGTGTGACCCTGCCCCCGGTCCTGGTCCCGGTCCTGGTCCTGGTCCTGGGCGAGTTCGGCGGCGACGACGCGCCGCCCGTCCTGGGCGCCCTGGTAGAAGCCGCCGAGGCGGCGGCGCAGTTCCTCGGCGTCCACCCGGCGCGGTTCGGGGCGGGTCTCGGCGGGGCTCGCGGGGCGGGCGGGGCCGGCCGAGGCGCGCGGGGTGCGCTTGGGGAGTCCCTTGTCGGTGACGGCCTCGGTCACGGGGCGCCGGGGGGCGGTCTCGGCGTCGTGTCCGGGGTGGCTGCCCTGGCGGGGGACGAAGTGGTCGTCGGCGTCGGCCCGCCGGTGGGCGGGCTGTTCGGTGTCGGGGGCGGGGACGGTGTAGGGCTGTGCGAGGAGCGACAGTCCTTCGTCCGGTACGGAGACCCGCGCGGCGGCGTCCGGTTCCGTCCCGGTGTCCTCGGGGCCGGGGTCCGCCTCCGCGAAGGCGTCCGGGGCCGCGTCGGCGGCGACCCGGGCGAGGAGCTCCTCGCCGGCTCCGGGCGCGTCCGGGGCCTCGGCTGCCGGGGCGGGCACGGTGAAGACCTGCTCGGCCGGGGGCAGGTCCGCGGGGGCGTCGGGGTCAAAGGCCTCGGCGAGCGGGACGACCCGGACCGGGGTGTCCCCGTCGGCGGACGCCGGGGCGGGCTCGGCGGACGCGGTCTCGGTGCTCGCGGGCTCGAACTCGGCGTTGGCCGGGGCCCCGCTCCCGGGGGCCGCGTCGGGCTCCGGCGCGGAGGCGGTGGTGAGCTGATCGGCCGGGTGCGGTTCACCGGCGTCGAAGCCCTCGAAGCCCTCGAAGCCCTCGAAGCCCTCGATCGTGTCGGCGTCGGGCACGACCCGGGCGAGGAGTTCCTCGTCGGGGGTGGCCGGTTCGGCGGCGGGGGCCGGGGTCTCGGTGTCGAAGGCCTCGGCCAGCGACACCACCCGGGCGGGCGCCTCGTCGGCGGCCACCGCGTCGGGTCCCGCCACGGTGTCGGCACCGGTCACCGCGTCGGCACCGGTCACCTGGGCGGGCGCGTCGACCGCGTCGGCCCCGTCCGGTTCGGCCTGGGGCCGCAGGCGGGGCGGCAGGGTGTTCTCGTTCGCCTCGGCGACGGCGCCGGGGAGCTGGTACGCGGGCAGGTCCGGCGAGGCCAGGGTGTGCACCGGGGTGGCCGGCGGGGCGGTCGGCAGCAGGGTCGCGGGGACGACGACCAGGGCCTCGGTACCGCCGTGGCGCGCGGCGCGCAGCTCGGCGGTGACGCCGTGGCGGGCGGCGAGCCGTCCGGCGACGTACAGGCCGAGGCCGAGGCCGTGCTCGGATTCCGGTTCCTCGTCGTAGGCCTCGGGGGTGGACAGGCGGGCGTTGAGGGATTCCAGGCGGTCGCCGGTGACCCCGATGCCGGAGTCGACGACGGACAGCACCACGTCGCCGGAGTCCTGGAGCCAGCCGGAGACCTTCACCTTGGCGTCCGGGGGCGAGAACGTCGTCGCGTTCTCCAGCAGTTCGGCGATGACGTGCGAGATGTCGTCGGCGGCGTGTCCGGCGATCTGCGTGTACGAGGGGAGGGTGGCGAGGTCGACGCGTTCGTAGCGTTCGATCTCGCTGACCGCCGCGCGCATGACGTCGACGAGCGGGACGGGCAGGGTCTGTCCGTGCCCGTGTTCCTGCCCGGCCAGGACCAGCAGGTTCTCGTTGTGGCGGCGCATGACCGTCGCGAGGTGGTCCAGCTTGAAGAGGGTGGCGAGCCGGTCCGGGTCGCCTTCCTTGGATTCCAGTTCCTCGATGACCGCGAGCTGGCGCTCGACGAGGCCGAGGGTCCGCAGGGACAGGGAGACCGAGGTGGTCGACATGACGCGGCGGTGTTCTTCGAGGCCGGCGCGCAGCGCGGTGAGTTCCTTCTCCAGTTCCTCGCGGCCGGAGGCGAGGGCCTCGTTGCGGCCGATGAGGCGGCGGCGGTCGGCGTCGAGTCCGGCGATCCGGGTGTGGAGGGAGACCGTCTGGTCGCGCACCGCGTTGAGGTGGCGGACGACCTCGGCGAACTCGTCGTTGCGGCCGGTGAAGCGCACGGGCTCGGTCGAGCCCTCGGCGGTCGTCAGCCGTTCCGCGCCGCGGCGCAGCACGGACAGCGGCCGGGTCAGGGAGCGGGCGACGGCCGTGGAGAAGCCGACGACGAAGAGGAAGAGCACCCCGAGTCCGGCGACGACGAGTTCCAGGCGGGTGACGTCGTCGTCGCGCTGGGCGGCGAGGGCGGCGGCGCGGGTGCCGGCGAGGGTGGACTCCACCGAGCGCATGCGGTCGATGCGCGCGGTGAGGGCGGTGCCGACGGCGCCGGCGTCGACCTTGCGGTCGGCCGGGGTCAGCGTCGGCCGGTCGGTGAGCCGCTTGAGGAAGTCGTCGGCGGTCTTGACCTCGGGGCCGGTGACGGTGACGGCGAGGGTCTGCCGTACGTCGGGCCGGGCGATGCGCGCGAAGTCGTCGAGGGCGGCCTGTTCGCGGACGCGGGAGCGCTGCGAGGCGGCGGTGAGTTCGTCCGCGAGGGCCGAGTTGGGGGGCTGCTCGCCGCGGGGGACGGCCAGCGCGGCGAGCAGCAGTCCGCGGGTGGCGGAGGCCTGTTCCACGGCCTGGCCGAGGGGGGCCAGGGGGCGCGTGGTGGCCAGGGCGGCCTCCGCGCGCGGCGGGGTGAGTTCGACGAGCCGGTCTCCCGGCGCGAAGAGTTCGCCGAGGACGCCGGCGTAGGCCTGGTGGGCGGCGAGGGCGGTGCCCTTGCCGTCGACGGCCTCGGCGCGGACCGTCTGGACCTTGGCGAGGGCGCGGGCGAGTTCCTCGTCGGCTTCGGCCCGTACTTCGGCGATCTGCCGGTCGGTGCGGGCGGTGCGCTCGTCGACGGGGGCCTTGGCGGCTCCGGGCCGGCCCTTGGCCACGTATTCGACGACGGCGTCGCGCTCGTCGCCGAGGAGGTGGGTGAGGGTGAGGGTGTGCTGCGTCTGTTCCGCGAGGGTGACCAGGCGCTGTGAGTCGTTCAGTTCCCTCGTGGCGGACACGACGGCGGGTGCGCCGGCCGCGAGGACGGTGAGTCCGGCGACTGCCACACCGATGACCAGCCTGCGGCGGACGCGGACGCGCCGTCCTGCGTTGGCGGGTCCGTCGGCGCTGGCGGTGCCGTTCTTCCGAGACCGCTTCTTCTGCACCGGTGCTCGCAATCCTGTACGTGTGCTCGTGCTCGTCTACTCGTGTGGCCGAGGTAACGGCCGGTCAACAAGTAAACGCCCCCTGCCCCCTCGTACCGCCTCAGACCTTTGCAGTGTGATGGGAAGAGAGCCGCACATCGCCCACCCGGCCACTCGAAGGAGTGAACATCACGGAGGAGTGGGCGACCAACTCGGGCACCCCGTGTCAGGGGCCGCTCGTGGACGGGTGGTTGAAAGATCGAGCCGGGCTTTGGCACTATGCCCGCCCACATCCCGGCGGGGGTCCGGCGGGCGGGCCGTGCGGGGGTGCGCCACCCCACCCGGGATTGGTACGGACCTACCGGTGCGGGGAGCGGCGTACCGGGCAGAATGTCCGCATGCGCATCGACCTCGCCACGGCCCCCGGCAACCCGGAACGCCCCAACGAGGACTGGGTGTCGGCGTCGGCACCTGCGTCGGGCGGCGGCGTCCTGGTGGTGCTGGACGGGGTCACCCCGCCGCGCGGCGGGGACGGGTGCGGGCACGGCGTGCCCTGGTTCTCGGCGCGGCTCGGCGGCCGATTGACCGAACTGTCCGGATCGCGGCGGGACATGCCGCTGGACCGGATCCTGGCGCGGGCCATCGGCGACACCGCCGACGCCCACCGCGAAACCTGTGACCTTTCTCACGTGCGGACCCCGCAGGCGACGGTCGTACTGGTGCGCTGGGACGCGTCCTGGGTGGAGCACCTCGTGCTGTCGGACTCCGTGCTCCTGCTCCGCGGGGCGGACGGGCGGGTCTCGGCGGTGCTCGACGACCGCCTCGACCGGATCCCGGGCGAGGTGCTGGGCTCGGTCGCGGCGACGGACGCCCTGCGCAACACGGAGGGCGGCTTCTTCACGGCGGCCGCGGACCCGGCGGTGGCGGCCCGGGCGGTCACCGGGCGCACCCCGCGCGGGGAGGTGGTGGCGGTGGCGGCGCTCACGGACGGGGCGAGCCGGTGGACGGACACGTTCGGGGAGGGCGACTGGGCGGCCTGCCTGGACGTGCTGCGCAAGGAGGGCGCCGAGGGGCTGATCGGGCGGGTCCGGGCGATCGAGTCGGATCCGCTGCGCCCGTCGGCCCGCCACAAGCGGCACGACGACGCCTCGGCGGTCTACGCGGAGCTGTAGGGGGTGCCGGCCGGGTCGGACCCGCCCCGCCGGGCCGGCCCGCACGCTCGCCGGCTCACTCCTCGCCGGAGTTCAGCTGGTGCAGGAGCCTGGCGAGTTCGGCCACCTCGCCCCGGTCCCAGTCGGCGAGCTTGCGCATGTACTGCTCGCGGCGGGCCCCGCGGACGCGCAGGAACCGCTCCCGGCCCTCCTCCGTGAGCCCGACGAGGAAGGCGCGGCCGTCGGCGGGGTCCGGCTCCCGGGCGACCAGGCCCAGCACCTCCAGGGCCCTCAGCTGCCGGCTCATGGTGGCCTTGCCGACGCCGAAGTAGGCGGCGAGCTCGGTGGCCCGCTGCCGGCCCGCCGCCTCCAGCCGGACGAGGAGCCCGTACGCGGCGGGCTCCAGCTCGGGGTGGAGGGCGCGGGCCATCTCCCCGGAGGAGGCCCGGGCACGCCGGAGGAAGACGGACAGCTCCCGCTCCAGGGCGAGGAACTCCTGGTCTTCACTTCCGTGCACGTCCGCTCCCATCGGTGGTGTGTGGCACCTCTGTACGAGGCCACCTCTCAGGGGGCCCAGTATTTCGCAGCGGGCGCGGCGGGGGCCCGGGGCCCCGCCGAAGCGGGTTCCCGGGCCCCCGGGCGGAGTCGTGGCCGGTCAGGCGGCCTTGGTGAAGGAGACCTCCGCCCCGGCGAGGGCCAGTTCCAGGACCTGGCGCACGTCCGTCACCGGGTGCACCTCCAGCCCCTCCAGCACCTCGGCCGGGACGTCGTCCAGGTCGGCCTCGTTCCGCTTGGGGATGATCACCGTGGTGAGTCCGGCCCGGTGCGCGGCGAGGAGCTTCTGCTTGACCCCGCCGATGGGCAGGACCCGTCCGGTCAGGGAGACCTCGCCGGTCATGGCCACGTCGGTGCGGACCTGGCGCCCGGAGAGCAGTGAGGCGAGGGCCGTCGTCATGGTGATGCCGGCGCTGGGGCCGTCCTTGGGAACCGCGCCCGCCGGGAAGTGGATGTGGACGCCCCGGTCCTTGAGGTCGGCGACGGGGAGTTCCAGTTCCGCTCCGTGCGAGCGCAGGAAGCTGAGGGCGATCTGCGCCGATTCCTTCATGACGTCGCCGAGCTGGCCCGTGAGGGTGAGTCCGGCGGCCCCGGTCTCGGGGTCGGCGAGCGAGGCCTCCACGAACAGCACGTCCCCGCCGGCTCCGGTCACGGCCAGGCCGGTGGCCACGCCGGGCACGGCGGTGCGCCGCTCGGCCGGGTCCTGTGCGGACTCCGGGACGTGGTGCGGCCTGCCGATGAACGTCCGCAGGTCGTCGGGGCCGATGGTCAGCGGCAGTTCCCGCTCCCCCAGTTCGTGCTGGGCGGCCACCTTGCGCAGCAGCCGGGCGAGGGACCGCTCCAGGGTGCGCACGCCCGCCTCGCGGGTGTACTCGCCCGCGAGCTTGCGCAGGGCCTCTTCTTCCAGGACGACCTCGTCGGCGCCGAGGCCGGTCCGCTCCAGCTGGCGGGGCAGGAGGTGGTCACGGGCGATGACGACCTTCTCGTCCTCGGTGTAGCCGTCGAGGCGGACCAGTTCCATCCGGTCGGCCAGGGCCTCGGGGATGGCTTCCAGGACGTTGGCGGTGGCCAGGAAGACCACGTCGCTGAGGTCCAGTTCGACCTCCAGGTAGTGGTCCCGGAAGGTGTGGTTCTGCGCCGGGTCGAGGACTTCCAGGAGGGCGGCGGCCGGGTCCCCGCGGAAGTCGGAGCCGACCTTGTCGATCTCGTCGAGGAGGACGACCGGGTTCATGGACCCCGCCTCCTTGATGGCGCGGACGATCCGGCCGGGCAGCGCGCCGACGTAGGTGCGGCGGTGGCCGCGCACCTCGGCCTCGTCCCGGACGCCGCCGAGCGCGACGCGGACGAACTTGCGGCCCATGGCGTGCGCGACGCTCTCGCCGAGCGAGGTCTTGCCGACGCCCGGAGGGCCCACGAGGGCCAGTACGGCGCCGCCGCGGCGGCCGCCGATGACGCCGAGGCCGCGTTCGCCGCGGCGCTTGCGCACGGCCAGGTACTCCGTGATGCGGTCCTTCACGTCGCTCAGCCCGGCGTGCTCGGCGTCGAGGACCGCCCGGGCGCCCTGGATGTCGTACTCGTCCTCGGTGCGCTCGTTCCAGGGCAGTTCGAGGACCGTGTCCAGCCAGGTACGGATCCAGGAGCCCTCCGGGCTCTGGTCGCTGGCCCGTTCGAGCTTCTCGACCTCCTTCAGGGCGGCTTCGCGCACCTTCTCCGGCAGGTCGGCGGCCTCGACGCGGGCCCGGTAGTCGTCGGACTCCTCGCCGTCCTTCTCTCCGTTCAGCTCGCGCAGTTCCTTGCGGACGGCCTCCAGCTGGCGCCTGAGGAGGAACTCGCGCTGCTGCTTGTCGACCCCGTCCTGGACGTCCTTGGCGATGGACTCGGCGACGTCCTGCTCGGCGAGGTGGTCGCTGAGGAGGCGGACGGCGAGGCGGAGCCGGGCGACGGGGTCGGCCGTCTCCAGCAGCTCCACCTTCTGGGCGACGGTCAGGAAGGGGGAGTAGCCGGAGTTGTCGGCGAGCGCGGAGACGCCCTCGATCTGCTGCACCCGGTCCACGACCTGCCAGGCGCCGCGCCTCTTGAGCCAGCTGGTGGCCAGCGCCTTGTACTCGGTGACGAGCTCGGCGACGGCACCGGGCAGCGGGTCGGGCACGTGCTCGTCCACGGTCTCGCCCTCCACCCACAGGGCGGCGCCGGGGCCGGTGGTCCCGGCCCCGATGCGGACACGGCCGCGGCCGCGGATCAGGGCGCCGGGGTCCCCGTCGGAGAGCCGGCCGACCTGTTCGACGGTCCCGAGCACGCCGGTGCCCGCGTACGTCCCGTCGATCCTCGGCACGAGCAGCACGCGGGGCTTCCCGCTGCCCGCCGCCGCCTGCGCGGCCTCGACGGCGGCGCGTACCTCGGCGTCGGACAGGTCCAGCGGAACGACCATCCCCGGCAGCACGACCTCGTCGTCCAGCGGCAGCACGGGCAGGGTGAGCGATACGGACGTCGAAGCCATGATCTTCCCTCCGGCAGTGAACTTGAGCTATGCCGACTCAATGCACGTGAGTCCCCTGTTGTTCCCCAACGCCCGTTCGCCGGGGGCGAACGGGCGGCGGACGGGTGGCGGACGGGCGCAGGGCGGAGGCAGGGGCCGTCAGGAGAGGGCGGCCTCGATGTCGCCCGAGGTCGTTTCGAGGCGCAGCCGGGAGGGCGCGTCGGGGGTGAGGGGGAGGGTGATGTCGCGGTCACCGGAGCGGGTCGCCGCGTCCAGTCGGTACGGGGCCCGCAGGACCAGCAGGGTGAGGTCGCCCGAGGTGGTGACGGCGCTGACCGAGGCCGGGGCCGTCACGAAGGCCAGGCGGGCGTCGCCCGAGTCGGAGCGGACGTCGGCCTCCGGGCCGGACAGCGCCTCGGCAGTGATCGTGCCGGAGGAGGTACGGATCTTCAGCGGGCCGGCGATCCGCCGGGCCCGCACGTCCCCGGAGTCCGAGGTCAGCTCGGCGGCCGCGACCCCCGTGACCTCGATGCGGCCGCTGGAGTTGCCGACGGTGACCTTCGCGGAGGCGGGGACCTCCAGGCGGTAGTCGGTGTAGCAGCTGTCCGCGCAGCCGGCGGTGAAGGTGAGGACGCCGCCGGACACCCGCTGGGTGGGGGTGGGCGCGGTGTCACCGCGGAAGTGCACGGTCCGGTGGATCGTGACCCCGGGGCCGGTGCCCGGGGTCACCTCGACGGAGCCGTGCCGTCCGTCCGCGATCTCGACCGCCGTGACGGCCTCGGTCACGGTGGCGTCGGCGGTGGCGGTCTTCATCCGCGTCACCGTCCCGTCGACGGCGCAGCCCGCGAGGAGCAGGAGGACGGCGGCCGCGGTGGCGCCAACCGTCTTACGGGCGAGCAGGGCTGAGGTCGTGTCGGATGCCATGTCGCCAGTCTGGTGAGCCCGGCCCCGCCCCGCGCTGGGGCCGGTACCCGAGCCCGGGGTGGGGTTATCCCCCGGGGGCACGCCCGGGCCGGCCGGTCAGTCCGCGGCCGGGCCGGTCTCCACCGGGCGGCGGGCGGCGGGGTCGCCCCATTCGCTCCACGAGCCGTCGTACACCGCCAGGTCCCGGTACCCGGCCAGGGTGGCGCCGAGGGCGAGCACGCACGCGGTGACCCCGGAACCGCAGCTGAAGTAGAGCCGCTCCCGGCCCCGGGTCAGCGGTGCGAAGGCCGCGCGGAGTTCGTCCGCCGGGCGCATCAGACCGTCGGGGCCCCGGAGGTCCCCGAAGGGCAGGTTCACCGCGCCCGGCATGTGGCCGCCGCGCAGGCCCGGGCGCGGCTCCGGAGCGGTGCCGGCGAAGCGTTCCCGGGTCCGGGCGTCGAGTACGGCGGCGGCCGGGTCGGCCAGGGCCGCCGAGACGGTGTCGGCGTCGACCAGCAGTCCGGGGCGCGGCCGGGCGGTGAAGGAGCCGTACGGGCCTCCGTAGGCGGGGGCGGCCTCCTCGACGGGCAGGCCGGCGGCGGTCCAGGCGGGCAGGCCGCCGTCCAGGACGGCCACCCGGTCGAAGCCCGTCGCGCGGAGCATCCACCAGGCGCGGGCGCTGGAGTAGGTCCCGGCGGCGTCGTAGACGACCACGGTGTCCGTGTCGTCGACGCCGAGGGCGCGCATCGCCCCGGCGAACTCCTCGGCGCCGGGCATGGTGTGCGGGGCGGTGGCGGTGTGGTCGGACAGGGCTCCGTCGAGGTCGAAGGGCCGGGCTCCCGGAATGCGGCGCTCCGCCCCCCGGTGCGCCCCGACGGAGGCGTCGAACACCACCAGCCCGGGCGTCCCGAGCCGCTCGGCGACCCACCCCGCCCCGACGAGCGGCCCGGGCGGCCGCGGCCCGACGGGGGCGGCCGACCCTGCGGCGGGCCCGGGCGGGGGGTCGAGCGGCGCGGTCATGAGCGGCTCCAGGGGGTCGGCGGGGCGGCCGGGTCGCGGCGCGGCGCCCGCTGCGTGGTGTGGCGTGGTCCGGTCATCCTCGCGCACGCAACGGCCGCCCGGGCGGCGGGGTTTCAGCCGCAGCCGCCCGGCCGGGCGTAGAGCGCGACGCGGGCCCCGCGGAGCGGGGTCACCGAGCACAGTTCGAAG
Source organism: Streptomyces sp. NPDC044704 (assembly GCF_056433525.1). NCBI lineage: Bacteria > Bacillati > Actinomycetota > Actinomycetes > Kitasatosporales > Streptomycetaceae > Streptomyces > Streptomyces sp. NPDC044704. The sequence continues at coordinate 22,063 of NZ_JBWKGY010000003.1, forward strand.
GAGGCGGCCAGGGTCTCGCGCTTCGCCGCCTCGTGCGGGTACGGGTCCAGGGGCTGCCCGGCCGGGTCCAGCAGGGCGATGACCCGCGGGGAGGCGGCCAGCGCCGCCCGGACGGCGTCCGCGGTGCGCTCGGTGCCCTGGAGGCTGCGCGAAGCCGCCGGGGAACGGTCCAGGGCGACGTCGCGCAGGCCCCCGTACACCTCGGGCGAGGACAGCAGCCACTCCCGCCGCCGGGCGGGCATGAACAGCACGGCGTCCCCGGGCCGGGCCCGCTCCCGGACGGTGGCGGCCACCGCGAGCACGTCGTCCTTGCGGCTGTCCGGGGTCCGCAGCCACGCCGACCAGGTCCCGAACGGCACGAGCAGCGCGGCCACCAGCAGCCACGGCCACGGGCCCCGCGCCCGCGCGAGCCGCGCCCCGGCGAGCAGGGCGAGCCCGGTGAGGGAGTAGAGGACGTACCGGTCGACGTACCAGGGGTGGACGAGCGAGACGGCGATCAGCAGCCCGGGCGGCAGCAGGGCGAGCGGCACGGCGACCCGTACCAGGTCCCGCTCGCCGGCCGGCGGCCGCCGCGCGAGCAGCAGCACCGCGGCCGCCACCACCCCGTAGGCCGCCCAGTCCTGCCAGGAGGGCCGTCCGAGCCAGCCCAGTTGCTGCCGCGCCTGCCCGGCGCTCACCGCCGCGAGCGGCAGCAGCCCGGCCACGACCGCCGCGGCGCTCCACCGCCAGCCGCGCGAGCGCCACGCGGTGGGGGCGTGCGCGAGCAGGGCCAGTACGGCGAACTCGTGCAGCCAGCAGCCCAGCAGCAGCACCGGCGCGTACGCCGCCCACCGCCCCCGCAGCATCAGGTACGTCGCCCAGACCACGGCGGCCGCGACCAGTGCGTACGAACGTCCCTCCTGGGCGTACGCCTGTACGGGCGGCAGTACGGCGTAGGCGGTGCCGGCCCACAGCGCGGCCCGCTCCCCCGCCAGCCGGTGCGCCACCGCGGCCACTCCGGCCGCCGCGAGGGCCGTCGCGGCGACGGAGGGGAGCCGCAGTGCCCACAGGCCGCCGTCCCACAGGCCGAACACCCCGTGCATCAGCAGGTAGTAGAGGCCGTGCACGGCGTCGACCTGGCCGAGGAGTTCCCACAGCCCGGCCGGGGGACGGTGGGCGACCTGCCAGGTGACGGATTCGTCGCGCCACATGCTGCCGCCGCCGGGACCCCGTTCCAGGCCCCACGCACCGAGGAGCAGGGCCACGGCCGCGGGGACGACGCGCCAGGGGGCGATGCGGCGGATGACGGCCTCCGGATGCTTTCCGACGGGGGGCGGGGGACTCCATACTCGGGGTTCGGCCCGAACCCCGCGGAGGTGGGTGTGCGAACGTTCCGTGCGACGGCGACGGCGAGGGCTAGGGCGAGGGCGAGGGCGGCGAGCGCGGCGGTGACGGCCGCGGCGGCCGTGGCGGCCGGTGCGGTGGTCCTGGCCGGGTGCGGCTCCGGCGGCGGGCGGCCGCCCGACGGCGCCGGCCCCGCGCCGGGCCCGGGCGTCCCGGCGGCCACGGCGACGCCCTCCCCCGGACCGGCTTCCCCGACCGGACCGGCCCGGACCCCTCCCCCCGGCATGCCCACGCCCCCGGCGGACGACGAGACCCTCGTCCGGGTGTCGCGCACCGGCGGCTACGCGGGCCGCACCCACACCCTGATCGTCAAGGGCGACGGCTCCTGGACCCGGCTGGACGGCGGGGCCCGCCCCGAGGGCTCCGGGAAGCTGCCGGCGGAGGGGCTGGAGGCGCTGCGCACCGCGCTCCGCGAGGCCGGACTGCCCCGCCTGCCCCGGGTCACGATGTCCGACCGGCCCGTTTTCGACGGTTTCGTGTACTCCTTCACGCACGACGGCACCGAGGTGGCCTGCGACCAGTCCTCGCTGACTCCGGGCCTGACGGGGGTCCTGGACGCCCTCCCCCGCTTCGACCCGGAGACCTGACGTACGGACAGGTCGGTGAGGTGCGTCACCGGAGCCCGCCCGCCGGGCCGGACCCCGCGGAAGGGCGGAAGGGCGGTGTGCGCTGCACGGGCGCGCCCGCGGCGGGCCGCGCCGGGACGCGGAACCCGGCGGTCCCTGTCCGAACCCCGCATAGCCGCAGGCCGTGGGCTCCTCTACGCTGCACCCCATCACGCGGGATCTTCAGGGGCGGGACATGGAACAGACACACACCACCCACAGCGGCGCCGCGGCCACCCCAGGCGCCCAGCGGCGCGTGCTCGTGGTCGAGGACGACCGCACCATCGCCGACGCCATCGCGGCCCGGCTGCGCGCCGAGGGCTTCCAGGTCCAGGCGGCGTACGACGGTCCCGCCGCCGTGGCGGCGGCCGAGAGCTGGCTGCCCGAGCTGCTGGTACTGGACGTCATGCTGCCCGGCTTCGACGGGCTGGAGGTGTGCCGCCGGGTCCAGGCGCAGCGGCCGGTCCCGGTGCTGATGCTCACCGCGCGTGACGACGAGACCGACATGCTGGTGGGCCTCGGGGTCGGCGCCGACGACTACATGACGAAGCCGTTCTCGATGCGGGAGCTGGCCGCGCGGGTCCACGTGCTGCTGCGGCGGGTGGAGCGGGCCACGCTGGCCGCGCACGCCCCGCGCGGGGCCACCCTGCGCCTCGGCGACCTGGAGATCGACCACGCGCAGCGCCGGGTCCGGGTGCAGGCGGAGGACGTGCACCTGACGCCGACCGAGTTCGACCTGCTGGTGTGCCTGGCGGGGACGCCGCGCGCGGTGCTCTCGCGGGAGCAGCTGCTGGCCGAGGTGTGGGACTGGGCCGACGCGTCCGGGACCCGTACGGTCGACAGCCACATCAAGGCCCTGCGCCGGAAGATCGGGGCGGAGCGGATCCGTACGGTCCACGGCGTCGGGTACGCCCTGGAGACCCCGGCCCAGGCATGAGCGCGGGCAGCTCGCCGCGCGAGCCGGGTCGGCGTGCGGGTCAGCGGGTTCCCGCCCAGCGGCCCGCGGGCGGGCTGCGCCCGTACTCGCCGTTCTCGATCAAGACGAAGCTCGGCACGCTCGTCGTGGTCTCGGTGTTCATCACCACGGGCCTGCTGCTGGTGGCGTTGCGCACGGACACCGAGCTGCGGTTCATCACGGTCTTCTCGGTGATCGCGTCGATGCTGATCACCCAGTTCGTGGCGCACGGTCTGACGGCGCCGCTGGACGACATGACGCGGGTGGCGCGGGCGATCTCCGAAGGGGACTACACGCGCCGGGTGCGCGGGGCGGGGCGCCGGGACGAGCTGGGCGATCTGGCCTCGACGATCAACCTGATGGCGGACGACCTGGAGGCGGTGGACAGGCACCGTAAAGAACTGGTCGCGAACGTCTCGCACGAGCTCCGCACGCCGATCGCGGCGCTGCGGGCGGTGCTGGAGAACGTGGTGGACGGGGTGTCGGCCGCCGATCCGGAGACCATGCGGACGATGCTGAAGCAGACGGAGCGCCTGGGCCGGCTGGTGGAGACGCTGCTGGACCTGTCCCGGGTGGACAACGGGGTGGTGCCGCTGCGGGCGCGCCGCTTCGAGGTGTGGCCGTACCTGTCGGGGGTGCTGAAGGAGTCGGGGCTGGCGGCGGCCGGGCGGCCGGGGCTGACCACCGGTTCGGGCGGGCACACCCGCAACGACGTGCACCTCCACCTGGACGTGTTCCCGCCGGACCTGACGGCGCACGCGGACGCGGAGCGGCTGCACCAGGTGGTGGCGAACCTGATCGACAACGCGGTCAAGCACAGTCCGCCGCACGGCCGGGTCACGGTGCGGGCCCGGGCCGGGGAGGCCCCCGGGAGCCTGGCGCTGGAGGTCCTCGACGAGGGGCCCGGGATTCCGGAGGCCGAGCGGCACCGGGTCTTCGAGCGGTTCAACCGGGGGGCCGCGCGGGGCGGCGACGGGGGCACGGGGCTGGGGCTGGCCATCGCCCAGTGGGCCGTCGGCCTGCACGGAGGGGGCATCGGCGTGGCCGAATCGTCACGAGGTTGCCGAATCCTTGTCACTCTTCCGGGCAGCTCACCGGCTCCGTCTTGACGTAGGGTTCGAGTGGGAAGGACATGATCTCGGCCACACGTGCCCGGGGTCGTCAGGGGTGCGAAGCCAAGGGGGCCGCAACCTGGTTGTCGGCTACCCGAACCACGCTTGTTTCCCGCCATTCCAGGCGGCGAAACCCGCCGTTCGGTGTGACCTGCACGACGGAAGTCCCGCCCGGCCTGCATTGCGCGGCCAGGGAGGCGTAGCCTTTATTCCCGCTGTCCATACCTTGTGAAGCGGAAGAGGGCGGTTGCCGCCGTGTCGCCACAGTCCCCCAGTAACCCGAGCACCACGACCGAAGCAGCAGAGGGCGGGAAGACCCCTGCCTCAGGCTTCGGCGCGAATGAGTGGCTCGTCGACGAGATCTATCAGCAGTACCTCCAGGACCCGAACTCGGTCGACCGGGCCTGGTGGGACTTCTTCGCCGACTACAAGCCGGGGGGCGCTGTCGCTCCGGTGAAGTCGGACAGTCCCGAGAAGCCCGCGACGACGGGTGGCGCCTCCGCACAGGCCGCCACGCCCGCCGCCGGGGTCCCGCAGGCCACCGACGCCGCCGCCACGGGGGCGGCGGGCGCCGCGCCCGCGACCTCCGCCGCGCCCACGCCTGTGTCCGCTCCTGCCCCTGCTCCTGCCACCCCCTCTGGTGCCCCTGCTGTGACTGTCACCCCTCAGGCCCCGGCCGCCGCACCGGCCGCGCCTGCTCAGGCCCCGGCCGCCCCGGCTGCCGCTCCCGCCGCTCCCGTAGCCGCCCAGAAGGCCGCGCCCGCCACCGAGGCCCCCGCGGGCCCCGAACTGGTGACGCTCCGCGGCCCGGCTGCTGCCGTCGCCAAGAACATGAACGCCTCCCTGGAAGTGCCGACGGCCACGTCCGTCCGCGCCGTCCCGGTGAAGCTGCTGTTCGACAACCGCATCGTCATCAACAACCACCTCAAGCGCGCCCGGGGCGGGAAGATCTCCTTCACGCACCTGATCGGCTACGCGATGGTGCAGGCCATCAAGGCCATGCCGGCCATGAACCACTCCTTCGCGGAGAAGGACGGCAAGCCGACCCTGGTCAAGCCGGAGCACATCAACTTCGGTCTCGCGATCGACCTGGTGAAGCCCAACGGCGACCGCCAGCTCGTCGTCGCCGGCATCAAGAAGGCCGAGACCCTCAACTTCTTCGAGTTCTGGCAGGCGTACGAGGACATCGTCCGCCGGGCCCGCGTCGGCAAGCTGACGATGGACGACTTCACCGGCGTCACCGTCTCGCTGACCAACCCCGGCGGCCTGGGCACCGTGCACTCCGTGCCCCGTCTGATGCCCGGACAGTCGGTCATCATGGGCGTCGGCTCCATGGACTACCCCGCCGAGTTCCAGGGCACCTCGCAGGACACCCTGAACAAGCTGGGCATCTCCAAGGTCATGACCTTGACCTCGACCTACGACCACCGGGTCATCCAGGGCGCGGCCTCCGGCGAGTTCCTGCGCATCGTCGCGAACCTGCTGCTCGGCGAGAACGGCTTCTACGACGACGTCTTCGAGGCGCTGCGGATCCCCTACGAGCCGGTCCGCTGGCTCCGTGACATCGACGCCTCGCACGACGACGACGTCACGAAGGCCGCCCGCGTCTTCGAGCTGATCCACTCCTACCGGGTCCGCGGCCACGTCATGGCCGACACCGACCCGCTGGAGTACAAGCAGCGCAAGCACCCCGACCTCGACATCACCGAGCACGGCCTCACCCTGTGGGACCTGGAGCGCGAGTTCGCGGTCGGCGGCTTCTCCGGCAAGTCGATGATGAAGCTCCGCGACATCCTCGGCGTGCTGCGCGACTCGTACTGCCGCACGACCGGCGTCGAGTTCATGCACATCCAGGACCCGAAGCAGCGCCGCTGGATCCAGGACCGCATCGAGCGCCCGCACTCCAAGCCGGAGCGCGAGGAGCAGCTGCGGATCCTGCGCCGTCTGAACGCGGCGGAGGCCTTCGAGACCTTCCTGCAGACGAAGTACGTCGGCCAGAAGCGGTTCTCGCTGGAGGGCGGCGAGTCCGTCATCCCGCTGCTCGACGCCGTCATCGACTCGGCCGCCGAGGCCCGCCTCGAAGAGGTCGTCATCGGCATGGCCCACCGCGGCCGCCTGAACGTGCTGGCGAACATCGTCGGGAAGTCGTACGCGCAGATCTTCCGCGAGTTCGAGGGCAACCTCGACCCGAAGTCGATGCACGGCTCCGGCGACGTCAAGTACCACCTGGGCGCCGAGGGCACCTTCACCGGCCTGGACGGCGAGCAGATCAAGGTCTCGCTCGTCGCGAACCCCTCGCACCTGGAGGCGGTCGACCCGGTCCTGGAGGGTGTCGCCCGCGCCAAGCAGGACGTCATCAACAAGGGCGGCACGGACTTCACCGTCCTTCCGCTGGCCCTGCACGGTGACGCGGCCTTCGCGGGCCAGGGTGTGGTCGCCGAGACGCTGAACATGTCGCAGCTGCGCGGCTACCGCACCGGCGGCACCGTGCACGTGGTCATCAACAACCAGGTCGGCTTCACCGCCGCCCCGGAGTCCTCGCGTTCGTCGATGTACGCGACCGACGTGGCCCGCATGATCGAGGCGCCGATCTTCCACGTGAACGGTGACGACCCGGAGGCCGTGGTCCGCGTCGCGCGGCTCGCCTTCGAGTTCCGCCAGGCGTTCAACAAGGACGTCGTCATCGACCTCATCTGCTACCGCCGCCGCGGTCACAACGAGTCGGACAACCCGGCGTTCACGCAGCCGCTGATGTACGACCTGATCGACAAGAAGCGCTCGGTGCGCAAGCTGTACACCGAGTCCCTCATCGGTCGCGGCGACATCACGCTGGAAGAGGCCGAGCAGGCGCTCCAGGACTTCCAGGGCCAGCTGGAGAAGGTCTTCGCGGAGGTCCGCGAGGCCGCGACGGCTCCGGCCGCCGGCGCCCCGGTGACGCCCGCGCAGACCGCGCAGGAGTTCCCGGTCGCCGTGAACACCGCGATCTCGCAGGACGTGGTCAAGCGGATCGCCGAGTCCCAGGTCAACATCCCGGAGAACGTCACCGTCCACCCGCGTCTGCTGCCCCAGCTGCAGCGCCGCGCGGCGATGATCGACGAGGGCACCATCGACTGGGGCATGGGCGAGACCCTCGCCTTCGGTTCGCTGCTGATGGAGGGCACCCCGGTCCGGCTGTCCGGCCAGGACTCCCGCCGCGGCACCTTCGGCCAGCGCCACGCGGTCCTCATCGACCGGGAGACCGGCGAGGACTACACCCCGCTGCTCTACCTGTCGGACGACCAGGCCCGCTACAACGTCTACGACTCGCTGCTCTCCGAGTACGCGGCGATGGGCTTCGAGTACGGCTACTCGCTGGCCCGTCCGGACGCACTGGTCCTCTGGGAGGCCCAGTTCGGTGACTTCGTCAACGGCGCGCAGACCGTCGTCGACGAGTTCATCTCCTCGGCCGAGCAGAAGTGGGGCCAGACCTCCGGCGTCACGCTGCTGCTGCCGCACGGCTACGAGGGCCAGGGCCCGGACCACTCGTCCGCGCGTCCCGAGCGGTTCCTCCAGATGTGCGCGCAGGACAACATGACGGTCGCGATGCCGACCCTGCCGTCGAACTACTTCCACCTGCTGCGCTGGCAGGTCCACAACCCGCACCACAAGCCGCTCATCGTCTTCACCCCGAAGTCGATGCTGCGTCTGAAGGCCGCGGCGTCGAAGGCGGAGGAGTTCACGACCGGTTCGTTCCGTCCGGTCATCGGCGACAGCACGGTGGACCCGAACGCGGTCCGCAAGGTCGTCTTCTGCGCGGGCAAGGTCTACTACGACCTGGAGGCCGAGCGCGAGAAGCGCGGCATCACGGACACGGCGATCATCCGCATCGAGCGGCTGTACCCGCTGGCCGGCGCTGAGCTCCAGGCCGAGATCGCCAAGTTCCCGAACGCGGCGAAGTACATCTGGGCGCAGGAGGAGCCGGCGAACCAGGGTGCGTGGCCGTTCATCGCGCTGAACCTGATCGACCACCTCGACCTGGCGGTCGGCGCGGAGGTCCCGGCGGGCGAGCGCCTGCGGCGGATCTCCCGTCCGCACGGCTCGTCCCCGGCGGTCGGTTCCGCGAAGCGCCACCAGGCGGAGCAGCAGCTCCTGCTGAACGAGGTCTTCGAGGCGTAGTCACCGCGCCGAGCGGTACCCAGGAAGGCCCGGCCCCCTCGGGGGGCCGGGCCTTCCGGCGTACCGCGGCCGGGGCTACGGCTGGGGTTCGAAGTCCCAGTAGGGGCGGGTCTGCTGGCGGGCCGAGACGGTGTGGACGTGCTGGGGGCCCAGGGTGCGGGTCAGGGCCTTGATGCCGGCGTCCTCGTGTTTGGAGGCCTCCGCGTCCTCCCGTACGGCCCTCAGGTCGGCGGCGAGGGCGATCTGCGCGCTCAGCGTCATCGGGTGGTCCGGGCCCAGGACCCGTTCCGCGCCGCGCAGGGTCTCGCGGCTCAGGTCCAGGGCGTCGTCGAGCCGGCCGGTGATGTTGCGGTGCCCGGTGGCGTTGAGGGCGCAGCCCAGCGTCCAGGGGTGCCGGTCGCCGAGGGCGCCGCGCATGCCGACCAGGGCCTGTTCGGCGAGGCTGAGGGCCTCGGCGCGTTCACCCTGGGCGCGCAGGACGAGGCCGAGGTTGCCGACGGTGCCGATGCTGTACGGGTGGGCGAGCCCGAGCTGGGACTGGTAGCCGCGTACGACGTCCTCGGAGATCCGGCGGGCCTCCTCGATGTCCCCGTACTCGCGCAGGTAGGTCGCGTAGTCGGAGGCGACCATCAGGGTCCAGGGGAACTCGGCGCCGAAGACCCGGGTGGACCGTTCCAGGACGCTGCGCAGGCGGGCTCCGGCGCCGGGGATGTCCCCGGAGCGGCGCAGGCACTGGCCGAGGTTGTGCTCGGCGCGCAGGGTCTGCGGGTGGTTGGCTCCGAGGACCTGGATGTGGAGCTTGAGGCCCTGTTCCTGGCGGGCGAGCGCCTCGCGGTAGCGGCCCATGAGGCGCAGGCCCATGGCGCAGCCGATGCCGGAGGAGAGGGTGGCGATGTGGCGGACGCGCAGGACCCGTTCGCGTCGGCGCAGGGTGTCCAGGTCGGTGTCGTAGGCCTCCTGGTAGCGGCCGAGGAGGCGCAGGGCGACGGCGACGTTGTTCTGGGCGTTGAGGGTGGTGGAGTCGTCCTCGCCGAGGAGTTCCCGGTACGTTTCGAAGGCGTGTTCCAGCAGGTGGCGGGCTTCCTCGAACTTGGCGGTGCTGAGCAGGACCCCGGCGTAGGTGCTGGTGGCGCGCAGGGTCTCCAGGTCGCGGTCGCCGCGTTCGGTGACGAGCCGGTCGGCGACGGTCCGGGCGAGGGTCTCGGCGCGGCGGAAGTGGCCGAGCATGCGCAGGGCGCCGCCGTAGTGGTAGCTGAGCTCGCGGACCTGGTCGTGGTCGTCGCCGAGCATCGCCCGCCAGATGCCGTCGGTCTGTTCGGCGAGGCGCAGGCAGGTGCGGTACTCCCCGGCGAGGATCAGGTAGCGCAGGCAGTGCAGCAGGAAGTTCTGGATGCGGGGGTTCGTGCTGGTCAGTACGCCGGCGGGCTCCAGGTGCGGGACGAGTTCGGCGTAGCGGGGCCAGAGCCTGGAGTCGGTGGGCCGGCCGGGGTCGGCGGCGGCGAGGACCTGGCGGACGGAGCGGGACAGCTGCTCGGCCTCGTCCTCGGCGAGGTTCTCGCGGACGATGTTGTGGACCATGCGGTGCAGTTGGACGGTCTCCAGGCCGCCGCCCTCCTCCACGGAGAGGTCGGAGTACTCCAGGCGGACGACGGAGAACTGGACGAGCTTGTTGAGGGCCGCGTTCCAGCGGATCTGGTCGTTGACGATCCCGGCGAGGTGCTCGGGGACGTCGTCGGCGGGGAACTCGCGCAGCAGTCGCAGCGGGACCCGGCCGGGGGCGAAGAACACGAACAGCCGCAGCAGGGCGAGGGCGTCGGGGAAGTTCTCGCGGACGTTGTTGAGGAGTATGGCCAGGGCCGTCGGGAAGGGCAGCGGGTAGTCGTCGGAGAGGGTGACGGCCTCGTGGGAGTCCAGCCGGTGCTGGAGGAGGGTGAGGTACTCGCCGACGCCGATGGGCGAGTCGGCCAGCCAGCCCGCGGTCTGGTCGAGGGCGAGGGGGTAGTCCTCCAGCGCTTCGGCGAGCTGGTCGGCCTCGTCGCCGGTGAGGCGGCCGGCGCGGCGGCGGATGAAGGTGACGGACTCGGGCCGTGCGTAGAGGGGGACTTCGACGAGGCTGGTGTGGCGGGCTGCCCATTCGCGGTTGCGGGAGGTGATGATCACGTCGCCGGCGCCGGAGGGCAGCAGGTCGGTGAGGTCGTCGGGACTGTCGCAGCCGTCGAAGACCAGCAGCCAGCGGTGGTACGGGGATCCGCGCCGCAGGGCCTCCAGTACGGCCCGGATCTGTTCGCCGTAGCTGCCCGCGCCGCGCGGCAGGCCGAGCGCCGGGGCGAGGTCGGCGAGCCGTTCGCGCAGGGTGGGCCGGTCTTCTGCGGGCACCCACCAGACGACGTCGTACTCGGAGGCGAAGCGGTAGGCGTACTCGGTGGCGACCTGCGTCTTGCCGACGCCGGACAGGCCCAGCAGGGTCGCGGTGGAGGCGCCGGGCGGGGCCTCGGTGAGGGCGGCCCGCAGCTTGCCGATGACGTCGTTGCGGCCGGTGAAACGGGGGTTGCGGCGCGGGACCCGGCCCCAGATCTCGGGCGGGTCGTTGGGGAAGCGGGGTCCGCGGCGGCCGCTCTCGGTGCCGATCCGGTCGGTGGGCAGCTCCAGGCGGCGCAGCACGCGGTACTCGGCCTCGTAGGAGTCCAGGCCCCACAGGTCGGTCTTCTCCAGTGCGGCGACGGCGCTGGGCAGCGGGGAGTCGGTGAGGCAGACGGCGGCGAACCGGTCGGGGTGGGAGGAGGTGACGGTGCGCAGGGCTGCGTTCCACTCCTCGTCGGTGTGGGTGCCGGCGGAGAAGTAGCGTTCGCTGAGGACGACGAGGACCTTGCCGCCGGCCCGGGCCAGGTCGTCGAGGGCCTCGGTCAGGCCGGGGCTGGTCTGGGGGTCCCAGCGCTGGAGGGCGACGCGGTGGCCGTGTTCCTCCAGACGGTGGGCGATCCACACGGCCCAGGGGCGGTTGAAGCCGGCGAAGCTGATGACGAAGCGCTGCGGCTGGGGGGCTCCGTCGCGGTCGTGTCGCGTACCGGTACCGGTCATGCGGCCGTCTCCCTGGGATCCGGGCGGTGGACGGGGTGGGGCTGGCACGGGGTGGGGCGGGACTGAAAAGGTACCGCAGCGGACGGGCCGTCAGGCCGCTGCGACTCCTCCCGTCCCGGTCCCGTCATCCCTCGGCGAACGCGGCGAGTTCGGGGTGGGCTTCGCACCAGGCGCGGCGTTCGCGTTCCAGGGTCCGGCGGGCGGTGGCGTGCTGGTCGCCGGGGGGCGGGAGTTCGTCCATGGCCCGCTCGGCGATGGTCATGCCCTCGACGAACTCACTTCCGGTGAGTGTGAGTTGGGGGTGGGCGCGCAGGGCCGGCAGGACGGCGGCGACCTGGGCGCGGATCCGGGCGTGCTGGGCCCAGGCGCCGCGGGCCCCGTACAGGGCGGCGCGCTGCCAGTAGCCGGCCAGGGCCAGGTGGGCGTACGCGCCGTGCAGGAGCCCCTCCAGCGGGCGGGGGTCGCTGCGCCAGGGGGCCCAGTGGCGGGGCGTGCGGTCGGCGGTGTGCAGGGTCAGGACGTCGGCGAGGGCGGCCAGCTTCCCGTGCTGGACCTCGTGGACCAGGGTCGCGGCGAGTGCGGGCGGGGCCTGGGCGCGGGCCAGGACGGAGCCGGCGGCCGCGGGGAGGGTGGCGCCGCTGGAGCGGGATCCGCCGGCCAGCGGGACCACGGAGCGCAGCAGGTGGGCGGTCTCCTCGGCGCGGGTGGAGTCGTAGCGCTCCAGGAGGGTGAGGGCGCCGGACCACTGGATGTCCCAGCGCTTGTGCCCCTTGGGGGTGAGCCGGCGGGCCGGGCGCACTCCGGCCGGGCGGCCGTCGTCGGGGGCGGGGGCGCGGTAGGGGTCGAGGTCGTCGAGGGCGGTGCGGCCGCCGGGGAGGGCGTGCAGGGGGAGGGCGTCGGCGGCGTCCCAGGAGCGTTCGGTGAGGGCGAGGGGGCCCGGGCGGTCGGGGCGCAGCAGTCCGAGGGTGGGCAGTACGAGGCGGCCGTGGACGGGCCGCAGCGTGGTCTTGAAGCTGATCCCGGCGCGCAGGGCGGCGGCGACGGCGAGCGCCCCGAGGTGGCCGAGGTCGGGTGCGGGGCCGTCCGGCGCGTGCAGGCGGCGCAGGGTCTCCTCGGCCCAGACGCCGGTGGCGGGGTAGTGCAGTACGTCGCGCACGGCGTCGGGGTCCTGCCGTTCGGCCTCCTCCAGCAGGGCCCAGCGCTCGGCGGCCTCGTCGCCGGGGGCGGCGTCCAGTACGGCGCGCAGCAGGACGAGGCGCTTGGAGCGGCGCACGTCGCGCACCAGGCGGGTGCCCTCCGCGGAGGGCTCGGTGGAGGCGAGGGCGCGCAGGGTGTGCGAACTGACGGCGAACCGGGCCAGGTCGGGCGGGCCGGTGGGGCTGGTGTGACTGGTGGGGCCGGTCGGGCCGGTGGGACCGGAGTGCTGGGCGGGGACGCCGGCGGCGCGGGCGGGGCCGGTGCGGGGGGCCGTGTCCCGGGGGGCTTCGGCGCGGGAGACGTCCGACCGGGCGGGGTCGCTGCGGGCGGCATCGGGCCGGGCGGTACCGGACCCGGCGGGGTCGGTGCGGCGGGAGGCTTCGGTTCGGTGGGTCATGAGGCGGCCCGTCCGGTGGTGGCGGCCGTGTGCAGCGCGCGGGCGACGTGCCGGATGACGGCCTGGAGGTCGGCGCAGTACACGGACGGCTGGCGGAAGCCCTCCCGTTCGCGGTAGCGGTGCGGGTAGTGCCCGCCGCCGCACACCTCGACGAGTTCGCAGGCCCGGCAGGCGGGGGCGAGGGCCTCCCGGCCGAGCTGGCGGGCCGCGAACCCGGGATGGTCGAGCAGTTCGTCGAAGCTGTGGGTGTCGAGGGTCATCCCGGTGGCGGCGGCCCCTTCGTAGGCGGACTTGAGCGAATCGGCCTGCTCGATGCTGCCGTCGGTCTCGACGACGGCGGTGGTCGCGGGGGCCAGGCCCAGCGTCTCGGTGGCGGCGGGCAGCCCCAGCAGCAGGGCGATGATCTCCTCGAAGATCCTGATGCGGGTGCGCCGCACCCCGTCGTGCCACCAGCGTTCGAAGACGGCCAGCAGCCAGTCCGCGTACGGGCTGCCCTGCCGCGTCCAGCCGGGCGGCGGGGTGCTCCAGTTGGCCAGCGGCAGCAGCAGCCCGATCGCGGGCGGGGCGAAGGCCAGCAGGGACTCGTACGTCTCCACCGGGTCCTGGGCCGCGTCCACCACGCACAGCACCCCGGCATAGCTGTCGGGATGCCGGGCGAGCAGCCGCAGGCCCCGGGCGGCCGCCCCGAAACCGGGCCGCCCCGCGTGGTCCACGCGGCGGGCGTTGTGCGCGGGCAGCCCGCCGTCGAGGCTCACGCCGACCCGGATCCCGGCGGCGGACAGCGCGGCGAGCCGGCCGCGGGTGAGCAGCGTGCCGTTGGTCTGGACGGTCGCGGTGACCCGGGTGCGGGGCGAGCGGCGGGCCAGGGCCGCCCGTACCGCGTCGACGGGGGCGGCCAGGGCCGCGGGCGGACCGAGCAGGGGTTCACCGCCGTGCAGGACGAGGTCGACGCGGGACAGGTCGTGGACTGCGGCGTGCTCGGCGATCCGCTCGGCGGCGCGCAGGGCGGTGGCGGGGGCCATGACGGCGGGGCGGGTGCGCCAGCCCTGGTCGGCCATCTCGTAGACGTAGCAGTAGGTGCAGGCCAGGTTGCAGCGGCCGTGCGTCTTGAGGACGAACTGGCGGATCGGCTGCGGGCGGTGACCCGCGGCGCGCAGGGCGGGCACGTCGAGGCGGGTGTAGGGCCAGGGGGCGTGGCGCGCGTGGGGGGTCGGGGTCCGGTGTGCGGGCAGCACGAGACCGCTCGTGATCGCTTGGCTCATCGCCTGTACCTCCCGCTGCGGACGGTCCATCCCTGCCCTTCGGAGGGGCCACGCTAACGGCGGAAAGTGGTCAACTCCCTTTGGGGTACGAGGTACTTCAGACGACCCCGGAGTCGAATGCGTTCAGGATCTCGGCGGGGTGCGTGACCCGCTCGACCATGCCCTCGATCACCTCGGCGAGCACCGGATGGTCGATCCCGCGCAGTGCGGCCAGATCGAGGCCCGAGAGGTCCGGCAACTGGCCGGGACACGGCCGGGCCGGAGCCGCTGCCGTCATTTCCTGACGTCCGGTCACCATGGGCTGCCCGTCCCCCTGTTGTCGGCTCTGATCGGTCCACTGCCTCTTCCCGTCGCCCGCCGGGCGGAAACGGCTCACGTGCCGCCCTCCAGGAGCCGTATCCGCGCGATCAGCGCCCGCCGCCGGTCCCTCGCGCCTTGGCCCGGCCGGGCGTCGGGCGGGTCGGTGTGCCGGTCCCCCGGCGGGGCGGCGGGGCCGGTGCCGGTGCCGGTGCCGGGTTCGGTGCCGGGTTCGCTGTCGTACGGGCCGTCCTGCGCGGGGGCGTGCGGGCCGCCGTGCTCGGGGCCGGGCCCCGCGTCCGGCCGCGTGGCGGGCGGCGGCTCCTGCCGGGTGTCCTCCGGGCCGTCGGGCCCGGGGGCGTGCGGGGGGACCGGCGGCTGCGGGTCGAGGCGCTGCCAGAGCTCCAGCGCGGACCGGTAGGCGTCCAGGGCGGCCCGGGGCCGGGCCAGCCGTTCCAGCACCTCACCGCGCAGCTCCTGGACCCGGACGGCGAGCTGGAGGGCGATGCCGGCCCGGTCCTCCCGGTCGGCCTCCAGCGCGGCGCGCCAGGCGCGGCGGTAGGAGTCCGCGGCCCGGTCGAGCCGGTCCGCGGTACGGGTGTGGGCGTGGATCTCCTGCTGGACGTCCCCGTGCTCCCGCCAGGCGCGGGCCCGGTCGAGGGGTCCTTGGCCCTGGCGGGCGGCCAGCTCCAGCAGGTACTCCGCCTCCCGGAGGTCGACCAGGTCCCCCTCGTAGGCGTGCCGCAGGCGCAGCCCGGCCGCCAGCCGCAGCAGCCGGTGCGCGGATCCCGGGTCGGACTGCGGCACCGCGGAGCGGCTCTCGCGGAGCACGCGCACGGCGGTGGAGACGAACCGCCGCCCGTCCGAGGCCCGCGCCCGCTCCAGGAGTACGTCGCCCCACTCGCGCAGCAGCTCCGCGAAGGCCGCGCCGTCCCGGGGGACGAGCCCGCGGGCCCGCCCGTACACCTCTGCCGCCGCCTCCAGCGCGGCCGGATCCGCGTCTCGGGCGTACCGGGCCCGGTGCACGCGGGCGAGGCACAGCAGGCCGGCCAGGCGCAGTTCGGGGTCCCCGGCGGCCTCTTCCAGCGCCCGCGCCAGTTGCCCGGCGGCCTCCTCCAGCCGCCCGGGCAGGTACCGCAGCGCGGTGGCCAGCTCCACCCGGACCCGCGCCGGCCGGATCCGCGTCACGGGCATGAACAGGCGCAGGCCGGCGCCCAGGAACCCGGGGCCTCGGTGACCCCCCACCAGCTGCCGCCCCTCGGCCGGAACCCCGCCCCGCCCCGGCGCCCCCGACCCCCCGGCCCCTTCCGTCACCCCGGAGGCGGGCACCGCCCCACCCCCACCCGCCGCACCCTGCGACCGCCCGGAAGGCTCCCCCGCCGCGCTGCCGCCCGGGACCGAGGGAGCCGGACGATCCGCCGACCCCGGCAGCCCCGCCCCGTCGGCCGGATCCACCGGCGCAGCCGAGCCCGCCCCACCCGCCGGACCCTGCAACCGCCCGGAGGGCTCCCCCGGTGCG
The DNA here is from genome assembly GCF_056433525.1 of Streptomyces sp. NPDC044704. Lineage (NCBI taxonomy): Bacteria > Bacillati > Actinomycetota > Actinomycetes > Kitasatosporales > Streptomycetaceae > Streptomyces > Streptomyces sp. NPDC044704. The sequence continues at coordinate 38,023 of NZ_JBWKGY010000003.1, forward strand.
CTGCCGCCCGGGACCGAGGGAGCCGGACGAGCCGCCGACCCTGAGGGCCCCGGCCCGCCGGCCGGACCCACCGGCGCAGCCGAGCCCGCCGCACCCTGCGACCGCCCGGAGGGCTCCCTCGGTGCGCTGCCGCCCTGGACCGAGGGAGCCGGACGAGCCGCCGACCCCGAGGGTCCCGGCCCGATGGCCGGATCCACCGGCGCAGCCGAGCCCGCCGCACCCGCCGGACCCTGCGACCGCCCGGCGGGCTCCCCCGCCGCGCCGCCGCCCGGGACCGAGGGAGCCGGACGATCCGCTGGCCCCGAGGGTCCCGGCCCGATGGCCGGGGCCACCGGTGAAGCGGAGTTCGCCGGGTCCTGCGGGCGCCCGGAGAGGTCCCTTCCGGCATCGGGGGCCGGGCCGGCTCCGCCGCGCCTCGAACCGGTACCGCCGGAGTCACCCCGCGGAGCCTGCGACGGTCCGGGGGGCGCCGCTCCCGGGCCGGATGCCTCCAGCGGGCCGTTCTCCTGGCCCCCGCCGCGCGCCGGGTCCTGCGGGCTCCCGGACAGCGCCCCGCTGTCCCCGGAGCCCGCCCCGGGGGCGGGTTCCGCCGGCTCCTCTTCGTCACCGAGCCCCTCACGTGTCGGCGGTACCGGCCCTGGTACTGGAAGCTCGCCCCGTCGCCCGGAGGCGTTGCCCGCCGCCTGGGTCCGGGGCCTCCAGGAAGGCTCCTCCCCCGCCCCGGGACCCTCCGCCGGACCGGCCTCCGCTCCGCCGTCCCCCGAACCCGAACCGGCCGGGCCCGCCGCCGTTCCGGGCACCGCTCCACCCCGGCCCGGACGCCCCGGCAGCTCCCCTCCGGCGTCCACCCCGTCATCCCGCCGGGCGGGAGCCCCGGCCAGGAGCCAGTTCAGGGCTGCCGCGAGGTGCGCGGCGGACTCGGTGGCGAGGGCCGTGCGCTCGCTCCGGACCGTGGTGTGCGGGAGCAGGGCCAGCAGTACCCGGCCCAGGGCCAGGCGCAGTTCGGGGTGCGCGGCGTCTCCGTCCGGCGGCCCGGCCACCAACGCCGCACCGGGGAGGGCCCCCACCGCAGCACCCCCGCCCGCAGAATCGCCGCCCGCAGAGTCGCCGCGCGGGGCGCCTCCGGGCAGCGACTCCCCGGCCACGGAGAGCTCGGCGGAGGAGTCCCCACCCGCGGACGCCCCGCCCGAGGAACCCCCGACCACCGACTCCTCGGCCGCCCGCTCGCCGGCCACGGCGGCCCCTGCGGAGGCCTCCCCCTCCGCGGGGGACCCGCCCGAGGCGCCCCCGGCCGCCGGCTCCCGGGCCTCGGAGGCCCCGCCCGGGGACTCCGCGGGCGCCGGCTCCCCGCCCCGGGGCCCTTCGACAGCAGGCGCCCCGGCCTCGGAGTCCGCACCCCCGGGATCCGCACCCGGGGCGTCCCCGTCCGTGGGGACCCCGTCCGTGGAGGCCCCGCCGGCGCCGAAACCGCCCGAAGACGCCCCCGCGCCACCGCCCCCGCCCGCCACGCCCCCGCCCCGCAGGGTCCCGCCCCGCAGGGCCCGGCCGTCCTGGGCCGGCGCCCCCGGGTTCCCGTCCGCCAGGATCAGGGCCTCCAGCGCGGTCCGGGCCTCCCTCAGCGGGCCCGGGTCGGCGTGGAGGGCGGACAGCCGGATCAGGGTGCGCGAGCGGCGCACCACGCAGTCCCGCCGCAGGTCGGGGTCCGTCGCGGCGGCGGCCGCGGTGGCGAACTCCCGGTCGGCGGCGGCCAGTAGTTCCGTGTCTCCCCCGCCCGCCAAGGCCCGCTCGTACAGCACCCGGCCCAGCAGGAACCGCGCCGGCGGGGTGCGCAGCCCGGTCACGGCCCCTTCCGCCTCGTCGAGGAGTTCGGGGTCCCGCTGCGCCGTCCACAGCGCGAGCAGCGCACCGGCCAGCGCGGTCTCCGCCTCCTCCGGCGGGTCGTCGGGGCCGGCGGGCGCGGCGACGGCCCGCCGCAGCAGGGCCGCGGCCTCGTGGGGGGCCCGGGCGTCGCCGTCCGCGAGGCGGTCGTAGGCGGCCCGTACGGTCCGGGCCCGCCCCGCCGGCGCGGGCGCGCCGGGCCGGGGCCCGGGCTCGGGGCCGGTGCCGGGCCCCGGCGGGGGGTCCTCTTCGGGCGGGCCCGGCAGGTAGCGGCGTACGACCTTCGCGGAGACGTGCGCGAACGCCTGCGGGAGCCTCCCCGCAGGCCTGCCCTCCGGCTCCGGATCCGTCGGCGCGACCCCGGTGAGCTGGGAGACGGCGAGCGCGGGGAAGTTCCGTACGCCGCGCCCGAAGTGGGCCAGGACGTACTCGGAGCAGTGCTTGAGCACCAGCGCGGCCTCGTCCCGGCCGAGCGGCCCGAGCAGGACGTCCTGTACGCCGGGGACGAACTCGTACCACGGGCCGGGGGCCTCCCCGCTGCGCCGCAGCAGCCCGCTCAACAGCACCTCGGCCAGGTCGGAGGGCTCGGAGTCGGGCAGCATCGTGCGCTGCACGAGCCGCATCACGGGCAGGGTCAGGGGCGCCGCCGACAGGTACACGGCGAGCTGTACGGCGCCGGGCCCGGCCGAGGCCCGGAAGCGGCGCACCAGCTCGCGCGGCGGCCGTACGGTCCGGGGCAGCGGGACGGGGGCGGCGGGATGGCGGGCCAGCACCCGCCCCACCTCGGCCGGTACGGGGCCGGTACCGAGCCCGGCGACGAGCCGGGCCCAGGCGCCGAGGGCCTTCGCGTTCGGCGGGAGCACGGGCACGGTCAGCCCGCCGGTGGGGCGGCCGGGGCGCGGCGCCCGGTCCGGGCGGAACCTCAGCCGCTGGCCGCCGCCCGCACCGCCGGTTCCGCCCTCGGTGCGCTCCAGCACCCCGCGTTCGGTGGGCAGCCAGCTGCGGCTCCACAGGCGTTGCGGCAGCGGCTGGACGACCACGCAGGGGGTGCACTGGGCCCAGCGGTACAGCAGCCGCTGGGCCTCGCCCTCGCGCCACAGGGGCCCGGCGCAGTCGGACACCACCATGGTCAGGGCCCGTCCGGTGGGGTCGCGCAGCTGGTCCCCGGAGCGGAGTCCGACGCCGGCGGCGGGGCCGCGGCCGACGGCCGGGGTGCCGTCCGGGAGGCGGTGGAGGCGGTGCACCTGGACGTCGCGGAAGGCGCCCAGCCGTTCGCAGACCGACCGGAGTTCCTCGAACATCTCCTGCCAGACCGCCATGGACGGGGAGGCGTCCATGACCAGGCGTACGGTCGCCTCGCGGCGGCTCTCCGGCCGGAAGACGGGGATGACCAGTCCGAGGGCGCGGGCGCTGGCCTCGGCGGTGGCGGCCTCGTCGAGGACGGTGCGGGTGGGCGGGCCGGGCGGGCGGTGTCGCTGAAGGGCGCGCAGGGCCCGCTGGATGTCGAGGATCCGGGGCAGCGCGGCCGCGCCGGGGACCCGTACGGGCAGGGCGTCGCCGATCGGAAGCCGTGCTTCCGCATCGGGGTCGGCGGGCAGGCCCGGCCCGGCGGCGTACAGCCTGACGGGATCCTCGGCTTCCGGGTCGGGCGGTACGTGCTCCGGCGGCTCCTCCTCCGGGGGCGTCCCGGCCTCCGGTGCCGCCGCCTCCGGTGGCCGTCCGGCGCCCGCGTCCGGGGCGGGGGCTCCGGCGCCCGGCGCGGACGGTACGGAGGGCCCGGACGGCTCGGGCGGGCGGGTCCGTGCGGCCAGCCACAGGGCGTCGGCGAGTTCCTCGGCGGACGGGTCGAGCCCGGCGGCCCGCAGCAGCCCGGCGAGGGCGCGGACCTCCGGGTCGGGGGGTGGTGGTACGGCTGCGGGCACGGGCGCTCACCTCGGACGGTCGAGGCGTTGGATGAGCAGGTCGGCGAGGTCTTCCCGGGTGGGCGGGGCGGCGTAGTGGGTGAGGTAGATGGCGTTGAGGAGCTGGTCGGCGGCGACGAGCTCGGTGCGGGAGCGGCTGAGGAACTCGCGGATCAGGTCGGCCCCGAGCTGGGCGGCCTCCTCGCCGAGGTGGGCCCGGACCATGGTGGCGAGGCGTTTCTCGCCGGGCTGGCCGAGCTTGAGCTGGATGCAGCGGCGCAGCAGGGCGGCGGGGAAGTCCCGTTCCCCGTTGCTGGTGAGGATGATGAACGGGAAGGCCCGGCAGCGGACCCGGCCGTCGCGGACGGTCGCCCGGGCCCCGTCGTCGGTGAGGACCCGTACCTCGGGTTCGGTGTCGGCGACGCGTTCCAGCTCGGGGAGGGTGAACTCGCCTTCCTCCAGGACGTTCAGGAGGTCGTTGGGCAGGTCGATGTCGCTCTTGTCGAGCTCGTCGATGAGCAGGACGCGGGGTTTCGCGGTGGGGAGCAGGGCCGTTCCGAGCGGGCCGAGGCGGATGTACTTCCCGATTCCGTCGGCGGGGCCCCCGCCGCCGCCCGTACCGGTGCCGCCGCCCGCCGCGATCTGGACGTCCTGGAGGCGGGCGAGGGCGTCGTAGCGGTAGAGGCCCTCCTGGAGCACGGTCCGCGAGACCACCGGCCAGCGCAGCACGCGGCCCAGTTTCAGCTCGTGCGCGACGGCGTGCGCGAGGGTGGACTTGCCGGTTCCGGGATAGCCGGTGACGAGGAGCGGCCTGCGCAGGTAGAGGGCCGCGTTGACGGCTTCCAGTTCCTCCGGTTCCGGCCGGTGCAGTTCGGCGGCCTGCCGGTGGGCGCCCAGGCGGCGGGCCACGTTCCCGTCGGGGGCGGCGGCCGCCCCGCAGGGTTCGGTGACGGGGCCGCCGTCGAAGTCCCGCCAGGGCGGCGGGTCGGGCAGCGCGTCGATCCCGTCGTGGGGTTCGCCCACGCCACGGTAGATGAGCCATTCGTCGTTCACGGCTGTTCCCTCCCTCGAAGCCCGCACCGGCCGCCCGGCCCGGTCCGGGCCGGCCCGCGGATGCCCCCGGCCCGCGCACGGCCCCGGTGCGCGGGTTCCCCCCGGCTCACAGATCGCCCTGCAGTGGCTCGTCCTCGGGCAGGGCACGTGCCGGGTCCTGCCAGACGAGTGCCGTTCCGGCCGCCCAGTACGCGTCCGGGTCGGCCCCGTGGGCCCGTGCGCGCAGGGCCTGGAGCCGCAGCGGCAGGACGGCGCCGCGTCCGGCGTCGGCCAGTTCCTCGCGCAGCCCGCGGTGGAAGGGCGCGCAGGACGCCCCCGGGTCCCCGGGGGGTCTGCGGCACACCGCCACCCCGTAGCCGGCGTCGTGTACAAAGTGCAGCGCGCCCAGGGTCGGATCGGCGTCCGGGGTCCGGCAGAGCACCGGCACGGTGTTGTCGAAGAGGCCGGCCAGCCACTGCGGCGAGGGGCTGCGGGGCCGCCCGCGCGCGCAGTCGGCCCGCTGGTCCAGCAGGGGCCCGGCCTGTACGCGCGCCCAGCGCCGGGCGGCCGCGGGGGTGTCGTCGGGGCCGGCCGGGTGGCGGAGCACGACGGGCCGCTGGACGCCCAGGGGCACGCCGCCCGCCACCGTCCACGTGTCGACGGGGAGCCCGAACAGTTCGGGTGCCACCGCCACTTCCAGCAGGGCGGGGGCCTCGTGGGTGTCGCAGCGCCGGAACCCTTCGGCGAGCGGGGCCCGGAGGGCGTCGGGGAGAGCGGCCGGGGTGGCCCGTACGCCGGCGGCCACGGGGGTGACGCGGCCGGGCCGGGCCGGGCCGGCCAGTACCGAGACCCGCCAGTCGTAGACGTCCTCCCAGCCGTGGGCCCACACCTCCAGCAGCACCGAGGGGCCCGGGGGCAGCCCGCCGGAGCGCCGGGCGGGGCCGTGGACGGCCTGGCCGGCGCGGGCCCTGCGGCGGCGTTCCCGCGCGGCAAGGCCCTGGTCGTGGCGCTCCCCCAGCTCGCGCCGCAGCGGCCGCCAGAGCCGCTCCGCGGTGACCCGTACCCAGTCCCACAGTTCCTCGTCGGCGCCCGGGGACGGTGGCTCGCGGTGGTCGGCGACGCTCACGTCCGTGGCGTAGCGGAGCATCGCGGCGGCTTCGCCGCCCGCGCCGGGCGGGTCGTGCAGCAGTCCGAGTCCGTCGCGCCAGCTGAGGGGGGCGGGCAGTCCCGTGTCGGGTTCCTCGCCCCGGGCCTGCTCGGCGAGTTCCCGGACGGCTTCGGAGGAGCCGGGCGGCGGGAGTTCGGCGAGGAGCCCGCACAGGGTGGTGCGCTCGCCGGGGGTGAGCCGGCCGCGTCCGCCGAAGCGGTCGGCTTCGGCGTCGGGGAGTTCGTCGTGGACGTCGGTCCAGGTGCGGCGGCTGTCGAGGTCGCTGTGGTGGCGGTCGTAGTGGTACAGGTCGTGGGCCTGCATGACCCGGCGGTAGAGGCCGGTCTGGCCGTTGGCCGGGAGGGGCAGGGTGCGTAACTGGGAGACGGAGACGGCGAGGCCGCCCCCGCCGGCGCTGCGCCGGGCCTTGACCACGCCGACAACCTCTCCTCGGGCGAGGTCGACGACGGGTCCGCCGGACATACCGGCCTCGATCTCGTCGTCGTCGCCGAGGCGGATCGCGGCGCCGTTCCCTGCGGTGCCGCGCAGGCGGGTGGTGCGGCCGGTGATCTCGCGGATGCCGAGTTCCTCGGTGCAGCCGAAGTACGCGGCGTCGTCGAGGCGGGGGCGGGCGCGGTCGGTCAGCCAGACGCAGGCGTGGGAGACGGGTGAGAGGACCCGTACGAGGGCCAGGTCGGGCAGGTCCCACAGGGCCCGCCGCCCGGGCCGCCGCTCCTCAAGCCGGTCCGGCAGGACGCATTCGACCCGGCCCGCGACCGTGCCGGTGGTTCCGGCGCCGCCGGCGGACGGCCCGGAGAAGAAGGTGATGCCGACCTCACGCCCCGTGAGACGCACCGCAGCACCCCCTTCGCCGACCACGTGCGCGCACGTCAGGACCCAGCCGGGGGCGATGAAGAAGCCGCTGCCCCAGGTGGGTCCGGTCCCGTCGTTGCCGGGGTTCTCATACCCTCCCGGGGGCGCGTGGACGCGTACCGTGGCCGCCCGGACGAGGGGCTCCAGGAGCTCGAAGGCGCGCGCGGAGCCGGCCGTGCGCCCATCAGGCATCCCCAGACCCCCGCCCCCCGCTCGCCCCACCGAGAACGTCCAGGCTAGCGCCGGGGCGGGGGACGGCGGGAGGTGTCGCCGGCAGGCGGATTATCCTGGCGGGAAACACCCCCACCACGACACGGCACGGAGCCCGACTTGTACTTCACCGATCGCGGCATCGAGGAGCTGGAGAAGCGGCGCGGCGAGGAGGAGGTCACCTTCGAGTGGCTCGCCGAGCAGCTCCGCACCTTCGTCGACCTGAACCCGGACTTCGAGGTCCCGGTCGAGCGCCTGGCCACCTGGCTGGCCCGCCTCGACGACGAGGACGAGGACGAGGAGTAGCCCCGGGGCACCTCGCAGGTGTCCCCGCCGCCCCCGGCCGGCTCCGGCCGCCGCCCCCGCGCGGGCCGCGGCCGCCGGTCGGGCGGCCGCGCGCCGGCTGGCCTGATCGAGCCGGGGCCCGGGGGATTCAGCGCTCCCGGAGGATACGGTGCTCGTCCTCCGCGAGGCGGGCGGCGCCCGCGCGGACGAGGAGCGCCACGGACGCCGGGTCGCAGAACCGGGAGCCGCCGCCGAGGGTGGCCCAGTACACGGGGTGGGTGGCGCCGTACTCCCGTACGCCGGGGTCCGGGACGCCGAAGTACGTGCCGGAGCCGAGGCACTCGACGCCCGGGGCGGCGCAGCTCCACTCTCGTACGGTGCCGGGCGGGACGAGGGCGTAGTAGTTCCGGCCGTGGCCGTCGTGGATGACGGGGCCGCCGAGGCTCTCCTCCAGCCCGGAGTCGGTCTGCGCGAAGTCGCGCCCTGCCGTGCCGAGGGCCGCGAAGACGAGCCGCTCCGGCAGCCGGACGGCGTCGAAGGTCCGGCCGATGGGGAGGAGCACGATCCCGCGCTCGCGCCATTGCGTGCGGACTTGCTCGGGCTGGTCGTGGCTGCCGGTCAGCCAGCTCGCCATCGTGGACCGGGTCACCGCTGGTGTCACTCCCTGCCGTCGTCACGGGTCGTCGGGACGACGGTAGGGGTGTTCGCGTGGCGGCACGGGCACGGATCGTGCCCCTTCGTCCGCCGTTCAGACGGTTCAGGCCGTTCGGGCGGTTCAGGCGGTCAGCAGGCCGAGGCGGGAGGCGAGCTCGGAGGCCCGGCGGCGGCGGGCGGGGCTCTTCGCGTCCGCCTCCTCCAGGATGATGCGGCGGGCGTAGCCGTTGTACTGGACGGTCTCCGGCGCCACCTCGTGGGCCTGCGCGAGGGTGGCCAGGGCGGCGTCGGGCTGTCCGTCGAGGTGGTAGGCGCGGGCCTGCTCGATCCGGTGCCGGGCGCGGCGCGGCCGGGACGGGATCGCGTCGGCCTCCGCCCGGGCGGCCTGTCGCGCGGACTCCCCGCCCGCGTGCAGTTCGACGGCGACGGTGACGGCGTGGGCGCCCATGACCGCCCGGGAGAAGCTGGTGACGGGGTGGAAGTATCCGGTGGGCAGGGATTCGGCCAGGGCCCGGGCCTGGTCCCAGTACCGCCAGGCCGTGCCGGTCTCGCCGCGGCGGGCGGCCGTCAGCCCGGCCTCGACGGTGAGCGCCCCGGCCACCGCGCGCACGTCCGTGCCGGCGTCGGGAAGCATGGGTTCCAGGTAGCGGAGGGTCTCCAGGGTGACGGCGTCGGCGGCGTCCAGGTGCGCGCGCTCGCGGTGTGCCTGGGTGGTCAGCCATGCGGCGAGGCCGATCGTGTGCGGGTCCTCGGAGTCCTGCGCGGCCGTCATGCCGCGCTCGGCCACGCGCCAGACGAGCGGGGCGTCGGGCTGGTAGGCGCAGAAGAACTGGGCCAGGAAGTACACCTCGGCCAGGGCGGCTTGGGCGGCCTTGCGGTCGGCCACCGTGCCGGCCCGGCGTACCGCGTCGCGCGCGTCGCGGATCAGGTCCGGCAGCAGCGAGCCGATGACGTCGCGGTGGTTCGGCGCCGAGTGGCGGGCCCGCCAGGCCCGCGCGAGGCGGGCCGACAGGTGCTCGGCGTCGGGCGGGGCCTCGTGGCCGGGGCCGAGCTGGAGGGCGTTGAGGGCCTCGCGGACCGCGGCGAACCGCGGGTGCCCGGGGCCGGCGAACAGGCTGACGCGCAGGGACTGGTCGCCCGTGAGGTCGGACAGGTCCCGGACGCGCAGCACCTCGGCGATGCGCAGGACCATCGGCAGTGCCGGAGTCTTCAGCCGGCCGGTCTCGACGGCTTTGACCCAGGATCCGGACCGGCCGACGAGGCCGCCGAGTTGGTCGCGGGTGAGGCCGCGCCGGGTGCGCAGGATCTGCGTTCTCTGGCCGAAGGCCAGCTGTTCGCGGTACGGGTCCTTGGCATCGGAAGACTCGGAAGACATGGCGGCCTTGCCCCTCTCCTCGCGGCTCGTCACCGACAGGCTAGGGGCCGGGGGCCGCGGCGTGTGCGCGGAGCGGACTTCCGCGTGACAACGGCCCGGCTGCGCGAAGCAGTCGGGCCGTTGTCACGTGCGCTCTGACCGGCAGCGCGGGAAGGTCCCCAGGGCGCCCGGATCAGGCGGCCTTGGTCTCCCAGAAGATGCGGTCGATCTCGGCGATCAGTTCGAGGGCCTTGGCGCCGGTCGCCGGGTCGTTGGACGCCTTGGCGGCCGAGAGGGCCTTCAGGGTGTCGTTGACCAGGGTGTGGAGCTGGGGGTACTTCTCGAAGTGCGGGGGCTTGAAGTAGTCGCTCCACAGCACCGACACGTGGTGCTTCGCGAGCTCGGCGCGCTGCTCCTTGATGGTGATGGCGCGCGCGCGGAAGTCCGCGTCGTCGTTGGCCTGGTACTTCTCCTGGACGGCCTTGACGGACTCGGCCTCGATACGGGCCTGGGCCGGGTCGTACACGCCGCAGGGCAGGTCACAGTGGGCGGAGACCTTCGCCTTGGGGGCGAAGAGGCGGGAAAGCATGGAGTTTGTCCTCCTCGTGATCGTCTTCTCAAGAGGGGAGGTTACTCGCTGAGATAACGGAATTCGCGGCCGCCCCCATGGGCTTAGGACAAAAGTCCAGGCTCGTGCGAGGTGTGGTGAGCGAACGTACGGCGGCGTGCGGCAGCATGCGGGGTGGGACGAGGAGGGCTCGGATGGTGGAGAACAGGCGCTCGCGGGCGCGTTTCGAGGTCGTGGAGGTGACGGGCCCGTCGATGGTGCCGACCCTGCTGCACGGGGACCGGCTCGTGGTCCGTTACGGGGCGCTGGTCCGGCCGGGTGACGTGGTGGTGTTCCGGCACCCCCTCCAGCAGGACCTGCTGGTGGTCAAGCGGGCGGCCGAGCGCCGGCCGGGCGGCTGGTGGATGCTCGGCGACAACCCGTTCAACGAGTCCGGCGACAGCACCGTCTACGGGGCGGTCCCCGCCGACCTGGTGCTGGCGACGGCCGTGCTGCGGGTCCGTCCGCGCGCGGCGGATCAGCGCTCGCTGAGGGCCCGGCTGTCCTGGGCGGCCTCGGCGCTGCGCGTGCTGCGCGCGGATTCCTCGGCTTCGAGCCGCTTGCGGGCGCGGTAGGCGGCGACGTTGGCGCGGGTGGCGCAGCGGTCGGAGCAGTAGCGCCGGGAGCGGTTGGTGGAGGTGTCGAGGTAGGCGTTGCGGCAGGGCGGTGCCTGGCACAGGCCGAGGCGGTCGGGGCCGTGCTCGGTGAGGTGGAAGGCCAGGCCCATGGAGGCGATGGCGGCGTAGCCGGCCGACGCGTTGGACGGGTGGTCGGCGAGGTGGATGTGCCAGTCGGGCCGTCCGTCGGGGCCGACGAGCTCGTGGCCGGAGACCTGCGGGCTGACGGGGAACTCCATGAGCAGGGAGTTCAGCAGGTCCACGGCGAGTACGTGGTCGCCGCCGTCGGCGGCTTCGAAGACGGAGCGCAGCCGGCCGCGGACGTTGCGGAAGCGGGTGACGTCGGTGTCGGTGACCCGGCGGGCCATCTGCACGCTGGGCCCGAAGAGGGCGCGGACGTCGTCCGCCGAGGTGAGCGAGTCCGTGTTGCGGGCCGGCTCCTCGGTGTTGACCAGGCGCACGGCGTAGTCCGAGTAATGGGCCAGTTCCACTTGTAGTCCTTACGGCTGCGGTTTAGGGTGAGCGCGAGCTGCTGTAACGGCTGATACGTCTTCGAGGGTATTACGTATGGAGGGGTTCAGGATGACGGACGCGGTGACTGGCGCGATCGGTACGGACTGGGGGGCCTGGCAGGACAGCTGGGACCGGCAGCAGGAGTGGTACATGCCCGACCGCGAGGAGCGGTTCCGGGTGATGCTGGACATGGTCGAGGCACTGGTGGGTCCCTCCCCCCGGGTACTGGATCTCGCCTGCGGTACGGGAAGTATCACGGACCGGCTCCTCCGGCGGTTCCCGCGGGCCGTCAGCACGGGGCTGGATCTCGACCCGGCGCTGCTGACGATCGCCCGGGGCCACTTCGAGGGCGACGACCGGGTCACCTTCGTCACCGCCGACCTCAAGGATCCGGACTGGCGCGCGGCCCTCCCCTACGACTCCTACGACGCGGTGCTGACCGCGACCGCCCTGCACTGGCTCCACAGCGCGGACCTCGCGGTGCTGTACGGGCAGATCGCGCCGCTGGTCCGCCCGGGCGGGGTGTTCATGAACGCCGATCACATGCCCGACCCCTCCACCCCGCGCATCCGCGCCGCCGAGCGCGCCCATCGGCACGCCGGCATGGACCGGGAGAAGGCGGCCGGGGTCCTGGACTGGCGCGAGTGGTGGGAGCTGGCGGCGGCCGACCCGGTCCTGGCGGAGCCGACGAAGGCCCGGTTCGCGATCTACGGGGAGCACGCCGACGGCGACACCCCCGACGAGGCCTGGCACGCCCGGATCCTGCGCGAGGCGGGCTTCGCGGAGGCCCGCAGCGTCTGGCGCTCGCCGTCGGACGCGCTGGTCCTAGGTCTGAAGTAGGAGATCTGAAGGAGGCAATCGGGCGGGAACGCCGGAGGGGCGGTACGGGATCCCGTACCGCCCCTCCGGCGTCGTGCGCGTACCGCTGCGGGCCGCTGCTGCGTGCTGCCGCGTACCGCTGTGTGCCGCTTACAGCACCTTGGACAGGAACGCCTTCGTCCGGTCGTGCTGCGGGTTGCCCAGGACGTCGCGCGGGTTGCCGGACTCGACCACCACACCGCCGTCCATGAACACGAGGTTGTCGCCGACCTCGCGGGCGAAGCCCATCTCGTGCGTGACCACGATCATGGTCATGCCCGAGTCGGCGAGGTCCCGCATGACGTCGAGGACGTCACCCACCAGCTCCGGGTCGAGCGCCGAGGTGGGCTCGTCGAAGAGCATCAGCTTCGGCTCCATGGCGAGCGCGCGGGCGATCGCCACGCGCTGCTGCTGGCCGCCGGAGAGCTGGGTGGGGTAGTTCCCGCCCTTGTCGCCGAGGCCCACACGGTCCAGGAGGCGTACGGCGCGCTCGCGCGCCACCGCCTTGGACTCGCCCTTGACCATGACCGGGGCTTCCATGACGTTCTCGATGGCCGTCATGTGCGGGAAGAGGTTGAAGCGCTGGAAGACCATGCCGATGTCCCGGCGCTGGGCCGCGACCTCGCTGTCCTTCAGCTCGTAGAGCTTGTCGCCCTTCTGCTTGTACCCCACCAGCTGGCCGTCGACCGAGAGCCGGCCGGCGTTGATGCGCTCCAGGTGGTTGATGCACCGCAGGAAGGTCGACTTGCCGGAGCCGGACGGGCCGACCAGGCAGAAGACCTCCCGGGGCGCGACCTCCAGGTCGATGCCGCGGAGGATGTGGGCGGCGCCGTACGACTTGTGGACGCCTTCTGCCTTGACCATCGGCTGGGCGGTCACTTCGCCACCTCCGTACGGCGGAACATGTTCAGGTTGGCCTTGAGGCGCTCGAACGGCGTGGGCGGCAGGCTCCGCAGCGAACCGCGGGCGTAGCGGCGCTCCAGGTAGTACTGGCCGACGCTGAACACGCTGGTCAGGGCGAGGTACCAGATCGAGGCGACGAAGTACATCTCGATGACCGCACCGGCGGTGCTGCCGATGTTGGAGCTGGCCCGCAGGAGTTCGGTGTACTGCACCGCCGAGACCAGGGACGAGGTCTTCAGCATGTTGATGAACTCGTTGCCGGTCGGCGGGATGATCACGCGCATCGCCTGGGGCAGCACGACCCGGCGCATGGTCTGCGTCCGCGTCATGCCGAGGGCGTGCGAGGCCTCGCTCTGGCCCTCGTCGACGGACTGGATGCCCGCACGGACGATCTCCGCCATGTAGGCGCCCTCGTTCAGGCCGAGGCCCAGCAGGGCGACCATGAACGGCGTCATGACGTCGACGGTCTCGTTCTTGTAGATCGGACCCAGGTTGATGTACTGGAAGATCAGCGGGAGGCTGAACCACACCAGCAGCTGCACGTAGACCGGGGTGCCGCGGAAGAACCAGATGTAGAGCCAGGACACGAAGCTCGTGACCGGGTTGTTCGAGAGCCGCATCACCGCGAACAGGATGCCGAGCACGAGGCCCAGCGCCATGGCGGAGATGCTGATGATGATGGTGTTGCCGAGGCCCGTGAGGACCGCCGGGTCGAAGAGCTTGTCGCCGACCGTCGCCCAGATGATCTTGCCCTGGGAGAAGGCGTAGACGAGCCAGGCGAGCAGCACCGCCACGACCACGGCGCTGATCCAGCGGCCGTAGTGGCGGACGGGGATGGCCTTGATGGCCTCGTAGGTGGTGCCCGAGGCGCCGGGCCCGGCCGGCGGGGTTGCGGCCGGACCCTTGTCGATCTTGTCAGTCACAATGACTGCCCTTCAGTGGAGCGCTCGGATCACTTGCCGGCGTTGATCGTGGCGGACGGAACCGCGCTGTCCTTCACGTTCCACTTCTCCAGGACCTTGGCGTAGGAGCCGTCCTTGATGATGGCGTCGAGGGCTTCCTTGATGGCGTCGCGGAGCTGGGTGTTCTCCTTCGAGACCGCGATGCCGAAGAGGCCGACGTCGGCCTGCTGGCCGGCGACCTCGAAGTCGTTGCCGCCGCCCGAGGTCTTCGCGGTGTACGCGGTGACCGGGAAGTCGTTCAGGTCGGCCACGGCGCCGCCGGCCTTGACGCGGGTCTGCGCCTCGGCGTCGGTGTCGAAGGCCTCGATGGTGAGCTTCTTGTCGCCGCACTTCTCGGCCTGGGCCTTGAAGGTGTCCTCGTACGTGGTGCCGCGCTGGACGGCGACCGTCTTGCCGCAGAGGTCGTCGAGCGACTTGATGTTGTCCGGGTTGCCCTTCTTGACCAGCAGCGAGACGCCGGAGGAGAAGTAGTCGACGAAGTCGACGCCCTTGCCGATCTTGGCGCCCTTGTCGTCCAGGCCTTCCTGGCGCTTCTTGTTGTCGGTGATCGACGACATGGCCACGTCCTGGCGGCCGGTCTCCAGCGAGGTGATGAGACCGTCGAAGGTGCCGGAGGTGAACTGGAACTTCACACCGAGCTGCTTGCCCAGGGCGTCGGCGATGTCCGGGTCGACACCGACGATCTTGCCGCCGTCGACGAACTCCATCGGGGCGTAGGCGGTGTCGGAGCCGACCTTGACGACACCGGCGTCCTGGATCTTCTTCGGCAGCTTCGAGAACAGCGGGGCGCTGTTGTCGGTCTTGGCCGAGGGGGTCGAGGAGCCAGAGTCGGTCTGGTCGCCACAGCCCGTGAGGATCAGGGCACCGGTGACCGCGATCGCGCCGACCGCGGCGATCCGGGACCGGGCGGCGGTCGTACGACGGGTGGTGCTTGCGGTCATGAGCTGGTTCCTCCGGCAGGTGGAAAAGCATCCGAGAACGGTCGGGGCACGCACCATCGAGTGTCGCGACCTTGTGTGATTACGGCATCTTGCCATTCGGACTGACGCATTCAGGCTGCCCATCAGGTCAAAATCAGATAACGGGCGCCCCCGAAGACCCAACAGGACTGCGGACAACGGCCGTCACGGCCGCACAAAAGCCCGTGACCTGGCACTTTCACCTCAGTTTTTGCGGCGCGTCTCGTCTGCTGGACAGCGAGGTTTGGACTTTTAGCCAAAACCGGGACAACGAGCCTACGATCGAACAGGAATCGACTCGTCTGGCCGAGCGTTCTTCCGGTAGAACAGATCCTTACACCCCTCATCCGGGGCTCAGGGCGCGCGTGCGGCGCGCCCGCGCGTACGAACCTCCCCTCCGCGGAGACGGGCCAACCGTCGACGCGGAGTCCGGACGCGGTGCCCGCCCACCCCTTAACCAGGAGTGGCCACCCTCAACGATTCAAAGGACTTAAGGGGTCACACACAGTGGCAGCGGAGATCGTCAACCCTCGCAGTGACAGCGCGACGGACAACAACCCCGACGCGGTGTTCGCACTGCACCGGGGCGGCAAGATGGCCATCCAGGCCACCGTGCCCGTCCACGACAAGGACGACCTGTCCCTCGCGTACACCCCCGGCGTGGCGAAGGTGTGCAGCGCCATCGCCGAGCAGCCGGACCTGGTGAACGAATACACCTGGAAGTCCAACGTGGTCGCCGTCGTCACCGACGGCACGGCCGTGCTCGGACTCGGTGACATCGGCCCGGAAGCCTCCCTCCCCGTGATGGAGGGCAAGGCCATCCTCTTCAAGCAGTTCGGCGGTGTCGACGCGGTTCCGATCGCGCTCGCCACCAAGGACACGGACGAGATCATCGAGACGGTCATCCGTCTCGCCCCGTCCTTCGGCGGGGTGAACCTGGAGGACATCTCCGCCCCCCGCTGCTTCGAGATCGAGCGGCGCCTCCAGGAGGCGCTCGACATCCCGATCTTCCACGACGACCAGCACGGCACGGCGATCGTGACGCTGGCCGCCCTGCGCAACGCCGCCAAGCTCACCGGCCGCACCCTCGGCGACCTGCGGGCCGTCATCTCGGGTGCCGGCGCGGCGGGCATCGCGATCGCCAAGATCCTGGTGGACGCGGGCATCGGCGACGTCTGCGTGACGGACCGCAAGGGCGTCGTCTCGGCGGACCGCTCGGACCTGACCGACGTCAAGGCCGAGATCGCGGCCCTGACGAACAACACCGGCCAGACCGGCTCGCTGGAGCAGGCTCTCGTCGGCGCGGACGTCTTCATCGGCGTCTCCGGCGGCACGGTCCCCGAGACGGCGGTGGCCTCGATGGCGAAGGACGCGTTCGTCTTCGCCATGGCCAACCCGAACCCGGAGGTCCACCCGGACGTCGCGCACAAGTACGCGGCGGTCGTGGCGACGGGCCGTTCGGACTTCCCGAACCAGATCAACAACGTGCTGGCCTTCCCGGGCATCTTCGCCGGGGCCCTCAAGGTCCGCGCGACCCGGATCACCGAAGGCATGAAGATCGCCGCCGCCGACGCCATCGCCGGCGTCGTGGGCGACGAGCTCGCGGCCGACTACGTGATCCCCTCGCCGTTCGACGCGCGCGTCGCCGAGGCCGTCTCGGCCGCGGTCGCCGCCGCGGCGAAGGCCGACGGAGTGGCCCGCCTGGCCTGATCCGCGCACCACAGCAGTACGGGCGGGGCCCGGCCGGAGCGATCCGGCCGGGCCCCGCCCGTTTCCACGCGCCGCCCGTGCGACGAAGGCCTCACCACCTCGGCGGCGGTAGCTCTGGAACCCGCGCCCTACCGAGCGGTAGCGTCGCCGCATGTTCGCTGCCTACGCCGCCCGAATCGACCGTGACCAGCCGCTGAGCGGCCTCGTACTGGGCGAACGCCCGGCTCCCGAGGCCCGCCCGGGCTGGGTGACCGTCAACGTCCGCGCCGCCTCGCTCAACCACCACGACCTTTGGTCGTTGCGCGGAGTGGGACTCTCCGGGGACAAGCTCCCCATGATCCTCGGCTGCGACGCCGCCGGAACCGACCAGGACGGCAACGAGGTCGTCCTGCACTCCGTGATCGGCCAGAGCGGCCACGGAGTCGGCCCCGACGAGCCCCGGTCGATCCTGACCGAGCGCTACCAGGGCACCTTCGCCGAGCAGGTGACCGTCCCCGCCTGGAACGTCCTGCGCAAGCCCGCCGAACTGTCCTTCGCGGAGGCCGCCTGCCTGCCCACGGCCTGGCTGACGGCCTACCGGATGCTCTTCACCAACGCCGGGGTCCGCCCCGGGGACTCCGTACTCGTCCAGGGCGCCGGCGGCGGGGTCGCCACCGCCGCGATCGTCCTCGGCAAGGCGGCCGGCCTGCGGGTCTTCGCCACCAGCCGGGACGCGGCCAAGCGCGCGCGGGCCGTGGAACTGGGCGCGGTGGAGGCCTTCGAGCCGGGCGCGCGGCTCCCGCACCGGATGGACGCGGTCATGGAGACCGTGGGGGCGGCCACCTGGTCGCACTCGGTCAAGTGCCTGCGCCCCGGCGGGACCCTGGTGATCTCCGGCGCCACCAGCGGCGACCGGCCCGCGCACGCCGAACTGACCCGGATCTTCTTCCTGGAGCTGAAGGTCGTCGGTTCGACCATGGGCACCAAGGACGAGCTGGAGGACCTGCTGTCCTTCTGCGCGGCCACCGGTGTCCGGCCCGTCATCGACGAGGTGCTGCCGCTGGACCGGGCGCGCGAGGGCTTCGAGAAGCTGGAGTCGGGCGACCTGTTCGGAAAGGTCGTGCTCACGGTCTGACCTCCCCCGCCGTCCGTCAATCAGGGTTGACACCCCTCCCCTGTCAACCTACATTGACATGCATGACGGAAGCCACCGATCTCGCCGAACGAGCAGGAGACCGGGACCCCCGCGTGGGCCTGCGTGCCGTGGCCGCGCTCCGGCGGCTGCTGGAGCAGCTGGAGGCCGTACAGGTACGCAGCGCCCGGGCGCAGGGCTGGTCCTGGCAGGAGATCGCGGCCGAGCTGGGCGTCAGCCGGCAGGCCGTGCACAAGAAACACGGGAGGCTGTGATGTTCGAACGCTTCACCCGGGACGCCCGCGACGCCGTGTCGGGGGCCGTGGCCGAGGCCCGGCAGGCCGGCGCCGCCACCGTGGCCGAGGAACACCTGCTGCTCTCCCTGCTGACCCGGGGCGCCCTGGATCCGCTCGGCGTGGACCGGGAGGCGGTCACCGCGGCCCTCGCCGAGTCCCGGCGGCGCGGCGGCATGTCGAGGGCCGACGAGGAGGCGCTGGCCGGGCTCGGCATCGACCTCGGCGCGATCGTGTCCCGGTTCGAGGAGACCCACGGCGCGGGCGCCCTGTCCGCTCCGGCCCCGCGCCGCAAGACCCTCGCGGGCTCCCTCCTGTCGGCCCTCGGGCGCCCGGCACCCGAACAGCGCCACGTCCCCTTCACCGGGGGCGCGAAGAAGGTGCTGGAGCAGTCCCTGAGGATCTCCATGGGCCGCAAGGACCGGCACATCGGCACCCTGCACCTGCTGCTGGCCCTGCTCTCGCGGCCCGGCACGGTCGCCGAGGTCCTCGCGGACCACGGCGTCACGTACGCGACCGCCGAACGGGGCCTGGCCGCCTGAGCCTCCGTGACTAGGCGCCCGGGCGCAGGCCCGCCGCGATGCGGTGGGCGGCCGCCGCGAGGTGGGCGCGGGCCTCGGCCAGCTGGGCCGGGGTCACTCCGTGGTCGCGGGCCGCGTCGCGCACGTCGTCCCGGAAGCGGTCGAGCAGCCGGTCCAGGTCCCGCGCCGGGTCGGCGGTGGCCGCCAGGTCTTCGGCCCAGCCGTACTCCGGGGCCGGCGGCGCGCCCGCGGAACCGGCGGCCTGCCCGGCACTCCCGTGGCCGTTGCCGCCGCCCAGCCAGGCCCCGGCCAGGCTGCCCAGGACCCCGCCCGGCTTCGTGAACTGCTCCTGGAGCTGCGCCGCGATCCGCTGGACCTCCTCGCGGGCCCGCTCCTGCGCCTCCTTGGCCTGGCGGCGGGCCTGCTGGGCCTCCTCGCGGGCCCGGCGGCTCTCGTCCTTCGCCCGGCGCGCCTGTTCCTTCCACTCGGCCTTCGCCTTGCGGAGCTCCTCCTTGGCCGCCTTCCAGGACTCGTCCTCGACCTGGGTGGCCGTCGCGGAGGCCGCGGCCCGCATTTCGCGCCGCAGGTCGCCGGCGGCGCCGCGTACGTCGTCCCGGATCTCGGCGGCCAGCTCGGACACGGAGTCGCGGATCTCCAGCTCCAGGTCGGCCAGCTCGCCCACGCGGTCGGCGAGTTCGGCGCGGCCGGCCTCGGTGATCGAGTACACCTTGCGCCCGCCCTCGGTGGCGTGGGTGACGAGCCCCTCCGCCTCCAGCTTGGCGAGCCGCGGGTACACGGTGCCCGCGGAGGGCGCGTACAGGCCCTGGAAGCGCTCCTCCAGCAGGCGGATCACCTCGTACCCGTGGCGCGGGGCCTCGTCGAGGAGCTTCAGGAGGTAGAGGCGGAGGCGGCCGTGGGCGAAGACGGGCGGCATGTCAGAGCACCTTCTTGTCGAGCTGGAGGGGGGCGTCGGCCTCCGCCTGCGGGCGGCGCAGCAGCGCGATGGAACCGGAGACCGTGGTGGCCCGCAGGGTGCCAGCGCCCGTACCGAGGGTGCCGGTGATCCGCTTCGCGCCGAGCTGGCCGGAGACGCGCAGGTCCTCGAAGGCGTTGGAGACGCCCCCGGTGGCGGTGTTGGCCTCGACCTTGGCGTCGGCGGGGTGCGGAAGCCGGATGGCGACCTCGCCGGAGACGGAGTTGAGGGAGATGTCGACCGGCTTGGGCGCGGCCGCGTCGGGGGCCAGGTCGATGAGCATGTCCCCGCTGACCGAGTCGGCCCGTACGCTGCCGCCCGCACCGTCGACCACCGTCAGCCCGCCGGAGACCGAGTGGAAACCGAGCTCACCCGTGACGGACTGGGCCTCGACGCTGCCGGAGACGGTGTGCGCCTTGACCCGGCCGGAGAGCCCGACGAGGGTCGCGTCGCCCGAGACGCCGTTGACGTCGACGGGGCCGGCGATGCCGGAGACGAACGCGGTGGCGCTGACGGCGGCCAGCTGGACGCGGGTGCCGGCGGGGACGGCGAGCGTGACGGTGACGCTGCGCTCCCAGGCCTTGCGGCCGTCCTCGGAGGCGCCCGACCAGGCCTTCCACGGCTTGCCCTCGAACCACTTCTTGAACCCCTGGGTGCCGTTCCAGGGGAGGTCCTCGTAGGACAGGGTGAGCGCGCCGTCCTCGTGCACGACGTGCAGCGGCGGCCCCTCCACCTCGGCCACCTCCAGCCGGGCCGGACCCTCGTCGGCGGCGACCACGTTGACCGTGCCGCCGACCACGCGGACGCGCAGCTCCGTCACCGGCTGCTCGAAGGTGAGCTTCTGGGGCGCGGCGACGGACCAGGTCATCTGCTCTGTCATGGTGCTGCTCCTCCTCGTGGGCTGACGCACGCAACATATCGCGTCTCGTACGAACACGATATATCGCGGTCAAGGGAAGTCAAGCACCGCCACCCCGTGCCGGGGCGAGACGCAAAGCACGGCCGGGAGCGCGGATCAACCGAGTCCGGGGCCGGGGACGGGAGCGCGCGCGGGCCGGGGCCGGGGACGGGGTGGGGTGTCGTCCGGGACTAAAACGTGATTTGTTGGCGCCCTGTCCCACCGGCAAAGGGGGCCCGGAGCAGGCGCCATAAATCATGCCCGTCCCGGACGACACCCCACCCCGGCACCGGCCCCGGCCCCACCCGCAGCCCCCGCACGACCCCGGCCCGGGGTCCCCCGCTGCGCCAGCCCGTCCCCGACCCGCCCTTCCACCGTTCCCGCCTCAAACGCCGGCGGGGCTCACGACCGGGGGCCAGCCACGAGGCCAAGCGGGACACCACCTCAGCCACCCCAAGCCCCCACCCGAGGGGGCCCCGCCCAGCCACCGCCCCAGCCGGGGCAGACCCCACCCGCCCTCCGCCCGGCCAGGGCAAGGGCAAGGGCAAGGTCAAGCCACCAGCAGCGAATTCCCGTGGTACCGCAGCCACGCCCGGTACGGCGGGGTGCTCAGGGCGACTTCGCGGTAGGCGGCGCGGAGGTCCTCGAAGACCTCCGCATGGGCGCCCGGCCGCGTCGCGAGGAGCAGCCGCACCGCCAGCGGGTCCCCCGAGATCGGCCGGATCGCCATGTCCTCCCGCGGCCCGGACGTCGGCTGGCAGGGCGCCACCGCCTCGCCGGAGACGATCAGCGAGGTCGCCGTGTGGTAGTCGGCGTGCAGGACCGGCGGGTCGAGACCGGCCCCGGCGAACACCCGCCGCAGTCCGTCCCATTCGCCGTCGACGGAGGGGTCGACCATCCACCGGTCGCGCGCGAGGTCCTCTAACCTGACGATCGCCGACCGCGCCGCCGGATGGTCCGGGGACATGGACACGAACTGCGGCTCGCGTTCCATCAGGACGTGCAGTTGCAGCCCCGCCGGCACCCGCAGCGGGCTGCCCTCCACCTCGTGGACGAACGCCACGTCCAGCTGCCCGGCGTCCACCATCCGCAGCAGCGCATTGGCCGAGACGTCCACGACCAGCGAGGTTTCCGCGTCGGGGTGTCTTCGGTGGAGCCGGCGCAGCCACCCCGGCAGGGCCCGGCTCGCCGTGGAGCCGATCCGCAGCCGCGGCCCGTGCGCGGCGGCCCGCGCTTCGGCGACGAGCGCCGCCATCTCGGCGAGCAGCGGACGCGCCCGCCCGAGTACCGTGCGTCCGAACGGAGTTGGCCGGCATCCGGTGCGTTCGCGCAGGAACAGCTCGCCGTCCAGGGCCCGTTCGATCCGCCGCAGCTGGGTCGTCAGCGAGGGCTGGCTCACGCCGAGCTGCCGCGCCGCCTTGTGCAGGCTGCCGGCGTCGGCGATGGCGCACAGCGCGCGCAGGTGCCTCACCTCGAGCTCCATGCCCCGAGGGTAGGGCGGGGCCGGTGGGCCGCACCAGCCGCCGATAGCCCCCCGAATCCCGCCATTCTCACGCCAGTTGGCCTACCGAAAACCTCCCGATAGCCCGGCGTTATCGGGCTCTGACATCATCCGCCGGGCCCTTCCGCTCCCGCAGACTCCGGTACCGAACGACCACCCCCCACACCGGATGAGTAGGAGCTCCCCCACATGCGCCACTCCCGCAAGGCCACGCTGGCCACCGCTGTCGGTCTCGGCGTCGCCGCCGCGCTCGGCGGCATCGTCCCCTCCGCGAGCGCCGCGACCCCCGCCTCCCCCGCCGGTAGCCCCGCCAGCTACGCGGCGTACGAGCGGTCCCAGGAGAACTCGGCCGCCAACCGGGCCTTCTTCGAGGCCGTGCAGCGCTCGGTCGCCGAGCAGCGCGCGGCGAACCCGGGCGCCCTCGCGGTGACCGTCACCTACAACACCCGCAACGCGCCCAGCTTCCGTTCGCAGATAGCCAGTTCGACCCGGATCTGGAACGGCTCGGTGGCCAACGTCAAGCTGCAGGAGGTGTCCTCCGGCGGGAACTTCTCGTACTACGAGGGCAACGACTCGCGCGGCTCGTACGCGAGCACGGACGGGCACGGGCGGGGTTACATCTTCCTGGACTACCGGCAGAACCAGCAGTACAACTCCACCCGGGTGACGGCGCACGAGACCGGTCACGTGCTGGGTCTGCCGGACCACTACTCGGGTCCGTGCAGCGAGCTGATGTCGGGCGGCGGCCCGGGCACCTCGTGCACGAACGCCAACCCGAACAGTGCCGAGCGGGCGCGCGTGAACCAGCTGTGGGCGAACGGCCTGGTGGCGTCGGGCCTCGGCTCGAAGGGCTGATCCGGCCGGTCCTCCCGGGGGCTAGACCCCCGGGGGGACGCGGCGCGGGCACCGCGGGTCCCGGCAGGGGCCCGGACCCCATTGCGGTACGAAGACCCCGAGGGACTTGTGCCGCCTGACCACCGTTGCGACGGGGCTCCCGCAGCCCGGGCACGTCTGCTGCTCGTGCCCGGCCTGCGGAGCGGCCCGCTCGTGCGCGCGCTGCTCCTGGTAACCGGCCATGCCTCCACGGTAGGCCGGTTTTCGCCCTTGCGGCGAGTCAGCGCTTGACGGTGTAGCTGCTGATGATCTGGCCGCCACCGAGGACGGTGGCGCCGGTCAGCTCCAGCGGGCGCACGCCGAATCCGGCCCGGGACATCGGCATGCCCGTGCCCACGACGACCGGGTAGGTCTTGACGATGTACTCGTCGATCTCGTCGGCCAGCTGCCCGGCGAGGTCCGCCCCGCCGCACAGCCAGATGCCCAGCCCGTCCTGCGCCTTCATCTCACGGACCTTGGCGACGACGTCGCCGCTGATCAGCCGCACCTGCGGGTCGGGCGCCTCGGCGAGGGAGCGCGAGACGACGTACTGCTCGCGCATGTGCCCGTAGGGGCTGGCCAGGCCGGCCTTGAGGCCCGGTTCGTAGGTGCCGCGGCCCATGAGGACCGCGTCGAAGCGCTTCGGGGCCGCGTCCTCGATCCCGAGCTGCGCGCGTCCTGCGGCGGAGACCGTCTCCGGGTACTCGGCCGTCAGGTGGGCGATGAACTCCGGGTCGAGGTGGGCGTAGAGGAAATCGGCATCGCCGTCCGGGGCTCCGATGAACCCGTCGACGGTGGTGGCGATGAAGTACGTGAGCTTGCGCAAGCGAGTCTCTTCCGTTGGACGGTGCCACCGCTCCGGGGCACGTCGATGAAAGTACTTCACCTGAAGTACTTTGCCAAGAGCCATTTCGCGGGGCCGCGCACCTCACCCCTGTGGCTTGCGCCACATCGGCCACATCAGCGGCCCGTCGGGCAGCCGTACCGCCTCGCCCGTGAACTCCCAGCCGAGCCGCTCGTACAGCCGCTTGCTGCGCTCGCTGCTCGCCTCCAGGTACGCGGGCACCCCCTCGCGGTCGCAGCGCTCCAGTACCGGTCGCATCAGCTCGGTGCCCAGCCCCTCGCCCTGGCGGCCCGGCGCGACGGCGATCATCAGCAGGTACTCGTGTTCCTCGGCGGTCGGGTGCACCTCCCCGGTGAGCCGCCCGACCAGTTCGCAGCGCTCGTTGCCGGGGTCGGCCACCGCGCGCATCTTCGCCGGGACCTCGTCCTCGCCCTCCGGCTCGCCGGCCGGGACCCGCAGCCACAGCGCCGCCGCCGAGCCGTCCTCCGTACGGTCGATCCGGCCCTCGGCCAGCGCCACGTCCACGAACACCCCGAGGAACCTGCCGTGCACGGCGGCCCGGTGCTCCGGGTCGGGGAAGACCCACGTGCTCACCGGGTCGTCACGGAAGGCCTCGTCCAGCAGCCGTGCGACCGCGTCCCGGTCGGACCGGTCCGCCCGGCGTATCTCCAGCACCACAGGTAGCACCCTTCACTCACGCGTCAACAACCGTGAGTGATCCTAGAGTTGGCCCACCGGCACGGTAAGGCCCGTTCCGGCACCCCCAGGTACCGGAACGGGCCTTGCGCGCACTCCCGCTACTTGGTGCGGCGCGTGACGAACTCCGCCAGCGCCAGCAGGCCGCCCGCCGCGCCGAGGTCCGGAACGGCCCGGGACAGCTCCTGCACCGCGCGGCCCATCCGGTCGGCGGCATGGGCCTGCGCCCAGTCACGGCCGCCGGCCCGCTCCACCGCCCGGGCCGCCTCGCGCACGTCGTCCCCGGTCATGGGGCCCGCGTACAGGGCGGCCAGGTCGGCCCCCGCCGCGGTGCCCGAGGTGAGCGCGGCCACGACCGGGAGGGACTTCTTGCGGGCGATCAGGTCGGCCCCGGCCGGCTTGCCCGTGTGCCCCGGGTCGCCCCAGATGCCGATCAGGTCGTCGATCAGCTGGAAGGCCAGCCCGGCCTCCCGGCCGAAGGCGTCCATCGCGTCGACCTCCTCCGGCCCGGCCCCCGCGTACAGCGCGCCCAGCGCGCACGCGCAGCCCAGGAGGGCCCCGGTCTTGGCCGTCGCCATCGTCAGGCACTCGTCGAGGGAGACGTCCGGCCGCTCCTCGAAGGCGCAGTCCGCCTGCTGCCCCGCGCACAGCTCGATGACGCAGGCCGCGAGCCGGGCCGAGGCCGGCGCCGAGGCCGGGTGCGGGTCCTCGGCGAGCAGCCGCAGCGCGAGCGCCATCATGGCGTCGCCCGTGATGATCGCGTCCGGTACGCCGAAGACGGTCCACGCCGTGGGACGCCCGCGCCGCCGGACATCGTTGTCGATGACGTCGTCGTGCAGCAGCGTGAAGTTGTGCGCCAGCTCCACGGCCACCGCCGCCCGCACCGCGTCCTCGGCGACTTCGGGCGCGGCGCCCAGGGCCTGCGCCGAGGCCAGCACGAGCGCCGGCCGGATGGCCTTGCCCGCGTTGCCCTCGGCCGGGGTGCCGTCCGCGTCCTGCCAGCCGAAGTGGTACATCGCCACGTTCCGCATGGAGCCGGGCAGGCTCTCGACCGTCCGGCGCAGCCGGGGGTTGACCGTTTCTCTCGTGCGTTCCAGCAGGGCCCCGGCGTCCTGCCCCTCACCCGTGGCGAGGGCGTTGGCCGTCATCAGGGCCAGCGGCCGATCTCGACGTTCTCCAGGACGCCGAGCGCGTCCGGCACCAGCACCGCGGCGGAGAAGTAGGCGGTGACCAGGTAGGAGATGATCGCCTGCTCGCTGATGCCCATGAAGCGCACCGACAGGCTCGGCTCGATCTCGTCCGGGATCCCGGGCTGGTGCAGGCCGATCACGCCCTGCTCCTCCTGGCCGGTGCGCATGCACAGGATCGAGGTCGTGCGGGCGTCGCTCACCGGGATCTTGTTGGACGGGAAGATCGGCACGCCGCGCCAGGAGGGCACCCGGTGTCCGCCGATCTCGACCGACTCCGGGTACAGGCCGCGCTTGTTGCACTCGCGGCCGAAGGCGGCGATGGCCTTGGGGTGGGCGAGGAACAGCTTGGATCCGCGCCGCATGCTGAGCAGCTGGTCCATGTCGTCGGGGGTGGGCGCGCCGTCGTGGGGCTGGATGCGCTGGTCGTAGTCGGCGTTGTGGAGCAGGCCGAAGTCGCGGTTGTTGAGCATCTCGTGCTCCTGGCGCTCGCGCAGCGCCTCGACCGTGAGCCGCAACTGCTGCTCGGTCTGGTTCATCGGCTGGTTGTACAGGTCGGCGACGCGGGTGTGCACGCGCAGGACCGTTTGTGCAATGGAGAGCTCGTACTCGCGGGGCCGGGCGTCGTAGTCGACGAAGGTGCCGGGGAGGACGGCCTCGCCCTCGTGGCCGGCGGAGAGGTCGATCGCGGCCTCGCCGTACTTGTTGGTGCGCTGCTCGGGCATCGTCCGTACGTGGTCGATGTGCGCGCGCAGGGACTCGACGCGGTCGGCGAGGAGCTGGAAGTCCTGGCGGGAGAGGACGAGGGCGGTGCCGGAGGTGGCGGCGCGGGCGGTGTACTCCCAGATCGCCTCCTCGTCGGTGAGGGAGTCCTCGCCGAAGTAGGCGCCGTCGGCGACGGTGCGCAGCACCGCGTCGTCTCCGTAGGGGCCGGGGCCGATCTGGTCGACGCGGCCGTGGGCGAGGAGGAACACCTGGTCGGAGGTGTTGCCGAAGGAGGTGAGCTCCTCTCCGGCCGCGAAGTCGATCTGCCGGCACCGGGCGGCGAGTTCGGTGAGGACGTCCTCGTCGTCGTAGTCGCGCAGCAGCGGGAGTTCACCGAGTTCGGCCGGGATGACCTGGACCTGGGTCCCGGTCTTGATGAACTCCACGCGCCCGTCGCCGACCGAGTAGCTCAGCCGGCGGTTGACGCGGTACGTGCCGCCCTGGACCGAGACCCACGGGAGCATCTTCAGCAGCCACCGCGAGGTGATCTCCTGCATCTGCGGCGCGGACTTGGTCGTGGTTGCCAAGTTCCGTGCGGCCGAAGTGCCGAGACTGCGCTGCGGTGTCTGGGCTTCGGTTTCGGAACCTGCCTGGACCGACATGTCTTTCCCTTTCGATCACTCCATGGATCTGCGGTACGAAAGGCTGTCAGTACGCAACGTGGCCGGACCATTACACAAAAGGGTGGGACTACTCCGTGTGGGTGTGGGCATTCTCTGCGGTCGGTTTCTTCGCGCGCTCCGCCCCGGACCCACTGTTTCCGGCCACCTCGCGCGCACCGCCGACGCGCACCTGTTTTTAATTTGCATCGCGGATGCAAGGTTTCTAGGCTGGGGGCATGCGGCTGACCCGATTCACCGACCTGGCGCTGCGCGTGCTGATGCGCCTGGCCGTCGAGGAGACGGACCTCCCCACGACCCGCGAAGTGGCGGCGACCATGGAGGTTGCGTACACGCACACCGCCAAGGTGGTCGCCAGGCTCCAGCACCTCGGACTGGTCGAGGCCCGGCGGGGCCGGGGCGGCGGGCTCGCGCTCACCGCCTCCGGACGCGCCGCGTCGGTGGGCGGGGTGGTGCGCGAACTGGAGGGCGCCGGTGACGTCGTCGACTGCGACGGCAGCACTCCGTGCCCGCTGCGGAACGCGTGCGTCCTGCGGGGCGCGCTGCGTCGGGCGCAGGAAGCGTTCTTCGCCGCGCTGGACCCGCTGACGGTGAACGACCTGGTGGCGGCCCCGACGGGACCGCTGCTGCTGGGCCTGTCGGGCGGATCCGGCGCCGGGGCGGCCGGCCCCGCCTGAGGCCGGGCCGAAAGTCCCGCCGGTGCGGGCCGGATGGCCGGTTCGGTCCCCCGTTCCGCCGCCCTAGGCTGAGGCCGAAGGGTCTCCCGAACAAACGTCCGCACTACTGCGGGCCTTTTTTCGGGGCTTGAATATGCATGTCACATACCAATTAGCTGCGAGGAGCTCCCATGCTGTCCGAGAAGTCGACCGCGACCGTACGCGCCACCCTGCCCGCCGTCGGGGCGGCGATCGGCGACATCACGGAGCTCTTCTACACCAAGCTGTTCGCGGCCCACCCGGAGCTGCTCCGCGACCTGTTCAACCGCGGCAACCAGAGCGCCGGCCTCCAGAAGCAGGCCCTGGCCGGCTCGATCGCCGCCTTCGCGACCCACCTCGTCGAGAACCCCGGCACCCGCCCCGACGTGATGCTCGGCCGCATCGCCCACAAGCACGCCTCCCTCGGCGTCACCCGCGAGCAGTACCCGGTCGTCCGCACCCACCTCTTCGAGGCCATCGCCGAGATCCTCGGCGAGGCCGTCACGCCCGAGGTCGCCGAAGCGTGGGACGAGGTCTACTGGCTGATGGCGAACGCCCTCGTCAGCATCGAGGAGCGCCTCTACGCCGAGCAGCGGGTCCTCGCCGGGGACGTGTGGCGGGAGTGGACCGTCGCCGCGCGGGTCGAGGAGACCGCCGACTGCACCACCTTCCACCTGACCCCTGCCGACGGCGCCCCCGCGCCCGGCTTCCGGCCCGGCCAGTACGTCTCCGTCCAGGTCGAACTCGCCGACGGGGCCCGCCAGATCCGCCAGTACAGCCTCTCCAGCGCCCCCGGCTCGCCGGTCCGCTCGATCACCGTCAAGCGCGTCCACGGCACGGCCGCCGGCGGCCCCGACGGCGAGGTATCCAACCACCTGCACGCCCGGGTCCGCACGGGCGACCGGCTCCGCGTCTCCGCCCCCTACGGCGACCTCGTCCTGCGGGACGGCTCCGCGCCCGTGCTGCTCGCCTCGGCCGGCATCGGCTGCACCCCGATGCTGTCGATGCTGGAACACCTGGCCGACACCGGGCACGCCGCGCCGGTCACCGTGCTGCACGCCGACCGCTCCCCCGCCGATCACGCGCTGCGCGCCGACCACCGCGCCCTCACCCACAAGCTCGCCGACGCCTCGGCCCGGTTCTGGTACGAGGAGGAGGCGGAGCCGGGCGACCGCGCCGGCCGCGTCGACCTGGCGGACGTCCCGGTCGCCCCCGGCACCCGGGCCTACCTGTGCGGGCCGCTGCCCTTCATGCGGGCGGTGCGCGGGCAGCTGATCGCCAAGGGCGTGCCCGCCTCGGACATCCACTACGAGGTGTTCGGCCCGGACCTGTGGCTGGCGTCGGCCTGACGGTCCGGCCGCCCGACCGCCGACCGCGCGGCGCGGCCTGCCCGGCTGGCCTGATCCACTGGCCGGATCGGCTCGCTCGCCGTACGAGAGCCCTAGCCCCGGAAGGGCCGCCTCCACTACACCGGAACGTAACGAGGCGCACACACACGGTGTCCGCCTCACGCACCGCAAAGGAGGCGGCCATGGCCGCACCCATGTCCGCGGACCGCTTCGTCGCCGCCCTCCGGGGTGAGGGCCTGACCGTCGTCGAGGTCGGTTCCTGGCGCACCCACAACCGCAACCACAAGGGCCCCTGGGGGCCCGTGCACGGCGTGATGATCCACCACACCGTCACGCGCGGCACCCCGTACACCGTCGCCCTCTGCCGCGACGGCGACGCGGCCCTCCCGGGCCCGCTGTGCCACGGCGTGATCGCCAAGGACGGCCGGGTCCACCTCGTCGGGTACGGCCGGGCCAACCACGCCGGAGCCGGCGACTCCGACGTCCTCGCCGCGGTCATCGCCGAGAAGCGGCTGCCCGCCGACCACGACGCGGACACCGACGGCAACCGCCACTTCTACGGCTTCGAGTGCGAGAACCTCGGCGACGGCGAGGACCCCTGGCCCGCCGTCCAGCTCGACGCCATCGCCCGCGCGGCGGCCGCCGTCTGCCGCGCCCACGCCTGGACCGCCCGCTCCGTCATCGGCCACCTCGAATGGCAGCCCGGCAAGATCGACCCCAAGGGCTTCACGATGAACTCGATGCGGGCCCGCGTCACCGAACGCCTCAAGTGACCCCGCCCGGCCGACAATGAACGGGTGACCCACCCCGAACTGCGCCCCCGCCCGCCGTCCCCGCTGGTCGAGGCGCCCGACGAACGCTTCGCCGCGCACGGCGTCCGGCTCCTGCTCAAGCGGGACGACCTGGTGCACCCGGAGCTGCCCGGCAACAAGTGGCGCAAGCTCGCGCCCAACCTCCGGGCCGCCCTGGACGCGGGCCACGACCACCTCGTCACCTTCGGCGGCGCCTACTCCAACCACCTGCGGGCCACCGCCGCCGCCGGCCGGCTGCTCGGGCTGCGCACCACCGGCGTCGTGCGCGGGGACGAACTGGCCGGGCGGCCCCTCAACGGCTCGCTCGCCCGGTGCGCGGCGGACGGGATGGGCCTGCACTTCGTGACCCGCTCCGACTACCGCCGCAAGACCGAGCCGGGGACACGGGACCGGCTGCTCGCCCGGGCCGGCGCCGAGGGCGCGTACGTCGTGCCCGAGGGCGGCAGCAACGCGCTCGCCCTGCGGGGCTGCGCCGAGCTCGGCCGCGAGCTGCGCGGCCGCGCGGACGTCGTGGCCGTGGCCTGCGGTACGGGCGGCACCCTGGCCGGCCTCGCGGCCGGCCTCGGCACCGGCCAGCGGGCCCTCGGCGTACCGGTCCTCGCGGGCGGTTTCCTGGGGGCGGAGATACGTTCCCTCCAGGCGGCCGCCTTCGGGGGCCCGGCCGGTGACTGGAGCCTGGCCGAGGGCTTCGACCACGGCGGCTACGCCCGCGTCCCGGCCGCGCTGGACGCCTTCGCCGCCGACTTCGCCTCCCGCCACGGCTTCCCGGTCGAGCGGATCTACGTGGCCAAACTGCTCTGGGCCCTGGCCGCCCTCACCGAGTCGGGAGCCTTCCCGCCGGGCACCACCCTGGCCGCCGTCATCACGGGCCGGCCCTGACCCGCCGCGTCCGCGGCGGAGGGGGGAGGCCCCGGCTCCCCCGGACGCGGGGTCAGGCCGACTCCTCCCGGTAGGCCGCGGCCTCCTCCAGGTCCAGCCGGCGCAGCAGCGCGCGCAGCATCTCGTCGTCGATCCGCCGTGCGTCGCGCAGGGTCACGAACACCTCCCGCTCGGCCCCGATCATCTCCCGGGCGAGCCTGCGGTAGACCTCGTCGGCCGACTCCCCCGTCTGCGGGTTGACCTCGCCGAGGCGCTCCCACACCGCGTTGCGGCGGCGTTCGAGCACCGTGCGCAGCCGGTCCACCAGCGGTGACGGGAGGGCGTTGTGGTCCGTGTCCTCCAGCAGTTCCGCCAGCCGTTCCTCGGCCGCCCGCGAGGCCTCGCTCTGCGCCTGCGCCTCGGCGAGGGTCTCGGCATGGACGTCGCGGGGAGGCAGTTTCAGCAGCTTGATCAGCGGCGGCAGGGTCAGGCCCTGGACGACCAGGGTCCCGATGACCGTCGTGAAGGTGAGGAAGAGGATGAGGTTGCGGTGGGGGACGTCCAGCGGCACGGAGAAGGCGATCGCCAGCGACACGACCCCGCGCATGCCGGCCCAGCCCACGACCACCGGGGCCTTCCAGTTGGTCTCCGGCTCCCGCCGCCGGATCCGCTCGGACAGCCAGCGCGGTACGAACGTCGCCGGGAACACCCACACGAACCGCGAGACCACCACCACGAGGAACACCACGACCGCGTACCAGGCGGCGGAGGGCCCCTGGTACTCCCCCAGCCCCTTGAGGACCACCGGCAGCTGGAGTCCGATCAGCGCGAAGACCACCGACTCCAGGACGAAGGCGACCACCTTCCACACCGCCTCCTCCTGGAGCCGGGTCGCGAAGTCGACCTGCCAGTTCCGGTGGCCGATGTACAGGGCGACGACGACCACCGCCAGCACTCCCGAGGCGTGCACCCGCTCGGCCGCCGCGTACGCCACGAACGGGATCAGCAGCGACAGGGTGTTCTGCAGGAGGGGCTCCTTCAGCCGCTTGCGCAGCTGGTGGATCGGCACCATCAGCAGCAGGCCCACGCCGACCCCGCCGACGGACGCCAGCAGGAACTCCGCCAGAGCGCCGGCCCAGCCCGCGCTGACCCCGACCGCCGCGGCGAGGGCCACCTTGTAGGCGGTGATGGCGGTGGCGTCGTTGACCAGCGACTCGCCCTGGAGGATGGTCGTGATCCGGTTCGGCAGCCCGAGCTTGCGGGCGATCGCGGTCGCCGCCACCGCGTCCGGCGGCGCGATCACCGCCCCCAGCACCAGCGCCACCGGCAGCGACAGCCCCGGCACGACCAGGTAGGCCGCGTACCCGACGGCCAGCGTCGCGAAGAGCACGTACCCGACGGACAGCAGCGCGACCGGCCTGATGTTGGCGCGCAGGTCCAGGTACGAACTGTCCACGGCGGCCGTGTGCAGCAGCGGCGGCAGCAGCAGGGGCAGCACGATGTGCGGGTCGAGGACGTACGCCGGCACGCCCGGCACGTACGCCGCCACCAGTCCGACCGCGACCAGCAGCAGCGGCGCCGGCACCGGCGTCCGGCGGGCCAGCCCCGCGACGGCCGCGCTGGCCGCCACCAGCGCCACCAGCGGCAATACCTCCATGACGTTCCACCCTCATCGCGTCGTGCACCCGCAGCCTGGTCGTACGCTGGCCATCATGAGCGAGTGCACCCACGTTGCAGAACTGCCGCGCCCCGAGCCCGTCCCTCATGCGCTGACCTGCCCGGAATGTGAGGTGCTCGGCAGCCATCCGGTGCAGTTGCGGATGTGTCTCCAGTGCGGATACGTGGCGTGCTGCGATTCCTCCCCGTACCGTCATGCCACCGCGCACCACAAGGAGTCCGGCCATCCGGTGATGCGGAGCTACGAGCCGGGGGAGACCTGGCGGTGGTGTTTTGTCGACGGTTCGATCGTCTGAAGCGGGGTAGGTCAACCCTCCGCCGGTTCCCCCGAATTGGGCCCGCAGACCCCTAGCCACTGTGCGTACCCATGGGCTTACCATCAGTCACTGGACGCACGGCCGGCCGGCCCGGGCGCCCCGAAAGGGGTGCCGTGAGGGGTGCCGCGACACGATCACCCGGATCGCGATAGCGTCACCGGCGAACAGAGCTCGTACCACCTTGGAGGTGAGGGTGTCCCAGATCGCAGGCGAGCCCGGGACCCAGGACTTCGTGGAAGTCCGGCTGCCCGCTGCGGGTGCCTACCTGTCCGTGCTGCGAACGGCCACGGCCGGCCTCGCAGCCCGTTTGGACTTCACTCTCGACGAGATCGAGGACCTCCGCATCGCGGTGGACGAGGCCTGCGCGATCCTGCTCCAGCAGGCCGTGCCCGGCTCCGTCCTCAGCTGCGTCTTCCGGCTGGTGGACGATTCGCTGGAGGTGACCGTCTCGGCGCCGACCACCGACGGCCGCGCACCGGAGCGCGACACGTTCGCGTGGACGGTGCTGTCGGCCCTGGCCGGCAAGGTCGAGGCGACGGTCGAGGAGAACCGGACAGTGAGCATCAGTCTCTACAAACAGCGCGGCGCGGGGCCAGGCCCGGCGTGAGCGGCGGGGAGATCCCGGTGCGGGGCGGGGATCGGCCCCGGGTACGGCACGAGGTCGACGGCGGCATCCCGGAGCAGCAGCACGCCCGGCCGCACCCGGCTGACGCGGATGCGGAAGACGGCTTTTTGGACTCGGCGGAGCGACGGGCGGGCCCTATGAGCGAGAACCAGCACGACCAACCACAGCCACCGGAGGCCGCTGCCACGGCCCCGGCGGCACCGGCTCCGCCGCTGGCGCTGCCGGATCCGCGGGACCGCAGCGGAGCGCGGGCCCTGTTCTTCGAGCTGCGCGAGCTGCCCGAGGGCTCGCCGGAACGCGCCGAGCTGCGCAACCGGCTGGTCCGGATGCACCTCCCGCTGGTCGAGCACCTGGCCCGGCGGTTCCGCAACCGCGGGGAGCCGCTGGACGACCTGACGCAGGTCGCGACCATCGGCCTGATCAAGTCGGTCGACCGGTTCGACCCGGACCGCGGGGTCGAGTTCTCGACGTACGCCACGCCCACGGTCGTCGGCGAGATCAAGCGGCACTTCCGTGACAAGGGCTGGGCGGTACGCGTCCCCCGGCGGCTGCAGGAGCTGCGGCTGTCGCTGACCACGGCGACGGCCGAGCTGTCGCAGCAGCACGGCCGCTCCCCGACGGTCCACGAGCTGGCCGAACGGCTCGGGATCTCCGAGGAGGAGGTGCTGGAGGGGCTGGAATCGGCCAATGCCTACAGCACGCTCTCCCTGGACGTCCCGGACACGGACGACGAGTCCCCGGCGGTCGCGGACACGCTGGGTTCGGAGGACGAGGCGCTGGAGGGCGTCGAGTACCGCGAGTCCCTCAAGCCGCTGCTGGAGGGGTTGCCGCCGCGGGAGAAGCGGATCCTGCTGCTGCGGTTCTTCGGCAACATGACCCAGTCGCAGATCGCGCAGGAGGTCGGCATCTCCCAGATGCACGTGTCCCGTCTGCTGGCCCGCACGCTGGCGCAGCTCCGGGAGAAGCTCCTCGTCGAGGAGTAGGGGTCAGGGAGCGGGAGGGGTCATCGGGCCTGTTCGCCGGGCCCGATGCCGAGCGCCTCGGTGGCCGTCGGGTTCACGAGCAGGGCGCCGACGGCGACGGCGGTCAGGGCCAGGGCCACCGCGGCGGCGGTCATCGCACCGCCGGTGGTCCACAGGGTCCACGCCACCGGCATCGCCATCAGCTGGGTGATCAGTGCCGGGCCGCGGCTCCAGCGGCGGCCCAGGCGCAGTCCGCGCGCGGCGATCAGCGGGAGCGCGGCGAGCGCGAGCAGGGTCACTCCCCCGGTCTCGGCCTGCTGCGGGGAGTCGGGGTCCCCGGCGATGCCGACGAACAGCATGTAGACGCCGAGGCCGGCCAGGGCCAGCCCCTCCAGGGCGGTGAGCACGGCGGCGGCGGTGAGCCGGCCGGGCAGCGCCGCGGGGGCGGCGGGCGCGGCGGGCTCCGGGGCCCGCTTCGCGGTCGGCTTGGCGGTCGGCTTCGGGCGCGGCTTCTTACTCACCCCAGCAGGGTAGCCGCGCGCCGTCGGCGCGGGACGGGACGGTCGGTAGGGGATGCTCGGGGAGGGGTGGGTACTCTGGCGGTCATGCGTGCACTCCTCGTGGCCAACCCAGCAGCGACGACCACCAGTGCGCGCACGCGCGACGTCCTGACCCACGCGCTCGCCAGCGAGATGAAGCTGGAGGCGGTGACCACCGAGTACCGGGGGCACGCCCGCGACCTGGGCCGCAAGGCCGCGCACGAGGGCCTCGACCTGGTGGTGGCCCTCGGCGGTGACGGCACGGTCAACGAGGTGGTCAACGGGCTCCTGCACGACGGGCCGGATCCGGAGCGGCTGCCGAGGCTGGCGGTGGTCCCGGGTGGTTCCACGAACGTCTTCGCCCGTGCGCTGGGGCTGCCCAACGACGCGGTCGAGGCGACCGGCGCCCTGCTGGACGCGCTGCGCGAGCAGCGCGAGCGGACGGTGGGTCTGGGTCTGGCCGCCGGCTCGCCGGGCACCGAGGACGAATCGGTTCCGGCCCGCTGGTTCACGTTCTGCGCGGGCTTCGGCTTCGACGCGGGTGTGGTGGGGCGGGTCGAGCAGCAGCGGGAACGCGGCAAGCGTTCGACGCACGCCCTGTACGTGCGACAGCTCATGCGCCAGTTCTGGGAAGAGCCGAACCGCAGGAACGGCACGGTCACGCTGGAGCGTCCCGGCCAGGACCCGGTGACGGACCTGGTGCTGTCGATAGTCTGCAACACCTCCCCCTGGACGTACCTGGGGAACCGGCCGCTGTACGCCTCTCCGGAGGCGTCGTTCGATACCGCGCTTGACGTATTGGCGCTCAATCGTTTGTCAACTCCGGCCGTCGCCCGGTACGCGACACAGCTCCTGACCTCGACTCCTGAGCGCGGCCCGCACGGCAAGCACGCGGTGTCTCTGCACGATCTGACCGACTTCACCTTGCATTCGAAGGTTCCGCTGCCGTTCCAGATGGACGGCGATCACCTCGGACTGCGCACCAGCGTTCGGTTCACAGGCGTACGCCGTGCACTGCGTGTGATTGTGTGAGTGGAAGGGCCAAAAGTCCTTTCACTCGAACGTTTACACGCCGGTCCACCCCCAGGAACTAGGGCTGTGACCTAGTAGACACCGACGAATCCAAAAAAACTTTCCGGAAGGGGTTGTATCCCCGTCCGAGGTTTGCGAATCTCTACATGGCGATCGGGACAGCCCGCAGCACCCGGCACCCACACAGAGCGCCAGAACCCCTCCACGCATCTCGGACCGCACCAGGCAACTGGGCGTCGGCCCTTCCCTCACGGGGGGATTCGTGAAAGCGTTCACATTCACAAGCAACCTGCCCGCAATACAAGGAGATGGAGCAGCCATGGACTGGCGTCACAACGCCGTTTGTCGTGAGGAAGACCCGGAACTCTTCTTCCCCATCGGCAACACCGGTCCTGCGCTGCTGCAGATCGAGGAAGCCAAGGCCGTCTGCCGCCGCTGCCCCGTCATGGAGCAGTGCCTGCAGTGGGCGCTCGAGTCCGGTCAGGACTCCGGCGTCTGGGGCGGTCTCAGCGAGGACGAGCGCCGCGCGATGAAGCGCCGCGCCGCTCGCAATCGGGCGCGCAACGCCACCGCCTGACATCGACTTTCGAGCCTCGAGCCGCAGCGCGTAGTACCCATAGCAGCGCTCAGCAACGTGCTCTTGAGCCCCGGACCGGGACTCCTCCCAGCTACCGCTGGGGGTGCCCCCTGGTCCGGGGCTCAGTGCTTTCCCCGCCACTTTTGCCGGCGCTTTTCGCGGCGCCTGCCCCGGTGGCGCCGCTTCCGCCCCGTCACGCTGGGTGACGGGGTGGGGGGCTACTTCTGGGGGCTGGCCGGGATGTCGAGGACGACCTTCGTGCCGCGCGGCTCGGCCCGCAGCATGTCGAACGTTCCGCCGAGCTCCCCCTCCACGAGGGTCCGTACGATCTGCAGCCCGAGGTTGCCGGCCCGCTGGGGGTCGAAGCCCTCGGGCAGGCCGCAGCCGTCGTCGAGCACCGTGATCAACAGCCGGGCGTCGGCGCGGCCGCTGCCGGAGCGGATCGCGGACACCTCGACCGTGCCGCCCTCCCCCTGCGTGAAGGCGTGTTCCAGCGCGTTCTGGAGCACCTCGGTCAGCACCATCGACAGCGGGGTGGCGACCTCCGCGTCCAGGATCCCGAAGCGGCCGGTGCGCCGGCACTGCACCTTGCCCGGGGAGATCTCGGCGACCATCGCGATCACGCGGTCGGCGATCTCGTCGAACTCCACCCGCTCGTCGAGGTTCTGAGACAGCGTCTCGTGCACGATCGCGATCGAACCGACGCGGCGCACGGCCTCGTTAAGCGCCTCGCGGCCGTTCTCCGAATCCATCCGGCGGGCCTGGAGCCGCAGGAGCGCGGCCACCGTCTGGAGGTTGTTCTTCACCCGGTGGTGGATCTCCCGGATGGTCGCGTCCTTGGTGATCAGTTCGCGTTCGCGACGGCGGAGTTCGGTTACGTCGCGGCACAGGACGAGGGAACCGATGCGGGTCCCCTTGGGCTTGAGCGGGATCGCGCGCAGCTGGATGACCCCGCCGTTGCCCTCGACCTCGGTCTCCCGGGGGGCCCAGCCGCTGGCCAGCTTGACCAGCGCCTCGTCCACCGGGCCCCGGGACGGGGCGAGTTCGGCGGTGGTGGTGCCCAGGTGCTGGCCGACCAGGTCGGCGGCGAGGCCGAGCCGGTGGTACGCGGAGAGCGCGTTCGGGGACGCGTACGTCACCACGCCCTCGGCGTCGAGCCGGATCAGGCCGTCCCCGACGCGCGGGGAGGCGTCCATGTCGACCTGCTGGCCGGGGTAGGGGAAGGAGCCCGCGGCGATCATCTGCGCCAGGTCGGAGGCGGACTGGAGGTAGGTCAGCTCCAGCCGGCTCGGTGTACGCACAGTGAGCAGGTTGGTGTTGCGGGCGATGACGCCCAGCACCCGGCCCTCGCGGCGGACGGGGATCGACTCGACGCGGACCGGCACCTCCTCGCGCCACTCCGGGTCCCCCTCGCGCACGATCCGGCCCTCGTCGAGGGCGGCGTCGAGCAGCGGGCGGCGGCCGCGCGGCACCAGGTGGCCGACCATGTCGTCCTGGTACGAGGTGGGGCCGGTGTTGGGGCGCATCTGCGCCACCGAGACGTACCGGGTGCCGTCGAGGGTGGGGACCCAGAGCACGAGGTCGGCGAAGGACAGGTCGGAGAGCAGCTGCCACTCCGAGACCAGCAGGTGGAGCCACTCCAGTTCGGCTTCACTGAGAGCGGTGTGCTGGCGTACGAGGTCGTTCATGGAGGGCACCTGGCGAGCGTACCCCGGGTACGGCCATGACTTTTCCCACGGCGAATACTCAGGAGTACCCAGGATGGGGTCCGTCCGCGTACTGTTGGAGGAAGTGACGGTGCGAAGAGACCCGTCATTGGATGGACAGAGCAGAATGGTCTAGTCCACAATTGACTCAGGCTTCCGCCCTCCCCGCACAGGAGGACGGATCGAGGTAACCGCGCGCTCTGCCCTGACCGCGCAGGCACCTCCCAACCGGCCGCCGGGAACCGCACACCCGACGGCCGTAAGTACTCCGGGCTACGGTGCCGGACGGGCTGAGGGTCCCGTCCTGCACCGTGGCCCAGAGGAATTTCAGGGCCGAATTCCGGGCCCGAATTCAGGAATTCCCCCAGTGGATCTTCCGCGGGGATCTTGCGCGGCGGATCTCGCGCGGTGGACCTCCCGCGGCGTCCCTCCCGGAGCGGGTCTTTCCCGCGGCGGTCCGGGTCAGGCCGGCCAGGCCAGCATCGCCCGCGCCGCCACCGCTTCCAGCTCTTCCCTGCTCGCCCCGTCGCGCGACTGCACGGACATCCCCTGGATCACGGCTCCCGCGTAGCGCGCCAGCGCCCCCGCGTCGGTGTCGGCGGGGAGCACCCCGGCGGCGACGTCCGCGCGGATCCGGCTCTCGAACATCCGCAGGTTGGCGTTCCGCCGCCGGCGCAGGGCCTCCGCCACTTCTTCGCTGGTGGTGTTCACGGCCGCGCTGATCACCATGCAGCCCGGCGGGTGGGCCGGGTCCGTGTAGACCTCGGCGGCCTCGAAGAGGATCCGCGCCACCGCGTCCCGGGCGGTGGGCTCCTCGGCCATGGCCACGTTCGCGAAGTCTCCGTAGCGGCCCCCGTACACCACGACGACCTCGTCGAAGAGCTTGCGCTTGTCACCGAAGGCCGCGTACAGGCTGGGCGCGCTGATGCCCAGGGAGGCGGTCAGGTCGGAGATGGACGTCGCCTCGTACCCGCGCTCCCAGAAGGCGAGCAGGGCCTTGTCGAGGGCGGCGTCGCGGTCGAAGGAGCGGGGCCTGCCGCGCTGTCCGGTCACCATGCGCAGATTCTATAGCGGTCGCTAGAGAATCTGGTACGGTCCCTTTCTGTAGCGACCACTAGAGAATGCTGAAGGGGGGCGCGTCATGGGCGTGCTCAAGGGGAAGACGGCACTGGTCACGGGCGGCAGCAGGGGGATCGGACGGGCGGTCGCGCAGCGGCTGGCCCGCGATGGAGCCCTGGTCGCGGTGCACTACGGACACGACCGGGCGGCGGCGGAGGAGACCGTCGCCGCGA
This sequence comes from Streptomyces sp. NPDC044704, assembly GCF_056433525.1. Taxonomy (NCBI): domain Bacteria; kingdom Bacillati; phylum Actinomycetota; class Actinomycetes; order Kitasatosporales; family Streptomycetaceae; genus Streptomyces; species Streptomyces sp. NPDC044704. The sequence goes on from NZ_JBWKGY010000003.1 coordinate 77,209, forward strand.
TCGGGGCCGCGGGGGGAACGGCGTTCCCGGTCCGCGCGGAGCTCGGGGTGCCGGGCGACGCGCAGGCGCTCTGGGCGGCGTACGAGGCCCATCCGCTGGCGACGGAGCACGTGGACGTCCTGGTGAACAACGCCGGCGGGGCGGCCTTCGCCGGCATCGCGGAAACGGACGAGGAGACCTTCGGGCGGATCCAGGACCTCAACGCCCGGGCGCCGTTCTTCGTGATCCAGCACGGACTGGCGCGGCTGCGGGACGGGGGCCGGATCGTCAACGTCACCGGCACCCCCCACCTCGCGCTGCCCGCGATCCTCGCCACCGTCATGGCCAAGGGCGCCGTGAACGCGCTGACCGTGTCCCTCGCCGCCGAACTCGCCCCGCGCGCGATCACCGTGAACTCGGTCGGCCCCGGCATCACCGAGACCGACCTGAACGCCGCCCTGCTCTCCGATCCCGCGACCCGGGAGCACCTGGCCGCCCGGTCGGTCTTCCGCCGGGTGGGCACCGCCGAAGAGGTGGCGGACGTGGTCGCCTTCCTCGCCTCGCCCGACTCCCGCTGGGTCACCGGCCAGCACCTGGACGCCACGGGCGGGCTCCAGCTCTCCCTGGTCTGAGGACCGCCGGGCCCTCTGCGGGTCTCCGTCACCTCGGCCAGGGCGCGGGGCGCGTCGGGGTCCTGGCCCCGGGCGACGGTGATCTCGTGGGCGAGGAGCTACGCGCCACCTCCGCGTCCCGGAATCCCCCGGGGCCGCCCGCGCCGCACGTCCGGAAGCCGTCCGGCCGGCGCCCCGCGCGCGGCCGCCGCCCGGGAGGCCGGGGCGGGCGATCGGGATCACGATGGATGGGGGCGAAGGCCCGCCACGGACGGGCCCGCTCTGCTAGATTGGTCTATACCACAATGTGACCGCACCCCTCTCAGATCGGCAGGCCCCGCGTGGAAGTTGTCATCGTCCCGGACGCCAAGGCAGGCGGCGAGCTCATCGCGGAGGCCATGGCCGCCCTGGTCCGCCGCAAGCCCGACGCCCTGCTCGGCGTGGCGACCGGCTCTACCCCGCTGCCCATCTACGAGGCCCTCGCCGCCAAGGTCAGGGCCGGCCTGGTCGACGCCTCGAAGGCCCGCGTCTGCCAGCTCGACGAGTACGTCGGCCTGCCGGCCGGGCACCCCGAGTCCTACCGCGCCGTCGTCCTCCGCGAGGTCGTCGAGCCCCTCGGCCTGTCCGAGGCCTCCTTCATGGGCCCGGACGGCTCCGCCGAGGACATCGTCGGCGCCTGCGACGCCTACGACCGCGCCCTCGCCGAGGCCGGCGGCGTGGACCTCCAGCTGCTGGGCATCGGCACGGACGGCCACATCGGCTTCAACGAGCCCTGCTCCTCCCTGGCCTCCCGGACCCGGATCAAGACGCTGACGGAGCAGACCCGCGTGGACAACGCGCGCTTCTTCGAGGACGACATAGACCAGGTGCCGCACCACGTCATCACCCAGGGCATCGGCACCATCCTCGACGCCCGCCACCTGGTCCTGCTGGCCACCGGCGAGGGCAAGGCCGAGGCCGTCGCGCAGACCGTCGAGGGCCCGCTGTCCGCCCTCGTCCCGGCCTCCGCGCTCCAGCTGCACCGGCACGCCACGGTCGTCGTCGACGAGGCCGCCGCCTCGAAGCTGAAGCTGGCCGACTACTTCCGCCACGCCTACGCCAACAAGCCCGCCTGGCAGGGCCTGTAGGAACCGGCACGACGAAGGGCCGGGCCCCCCTCCTCGGGGGCCCGGCCCTTTCGCGCGTCCGCCTCCACGGCGGAGCCGGGCACCCCCGTGACGGGTACCCGGCCCCGGTCCGGGGGCCGTGGTCCTACCGCGCGCCCGCGATGACCTCGGCGGCCGCGCGGCCGCAGACGCGGGAGGCGCCGTGCGTCGCCAGGTACAGCGCCCCGCGCGGCTCGGCGCGCGGCACGCCCATCTCGACGACCACGGTGTCCGGCCGGGCGGCGACCAGCGCGTCCAGGACCTCGGTCATCCACGGGTGCCGGTGCGCGTCGCGGACCACCGCGACGACCGTACGGCCGCCCGCGGCCGCCAGCACGTCCGCGGCGGCGGAGCCCTGCGGGTAGACGCCCGATTCGGTGCCCGGGACCAGCGCCGCCAGTTCCGCGGCCACGCCCCACGGGGTCTCGTCGCCGACGGCGATGTTCGCGACGGGGGCGAGCGTGGCGACGTAGGGGGCGGTCACGGGGGTGGTGGTGCCCGAGACGACGACCGCCCGGCGGGCCGCGGTCAGGCCGATGCCGGACGCGCCGCTCCCCTCCGGCCGCGCGTCCGGCCGGGCCCGGCGGGTCCAGTCCGCGAGGGCGCGCACCCGGGCGGCGGCGTCGGCGAGCCGTTCCTCGGGCAGCGCGCCCTCGCGGACGGCGGCGACCAGCGCGTCCCGCAGACGCAGTACGGTCGCCTCGTCGGCGAGTCCGCCGCCGACGCAGATGGCATCGGCGCCGGCCGCGATGGCCAGGACCGAGCCGCGCTCGATGCCGTACGTCCCGGCGATGGCGTTCATCTCCATGCCGTCGGTGACGATGAGGCCCTCGTAGCCGAGTTCCTTGCGCAGCAGACCGGTCAGGATCTGCGGGCTGAGCGTGGCCGGGCGGGTCGGGTCGAGGGCGGGCACCAGGATGTGCGCGCTCATGACCGCCTTGGAGCCGGCCTCGATGGCCGCCTTGAAGGGGATCAGCTCGCGGGCCTGGAGGGTGTCCAGGTCCACGTCGATGCGGGGCAGCGCGTGGTGCGAGTCCACGTTGGTGTCGCCGTGGCCGGGGAAGTGCTTGGTGCAGGCGGCGACGCCCGCGGCCTGGAGTCCCTCGACGTACGCGGCGGTGTGCCGGGCGGCGAGGGCGGTGTCGGCGCCGAAGGAACGGACGCCGATGACGGGGTTGTCCGGGTTGGAGTTGACGTCCGCGGACGGCGCCCAGTTGAGGTTGACGCCGCACTCGGCGAGCCGGCGGCCGAGCTCGCGGGCCACGTCGCGGGTCAGCGCCGTGTCGTCGACGGCGCCCAGCGCCAGGTTGCCGGGGAAGGACGAACCGCCGCGCACCTCCAGGCGCGTGACGTCACCGCCCTCCTCGTCGATGGCGACGAGTACGTCGTCCCGCTCGGCCCGCAGCTGCGCGGTGAGCGCGGAGAGCTGTCCGGCGGAGGTGATGTTGCGGCCGAAGAGGCCGACGGCGGTGAGGCCCTCTCCCACCCGGCGCAGCAGCCAGGCGGGGGCGGTGGTGCCCTCGAAGCCGGGCTGGAGGACGGCGAGGGCGTCGCGGGTCACCGTATCCGTGCGGTGCGCAAGGACAGTCATGTCGGCCGTTATCCCTTCACGGCGCCGGCGGTCATGCCGCCGACGGCCTTGCGCTGGAGGAAGATGAAGATCAGCAGGACCGGGACCGCGAAGAGCGAGGAGGCGGCCATGGTGGCGCCCCAGTCGCTGCCGAAGGCGGTCTGGAACTCGGTCAGCCACAGGGGGAGGGTCTGGGCGGTCTTGTCCTTGTTCAGGATCAGGACCATCGCGAACTCGTTCCAGGCGGTGATGAAGCCGAAGAGCGAGGTGGACATCAGACCGGGGGCGAGCAGCGGGAAGATCACCTTGCGGAAGGCCTGGCCGCGGGTGCAGCCGTCGATCTGGGCGGCCTCCTCCAGGGTCACCGGGACGGCGGCGATGAAGCCGCGCAGGGTCCAGATGGTGAAGGGGAGGACCATCACGAAGTAGATGGCGGTCAGCACGCCGATGTTGTTCAGCATCTCGGCGTCGCGGACGATCATGTACATCGCGATGACCATGACCTCCCAGGGCGCCATCTGCGCCATCATCACGGCGAGGACGAGGCCCTTGCGGCCCTTGAACTTCATGCGGGCGATGGCGAAGCTCGCGGCGAGGGCGACGAGCAGGGCCAGCAGGACCGCGCAGACGGTGACGATCAGGCTGTTGCCGACGTAGTTCCAGAAGTTCTCGACCCCGGTGGCCTTCTCGAAGTTCTTCAGCGTCGGGGTGAACACGAAGACGGGGTCCTTGCTGAGCATCTCGCTCGACGGCTTGAGCGCCGAGGAGAACATCCAGTAGACCGGGAAGACGAAGACGAGGGCCAGCAGGAGGGCGCCGGCGTTCTTGGCGACGGCTGCGGGGCGCAGCGGCCCGCGGGTGCGGAGCTTCTGCGCGGGCTTCGCGGACGGTGCGGACGGCGCCGGCTTCGGGGCGGTGGTCGTGCTCACTGCTCCTCCTCCTGCTTCAGGATCAGGCGGAAGTAGAAGGACATGACGATGATGAGGATCAGGATCGTCAGGACGGAGATCGCGGCGGCCAGGCCGTAGTGGAACTGGCTCTGGCCCTCGACGTAGGCGAAGACCGGGAGGATCTCGGAGGCGCGGTCGGGGCCGCCCTTGTTCATCGCGTAGACCTGGGTGAAGGCCTTGAAGACCCAGATCACTTCCAGGAAGGTGGTGATCAGGAAGAAGGGCTTCAGCTGGGGGAAGACGACCTTCCAGAAGGTCTGCCAGCCGTTGGCGCCGTCCATCCGCGCGGCCTCGTACAGTTCCGCTCCGACCGTGGTGAGGCCGGCGTACATGTTGAGGGCGACGAAGGGGACCGAGCCCCAGACCACCAGGACCGTGATGATCACCAGGGTGGAGAGGCCGGTCTCGAACCAGTTGTGCTGGTCGTAGCCGGCGAAGCCGGCGGTGCGCATGACCCAGTTCATGACGCCGAACTGCTCGTCGAACAGCCACTTGAAGACCTGCACGGAGGCGACGATCGGCATGGCCCAGGCCATCACCAGCGCCATCGACAGGACCAGGCGCATCCACTTGCCGAGCTTGTTGAGCAGGATGCCGATGAGGCAGCCGACGGCCATGATGAGCGCGACGTTGGCGAAGGTGAAGCCGAAGCTGCGCAGGACGACGGTCCAGAAGTCCGAGTCGCCGAGCAGCTGTGTGTAGTTGTCGAATCCCGCGAACGGGTACTTCCGCTGGATGAACTCGATCTTGTTGATGTCCTGGAAGGACAGGATCACGTTCTTGATCAGCGGATACAGCAGCAGTGTCGCGAGGCTGAGGACCGCGGGCAGGACGAGCAGATACGGCGCCCACCCCGAGGGGAGCGACTTTCTGCCCCCGCGAGGCGACGGATGGCTGGGGCCGGTACCGGTGCCGGGCACCTTCGGCCGTCCGGCGGACTTCAGTGGTGCGTCCTGTGGAGCGTCGGTGGTCGCTCCCTGGGAGTGCACGGTCATGTCTGGGCTTCCTCGCGGTTGACTGTGGAGTCAAATGCGCGACCGGGGGCGCGGCAGGCGCTGCGGGGCGCCTGCCGCACCCCCCGGTGCGTTCACACTGCTGGGTCGTGCGGGTGCTGCTCGGTCCGTCCGTACTGCCCGGACGGACCGTACTGCGGGTGCTGCGGGTGCTGCCGGTTCCGCGGGGCGGGACTACTTGTTGATGCGGCTCGCGATTTCCTTGTCCGCGTCCGCGCCCGCCTTGGCGGCGTCCTCACCCTTCAGGACCTTGGTCATGAACTCCTTGATGGGGTTCGGCTCGGTCTCGACGTTCGCCCAGCCCGCGGTGACCGGGGTGATCTTGCCGGAGACGGAGGCCTTGGCCATCGACTCGGCGAAGGAGCCCGGGGCGGCGGCGAAGTTCGCGGCGGCCTGGTTCGGGAGCAGGGCGCCCTCGGTGGCGGCGGCGTACTTGGTCATCTGGTCCTTGCCGGCGGCCAGCGCCAGCCACTCCTTCGCGAGCTCCTTGTTCTTGGAGCGCTCGGCGACGGCGAGGTTCGAGCCGCCCAGGAAGACGGAGCCCGGCTTGTCGGCGGTCTTGCCCGGGATCGGGAAGTAGCCGAAGTCGCCTTCCTTGCCCGCGTCCTTCAGGGCCTTCAGGGCGCCCTGGGCCTCCCAGCCGAGACCGATCCAGGACGAGACGCCGCCCTTGGGGATGATGTCGGTGGACTGCTGCGGGGTGGCCTCGTCCTTGTCCTTGGGGGCGGTGGAGAAGGACTGGAGCTTCTTGTAGAAGTCCATCGCGGAGGCGGCCTGCGGGGTGCCGAGCTGGCCCTTCCACTTGCCGCCGTCCTTGACGGCGAGGTCGCCGCCCTCGTCCCAGACGAAGCCGGCGAGGATGTACCAGCTCTGGCCGGGGAGGTAGATCGGCTGCGAGGCGGGGTCGGACGCCTTCAGCTTCTCCAGGCCGGCCACCCACTCGTCGCGGGTCTTCGGCGCGGTGATGCCGGCCTTCTCGTAGGCCTTCTTGTCGTAGATGACGACGCGGTTGGCGGCGTACCAGGGGGCGGCGTAGAGCTTGCCGTCGACCTCGGCGGAGGACGTCATGCCCTTCGACCAGGCGTCGGCGCCGAGCTTGGACTTGTCGTCCGACAGGTCGGCGAGGCCACCGGTGACGGCGTAGCCGACGGTCTGGGTGTTGCCGAGCTCAAGGACGTCCGGCGGGGTGTTCTCGGAGAGGGCCGTGGTGACCTTCTCCTGGATGCCGGTCCACTTCTGCTCCTCGACCTTGACCGTGACACCGGGGTGCTTGGCCGAGAACTCCTTGTTGACCTCGTCGATCCAGGCCTTCGGTGCGGAACCGTCCATCACCCAGACGGTGATCTCCTTGGCCGCGCCACCCGATGCGTCGGTCTTCGCCTTGTCGTCGGCACCGTCGCCACACGCCGCGAGGCCGATAACCATGCCCGCGACTCCGACCGCCGCGATGAGCTTGCGCTTCACGCCACCCTCCTCAGGGATGCTGCCTGCAACTTCCCTCGCCCACCGCGGTGACGTACCAAGTACTGCCCGTGGGGCCGGGATCCGATCCATATTGGTTTAGACCAGTACCCGGAGCTTGGCCTAGACCTTTAGGGGTGTCAAGGGTCTAATGAGCGGGTGCTCGGTCCGTTACCGGACCGACACCTGGGGGAGGGAGGAGGCCTGTCCTCCCACCCGTGTCACGATGTGACCGCACATATCGGAGGAGCCGGTGACGGCAGCGAAACTGGAGTCGGGAAGGCGGGCGTCGATGTCCACCGAAGGGGCGACCACGGAGCCGGAGGGCGGGCCGGCCACTCGGACGGCGCGCGTGCCCAAGTACTACCGACTCAAGCGGCACTTGCTCGACATGACCGAAACACTCCCCCCCGGCACGCCGGTCCCGCCGGAGCGCACGCTCGCGGCCGAGTTCGACACCTCCCGGACCACCGTCCGGCAGGCCCTGCAAGAGCTCGTCGTCGAGGGCAGGCTGGAACGGATCCAGGGCAAGGGGACCTTCGTCGCCAAGCCCAAGGTCTCCCAGCCCCTGCAACTCTCCTCGTACACGGAGGACATGCGGGCCCAGGGCCTGGAGCCGACGTCCCAGCTGCTCGACATCGGCTACGTGACGGCCGACGACACCCTCGCCGGGCTGCTCAAGATCTCCACCGGCGGCCGGGTCCTGCGCATCGAACGGCTGCGCCTGGCCAGCGGCGAACCGATGGCCATCGAGACCACGCACCTGTCGGCCAAGCGCTTCCCCGCGCTGCGCCGTTCGCTGGTCAAGTACACCTCCCTCTACACCGCCCTCGCCGAGGTGTACGACGTCCGTCTCGCCGAGGCCGAGGAGACCATCGAGACCTCCCTGGCCACGCCGAGGGAGGCCGGACTGCTCGGCACCGACGTCGGGCTGCCGATGCTGATGCTCTCGCGGCACTCGCTCGACGCCGACGGCGAACCGGTCGAATGGGTACGTTCGGTGTATCGCGGCGACCGTTACAAGTTCGTTGCCCGTCTCCAGAGGCCCGCATTGTGACGGCCGGTTGACTCCCGTTTGATCCTCAGTGGACGCTCGTACCGCTATGCGGACGGGGGCTTACGTCCAGCGGTCAAGCCCCCGTAGATTCCCTGCGCTTACGCAGCTGATCAACGAGGGGACGAGGATCATGCCGGAACCGGAAGCAACGGGGACATACCGGACTCCATCACCGGAGGGCGCGGCGGGTCCGGGTGACGGACCCGGCTCGCCCTCCCGGCCGGGCGGCCTCACTCCGCAGTCGATCGCCGTGTGGGCGCTCGTGGCCCTCATCGGGGCCATCGGCTGGGGCGTGCTCGCACTGTCGCGGGGCGAGGAGATCTCGGCCGCCTGGCTGCTCGCCGCCGCGCTGGGCTCGTACGCCATCGGATACCGCTTCTACGCCCGCTTCATCTCGCACCGTGTCCTGAAGGTGGACAAGACGCGGGCGACCCCCGCCGAACGGCTCGACAACGGTGTCGACTTCCATCCCACCGACCGCCGGGTGCTCTTCGGCCACCACTTCGCCGCCGTCGCCGGCGCGGGCCCGCTCGTCGGTCCCGTGCTCGCCGCGCAGATGGGCTACCTGCCGGGCACCATCTGGATCGTCGCGGGCGTCATCTTCGCCGGCGCCGTGCAGGACATGGTGACCCTGTTCTTCTCCACCCGGCGCGACGGCCGCTCGCTCGGCCAGATGGCCCGGGACGAGATAGGGCCCGTGGGCGGAGCCGCCGCCCTGGTCGCCGTGTTCGCCATCATGATCATCCTGCTGGCGGTGCTGGCCCTCGTCATCGTCAACGCCCTGGCGCACTCGCCGTGGGGCGTCTTCTCCATCGGCATGACCATCCCGATCGCCCTCTTCATGGGCGTCTACCTGCGCGTGCTGCGGCCGGGACGGGTCACCGAGGTCTCGGCCATCGGCGTCGCCCTGCTGCTGCTCGCCATCGTCGCGGGCGGCTGGGTCGCCGAGTCCTCCTGGGCGGACACCTTCACCCTGGAGAAGGAGACGCTGGTCGTCTGGATGATCGTGTACGGCTTCATCGCGTCGGTGCTGCCGGTGTGGCTGCTGCTCGCGCCCCGCGACTACCTGTCCACCTTCATGAAGGTCGGCACGATCGCGCTGATGGCGGTGGGCGTCGTCATCGCGATGCCGACCCTCCAGATGCCCTCGGTCACCGACTTCGCGGCGCGCGGCGACGGGCCGGTCTTCGCCGGCTCGATGTTCCCGTTCGTCTTCATCACCATCGCGTGCGGGGCCCTGTCCGGCTTCCACTCGCTGGTCTCCTCGGGCACCACCCCGAAGATGATCCAGAAGGAGACGCAGGTCCGGGTCATCGGCTACGGCGCGATGCTCACCGAGTCCTTCGTCGCCATCATGGCCGTGATCGCCGCCTGCATCATCGAGCCCGGCCTCTTCTTCGCCGTGAACTCCCCCGCCGGGGTCATCGGCACCACGGTCGACACCGCCTCCGCGGCCGTCACCAACTTCGGCTTCGCCATCAGCCCGGACGCCCTCGCGCAGGCCGCGAAGGATGTGGAGGAGAGCAGCCTGCTCTCCCGTACGGGCGGAGCGCCGACGTTCGCACTCGGAATGTCGGAGATCTTCTCGGCCGTCATCGGTGGCACCGCCATGAAGGCCTTCTGGTACCACTTCGCCATCATGTTCGAGGCCCTGTTCATCCTGACGACGGTCGACGCGGGCACCCGCGTGGGCCGGTTCATGCTCCAGGACACCCTCGGCAACGTGCACAAGTCCTTCAAGGACGTCAGCTGGAAGCCGGGCGTGTGGCTGGCGAGCGCCATAGTGGTCGGCGGCTGGGGCTACTTCCTGTGGGTCGGCGTCAAGGACCCGCTGGGCGGCATCAACCAGCTGTTCCCGCTGTTCGGCATCGCGAACCAGCTGCTCGCGGCAGTGGCCCTGGCGGTCTGCACGACGCTGCTCGTGAAGTCGGGCCGGCTCAAGTGGGCCTGGGTCACCGGGGTTCCGCTGGCGTGGGACGTGGCCGTCACCCTCACCGCCAGCTACCAGAAGATCTTCTCCGAGGACGTGAAGGTCGGCTTCTTCGCCCAGCGCGACAAGTACCAGGCGGGCATCGACGCCGACAAGGTCCTGCCGCCCGCCAAGACCATGGGCGACATGCACACCGTCGTCACCAACGCCACGGTCGACGGGGTGCTGTCGGTGCTGTTCGCGGTCCTGATCGTCATCGTGCTGGTGGACGCGGCCCGGACCTGCTTCAAGGCCATCGCCCACCCCGAGACGGTGCGCCTGTCCGAGGTCCCGTGGACCGAGTCGAAGATCGTAGCCCCGGCCGGGCTGATCGCCACGCCCGAGGAGAAGGCCGAGCTCGCGGCGGCCGGCCTCGACGCGGGCGGCGGCCGGGCGAAGACCCCCGTCGCATGAGCGGCACGAGCGCCGCGCGCGCGGTGAGCGGGGTCCGGGGCGCGCTGTCGAAGGCCCGGTTCTACGTACGGGAGTTCTCCGGCGAGGCCGCGTACGACCGCTACGTGGCCCACGCCCGCGCCCACGACCCGCACGCCGAGGTCATGACCCGGCGCGCCTTCGAGCGGGCCCGCACCGACGCCCGCGAGGCGGATCCCCGGGAGGGCTTCCGCTGCTGCTGAGCGGCACGCGCGAGGGCCCCGCCGGCCTCGTCCGGCGGGGCCCTCGCGCGTGCCCGGCACCGGACCGCCGGGATCCGGGCGTCCGCCCGCGGCCGTCGCGCACACTCGACGCATGGACATCGTGATCAGGGCGGCGCAGCCCGCCGAATACGAAGAGCTGGGCGGGATCACCGCGCGGGCCTACCTGGAGGACGGGCTCCTCGACGCCAACACCGACGACACGTACGAGCGGACGCTGCGGGACGTCGCGGGCCGGGCCGGATCCGGCGAGGTGCTCGTCGCCGTACTGGACGGACGCCTGCTGGGCGGTGTGACGTTCGCCCCTCCGGGCAGCCCCCTCGCCGACATCGCGGGCCCCGGCGAGGCCGAGTTCCGGATGCTCGCCGTGGCCGCCGCCGGCCGGGGCAAGGGCGCCGGCGAAGCACTCGTACGGGCCTGCGCCGACCGCGCCAGGGCCCTGCCGGGAGTGTCCCGGCTGGTGCTCTCCACCCAGCCGGGCAGCCCCGCCGCGCACCGGATCTACGAGCGCCTGGGCTTCGTGCGCACCCCGGAACGGGACTGGTCCCCGGTCCCCTCGGTGCCCCTGCTCACCTACGCCCTGGAGCTGTACGCACCCGAGCAGTAGCCACGCCGACACAACATGTGGGGGCTACCGCAACGGGCCGCCCCCACATGTATGCTCATGGCTGCTGTCGTCGCAGGGGAATCCGGTGCGAATCCGGAACTGTCCCGCAACGGTATGAAGTGCACCCATTGGTGCGTCCGGAAGTCCGAGGACCTGCCGACAGCGCGCCCGGCTCAACCGAACCGGGTGCCGATACGTCCGGGCCTCGCGGTTGGGCCGGTGGACGCCACGCGGCGCACGTACCGCCTGCCCTGTCCGGGCCGGTCCGTGGGCTTCCCGCGTGCGCCCGCTCGCCCCGCCCCGTCGAAGACCGGGCCGAGCGAGGGAGAGCTCCCCCCGTGACCATCGCGCCTGCCGCACCGCGCGCCGAGTCCGCCCAGTCCGACACCGAGGCTGCGCTCACGCCCGAGGGCCCGGGGACCGCACTGCTGCGTACCCTCACCGAGCTTACGGCCGACCTCCCCGACACCGACCCCGGCCGGGTCGCCGCCGCCGCCCTGCGCGGCCGCAGCTCCGTCGCCGACGAGGCCGAACTGCGCGGGCTGGCCACCGAGGCCGCGGCCGGTCTGATCTCCGAGGACCCGGCGTACTCCCGCCTCGCCGCCCGGCTGCTGACGCTGGCCGTCCGCGACGAGGCCGCGGGCCAGGGCTCCACGTCCTTCTCGGCGTCCGTCGCCGTCGGCCACCGCGAGGGGCTCATCGCCGACCGCACGGCCGAGTTCGTCACGACCCACGCGGCCCGCCTGGACGCGCTGGTCGAGCACACCCTCGCCGAGGGCGCCGACGACCGCTTCGGGTTCTTCGGCCTGCGCACCCTGCACAGCCGCTACCTGCTGCGCCACCCGATCACCCGTCAGGTCATCGAGACCCCGCAGTACTTCATGCTGCGGGTGGCCTGCGGCCTGGCCGAGAACGACACCGTCCAGGCCGTCGAGGAAGTGGCCTCGCTCTACCGGCTGATGAGCCGCCTCGACTACCTGCCGTCGTCCCCCACGCTCTTCAACTCCGGTACCCGGCACCCGCAGATGTCCTCCTGCTACCTGCTGGACTCCCCGCTGGACGAGCTGGACTCGATCTACGACCGCTACCACCAGGTCGCGCGCCTGTCCAAGCACGCCGGCGGCATCGGCCTCTCGTACTCCCGCATCCGCGCCCGGGGTTCCCTGATCCGCGGCACCAACGGCCACTCCAACGGCATCGTCCCGTTCCTGAAGACCCTCGACGCCTCCGTCGCCGCGGTCAACCAGGGCGGCCGCCGCAAGGGTGCCGCCGCCGTCTACCTGGAGACCTGGCACGCGGACATCGAGGAGTTCCTGGAGCTCCGCGACAACACCGGTGAGGACCAGCGCCGTACGCACAACCTGAACCTCGCCCACTGGGTGCCGGACGAGTTCATGCGGCGCGTGAACTCCGACGGGCAGTGGTCGCTGTTCTCCCCGGCCGACGTCCCCGAGCTCGTGGACCTGTGGGGCGACGAGTTCGACGCCGCCTACCGCAAGGCCGAGGCGGACGGCCTGGCCCGCAAGACCATGCCCGCGCGTGACCTGTACGGCCGGATGATGCGCACCCTCGCGCAGACCGGCCAGGGCTGGATGACCTTCAAGGACGCCTCCAACCGCACGGCGAACCAGACCGCCGAGCCGGGCTCGGTCGTCCACTCCTCCAACCTGTGCACCGAGATCATCGAGGTCACCGACGACGGCGAGACGGCCGTCTGCAACCTCGGCTCGGTCAACATGGGTGCCTTCGTCGTGGACGGGGACATCGACTGGGAGCGGCTGGACGAGACCGTCCGTACGGCCGTGACCTTCCTCGACCGCGTGGTGGACATCAACTTCTACCCGACCGAGCAGGCCGGGCGTTCCAACGCCCGCTGGCGTCCGGTCGGCCTGGGCGCGATGGGTCTGCAGGACGTCTTCTTCAAGCTGAAGATGCCCTTCGACTCCCCCGAGGCGCGGGCGCTGTCCACGAAGCTCTCCGAGCGGATCATGCTGGCCGCGTACGAGGCCTCCTGCGACCTCGCCGAGCGCAGCGGTCCGCTGCCGGCCTGGGACAAGACCCGTACCGCCCGCGGTGTCCTGCACCCGGACCACTACGGCGTCGAGCTGAACTGGCCGGAGCGCTGGGACGCCCTGCGCGCCCGCGTCGCGAAGACCGGCATGCGCAACTCCCTGCTCCTGGCCATCGCGCCGACGGCGACGATCGCCTCGATCGCGGGCGTCTACGAGTGCATCGAGCCGCAGGTCTCCAACCTCTTCAAGCGCGAGACCCTCAGCGGTGAGTTCCTCCAGGTCAACGCGTACCTGGTGGAGGAGCTGAAGCAGCTCGGCGTGTGGGACGCGCAGACCCGCGAGGCGCTGCGCGAGTCCAGCGGTTCCGTGCAGGGCTTCGGCTGGATCCCGGCCGAGGTGCGCGAGCTGTACCGCACGGCGTGGGAGATCCCGCAGCGCGGCCTGATCGACATGGCGGCGGCCCGTACGCCGTTCCTCGACCAGTCCCAGTCGCTGAACCTGTTCCTGGAGACGCCGACCATCGGCAAGCTCAGCTCGATGTACTCGTACGCCTGGAAGCAGGGCCTGAAGACCACGTACTACCTGCGCTCGCGCCCGGCGACGAAGATCGCCCGCGCGGCGCAGGCCGCCGCCCCGGCGGCGCTCCCGCAGGCGGTGGCCGACGCGGAGGCGCTCGCCTGCTCCCTTGAGAACCCCGAATCGTGCGAGGCCTGCCAGTAATGAGCTCCAACGACAACAAGAACCTCCTGGACCCGGGCTTCGAGCTCACGCTGCGCCCGATGCGCTACCCGGACTTCTACGAGCGGTACCGGGACGCGATCAAGAACACCTGGACCGTCGAGGAGGTCGACCTCCACTCGGACGTCGCGGACCTCGCGAAGCTGACGCCCGGTGAGCAGCACATGATCGGCCGGCTGGTCGCGTTCTTCGCGACGGGCGACTCGATCGTGTCGAACAACCTGGTCCTGACGCTGTACAAGCACATCAACTCCCCGGAGGCGCGCCTGTACCTGTCGCGCCAGCTGTTCGAGGAGGCCGTGCACGTCCAGTTCTACCTGACGCTGCTGGACACCTACCTGCCCGACCCGGACGACCGTGCGGCCGCGTTCGACGCGGTCGAGGAGATCCCGTCGATCCGCGAGAAGGCTCAGTTCTGCTTCAAGTGGATGGACTCGGTCGAGAAGATCGACCGGCTGGAGACGCAGGCCGACCGCCGTCGCTTCCTGCTGAACCTGATCTGCTTCGCGGCGTGCATCGAGGGCCTGTTCTTCTACGGCGCCTTCGCGTACGTGTACTGGTTCCGCTCGCGCGGTCTGCTGCACGGTCTGGCGACGGGCACCAACTGGGTGTTCCGCGACGAGACCATGCACATGAACTTCGCGTTCGAGGTCGTGGACACGGTCCGCAAGGAGGAGCCGGAGCTCTTCGACGACGCGCTCCAGCAGCAGGTCACCGACATGCTGAAGGAGGCCGTGGAGGCGGAGCTGCAGTTCGGCCGTGACCTGTGCGGCGACGGCCTGCCGGGCATGAACACCGAGTCCATGCGCGAGTACCTGGAGTGCGTCGCGGACCAGCGTCTGGTGCGCCTCGGCTTCCCGCCGGTGTACGGCTCGCAGAACCCGTTCTCGTTCATGGAGCTCCAGGGCGTCCAGGAGCTGACGAACTTCTTCGAGCGCCGTCCGTCGGCCTACCAGGTCGCGGTCGAGGGCACGGTGGACCTGGACGAGGACTTCTAGTCCTCCGTCCGCGCAGGTGTGCGCCGGGAGCCGGAACGCGAACGACCGCGTCCCGGCTCCTCGCGTTTCCGGGCGCCGGGGCTCAGTGGGCCATGCGTCCCCGGCGTCCGAGGCCGAACCGGATGCCGCGCCGGCGCGGGGTGGGTTCCAGACCGCCCGCCCGCTGGCGCGGCAGCCAGACCCGCCGGGTCTCGACGGCCCGCAGCTGCCGGTCGATCCGGCGGTCGCGCCACGTCCCGTACAGGCTGGGCCCGAGCAGGACGGCGGCGAGGGCCAGGATGACGAGGTAGTTCACGAAGGTGCTCATACCTCCACTGTCCGCCTGATCCGCCATGATCGAACAGTGGCAGTACTGTCACTGAAGTACGAATTACTGCCACACTGGGGTCATGCTGACCAACGTGGCCGTGGCCCTCGTCGACGGAGTCGCCCCCTTCGAGTTCGGGATCTTCTGCGAGGTCTTCGGGATCGACCGCGGCGCGCAGGGGCTGCCGGTGTACGACTTCGCCGTGTGCGCGGCCGAGGAAGGCCCGCTGACCATGGCCGACGTCGGCTTCGCCATCGCGCCCGCGCACGGCCTGGAGCGGCTGGAGGAGGCGGACCTGATCTGTGTGCCCGCCGACCGGCAGGCGCCCGTACGGGAGTACCCCGAGCCGTACCTCGACGCCCTGCGGCGGGCCGTGGACCGGGGGGCGCGGGTGCTCAGCGTGTGCAGCGGGGCCTTCGTGCTCGGTGCGGCCGGGCTGCTGGACGGCCGGCGCTGCACCACCCACTGGATGCACGCCCCGGCGCTGGCGCGCCGCTACCCGAAGGCCCTCGTCGACCCCGACGTGCTGTACGTGGACGAGGGCCCGGTGATCACCGGGGCGGGCACCGCCTCGGGCATCGACGCCTGCCTGCACCTGGTGCGCCAGGAGCACGGCGCCGAGGTGGCCAACACCATCGCCCGGCGGATGGTCGTACCGCCGCACCGGGACGGCGGGCAGGCCCAGTACGTCCGGCGGCCGCTGCCGCGGACCGCCTGCGACACGGTGGGCGAGGTGATCGGGTGGATGGCCCGGCACCTGGAGGAGGAGATCACCGTCGAGCAGCTCGCGGAGCGGGCGCACATGTCGCCGCGGACGTTCGCACGGCGCTTCCTCCAGGAGACCGGGACCACCCCCTACCAGTGGGTGCTGCGCCAGCGGGTGCTGCTCGCGCAGGAGCTGCTGGAGTCCACCGACGAGACGGTGGACTCCATCGCGGGCCGCAGCGGGTTCGGCAACGCCGCCGCCCTGCGCCACCACTTCCTGCGCACCCTGGGCACCACCCCGAACGCCTTCCGCCGCGCCTTCCGGGGACCGCAGGCGGCCTAGGGCCTGTCGTCAAACTCCCGTCGTCGCCCGGAGGGCGGCCCTGCGGCGTCTGGTGCGTGCTCTCGGTGCGCCGGGCGGAAGCCCGCGTACTGGACGTACTTGGCTTTCGCCCGGTGCGGCGAGAGCGCGTGCCAGGCGTCGCGGGGCAGACGGGAGTTTGACGACAGGCCCTAGTGCCGCGGCCGGGAAGGTGTGCCGGGTCGCGGCGTCCGGTGCGGTGCATCTACGCGTTCGGGACGACCTCGTAGCGCGGGGTGTTCTCCGCCATCTGGCGCAGGGCGTCCTTGCGGTCGCGCTTCGAGAGGCGGTCGATGTACAGGTACCCGTACAGGTGGTCCGTCTCGTGCTGGAGGCAGCGCGCGAAGTAGCCGGTGCCGCGGACCTTGATCGGGTTGCCCTGGGCGTCCTGGCCGGTGACCTCGGCGTAGTCCGGGCGGGCCAGCGAGGCGTAGGCGGTCGGGACGGAGAGGCAGCCCTCGTTCGAGTCGTCCAGGACCCGCGTGCCGGCCGGCAGTTCCACCAGCTTCGGGTTGACGACGACACCGGTGTGCCGCTTGCCGTCGTCGTCCGGGCAGTCGTAGACGAAGACCTTCGCGTCCACGCCGATCTGGTTCGCGGCCAGGCCCACGCCCTCGGCGGTCTTCTGGCTCGCGAACATGTCGTCGATCAGCTGCGCCAGCTCTTCGCCGAACTCGGTGACGTCCTTGCACTCCCGGTGCAGCACCGGGTTGCCGACCACCGTGATCGGGCGGGACGTGCCCCGCTCGCGGTAGGCGAGCTCGCGCGCCTCACAGTCCTCGGTGTCCACGACGTAGCCCTCGTCGTCGACCGGGACCATCTGGTTCTCCTGCTGCGCCATGTCCGCCGTACGCCTTCCGTAAGTCACCGATGTGCCGGTACAGCCTACGGCCCGGACTCAGCAGACTTCCTCGAGATCCCGCCACTCGCGGCTGTCCGGGCTGTCGGCCACCCAGCCGTCGAGCAGCCCGCGCACCAGACCGGCCGGCGCCGCGATGCCGCACTCGCGCTCGGGCACCCACAGCGGGCCGGAACCGGCCGTGCGGTGGCCCAGCGGTCCGGGGTGCCCGGGCTCGCTGTGGTCGTGCGGGTCCAGGTGGTCCCCGGCGGCCTCGCCGCTCGGCATCGCGCTCTCCGAACAGGTCCGGCACAGCAGCCGCACCGACGAGGACCAGTCCTCGGCGGCGAAGCCCGCGTCCGAGGCCAGCTGCTCCAGCGCGTTGCGGTCGGCCTCCGTGGCCGCTTCCAGCAGCACCACCCAGGTCGGCACCGGCGAGGGCGCCCACAGCTCGATCTCGTCGAAGACCGGGTACGAGGGACCGGCCGCGGTGACCCGCTCGCCGTGCGGGACCCCGTCGTGCAGGACCACCTCGCCCCAGCGCCGCCCCGAGGAGGGCAGCGGGATCGAGAGGACCTCCATCCGGGCCGGATCGAGCCTCCGGCCCCACACGACCTCGGCCTCGCCCTCGGGCGACAGCCGCACCGCGGCGCTGCCGAGTTCCATGCCGACCGGCTCGCCCGTGCCCGCGCTGCTGTGGGGGTCCCCGGGCACCTTCAGCCCGTACGCCTGCCAGGCCCGCCGGGCCAGCGGCCAGTCCTGGAGCGCGGTCGCGGCGATGCCGACGTTCCACCAGTCCGGCGCCCCGGCCTCACGGTCCAGGAGCGCCACGGCACGCAGCCCCGCGGACCGGGCCTGCTCCCAGTCGTGGCGGAACTTGTGCAGGAGGGCCAGGTTGAACCAGGACTCCGACAGCCAGGGCTCCAGGTCCGCCGCTCTGGTCAGGAGCGCGCCCGCGTCCTCGTACCGCCCGTCACCGATCAGCGTGAACGCGCGGTCGGTGGCCTGCCGCCACGAGGCGGAGGGCCGATGCCGTACCTTCCCGAAGATCCTCACGATTCCCGCCTGCCGGTCCAACGGTGCAGCCTTGCGGACACCCTCACGGACACTCTTACTGCATCCAACCATGCCCGCTCGGACGGCCGCTCATTACCCATGGGTTACCCCGGTGGGACGGGTACGACTCTGCCCCGCCCGCCCCTGGCCAGAACCCTGGCCAAGGACTCCACGACCTCCGGCTGGTAGTCGCGCCCGGTGCCCAGCCGGAGCTGCTCCAGCGCGGCCAGTGAGCCGCCCGGGTGACGGGTCCCGCCCGCCAGGTCGTCGTACGCGTTGACCGCGCGCACGATGCGGGCCGCGACGGGCTGCTCCCGGTACGGGTCCGCCTGGCGTTCCACGATCACCGCCACCTCGGCCGGGACGCCGGTCTGCCGCGCCACCTCGCCGCCGAGCTCGGCGATCCGGCGGGCCTCGGCGGCGGGCAGCTCGGCGGTGGCCCCGCAGGGGACCGGGTCGACGAGCGACAGCTGGCCGATGTCGTGCATCAGGGCCGCGTACTCCAGCACCGTGAGCTCCCGCTCCGAAAGACCGAGTTCCCGGCCGACGGCGCAGCTCAGCGCCGCGACCCGGCGGGAGTGCCCGGGCGGGGTGTACCCGGCGATCTCGGTGGCCCTGGCCAGGGAGGTGATCGTCTGGCGGTAGGTGGTGCGCACGGCGGTGATCCGGTGGAAGGACATCTGGGTCAGCAGCAGCGGCACGCTGAAGACGGGCAGGGCCCACGGGCCCGCCACGGCCACGCCGAGGGCCATCACCACGCCCGTGGCGCAGATCGCCGAGCCGATGCCGAGCTGCGCGCGCAGTTCGTCGCACAGCAGGGGGCCGTAGGGCCACCCGGTGCGGGCCCCGGCCAGGACGGCGGCGAGGACGGCGTCGCACAGGGCGGTGAGGCCGAGCACGAACAGCAGGAACAGGACGAGGTACGGTCCCTGCCCGATCCACTCCCCCAGCCGCCCGGAGTTGTAGAGCGGCTGGAAGCAGGCGGCGGCGAAGGCGACGGTGAGGACCCGCCGGGCCACGTGGTCGAGGGCGGGGCCGCGGCCGCGGGCGACGTGCGGGACGGCTCCGACGAGCGCGGCCGCGACGACGACCGTGACGGTCTGGAGGACCCCGTGGTGGGTGGGGTGCCCGGCGTTCTGGCCGAGGAGGGCGTAGGCGAGGGCTCCGGCGGAGCCCAGCGGCGCGGGCTGGCGGTCCTCGGGCGGCAGGTGCCCGGCGCCCGCGCCGGGGCGGCCCGCGCGGGGATCGCGGCGGGCGAGCTCGCCGACGGTGATCAGGGTGCCGAAGGCGAGGGCCACGCCCGGTTCGAGGACGCCGGTCCACAGGGTGTGGCCGAGCCCGGCCAGGGTCAGCAGGACGGCGGCCCCGCGCACGGCGTGTACGGCGAAGGCCCTCACCGGGGGCCCCGGACGGGACGGGAGCGGGCCGCCGCGGCGCCGCCGTTCAGCGGGTCCCGCGTCCCGCGGGCCTCGGGGCCCGGGTCGGGACGCGCCGAATCCACCGGGTCCGCCGTCGCCGGCGGGCCGGCCGCGCCCGCCGCGTCCGTCGGGCCCGTGTCGCGGCCCTGCGCCGGCAGGCCCGTGGGCGCCTGCGTCCCCGGGCCGGGTGCCCCGGTAGCGGAGCTGATGACCTGGAGGTCGTCGTCGGAGGTGACCACCGGGTGCCAGCCGTGCCGGCCGATGGCGCCCACCAGGGCCCGGACCATGGCGGGGTCGTACTGGGTGCCCGCGCAGCGTTCCAGCTCCGCCAGGGCGACCGCCACCGGGCGGGCCCGGCTGTAGGAGCGGGTCGAGGTCATCGCGTCGAAGGAGTCGGCCACCGCCACCACCCGGGCCAGGACCGGGATCTGCTCGCCGTTCAGCCCGTACGGGTATCCGGTGCCGTCGACCCGCTCGTGGTGGTGCAGGATCGCGGACCGGGCCTCCCCCAGGAAGCCGATGCCGCGCACCATCTCGTGGCCGTACTCGGGGTGCAGCTCGATGACCCGGCGTTCCTCGGGGGTCAGCGGGCCGTCCTTGCGCAGCAGCCGGGTCGGTACGCCGAGCTTGCCGACGTCGTGCAGGATCCCGGCGATGCGGACGGTCTCCAGGCGCTCCTCGGTCATGCCGAGCTCCCGGGCGATCATCGCGGAGGCCTGGCCGACCCGCTCGCTGTGGCCGCGCGTGTAGCGGTCCTTGATGTCGACGGCCTGGACGAGGGCCCGGATCGTGGCCTGGTGGGCGGCGCTCTCGCGGTGGTACTGGGCGAAGACCCAGCAGGAGATGTACATCGGCAGCAGGACGAGCAGCGCGGCCGGAAGCCCGTACGGACTGCGCCACATGACGGCCATCATCAGCCCGGCGAGGCCGTGGACGCAGTGCGGCAGCAGGGAGCGGGTGAGCAGGCCGCGCCAGGCGGTGGCGGCCGGGCGGCGTTCGGCGGCGGCCAGGACGAGCCCGTCGAGGGCGGTGAGCACGAGGCAGAAGGCGACGGCGGCGGCCGCGGCGGGGAGCATCGCGTACGGGAAGTCCGCCACCCACGCGGACGGGTCGCCGTGCGCGTGGCCGTCCGGCGGTCCGGAGCCGCCGCCCGCGGCGCCGTCGGCCCCGGCGAGCGCCCGGCGGCCGCCGAGGAGCCCGAACGCCTGTCCGGCCGTCCACGCCGCCGTCGCCTGCTGGGCGGCGTGCCACACCCGGCGCACCCCGGCGGGCCGTTGGACCACGGCCTGGGCCAGCCCGCCGGGCACCGCGACGAGCGCGGCGGCGGCGGGCGGCAGCAGGAAGACGGCGGCCAGGACGACGGGGAAGAACGAGCCGATGCCCTCGGGGACCCGCTGCCCCAGCAGGGGGCAGATCCGGACGAGTTCGCAGCCG
The DNA here is from genome assembly GCF_056433525.1 of Streptomyces sp. NPDC044704. Classification (NCBI taxonomy): domain Bacteria; kingdom Bacillati; phylum Actinomycetota; class Actinomycetes; order Kitasatosporales; family Streptomycetaceae; genus Streptomyces; species Streptomyces sp. NPDC044704. The sequence goes on from NZ_JBWKGY010000003.1 coordinate 98,091, forward strand.
AGGTAGAGCACGGCCAGCAGGGCGACGGCGGCCCACGGGGTCGCCGGGTCGGTCAGGGCGGGGGCGACGCACGCGAGGGCGGCGAGGACCGCGCACAGGACGCAGGCGCGCGCCGCCGGCGGAAGTACCCGCATGGCGTTCTCCTCCCCCTGTGCCGTACCGGCCGGATACCGAAATCAAACCAGTACCGCGAGGGGAGAATAGGACGGCCCCCGAGTGAAGAGGGGCCCCTTTGTGCATTGCGCCGTACGGGCGCCCCCGGATTAGCACCTTCGGGTGAACGAAGTGCCCTTCCGGGGGCGGTTGTTCAGCCGGTCGCCGGACCGGCCGTCACATCGTGATCGGGTACGGCCTGACCTGATCTGATCAGTTCGATCCGGCCCATGACCTTGGAGCGGAGATCGGACGGCACGTCGTCCGATCCGCAGCAACGCTTCACCAGCTTCTTCACGGCCTGTTCCAGGCCGTACTTCTCCAGACAGGGATTGCACTCGCCGAAGTGGGTCTCGAACTTCGTGCAGTCACTGTCGGGCATCTCGTGGTCCAGGAACTCGTAGAGATGGTCCAGGACCTCGGCGCACTCCGTCTCGTGCGGCTCTCCGCAGCTCATGAGCCTGAGCCTTTCAGGTCGTTCGACTCTCCCGCGCCGGCGGGGACCAGCCCGCGCTCGCGGGCATAGTCCTCCAGCATTCCGCGGAGTTGACGGCGGCCACGGTGCAGTCGCGACATGACCGTACCGATGGGTGTACCCATGATGTCCGCGATCTCCTTGTACGCAAAGCCCTCTACGTCGGCAAGATAGACCGCGATGCGGAACTCCTCCGGAATGGCCTGGAGCGCTTCCTTCACATCGGAATCGGGCAGGTGGTCGAGCGCCTGCGATTCCGCGGAACGCAAACCGGTCGACATGTGCGACTCGGCGCGCGCCAGCTGCCAGTCCTCGATCTCCTCCGCGGCGCTGCGCTGCGGCTCGCGCTGCTTCTTGCGGTAGGAGTTGATGAACGTGTTGGTCAGGATGCGGTACAGCCACGCCTTGAGATTGGTGCCCTCACGGAACTGGTGGAAGGACGCGTACGCCTTCGCGTACGTCTCCTGGACCAGGTCCTCGGCGTCGGCCGGGTTACGCGTCATACGCAGCGCGGCGGAGTACATCTGGTCGAGGTAGCCGAGGGCGTCCCGCTCGAAGCGCGCATTGCGCTCCGGGGTCGTCTCCTGCGCCTGGCCTTCGTCGGTCCCAGCGACAGGACCCACCTCCTCCGACAGCGTGGCGGCTCCGAAAGCGGATCCGCTCGAATCGGAGAATAGTCGACCATCCCGGCCTTCCGCCGCCCGAAGCGAAGCGCGCTTCGGCCCGGGCAGAACGGTCCAGTCCAGGTCAGCGGCCTGCGGACGGTTCTGGCTGATGACCTGGGTCATGCGGTCCCTCTTCCTCCGACGTGTTTCCCGTGCGTACCGACACTCCGCACAACAGGGCCCCGGGGCCCCGCATTCCCGGGCTCCGCACGCCGTCGCGGGCCGTTCCGGGCGGCGGCGGGAGGCGGGTGAGCGGGATCACCCGGAAATGTGTCAGGTCGTCCTCACCCGCTGAGCCGGGCGAGCCACGGGGCCACCGCGCCGGTGATCACCGCGAGGGTCTCCTCCTGCGTCGGGCCGGCCTTCTTCGGCACCGCGAAGCCGTGGTCCCCGTACGGCACCTCGACCAGCTCGTACGGGTCCGGCCCGGCCGGCTCGGGGAACTCCTCGGGCCGCCCGAAGGGGTCCCGGCCGCCCTGGACCACGAGGACGGGCCGCCCGGCGCCCAGCAGCTCCGCCGCCCGGGACTTCTCGGGCCGGCCCGGCGGGTGCAGCGGGAAGGCCAGCGCGAGCACCCCGGCCGCCCCCAGCGCGTCGGCCGTCCGGCAGGCCACCCGGGCCCCGGCGCTGCGCCCGCCCGCGACCACCGGCAGCCCGGGCCGCGCCAGGGCGGGCCACAGGCCCCGCCAGCCCTCGTCCAGCACCTTGGGCGCGGCGGCGACCTTCTTCCCGGCGACCCGCCAGGGCTGCTCCACGAGGGCGACGGTGACCCCCTGCGGCGGCAGGGCCGCGGCCAGGGCCTGGAGGTCCCGGGCCTCGATCCCGCCCCCGGCGCCGTGGCTCACGGCGAGGACGAGCCGCGCCGCGCGGGCGCGGTGCCAGGTGATGCGGGCCTCGCCCGCCGGGGTGTCGACGCTCTCGGTGGTCACGGCTCGCTGCGCTGTCATGGGGCGATCATGCCCGGTCAGGGCGACCGTTCCGGTTCACGGGGGCGTGCCGGTTCGGACGGGCGCGCCGGTTCAGAAGAGCGTGCCCTCTTCCGGCGCGGCGAGCTCGCCCAGCAGCTCCGGCCCGTTGTTGCGCACGTTGCTCACGGCGGTGGACACCGGGTAGGCGCGCATCAGGCCGCCCGGCGGCGGCGCCAGCAGGTCCCGCAGTTCGGTCTCGTCGGTGCGGGCCGGGTCCAGCCAGGCGTCCCAGCGGTCCGGGGTGAGCATGAGCGGCATCCGGGGGTGGATGTCGGACAGGGACTTCGGCCCCTCGGCCGGGCCCGCGCCCAGCGGCGCGGTCTCGGCCTCGGCGGTGATCACCGAGCAGGTCACCCACCAGGCCAGCGGGTGCTCGTCGGGCAGGGTCCGGTCGCGCCAGAACTCGTAGAGGCCGGCCATGGCGAAGACGGAGCCGTCGGTGGGGAGCACGAAGTAGGGCTGCTTGCGGGCCCGCTTCTTCTTCCCCTCCACCTCCAGCTGCCGTTCGTCGTGGGCGGTGACCCACTCGTAGTAGCCGTCGGCGGGGACGATGCAGCGGCGCTGCGCGAAGGGCCGGCGGAAGGACGGCTTCTCGTGCAGGGTCTCGGACCGCGCGTTGATCATCCGGGCGGCGCCCTCGGGGCTCTTCGCCCAGGACGGCACGAGCCCCCACCTCAGCGTCCTCAGCTGGCGAACCGGACGGGGGTCCGGCGCGTCTTTGAGGGGACGGTCGAGGACGACGTGGACCTCCTTGGTCGGAGCCACGTTCCAGTCGGGGGCCAGCGTCTCCCGCGGCTCCCACCTCTCGATGCCGAATATCCCCGCCAGTTCCTCGGGCGTACGACTCGCCGCAAACCTTCCGCACATGGCTGACACACTGCCATGGCACCCGCACACCACCGCAAGGAGTCCGCCAACCCATGGACAGCATCACTGCGGCCGGCCTCTGGGACCGGCTCACCGGGATACAGCCGGAGCCCGACCTGTGGCTGGTGGCCGCCACGGGCCTGGCCGCACTGGCCGTGGTCGCGGTCCGCCCGCTGTGGCGGCCGGCCCGCAACGCGATCACCATCGCGCACGAGGGCGGCCACGGACTGCTCGCCCTGCTGTGCGGGCGCCGCCTCGACGGGATCACGCTGCACTCCGACACCAGCGGGCTCACCGTCAGCCGCGGCAAGCCCTACGGGCTCGGCATGATCCTGACCGCCGCCGCCGGGTACACCGCGCCGTCCCTCCTCGGCCTGGGCGGGGCCGCCCTGCTGTCGGCGCACCGGATCACCCTGCTGCTGTGGGCGGCGAGCGCGCTGCTCGTCCTGATGCTGGTGATGGTCCGCAACGCGTACGGGGTGCTGACGGTGGTGCTGACCGGCGCCGCGTTCGTCCTGGTGTCCTGGCTCGCCCCGGCCGAGGTACAGGCCCTGTTCGCGTACGCGGTGGTGTGGTTCCTGCTGCTGGGCGGCGTCCGGCCGGTCTTCGAACTCCAGGCGAAGCGGCGGCACGGCGGGGCGCCGGATTCGGACGCGGACCAGCTGGGGCGGCTCACGCACGTGCACCCGGTCGTCTGGCTCCTGTTCTTCCACGTGGTCGCGCTCTGCGCGCTCTTCGGCGGCGGGCGCTGGCTCCTCGGCGCCTGAGACGGGACCGCGATCAAGATCTGGGTCCGGAGGAAGCCACTAAAGTGGAGGCCATGACCGAGACCCCCGCGCTCCACACCCTCTGGCCCGCTCCCCTCGCGGACGGGGCCGTCCACGCCACCGTCACCGTGCCGGGCTCCAAATCGGTCACCAACCGCGCCCTCGTCCTCGCCGCGCTCGCCGCCGAGCCGGGCTGGGTGCGCCGTCCGCTGCGCTCGCGCGACTCCCAGCTGATGTCGGACGCGCTGCGCGCGCTGGGCGTCGGCATCGAGGAGACCGTCGCCTCCAGCTCGGCCGACGGGGACAGCGGCGAGGCCTGGCGGATCATCCCGGCCGGCCTGCACGGCCCGGCCACCGTCGACGTCGGCAACGCGGGCACGGTCATGCGCTTCCTGCCGCCCGTCGCCACCCTGGCCACCGGTGACATCCGTTTCGACGGCGACCCGCGCTCCTACGAGCGCCCCCTCGGCGAGGTCATCAACGCCCTGCGCGCCCTCGGCGCCCGCATCGACGACGACGGCCGGGGCGCGCTGCCCCTGACCGTCCAGGGCGGCGGGGCGCTGGAGGGCGGCACGGTCGAGATCGACGCGTCCAACTCCTCCCAGTTCGTCTCCGCGCTGCTGCTGTCCGCCCCGCGCTTCAACCAGGGCGTCGAGGTCCGGCACACCGGTGCGACCCTGCCGTCGATGCCGCACATCCGGATGACGGTCGAGATGCTGCGCGCCGCCGGTGCCCAGGTCGACACCCCCGAGTCCGGGGGCGAGAAGAACGTGTGGCGGGTCGCGCCCTGCGCACTGCTCGGCCGCGACATGGTCGTGGAGCCCGACCTGTCCAACGCCCAGCCGTTCATGGCCGCGGCCCTGATCACCGGCGGCACGGTCACCATCCCCGACTGGCCGCGCCGCACCACCCAGCCCGGTGACGCGCTGCGCCGGATCTTCACGGAGATGGGCGGTTCCTGCGAGCTGACCGACGAGGGCCTGGTCTTCACGGGCACCGGGAAGATCCACGGCATCGACGTGGACCTGTCCGAGGTCGGCGAGCTGACCCCCGGCATCGCGGCGGTCGCGGCGCTGGCCGACTCCGAGTCGGTCCTGCGCGGCGTCTCGCACCTGCGCCTGCACGAGACGGACCGGCTGGCGGCCCTGACGGCCGAGATCAACGGTCTCGGCGGCGACGTCACCGAGACCGCCGACGGCCTGCACATCCGTCCGCGTCCGCTGCGCGGCGGCGTCTTCCACACCTACGACGACCACCGGATGGCGACCGCCGGCGCGGTGATCGGCCTGGCCGTGGAGGGCGTGGAGATCGAGAACGTGGCGACGACCGCGAAGACCCTGCCGGACTTCCCGAAGATGTGGACGGACATGCTCGCCGGAACGGGTGCGGGAGCGTAGGGCCCGTCATGCGCAGGTACGGCAAGCACACCGACGAGGACGACATCCGCCAGCGCCCGAACCCCAAGGGCAACCGGCCGCGGACGAACATCAGGCCCAAGCACGAGGACGCCTCGGAGGGCTTCGTCCTCACCGTCGACCGGGGCAGGCTGACCTGCCTGGTCGAGGACCGCACGGTGCACGCGATGAAGTCGCGCGAACTGGGCCGCAAGGCCGCGGTGGTGGGGGACCGGGTCTGGATCGTCGGCGACCTGTCCGGCAAGAAGGACACCCTCGCCCGGATCGTGCGGATCGAGGAGCGCAGGTCCGTCCTGCGGCGCACCGCGGACGACGACGACCCGTACGAGCGGGTGGTCGTGGCCAATGCCGACCAGCTGGCCATCGTCACGGCGCTGGCCGATCCGGAGCCCCGGCCCCGGATGATCGACCGCTGCCTGGTGGCCGCGTACGACGCCGGGCTGGAGCCGCTGCTCGTCCTCACCAAGTCCGACCTGACGTCCGCCGACAAGATCCTGGAGATCTACTCCACCTTCGGCCTGAACTACGTCGTCACCAACCGCGAGGAGCTGGCGACGGGCGACGCGGCGGAGCGGGTGCGCGAGCGCCTGAACGGCCGGATCACCGCCTTCGTCGGCCATTCGGGCGTCGGCAAGACCACCCTGGTGAACTCGCTGGTCGCCGAGGGCCGCCAGCGCGCCACCGGCCGCGTCAACGCGGTCACGGGCCGCGGCCGGCACACCACGACCTCCGCGCTGGCCCTGCCGCTGCCCTCCGGGGACGGCTGGGTCATCGACACCCCGGGCGTGCGTTCCTTCGGCCTGCACCACGTGGATCCGTCCCGGGTGATCCTGGCCTTCCCGGACCTGGTGCCTGGGACGGAGGAGTGCCCGCGGGCGTGCAGCCACGACGAGCCGGACTGCGCGCTCGACGCGTGGGTGGAGGGCGGCCACGCCGACCCGGCACGCCTGTACTCGCTGCGGCGGCTGCTGCAGACGCGCGAGCGGCGCGAGGGCGACTGACCCCGTCCGGCGGGGCCGGCACTGGTTTACCAGGGGTCACATCGGGATAAATGCTCATCGCACCAAGTGACAGGACGTCACGTGACGCGGGGAGGCACAAGCCATGGCGTGGCTGCTGGTCGTGGTCGCCGGACTCCTGGAGACCGGTTTCGCGGTCTGCCTCAAGCTGTCCCACGGGTTCACCCGGCTGTGGCCGACGGTCGCCTTCGCCTGCTTCGCGCTCGGCAGCTTCGGCCTGCTGACGCTCGCGCTCAAGAAGCTGGACGTCGGCCCGGCGTACGCGGTGTGGACCGGCATCGGTGCGGCCGGGACCGCGATCTACGGCATGGTCTTCCTCGGGGACCTGGTCTCCACTCTGAAACTCGTCTCGATCTCGCTGGTCATCCTGGGGGTCATCGGGCTCCAGCTGTCCGGTTCGGCCCACTGAGCGGCGTACCGGGCGCGGCTCCCTGGAGCGGCAGCAGCCGCCCCGGGCCGGCGTCGTCCTCCCCCGGGGCGAGGACGTAGGAGAGGGCGAGCCGTACGACGAGCTCGCACCGCTGCGCCGGTTCCGGCGCGAGAGCGGCCGCCGCCCGGTCCCGGACGGTACGGACCAGCTCGGCGGGCCCGAGCGCCGGCTGCCCCGGCCGTAACCCCATCGTGGGCGGCGACGGCAGGGCCCCGTCCCAGCATCCCGTCAGCAGGGCCCGTACGAGGGGCTGCGCCCTGGCCTCCCGTACGGTCCACTCCGCGACCGCCGCGAGCCGTTCCGCGGCCGGCGCCGTGGGCCCCTCGGGGGCGAGCGCCCGGTCCACGCCGTCGAGGTACCGGTCGGCGGCGCGGCGCACCAGGGCGCGGCCGAGGCCGGCCTTGCCGCCGAACTCGTTGTAGAGGGTCTGCCGGGACACCCCGGCGACGGCCGCGACCTCGGTCATCCGCACGGCCGGCCAGGGGTGCGCGGACAGGGCGGCTTCGGCCGCTCGCAGCAGGGACTCCCGGGCTGCCGGCATCGTCGCTCCCCCCATGGCCTCTCCCGCCAGAGTTGACGGGGCGCCAGGTCCTGTCAAGGGCGCCTCCCGGCCGCACTGTGGGACCCGTTCGCCGGTCCGCGGGAGTGTCGATACTGTTCGGGCATGCCCGAGTATGACGATGACCTGCGCCTCGCCCTCGAACTCGCCGACGCGGCCGACGCGGCCACGATGGAGCGGTTCCGCGCCCTCGACCTGGCGGTCGAGACGAAGCCCGACATGACCCCGGTGAGCGAGGCGGACACCGCCGCCGAGGAGATCGTCCGGGCCGGGATCCTGGCCGCGCGGCCCTCCGACGCGATCCTGGGCGAGGAGTACGGCCTCAAGGGCGAGGGCCCGCGCCGCTGGGTCGTCGACCCGATCGACGGTACGAAGAACTACGTGCGCGGGGTTCCCGTGTGGGCGACGCTGATCTCCCTCACGACCGAGGGCGCCGACGGGGTGTTCCGGCCGGTCGTCGGGGTGGTCTCCGCCCCGGCACTGGGCCGCCGCTGGTGGGCGGCGAAGGGTTCGGGTGCCTTCGCGGGCGGCGCGCTCGGCGAGACCACCCCCCTCGGGGTGTCGAAGGTCGCCACCCTCGGCGACGCCTCCTTCGCTTACTCCTCGCTGAGCGGCTGGGAGGAGCAGGGCCGGCTGCCCGGCTTCCTGGACCTGACCCGCGCGTGCTGGCGCACCCGGGGCTACGGCGACTTCTGGCCGTACATGATGGTCGCGGAGGGCTCGCTGGACCTGTGCGCCGAGCCGGAGCTGAACCTGTGGGACATGGCCGCCCTCGCGGTCGTCGTCGAGGAGGCGGGCGGGCGTTTCACCAGCCTGGACGGGGCGGAGGGGGTGCACGGCGGGAACGCCGCGGCCTCCAACGGCCTGCTCCACGAGGAGATGCTGGGCCTGCTCCGGCCGCGCGCCTGACCTTCCGCGCGCGGGTGAGTGCGCCGAGCGCGCCCCCTTGTTGGGCCCCCGCCCCCGTGGGAATCTGAGAATCCCCCCGCTTGTGCGCTTGTGAAGCATTTCTCTAGGAGTGCCTCACCGGAGCACCCACCCAAGCGCGGGGACTCACCCAGGAGGTGGCTCTCTTCATGCTCGTCCGCGACGCCATGAGCACCGTGATCCTCACCCTCGGACCCGCGCACACCCTCCGTCAGGCGGCCTGCCTGATGTCCGGCCGGCGCGTCGGCGCGGCCGTCGTCCTCGATCCCGACCACAGCGGCATCGGCATCCTGACCGAGCGCGACATCCTCAACTCCCTCGGCGCCGGTCACGATCCCGACCGGGAGTCCGTGGGCGCGCACACCACCAACAACGTGGTCTTCTGCACCCCGGACGCCACCCTGCGGGAAGCGGCCGAGGCCATGGTGCACGGCGGTTTCCGCCATCTGATCGTGCTGGAGGACGGCGGCCCGGTGGGCATCGTGTCCGTCCGCGACGTCGTCCGCTGCTGGGCGCCGGCCCGGCGGACGGTGCCCGCCTGACCGGCGCCCGTACGCGAAACGGCCGTCGGGCCGGAACCCCGACTGGGAGTTCCGGCCCGACGGCCTGCTACGACAAGCGGGTCAGTCAGCCGCGAAGGGCCTGGACCGCGGCTTCCAGCCGCTTGCCGAAGTCACCGTCCGCCTGGCGGAAGTTGTCGATCGCCCGCTCGGCGATGTCGTCGCGCGAGACCTTGGCGATGAAGCCGGAGAGGTTCTCGATCAGACGGGTCTTCTCGTCCTCGGAGTACAGGCGGTAGAGGTTGCCCGCCTGGACGAAGTCGTTGTCCTCGGCGTGCGAGGGCGTGGCGTGGTTGCCCGTGCCGCCGGTGACGGCGGAGGACTGCCACAGCGGGCGGTCCGTCTGGAAGGGGCCGCCGAAGCTGTTGGGCTCGTAGTTCTTCGCGCCCTTGTGACGGCCGTCGTACAGGAAGCCGTCGCGGGAGTTGGTGCGCGCCTCGGTGGCGTGCGGACGGTTCACCGGCAGGTGGTCGGCGTTGATGCCGACCCGGTAGCGGTGGGCGTCGCCGTACGCGAAGAGACGGCCCTGGAGCATCTTGTCCGGGGAGGGACCGATGCCGGGGACGAAGTGCGCCGGGCTGAAGATGGACTGCTCGACCTCGGCGAAGACGTTCTCCGGGTTGCGGTTGAGCTCCAGCTTGCCGATCTCGATCGGCGGGTAGTCCTCGTGCGGCCACACCTTGGTGAGGTCGAACGGGTTGAAGCGGTACTCCGCCGCCTCGGCCGCCGGCATGATCTGGACCTGGACGGTCCAGGACGGGAAGTCGCCGCGCTCGATGGACTCGCGCAGGTCGCGCTGGTGGGAGTCCGGGTCCTCACCGGCGAGGGCGTTGGCCTCGGCCTGGGTGAGGTTCTTGATCCCCTGGTCGGTCTTGAAGTGGTACTTGACCCAGAAGACCTCGCCGGCCCCGTTGTTCCACTGGAACGTGTGCGAGCCGTAGCCGTTCATGTGGCGGTAGGACGCCGGTATGCCCCGGTCGCCGAACAGCCAGGTCACCTGGTGCGTGGACTCGGGCGACAGGCCCCAGAAGTCCCAGACGTTGTCGGGCTCCTGCGAGCCCGTGTAGGGGTCGCGCTTCTGGGTGTGGATGAAGTCGGGGAACTTGATCGCGTCCCGGATGAAGAAGACCGGGGTGTTGTTGCCGACGAGGTCGTAGTTGCCCTCTTCGGTGTAGAACTTCAGCGCCCAGCCGCGCGGGTCACGGCGGGCGTCGGCGCCGCCGAGGCTGTCGGCGACGGTGGAGAAGCGCAGGAAGGTCTCGGTCTCCTTGCCGACCTCGGAGAGGAACTTGGCCCGGGTCCACTGGGAGACGTCACGCGTGAGGGTGAAGGTGCCGTAGGCGCCGGCGCCGCGGGCGTGCACCACGCGCTCCGGGATGCGCTCGCGGTTGAAGTGGGCGAGCTTCTCCAGCAGCAGCTGGTCCTGGACGAGGACCGGCCCGCCGATACCGGCGGTCTCACTGTTCTGGTTGTCGGCGACCGGAGCCCCGGCCTCCGTGGTGAGCGGTCCCTGCGTCACGTGCGCCTCCTGCGTCATTACTGCTGGTCCTGTCCTTGGTGTTTGCCGTACACGATCCTACGATGGACTTTGTCTAAGTCAAGTAAGCATCCAATTCCACACCGGTTCGGGATCTACACCGAAGCGCCTCGCTGTTAGGCTGGCGTCCATGAGTGACCTGCTGGAACGACTCCGCGGACGCGGCTGGCGCATGACGGCCCAGCGCCGTGTCGTCGCCGAGGTGCTCGACGGTGACCACGTTCACCTGACGGCAGACGAGGTGCACGCGCGCGCCGTGACCAAACTGCCCGAGATCTCTCGAGCCACGGTCTACAACACCTTGGGCGAGCTCGTGAGCCTCGGCGAGGTCCTGGAAGTGTCGACGGACCGGCGCGCCAAGAGGTACGACCCGAACGCCCACCGCCCCCACCAGCACCTGGTCTGCGCCCAGTGCGGCGCGATCCGCGACGTCCACCCGGCGGGCGACCCGCTGGCCGACCTGCCGGCCGGCGAGCGCTTCGGCTTCGTGGTCTCGGCGGTCGAGGTGACGTACCGCGGGGTGTGCCCGAACTGCGCGGGCGCGTAGCCGCGCGACCGGGCGGGAACGCGAGGACGGGCCGGGGGCGGAACCCCCGGCCGTCATTTTTTGCCGCTTGGCATCCGGAAACGACTCGAGGCCCGGATCCATGGGATCCGGGCCTCGGGCCTTCAGTAGCGGGGACAGGATTTGAACCTGCGACCTCTGGGTTATGAGCCCAGCGAGCTACCGAGCTGCTCCACCCCGCGTCGGTAAACCCCACTGTACGGGGAGGCCGACGGCAGATGCAAATCCGTTAACGGGCTCCCCCCGGGGGCCCGGACCGGGCCCGGGTCAGGCGGAGAGTTCCTCGGCCAGCGCGTCGCGCAGCCGGGCCGCCCGCTCCGAGACCTCCGCCGGGCCCAGCTCCATGGCCCGCACGCACCACTTCTGCCCCTCGGCGAGGTCCCCGTGGCGGGCGGCGAGCAGCCCCAGCCGCAGCGCGGCCCGGCCGTGGCCGGCCACCGCGGCGCGGGTCCACCACAGGGCGGCCTCCGGCTCGTTGCCCTCGCGCGCCAGCAGCAGCCCGAGGTTGAAGGCGCCGTTGCGGGAGCCGGCCTCGGCCGCCTCCCGGTACCACCGGGCCGCCACCGCCAGGTCGCCCCGGGCGGCGGCCAGCATTCCGACGCGCACCTGTGCCCGGCGGTGGCCCTGCTCGGCGGCCCGCTCGTACCACTCCTCGCTCTCGGTGCGCGCGGCTCCGCCCGCCGGCTCGCCGAGGGCCACCGGCTCCGGCGGCGGGGCCAGCGACTCCAGCAGCGAGGCCAGCCGGAAGGCGGCCTCGGCGCTGCCGCCGCCCGCCGCGCAGCGCAGGTGCCGCTCGGCGGCCCGCTCGGCGCCGTCCCGCACCAGGGCGATCCCGACCTGGAGCGCCGCGTCGGTGTGCCCGGCCGCGGCAGCCCGCTCGTACCACTTCAGCGCGGTGCGGTCCTCGTCCCGGCTCGCGAAGAGGATCCCGAGGTTGAAGGCCGCGTCCACGCTGCCGGCCTCGGCCGCCTTCGAGAACCAGGGCTCGGCCCCGGCCGCGTCCCCGCCCTGGAGCAGCAGGATCGCGAGCGCGTTGGCCGCCTCCCGGTGCCCGGCGTAGGCGGCCCGGCGGTACCACTGCTCGGCCTGCGCGGTCCGCTCCTGCGCGGCGCACAGCAGGGCGAGGTTGTACGCCCCGTTCTGGTCGCCGGCGTCCATGGCGGCCCGGTACCAGCGTTCCGCGGTCTGGGTCTCCCCCCGCGCGGCGTGCAGCGCGCCCAGCGCGTTCGCGGCGTTGCCGTCGCCGTCCTGTGCGGCCCGGAGCCACCAGGTCGCCGCGTTCTCCTCGTCCCCGGCGTCGCGCAGCAGGAAGCCGAGGGCGCAGGCCGCCCGGGCCTCGCCCTGCTTCGCCGAGCTCAGGTACCAGCGGCCGGCCTCCTTCAGCTCGCCCCGCGCCTCCAGCAGGGCGCCCAAGTGCAGGCCGGCCCGCCGGTGGCCGCGCGCGGCGGCCTGGCGGTACCACTGCTCGGCCTCCTTGGGGTCGCCCTTGCGAAGGTGGCGCGCCAGCCGGTACGCCGCTTCGCGGTGCCCCTGCTCGGCGGCGGCCCGGAACCAGCGCTCCACTCCCTTGTCCCCGCGGTGTTCGAGGAGGTCGGCCAGCCCGTACGCGCCCAGGGCGTGGCCGGACTCCGCCGCCTGGCGCATCCAGTACTCGGCGGCGGGCTCGTCCCCGCGCTCGCGGTAGTGGCGGCCCAGGGCGTGCGCGGCGGGGGCGGATCCGGCGACGGCGGCGACGCGCCACCAGCCGGCGGCCTCGTCGGGGTGGCCGCGCTGGTGCAGGAGGACTCCGAGGTTGTTCGCGGCGGCGCGGTCCCCTTCCCCGGTGGCGCCGCGCAGGTAGGGTTCCGCCCCGGCCAGGTCGCCGCGGCGCAGCAGGAGGGCCCCGAGCACGCTCATGGCTCCGGGGTCGCCCTTGTCGGCCGCCACCCGGTGGCGTGCCTCGAGCTCGGCGTCGGTGGCCCCTTCGGCCTCTCCGAACGCTTCTTCCGTGAACGCCGCATCGGTCAGTGCGTTGTGCGCGTTAACGACCTGAGCCGCCCCACCGGCTTCCGTGACCGACTCGGTCTCCGCCCTCACAAACCGCCCTGTCTCCAGCAGAGTTGACCTGTCCCCCATAAATCCCATCGTCGCATCACCTGCTACCCGCGTACACCTGGTATGTCGCAGCCAGTGAGGTCACTACAGCGTTTTGTCGACATGCCCACAGAGAGACAAGTCAAACACGCTCCTACCCCAACTCACCCGCCCCAGTGACCCCGTGTCCCCCGTGTCCCCCCTCACGGCCCCCCGCACGCCACTCCGGACTCCGCTCCGGACACGACGAAGGCCCGGATCCCATTGGATCCGGGCCTTCGTCTTCAGTAGCGGGGACAGGATTTGAACCTGCGACCTCTGGGTTATGAGCCCAGCGAGCTACCGAGCTGCTCCACCCCGCGTCGGTGAAACCACAGTATCACGACGCGGGACGGGGCCATTACCGCGTTCGGGTCAGCCGCCCGGCTTGGGCGCCGTCAGCTTCGCCTCCGCGTCGATCGCCCGCTTCAGCGCCGCCTCCAGGTCGTCCTGGGCCTTGCCGTAGGCGGACCAGTCGCCGGCCTTCATGGCCTTGTCGGCCTCCTCGACGGCCTTCTGCGCGTCGGAGAGGGCCGCCTTGACCGTCGGGTCCGTGACGGCCGGCGGCTGCGCCGTGCCGTCGCCGGGCTGGGTCGGGTTCGTCGGCGTCGTCGGCGGGGTCGGGGCGGCCGCCCCGAAGACCACGTTGAGCGCCTTCTCCAGGGTGTCCTCGAAGGCCGTCTGACCGCCGTAGGTCACCAGCACCTTGCGCAGCAGCGGGTACTTGAGCCCGGAGCTGCGGACGTAGACGGGCTCCACGTAGAGCATGCCGCCGTCGAGGGGCACCGCGAGCAGGTTGCCGTACTCGATCTCCGAGTCACCACCGCGCAGGAGGCGGATCGACTCGGCGATCTTCGGTTCGGACTGGAACTTGCTCTGCACCTGTCCGGGGCCGTCCGGCGGCTTGCTCGTCGGCATCTTCAGGATTCTGATCTTGCCGTAGTCCGGGGTTCCCGGATCGGCGTTGACCGCCATGAAGGCACTCAGGTTGGGCCGCTCGTTCGGCGTGAACGTCGTGGTGAGCGAGAAGACCTGGTCCTTCTCCTGCTGGCCCGGCATCTTCATCGACAGGTAGTACGGCGGAACCGCCGTGCCGGCCTTGGTGGTCGGGTCGTCCGGGACGGCCCAGGCCTCGCTGCCGCTGAGGAAGGTCTGCGGGTCCGTGACGTGGTACCGCGTGAGGAGCTCGCGCTGGACCTTGAAGAGGTCCTGCGGGTAGCGCAGGTGGTCCATGAGCGGCTTGGAGATCTCGCTCTTGGTCTTGACCGTCCCCGGGAAGGCCTTCATCCAGGTCTTGAGGACCGGGTCCTCGGTGTCCCACTGGTACAGGCTGACCGTGCCGTCGTACGCGTCGACGGTGGCCTTCACCGAGTTGCGGATGTAGTTGACCTGGTTCTCCTGGGCCACCACCGCGCGCTGGCTGTTGGTGAGCGAGTCCGCGGTGCTCTGGCCCAGCGTGGTCCGCGAGGCGTACGGGTAGCCGTTGGTGGTCGTGTACGCGTCGACGATCCAGACGACCCGCTTGCCGATGACGGCCGGGTACGGGGCGCCGTCGATGGTCAGCCAGGGGGCGACCGCCTCGACGCGCTCCTTGGGCGTGCGGTTGTACAGGATCCTCGAACCGTCACCGATGGCCCCGGAGTAGAGGATCTGCGGCTCGTTGAAGGCCAGGGCGTACGCGGCGCGGTTGACCGGGTTGTCGAGGTTGACGCCGGAGCCGCCCTTGTAGCTCGTCTCCTTCTCGCCGTTGTCGTCCGAGTAGTCGAGCTCCTTCTGCGGGCCGCCGACGATCGAGTACTGCTTCGTCTGCTCGCCGTAGTAGATGCGCTGCTCGAAGTCCGTGCCGAACATGCCCTTGGAGGGCAGGTCGGCCTGGGTGAAGTCGGGGGCGCCGTCCTTGACCGTGGTGCCCTTGGCCGCGACCACGCCGTAGCCGTGCGTGTACTTGAAGTGGTCGTTGATCCAGTTGTTCTTCGGGATGCCGCCGATGTTCAGCTCGCGGAGCCCGATGACCGTGTCCTGGCCGCTGTACCGGTCCACGGCGAGCGTGGACGGGAAGCCGTAGTAGCCCTTGACCTGCTGGAGCTGCTGGAAGGCCGGGGAGACGATGTTCGGGTCGAGGAGGCGGACGCTGGCCGTGGTGTCGGCCACCGACCGCAGCTTGGTCCGGTCGTCCGTCTGCGGGACGCCCGGGTAGTCCTTGACCTCGGACCCGGCGATCCCGTAGGCGTCGCGCGTGGCCTTGATGTTCTTCTCGACGTACGGCGATTCCTTGGCCTGCTCGTTCGGCTGGACCTGGAACTTCTGCACGATCGCCGGGTACAGCCCGCCGATCAGGATCGCCGAGAGGACCATCAGGCCGAAGCCGATGACCGGCAGCTGCCAGGTGCGGCGCCACAGGGTGGCGAAGAAGAGCACCGCGCAGATCGCCGCGATGGCGACGAGGATGGTCTTCGCCGGCAGGTAGGCGTTCGCGTCGACGTAGCGCAGGCCCGTCCAGTTGTCGGCGGCCTTGAAGTCGCTGGACTTCACCGCGAGGCCGTACCGGTCGAGCCAGTACGCGATCGCCTTGAAGGTGACGAAGAGGCCGAGCAGCACCGACAGGTGCCCGGTGGCCGCGGCGGTGGCCCGGGCGCCCGGGCTGGTCACGCGCAGACCGCCGTACAGGTAGTGCACGACGACGGCGGCGATCACCGACAGCACGACCGCGGCGAAGCCGAAGCCGAGCAGGAAGCGGTACCAGGGCAGGTCGAAGGTGTAGAAGGACACGTCCAGGTTGAACTGGGGGTCCTTACGGCCGAAGGGCACGCCGTTGACGTACATCAGCCAGGTCTTCCACTGGCCGGCCGCCGAAGCGCCCGCGATCAGCCCGACGATCGCGGCGATGCCCAGGAGCAGCCACTTCTTGTACGGGGCGATGCTCATCCGGTAGCGGTCGAGGCTCTGCTGTTCCAGCGACATCGCGCTGAGCGGCGGCCGCAGCCGGTGCGCCAGCCAGATGTTCAGCCCGACGGCACCCGCCATCAGCAGGCCGAAGACGGCGAAGAGGCCGATCTTGGTCCACAGGGTGGTCGTGAAGACCGTGGAGTACTTGACGGAGCGGAACCAGAGCCAGTCCGTCCAGAAACCGGCGAACATGATGAACGCCATGGCCAGGACGGCCAGGACGCCCAGGGTCGTCAGAAGAGTCCGGGCGCGCCTGGAGGGGCGGCCGACTCTCATCCGTGGCCCGGAGGGGCCTCCGCCGCGGTCCGGCATCTGGAAAGCCAAGGTGCGCACCTCGAAAGTCGCTGAGTCTGGGTACTGATTCCGGGTACTGAGAAGAATCCGGAGCTGGGCCCCCGATGGTAGGGCCCACTCATGCAACTTACTGAGGCTTTAGTCAGTTCCCGGTATCGGGGAGAAAGGAGGCAGGATGTTGTCCATGTCCAACCTTTCGCCTTCCCCCGGCACCCCGATGGCCGCCAGCCCGCTGACCCGTGCCGTCCTGGAGATCGACGAGTACGCCGCCACCCTCGGCTGGGACAAGCCGGCCCGGCTGTTCGCCCTGGTCGACACGGCCCGGCTGCGCAAGCAGGAGCCGGGGCTCGCACGCCAGCTCGGCCTCGACCAGGACGACACCGGCAAGAGCCAGCTCACGCCCATCGAGCAGGATTCGGTGCCGGCCGGGACCCCGCTGGACAAGTTCCTGGGGACCATCGCCTGGCCGGCCGCGATCGTCGGGTGCGCGCTGACGGTGGAGCGGCTGATGCTGCCGCCGTCCGCCGAGGCCTCCGTACCGGAGGGGCTCGGCGACAAGCAGCTGGCCAAGTGGGTCGCCGGGCATCCCGACCGGCAGGAGGTCCGGCTGACCGTGGGCGTCCTGCGCGACGGTTCGCGGGAGTCGGCCGTGCGGCTGCGGGAGAAGGACTCCTCCAGCGAGGTGCTGACCGGCGCGAGCCTGGTGCCGGGCCTGGCCGAGGCGCTGGCCGCGACCTTCCTCGACTAGGCCGGCTCTTCCGGATCCTGCCGGTCAGCGGGTGGTGCACCGCGGGAGGCCCGCGGTGTCGCCCTTGGAGATCTTCTCCAGTGCCTTCGTGGCGTCGTCGATGGTGGAGACCTTGACCAGGGTCAGCCCGTCGGGCACGTGCGAGGCGGCGGAGGCGCAGTTCTCGGCCGGGGTCAGGAAGTACTCGGCCCCGGCCTGACGGGCTCCGATGGTCTTCATCTGGATGCCGCCGATCGGTCCGACCCTGCCGGTGTCGTCGATGGTGCCGGTGCCCGCGATGAACTTTCCGCCGGTCAGGTCCTCCGCGGTCAGCTTGTCGACGATGCCGAGGGCGAACATCAGGCCCGCGCTGGGGCCGCCGACGTCGGCGAGCTTGATGTCGATCGGGAACGGGAAGGTGTGGTCGGTCCCGGCCCGGATGCCGACGATGGCGTGCCCGTCGCCCTCCGCCTTGCCCGCGGTGATGGTGACCTTGGCCGTGGTGGTGGGCTCGCGGCCCGCGCGCTCCGCCTCGGCCGCCTCCGCGGCGGGCACGATGGTGAACTCGACCGGCTCGCCGGGCTTGTGCTTCGTCACGAGCTTGGCCACGTCGGCGGGGTCGGTGACCGCGGCGCCGTCGACGGACCTGATCACGTCTCCCGCGTGCAGCCTGCCCTCCGAGGGGCTGGCCTTGACGACGGAGGAGACGATCACGCGGGCGGTGACCGGGATGCCCAGCTGCTTGAGCGCGGCGACCTTGGCGCTCTCCTGCGACTGGCTGAACTCCTCGGCGTTCTCCTGCGTGGATTCCTTGTCCGTCTTGCCGTTCGGGTAGAGGTTCTCGTGCGGGACGACGATGTTGTCGCCCGCCATCCAGCCGTACACCGCTTCCAGCAGGTTCATGTCGTAGTCGGCGCCGGTGACGCGGACGGTGGTCATGTTGAGGTGGCCACTGGTCGGGTACGTCTTGTGCCCCGAGATACTCAGGACCGGCTCGCCGCGCGAGTCGCCGAGCGTGTTCACCGTCGGGCCCGGGCTCATCTCGGAGTACGGGACCTTGATGAACACCCCGACGCAGAGCAGCGCGAACAGCATGAGGGTGGAGGCGAGCATCGTCGCGGTGCGGCGTGGCATGAATCGACAGTACGGGACGGCCTCGGCGGGCGGCCCCTGGGGCCGGTCCGTACGGGGGCCGTGCGCGGAACTCTCAGAGGATTCTCAGCGGGACCCCCGGGACGCTCAGACGGCGTCGGAACCGGAGTGCGCCTTTTCCTTCGTCCGGGCCTGATCGGCCTTGCCCATGGCCTCACGGAACCTCGCGTAGCCGGCGAGTTCGGATATGTCGCCCTGTGTGCGGTCGCGGGCCGCCCAGCTGCCCCATATCGCCGCTCCGATCGCGGCGAACAGCGGAATCAGCAACCACGCCAGTGATGCCATGGACGTGCCTCCCTGCCCCGAAAGTACGTGTCGTTGGTGGCTTCAACGCTCGTGCCCGGAAAGGGGTTACGCAAATCGAGGGCGTGTTGCGCGGCCGAACGGGTGTGAGGCTACCCCCTTGCGGGGGCAACCCCGCGCCCGGGGGGTTGAGCGGCCGCCGGCCCCGGATTCAGCAGGCGCCGACCCATTCCTCGGTGCCGTCGCTGAAGGTCTGGTGCTTCCAGATGGGGACCTCGTGCTTGAGGTCGTCGATGAGCATCCGGCAGGCCTCGAAGGCCTCGCCGCGGTGAGGGCAGGAGACGGCGACGACCACGGCCAGGTCGCCCACGGCCAGGTCACCGATGCGGTGGACGGCCGCGAGGGCGCGGACCGGGAACTTCGCCACGACGCGCTCGGCGACGCGGCGCATCTCGGCCTCGGCCGTCGGGTGCGAGGAGTAGCCGAGCGAGTCGACGTCGGCCCCGCCGTCGTGGTCGCGCACCGTGCCGACGAACAGGGTCGTGCCGCCCGTCGAGTCGTCGCCGACGGCCTGGAATACCTCGTCGATCGACAGCGGGGTCTCACGGATCGCGAGCAGCCGGATCGGGTCCGGAGCGGCCTGCTCGCCGGGGTGGTCGAAGTGCGGTGCCATGTCTTCCATCGTGCCCTAGCCGCTGACGTGGCGGAATAGCCGATTCGCCCGGTCCGGGCCCGCGGGGTTGGGAGTCTCCTACAGGAACCGGGCCCCGCACGGCCCGGCGCGGACGGTTCCGGGCGCGGCGGGCGGGCGGGAAGGCAGGCGGGCGGGCGGGCGCGGGGTCAGATGCCGCGGCGCTTGCGGGCGCGGCGGACGGCGGCGGCCGCTCCGAGCAGGGCGACCGTCGCTCCGGCGGCTCCGGCGGCCGTGGCGGCGTCCTTGCGGCCCAGACGCCGGCCGGCGACGGTGTGCCGGCCCGCCACCTCCTGGAGCAGCTCGGCCAGCACCTCCTCGTTGGTCCAGCGCGGCCGCCAGCCCGCCGCGTGCAGTCCGCTGACGCTGACGACCCACGGGTGCATCGTGTACGCGAGGTCCCCGGCCGGTGAGGGGGTCAGGCCGATCCGGTGGAGCCGGGCCGCGGCGCCCAGGGCGACGGCCGAGGGGAGCTCCATGCGGCGGATGCCGCTCAGCTCCTCGACCTCCTCCTGTTCCAGCCATCCCTCGCAGCCGACGGCCAGCTCGCCCTCGGCCTTCTCCAGCGCCGCGTACTCCAGGGCGCTGACCAGGTCCTCGACGTGGCAGAACTGCCAGGTGGGCCGGGATCCGGCGACGACGAGCAGGCGCGGGGACTCGAAGTACCTGGTCAGGGCGGTGTCGGTGCCGCCGACGAGGACCGCCGGGCGGACGACCGTCACGTTGAGGCCGGGGTGCGCGCGGGGGGCCCTGCGGCCCAGGCGCTCGATCTCCAGCAGGTCGCCGACCCCGGTGGCCTCGGCGGTGGCCCGCAGCTCGGAGTCCTCCGAGAGCGGGATGTCGTTGTCGGGGAGCGCTCCGTAGACCATCGCCGAGGTGCAGAGCACGACCCGGTGGACGCCGGCCGCCGCGGCGGCGGTCAGGACGGTCTGGGTCCCGCGCACGTTGTACGCGGTACGGGTCGCCGGGTCGGTCTCCAGGTCGAGGTCGAGCGCGAGGTGGACGACCACGTCCGCGCCGCGCAGTTTCTCGGCGATCGCGGGATCGCGCACGTCGAGGAGGTGCCAGTGCGCCTCGGCGCAGTCCCCGCGCCGCTCGTCGATGGCGACGACCTGCTTGACCTCGTCGGATGCGACGAGGCGGGCCACCAGGGCCGCGCCCACTCCGGACGCGGCACCGGTCACCGCGATCACGGGGCTGCGGCGCCGGGGCTCGGCCTGGTTTCGCGGCTGGCGAACGCCGGGGGCGCTGTCGCCTGGTTCAGGGCGGTTTTCGGCGTCGTGCGGCGCGCGAGCATGCGGATCTGGGGAACTCACCGGGCGTCTCCAGCGGTTGTCTTCAGTAGGGACGCGCCGTGACGCGTACCCACCAGGTGATGTCCATCCTGCCGCAGCCCAGGAGTCGGCGGAGCACCGAGCCCGGAAGCGGGTCAGGTGTCTAGGCTGGGTGGTGTTGCCGGACCATCGCCGTCGGCTCCCGCCGGCGGCCCTACGAGCCGAGGAAACCCGTGAGCGACACCCCATTCGGATTCGGCCTTCCGCCGGAGGAGCCGGAGAACGGCGACGAGGGCAAGAAGGGCGGCCAGGGCGGCCCCGCGAATCCGTTCGGGTTCGACCCCGCCGGTCTTCCGGGCGGCGCGGACAATCCGTTCGCCGCGATGTTCGGTTCGATGAACCCCAATGACCTCGGTGCGGCCTTCCAGCAGCTCGGCCAGATGCTGAGCTACGAGGGCGGTCCCGTGAACTGGGACATGGCCAAGGACATCGCCCGCCAGACCGTCGCGCAGGGCACGGCGGACGGCGTGAAGGACACGAGCGTCGGCCTCGCGGAGAAGGCCGCCGTCGAGGAGGCCGTGCGCCTGGCCGACCTGTGGCTGGACGGCGTCACCTCCCTGCCGTCGGGGGCCAACGCGGCCGTCGCGTGGAGCCGCGCCGAGTGGGTCGAGGCGACCCTCCCGGTGTGGAAGGAGCTGGTGGACCCGGTCGCCGAGCGCGTCGGCGCGGCGATGGGCGGGGTGCTGCCCGAGGAGATGCAGGCCATGGCGGGCCCGCTGCTCGGCATGATGCGCTCCATGGGCGGGGCCATGTTCGGCCAGCAGATCGGCCAGGCCGTGGGCGTGCTCGCGGGCGAGGTCGTCGGCTCGACCGACATCGGGCTGCCCCTGGGCCCGGCCGGGCGGGCGGCGCTGCTGCCGCTGAACATCGAGGGCTTCGGCAAGGACCTGGGCGTCCCCTCGGACGAGGTACGGCTGTACCTGGCGCTGCGCGAGGCGGCGCACGCCCGGCTGTTCGCGCACGTTCCGTGGCTGCGCTCGCACCTGTTCGGGGCCGTGGAGGGCTACGCGCGGGGCATCAAGGTCGACACCTCGAAGCTGGAGGACGTGGTCGGCCAGCTCGACCCGTCGAACCCGGAGCAGCTCCAGGAGGCGTTGCAGGGCGGCATGTTCCAGCCGGAGGACACTCCGGAGCAGAAGGCCGCCCTGGCCCGCCTGGAGACGGCTCTCGCGCTGGTCGAGGGCTGGGTGGACGCGGTCGTGCACGAGGCGGCCAAGCCCCGGCTGACCTCGGCGGACGCCATGCGCGAGACGATGCGCCGGCGCCGTGCCTCGGGCGGTCCGGCGGAGCAGACCTTCGCGACGCTGATCGGCCTGGAGCTGCGTCCGCGCCGGCTGCGGGACGCCTCCCGGCTGTGGGCCTCGCTCACCGACGCGCGGGGCGTGGACGGCCGCGACGGGCTGTGGGAGCACCCGGACATGCTGCCGACGGCCTCCGACCTGGACGACCCGGACGGGTTCGTGCACCGCGAGCAGCTCGACTTCTCCGAGATCGACAAGATGCTCGGCGAGGCGGCCGAGAAGCGTGACCGTCGCGACGACGAGGGTGAAGAGAAGAAGTGAGCCTGCACGAAGACGCGGTCCTGGTACTGAAGCGGTACGAGGGCCAGCCGGAACTGCGCGAGCTGTACCTGGAGCACCTGGCGGCCCATCCGGACGGGGTCTACAAGCCCTGCACGGCCGGGCACGTCACGGGCAGCGCCCTGGTCGTCGACCCGGTGCGCGGCCGGGTGCTGCTGACCCTGCACAAGAAGCTCGGCCTGTGGCTGCAGATGGGCGGCCACTGCGAGCCCGGTGACGCCACGCTGGCCGACGCGGCGCTGCGCGAGGCCGTCGAGGAGTCGGGGATCGCCTCCGGGCTGACCCTGCTGCCGGGCGGGCCGCTGCGGCTGGACCGGCATCCGATCCCGGCGCCGTGCAACTGGCACCTGGACGTGCAGTACGCGGCGCTGGCTCCGGCCGACGCGGTCGCGGAGATCAGCGAGGAGTCGCTCGACCTGCGCTGGTTCCCGTACGAGGAGGTGGCGGCGGTGGCCGACACCTCGGTCGTGCGGCTGGTGGAGGCGACGCGGGAGCGGCTCGGCGCCTGAGGCGACGTGCCGTGACGCGTGATGCGTGACGTGCCGGAGGGGCGGGCCCGTGCGGGCCCGCCCCTCCGGCGCGTTCGCGGTGCCGTCCGTCAGTTCCAGGCGTTGTTCTGGTTCTGGGAGTGGGCTCCGTGCTGGCCCATCCCGAACTGCGCGGCGGCGCCCTGTCCGATCTGGGCGTTCTGCGGCGGCAGGACCTCGCTGGGCTGCACCAGCGCGAAGCCGGTGCCGAGGAAGCTGAGCTCCCAGCCCTCGCCGGTGTTGCCGCGGCGCCGCCAGACCCCGGTGGAGTGGGTCTGGGCCTGCATCTGCACGCGCAGCGAGGTGGACCAGGCGACGATCGCGTCGGCGTCGGCGTTGACGTACTTGTCCGGGGTGACCTGCATCATCAGGGGCTGCCCGGAGGTCATCAGGGCGACCTTGCCGCGGCCGCTGATGTTGAGCTGGTACTTGCCCGAGCCGGAGATGCCGTACTGGCTGTCCACCGCGATGGCCTCGGTGTGCAGGGTGGAGTCCAGGGCCAGCACGTAGCTGCTGTCGACGGTGAGGCCGTCCTGGTCCACGTCCACGACGTGGACGTACTGGGCGAGGTTGGCCAGGTAGACGGTGCCCTGCCCGGAGCAGCGCATGAGGTCCAGGCCCTCGCCGGTGCGGGCGCGGGCGGTGCGCTGGCCGCTGCTCTGGTACTCCCCGTCGAAGTCGATGATGCCCTGGTAGGCGACCATCGCCCCCTTGCGGGCGAGAACGTCGTCGGTGCCGCTCAGGGAGACCCGCAGGAGCTGGGGGTTCTGGACGGTGTACCGGTCCTGGGACTGCGCTTCCGCGTAGCCGAAAAGTGCGCTCTGCATGATGTGTCCGCTCCCCCTCAGCCCCGGGCCCGGAGCCGGTCGGTGCTGTCCTCGCTGGGCTGTACGACGACGATGCCCGTGCCGGAGAAGGCCATCTGGTAGGCCTCCCCGCTGCCCCGGCCGATCATCGACGAGGCCTTGAAGCTGCGCTTCCCCTTGACCTTGAGGTTCGGGGACCAGGCGACGAGCGCGTCCGGGTCGACGTACGTCTCGTCCTCGCCGCGGCCGCAGTCGACCACGATCGGGGTGCCGCGGGAGGTGATCGCGACCCATCCCGTGCCGGCGATCTGGACGTTGAACAGGCCCTGGCCGGCGAACTTCGCCATGCCCTTGACCCGCTCGACGCCCCACTGGAGGTGGGCGTCGAAGGCGAGGAGGTTGGTCCCGTTGACGGACAGGGCGTCGTTGTTGAGGTTGATGCAGACGACGTCGGCGCCGTAGTCGGCGAGGTAGAGCAGGCCGTCGCCGGTGGCCTTCATGAGCGGGGCGCCCTCGCCGGTCAGCCACTGGGAGGCCATCTGGCGCACGGCGGGCGGGTTGGGCTCGTACTGGACGAAGCCCTCGTAGGCGACCATCGAGCCGGTGCGGGCGAAGAGGTCCTGGCCGCTCTGCATGGCGACCTTGAGCATGGCCCGGCCGTGGTTCTCCATGCGGGCCGTGACGGGGGTGGGGGCGTAGCCCGCGAGCTGCTGGTTCGTTGCGTTCATGACGGGCTCCCTCAGACCTCGTACGGCTGGACGACGATGAAGTTGCCGGGAGCGCCGCGGAACTGGAGGTTCACGGTCTCCCCGCTGTGGCCGGGGTAGGCGTTGCGGCGCAGCCGGACCTGGCTGGAAATGATCACCTGGGAGGCGGCCGACCAGGCGACGATGGCGTTGCTGTCCGCGAACGTGGTCGGGGTGACGGGCAGGACGACGGGGACGCCCTGCGTCTTGACGATCACCGTTCCCGAGCCCTGGAAGAGCATGGTGAACAGGGCCCCGCCCGGAATGCCGTGACCCTCGATGCGGCGGACCTCGTGCTGGAGCGACTCGTCGAAGGCGAGGACGTTCTCGGCGGAGACGCAGATCCCGTCGCCCTGGAGCTCGATGGCGTGCAGGTGGGCGCCGTTCTCGGCGAGGAAGACCTGGCCGCGGCCGGTGCAGCGCATCAGCTGCATCTCCTGGCCGGTGGCGTTGCCGACGATGCGGCCCGCGAAACCGGCTCCCTTGTAGCTGAAGTCGACCTTGCCCTGGTAGAGGACCATGCTGCCCTGGCGGGCGAGGACGGCCTGGCCGCCCATCGACAGGTCGACCCGCATGAGCTGCTGGTTCTGCGGGGTCCAGCGGGCGCCCGTGGGCGCCTCCTTGTACGGCTGGAGCGCGGCCGCGAGACCGGCTCCGGGACCGGCGGCCTGGGGGGCCTGGCCGTAGGGAGCCTGCTGGCCGTAGCCGGGCTGCTGCCCGTACGGGGGCGGCTGCTGGCCCGGGATCTGGCCGTACGCGGGCTGCGGCGGCTGCTGGCCGTAGGGCGCGGGGGCCGGGGGCGGCACCTGGCCGCCGTACGAGGGCTGCGGCGGCTGGCCGTACGAGGGCGGGCCGGGCTGCTGCGGGGGGTGCGGCGGCTGGCCGTAGGGCGCGGCCGGGGCCAGCGGGGCGACCATGGTCGGGGCGGTGTGCACGGGGGCCGGGGGCTGCTGCGGGGCGGGCGCCTGCGGGGCGGGTGCCTGCGGGGCGGGTGCCTGCGGGGCGGGCGCCTGTGCCGGGGCGCCGAAGGACGGCGCGGGGGCGGGCGGCTGCTGCTGGACGGGCGCGCCGAACGACGGGGCCGGGGCGGCGCCCTGCGGCGGCGGGGCGAACCCGGGCGCGGCGCCCTGCGGCGGTGCCGGCTGGGCGGCCTGCTGCGGCTCCTCCTCGGCGACCTCGCCGCCGAAGTGCTGGAGCAACGCGGCGAGGCCGCCGTCGAAGCCCTGGCCGACGGCGGCGAAGCGCCACACGTCCTTGAGGTAGAAGTCGCCGATCATCAGCGCGCGCTCGGTGCTGAACTCGGAGCCGTTGAACGCGTAGCGGACGACTTCCTCGCCGCCGGCGACGATCCGGATGTAGCCGGGGCCGATCTGCGACATCTGCCCGGCGCCGTCGAGGGTGGCGGAGAAGGAGAGCCGGTGGATGGACGACGGGATCCGGTCGAGCGTCACCCGGAAGGATTCCGTGTCGCCGGCCTGCGCGCCGAGCTGCTGGATGGACTCTTCCGGCGACTTCGGCTGGTTGAAGAAGACGAAGTAGCGGTCGTCCGAGAGCTGCTCGTTCGCGTCGAGGCCGAAGCAGCTGATGTCGAAGGTGAGTCCGGGCCCGGAGATCTGGACGCCCACGTACAGATCGGTACCCGCCGTCAGATCACTGATCTTGGCCTTGTGGCCGCGTTGGAATTCCCTGGCCATACGTCCGACCGTCCCCCATTCCGACTGTGAATGCCTGCCGCTGCATGCGTGCCGCTCAGGCTAACGGCTCCGGCCGACATCCGGCCAAGTCGGTACCGACCCGGTACAAACGCGTACCGCGGCGTGCGCTCGCGTGGCGCGGGGTCATTCCTCGCGGGCTGCCGGAACCTTCGGCAGGCGTTCCGCCGCGACCACTCCTTCGAGGTAACCGCGGGCCCGTTCGGTCTTCGGATAGGCCTCCAGCAGCTCCCAGAAGCGGGGGCCGTGGCCGGGCACGAGGAGGTGGGCCAGCTCGTGCAGCAGCACGTAGTCGACCACGTACTCGGGCATGCCCTGGAGCCGGTGCGAGAGCCGGATGCTGCCCTCGGCGGGGGTGCAGGATCCCCAGCGGGTGTTCTGGTTGGTCACCCAGCGCACCGAGCGGGGGCGGGCACGGGCGCTGAAGTACTGCTCGGACAAACGCGCGGCGCGTTCGGTGAGTTCCGCGTCGCCGAGGGTCCTCTTGCTCTCCTGGGCGGCGAGCTTGTCCAGCATCACCCCCACCCAGCGGCGCTCCTCCGCCTCGGACATCCGGGCAGGGATCAGGACGACCGTACGGTCACCCTCGCGGTAGGCGGATACGGTCCTGCGGCGGCGCGCGCTCCGGCGGACTTCGACGGCGCGCTGCGGTGGATCGGCGGACACGCCTCGAAGGTACCCGGTCGCCGTGGCGGAAGTCCCGCGCGTCCGCGGTTCGAACATGATCGATTCGTTGCGAATTCCAGAAACACCCCTTTTCTCCATCTCATATGCCTAATACCCCTCGCCTGTGGACGAATTCCCGCACGTCGCGCGACGTGCGGGCATGGTGATCGAAAGCGGTGAATCGGGACGGGCGGATCCCCCCGGCGGGATCCGCGCATCGAAGGGGGCTGTCGTGTATCCGAAGGTGAAACCCGCGCTGGCACGGGCCTGGCGCGATCTGCAGACGGTGCAGTTCGGGGTGACTCCCGCCCACGCGGTGGTGCTCGGTCCGGTGGACACGGCCACCGGCTCGCTCATCGACCGCATCGACGGGACGCGGAGCATGGACCTGCTGCGGGCGGAGGGCGCCGGGATGGGTCTGCCCGAGGGGCGGGTGGACGAGCTGGTGCGGCGGCTCGCGGGGGCGGGGCTGCTCGACGACGTCACCGCGGGCGGGCCACGGGCCCAGGCCGTCCGGCGGCGGCCCGAGACCCTGGAGCGGCTGGGGCCCGACCTGGGCTCGCTGTCGCTGGTGCACCGGGAGCCCGGTGGTGACTTACGGGGCGCCGCGGCGCGCAGGGCGATACGGGTCCAGGTGCGCGGGAGCGGACGGGTGGGGGCGGTCATCGCCGCCGTCCTGGCGGGAGCGGGGGTGGGGCGGGTCGAGGTGCTCGACGGGGGCCGGGTGCTGCCGGCCGACGTGGCTCCGGGCGGGCTGGGTCCCGCGAGTGTCGGGCGGCTGAGGGCCGAGGCGGCGGGGGCGCTGGTGCGGGACGCGGCCCCGGGGCGGGGGCCCCGGGCCGGGGAGCCGGCGGGGCCGGAGCCGGGGCTCGCCCTGGTGGTGGTCGCGCCCCGGGACGGGTTGCAGTCCTGGGCGCCCGATCCGCACACGGCGGCCGACTGGGTGGCCACCGGCACCCCGCACCTCTACGCGGGAGTACTGGAGGCAACCGGTCTGGTGGGGCCACTGGTGCTGCCGGGGTCCACGGCCTGCGCGGGGTGCATGGAACGCGACCGGGTCGACCGGGACCCGGCCTGGCCGCGGATGCTGGTCCAGTGGCGCTCGGCGCACCGCCGCCGCGCGACGGCCGCCTGCGATCTGGCCCTCTCGACGGCGGTGGCCGGCCTGGCGGCGGCCCACGCCCTGTCCTTCCTCGACGGGGAGGTGCCCGCTTCGGCGGGCGCCCGCTGGGAGGCCGCGCTGCCGGGTCTGTCCTGGGACCGCTCGGCGGTGTGGCCTCATCCGGACTGCCCTTGCGGGGCGGCGACGGCACGCGAGCCGGCTCCGCCCCGGCCACCGGGCCTGGGCGGCGGTGCGGGCGACGGCGACGGCGACGGCGACGGTCGAGCGGCGCTGCAGGACGCCGGGGCAGGATCGGGCGCGGACCGCCGGAGTCGGCCATGACAGGATGCGTCGGAACCGTGGATCGCCTTGAACCGCCGCTTGCGGCGCAGCTGTCTGGGAACTGGAGGGGCGCATGTCTGATCTTCCCCGGAAGGCGGTCACCCGTACCGTCAAGCTGGCCGCGCTGCCACTCGGGTTCGCGGGCCGGGCCACCTGGGGGCTGGGCAAGCGGATCGGCGGCAAGTCGGCCGAGATCGTCGCCCGTGAGCTCCAGCAGCGCACCGCCGAGCAGTTGTTCCGCACGCTCGGTGAACTGAAGGGGGGCGCGATGAAGTTCGGGCAGGCCCTTTCGGTGTTCGAGTCGGCCCTGCCCGAGGAGATCGCCGGGCCCTACCGGGCGGCGTTGACCAAGCTTCAGGAGGCGGCCCCGCCGCTGCCGGCGGCCCGGGTCCACGAGGTGCTGGCGGAGCGTCTGGGCGAGGACTGGCGCGAGCTGTTCGAGGAGTTCGAGGACAAGCCGGCCGCGGCCGCCTCGATCGGGCAGGTGCACCGGGCGGTGTGGCACGACGGACGGCAGGTGGCGGTCAAGGTCCAGTACCCGGGGGCCGGTGAGGCGCTGCTGTCCGACCTCAAGCAGCTGGGCCGCTTCGCCGGACTGCTGGGGCCGCTGGTCCCCGGCATGGACATCAAGCCGCTGATCACCGAGATGCGCGACCGGGTCGCGGAGGAACTGGACTACGAGCTGGAGGCCGAGGCCCAGCGCACGCACGCGGACGCCTTCGACGACGACCCGGACGTGGTCGTGCCGGACGTCGTGCACCAGGGCGACGAGGTGCTGGTGACCGAGTGGATCGAGGGCACCCCGCTGTCGGAGGTGATCGCCGACGGAACCCAGGAGGAACGCGACCGCGCCGGGCAGCTGTTGGCCCGGTTCCTGTTCTCGGGCCCGGCCCGGACGGGGCTCCTGCACGCCGATCCGCACCCGGGCAACTTCCGCCTGATAGCGGGGGCGGACGGCCGGACGCGGCTGGGCGTACTGGACTTCGGCACCGTCGACCGGCTGCCCGGCGGCTGGCCCAAGCCCATCGGCCGGTCCCTGCGGATGACGCTGGACGGTGATGCCGAGGGGGTCTACGGGCACCTGCGGGCGGAGGGGTTCGTGCGGGATTCCATCGACCTCGACCCGGAGGCCGTGCTCGACTACCTCAAGCCGATCATCGAGCCCGCCGAGGCCGAGGAGTTCACCTTCACCCGGCCGTGGCTGCGCGGCCAGGCGGCGCGGATCGCCGATCCCCGCTCCCCCGCGCACCAGTTGGGGCGCCAGATCAATCTGCCGCCGTCGTACCTGCTGATCCACCGGGTGACGCTGAGCACCATCGGGGTGCTGTGCCAGCTGGGCGCGACGGTGCGGCTGCGGGACGAACTGGACGCCTGGCTCCCGGGGTTCGCGCCGGAGGACGGGCCCGCGTAGGGAGCGGAGCCGGCCCCGGGCGCGGCCCGGGGGTCACCACCAGGAGGAGTCGAGCCGGCCTTCGATGGCGCGGAGGTTGGCCCGCGCGCAGTCGACGCAGAAGTACTGCCTGGTCCCGTTCTCCACGGAGCAGGTCCAGGTGGGCGGGGCGCCGTCGGGGGCGGTGGTGCCGCAGCGCGCGCAGGCGACGGGCTGGGCCTCGGGCCCCCGCGGGGCGGGGTGGGGAGTCGGCTGGTCCACCTCCAGACGATATCCCCGCGGGCCCCGGCCGGCACGCGCAACGCACCGGGGGGACCGCTCCCTTCGGACCGGTCCCCCCGGTGGTTCTTGTTCGTTCGGCTGCGTCAGCTCTTAGTGCATGACGGCCATGGCCAGCGCGCGCCGGGCGCGCAGGGACACGCGCTCGGCTCGACGCTGCATGCGCCGGGCGGCGACCAGGCGCAGGGCTTGACGCTCGGCGTCCGCCTCACGCATGCGGTCGTCCATATGGGCACGGGCCAGGGCTTCTGGGATGAGTTGCATTTCGCGGGTCCTGTTCTGACGCGAGGTGATCGCGCCGGCGGTGATGAAGTCTGCGGTGGCGGAGCCGTGCGGCTGCTCGCTCGTGGTGGTGATGGGGGACATGAGGGCCTGCTTCAGGGGGTCGTGCGTCAGAGGGCGGTCGATGGTTCCGATGGCGGTCATGCCGCTGCAACCGGGTTCTTGCGCGGACGGCCACGCGGCCGCTTCCGGGCGACGACGACGCCCTGGACGAAGAGCTCGCCACCCCAGACGCCCCAGGGCTCGCGGCGCTCCTTGGCCCCGGCGAGGCAGGCCTCGACGAGGGGGCAGGTGCCGCAGAGCGACTTGGCGTACTCGACGTCGGCCGGGGACTCGGCGAAGAAGACCTCGGGGTCGAAGGTGCGGCAGGGAACCGGGACGCCGAGGTTCTCGATGGCGTCGTCGAGCGCGGTGAGCGCGGTGAGGGGGGTCAAGGTGGAGTCCTCCGGGACTGCGGGCGGGGAGATCGTTTGGGTCTGCGGTGCGGACGGGGCGTGCGCTTCGAGTTGCACGGTGTTTTCTTCCTCGTCTTGTTCGTCTAGTCGTTCCGGCCGGTTGGCCGGGTGCGGCTGGTTCTGCCAGTCCCGAGGCCCCTTCGCTCCGTCATCCCCGTTCGGGGACAAACAGAAGGGCCGCGGATCCCTGGTGGGGTTCCGCGGCCCTGAAGGCGCCGGCCTGATCTTGCGATCAGACTGGATCACTCCAGGGTTCGAGCCCGCGGAAGGCCCACATCAGGTGCTGCTGCTTCGTCGTCTGCTTCGTCCGAGCTCCGGCACCGGCTGCGGCCGCGAAGCCATAGGCGCCATGCGCCTGGGCTTCCGCTACTGCCACCAGTGCCTTGGTCGGTCGCTCATTGCGCTCGCTGACCGGAAGGGTCGCGAGCAGGGCGGGGCTGCCGGCGGAAATCGCGGACAGACCGGTGCCCAGGATCGAGACGGAACCGAGCAGGCAGGAAGCGTCGACCGAGCGATCGGTCATTTTGGTGAAGGTCATGAAGCTGGTCACTGGTCTCGCCTCCTCTCGGCGTCTCGGGGACCCGGCCCGAAGGCCAGTCCCATGCGTATTCGGATAAGTACAGCACGGATCCAGGGCTTCGGAGAAGCCACCGTTTCCGTTGCTAAGAACCTATGGGGATTCGCTGGGCATGTGCAAACTATTTTTCCGACGAGTTTCTACGCGTCGTCAGGATCCTCGCCCGCAGGCTCCTGGCCTGCACAGATGGCCAGGACATCCGCTCCGTACCGGTCGAGCTTGCGGCCACCGACGCCGGAGATCATCGAGAGCTCGCCCGCCTCGGAGGGCGCGGCCTCCGCGATGGCCATCAGCGTCTTGTCCGTGAAGACGCAGTACGCGGGCAGTCCCTGGGCCTTCGACTGGCCGGCCCGCCAGTCGCGCAGCCGCTCGTAGAGTCCTTCGTCCATGTCGGACGGGCAGTCTTCGCAGCGCATCAGTTTGATCTCCCCGGCCTCGGTCAGGGTCTTGCCGCAGACCCGGCACAGCGCGGGGCCGCGGCGGCCGCGCTTGCGGACGCCACGGTCGGCTCCGGTGCCGGGGCCGGTTCCCGGGGCCGCCGAGCCCGGCCGCAGGCCGTTCAGGAAGCGGCTGGGGCGTCGGGAGGCCCGGCCGCCGGGAGTCCGGGAGAGGGCCCAGGAGAGCGTCAGGTGGTGCCGGGCGCGGGTCACGCCGACGTAGAGGAGCCGGCGCTCCTCCTCGACCTGCTCGTCGGTCTTCGCGTAGGTGATGGGCATCATGCCGTCGGTGAGGCCGGCGAGGAACACGGCGTCCCATTCCAGGCCCTTCGCGGCGTGCAGCGAGGCGAGGGTGACGCCCTGGACCGTCGGGGCGTGCTGCGCGGCCTTCCGCTCGTCGAGCTCGCGCGTGAGGTCGGCCAGGGTGGCGCCCGGCCTGCTCCGGGCGAAGTCCTCGGCGAGGCGGACCAGCGCGGCCAGGGATTCCCACTGGTCGCGCACGGCGCCGGAGCCGGCCGGCGGCTCGCTGGTCCAGCCGGTGGAGCTCAGTACGGCGCGGACCTGGGAGCCCAGCTCGACGACGTCCTCCAGCAGCGGGTCGCTGCTGCCGCCGGAGCGGGCGGCGCCGCGCAGGGCGAGGACGGCCTTCTGGACCTCGCTGCGCTCGAAGAAGCGCTCGGCGCCGCGCAGCTGGTAGGGGACCCCGGCGTCGGCGAGGGCCTGTTCGTAGACCTCGGACTGGGCGTTGATGCGGTAGAGCACGGCGATCTCGCCGGCGGGGACTCCGGCCGCGATCAGGTCGCGGATGCGGCGGGCGACGCCCTCGGCCTCGGCGGGTTCGTCCGGGTACTCGGCGTAGACCGGGTCGGGGCCGGGCTCGCGCTGGGAGACGAGCTCCAGCCGGTGCTCGGCGGCCCGGCCCTTGGCCTGGTTCAGCAGCCCGTTGGCGAGGTGGACGACCTGGGGGGTGGAGCGGTAGTCGCGGATCAGCTTCACCACGGTGGCCTGCGGGTACCGGGTGCGGAAGTTCAGCAGGTGGTCGGGGGTGGCGCCGGTGAAGGAGTAGATCGTCTGGCTGGCGTCGCCGACGACGCAGAGGCTGTCGCGGTCGCCGAGCCACAGTTCGAGGAGGCGCTGCTGGAGGGGGCTGACGTCCTGGTACTCGTCCACCACGAAGTGCTGGTACTGGCTGCGGATCTGCTCGGCGATGTCGTGGCGGTCCTGGAGGATGCCGACGGTCAGCAGCAGCACGTCCTCGAAGTCGATCATGCCGCGGTCGCGCTTGAGCTGCTCGTACGTCCCGTAGATCTGGGCGATCTCGGCCATGTCCCTGGGGGCCTCGCGGCCCGCCTTGAGGGCGGCGGCCGGGTAGTCGGCGGGCACGGTCTGGGTGACCTTGGCCCACTCGATCTCGCCGGTGACGTCCCGCAGCTCGCTCCGGTCGAGGCGGATGCGGCAGCGCGCTCCGGCCTCCGCCACGAACTGGATCTTGCGTTCCAGCAGCCGGGGCACCTCGCCGCCGACCGCCCGGGGCCAGAAGTACTGGAGCTGGCGCAGGGCGGCGGAGTGGAAGGTGCGGGCCTGGACGCCGTCCGCGCCGAGGGTGCGCAGGCGTCCGCGCATCTCGCCGGCGGCGCGGTTGGTGAAGGTGACGGCCAGCACGCTGGCCGGCATGAGCTGGCCGGACCGGACGCCGTAGGCGATGCGGTGGGTGATGGCACGGGTCTTGCCGGTGCCCGCGCCCGCCAGCACGCACACCGGTCCGCGCAGGGTCGTGGCGACCTCGCGCTGCTCCGGGTCGAGACCCAGGAGCACGGCGTCGGCATCGGCCGCGCCGGTGCCCGGGCCGTCCGGGAAGGCTGAGGAGTGCGTTGCTGCTGTCACCCCGCCATGCTGCCAGGTCCGGTGGGGCGGGCGGGAAATCCGTCCACAGGCCCCGCGGATCCGTCGTACCGGTACGGAGGGCGGGGGGCCGGGTGCGGGGCCGGGTGCGGGGGCCGGGAATGGCACGGCGGTCCCGTGCGTTCGAGTACTCGGACCACCGAGGCCCCCACGAAGGAGAGCGCAGCATGCAGGACACGGGCACCGTCACGATGTACAGCACGACCTGGTGCGGCTACTGCAACCGGCTGAAGAAGCAGCTGGACCGGGAAGGCATCGCGTACAACGAGATCAACATCGAGCTCGACCCCGCGTCCGCGGCGTTCGTGGAGAAGGCCAACGGCGGCAACCAGACGGTTCCGACCGTGCTCGTGAAGTCGGCCGGCGGCAACGAGTCCGTCATGACGAACCCGAGCCTGGCCCAGGTCAAGCAGGCCCTCGCCGTCTGATCCGCGGTCCGTCGCGGTCTCGGAAAGGCCCCCGCCCGTCGGCGGGGGCCTTCTGCTGTACCGGTGACTGCGACCGTGAGTGCGACGGTGACTGTGACTGTGACTGTGACTGTGACGAACGTTACGCCGTCGGGCGCGGCAGCGGCTTCCCGTACCAGAGCTCGACCAGCCGGGCCGCGATGGAGATGCCGCCGGCGGGGGGCGTGACCTCGCCCCGCTCGATCGCCTCGGCCAGGTCCTCGCGCGAGAACCAGCGGGCCTCCTCGATCTCCTCGCCGTCGACGGTGATCTCCGAGGTGACGGCCCGTGCGGTGAAGCCCAGCATCAGGCTGTACGGGAACGGCCAGGGCTGGCTCGCGACGTACTCGACCTCGCCGACCTTGACGCCCGCCTCCTCCCACACCTCGCGGATCACCGACTGCTCGATCGACTCGCCCGGCTCGACGAACCCGGCGAGCGTCGAGAAGCGGCCCTCCGGCCAGTGCACCTGGCGGCCCAGCAGCGCACGGTCCTGGTCGTCGGTGACCAGCATGATCACCGCGGGGTCGGTGCGCGGGTAGTGCTCGGCGCCGCAGCCAGGGCAGCGGCGGATGTGCCCGGCGGCCGCGACCACGGTGCGCTCGCCGCAGCGGGAGCAGAAGCGGTGCATCCGCTGCCAGTTCTCCAGCGCCACGGCGTGCACCATCAGCCCGGCGTCGCGCGGGTTCAGCAGGAGCCCGGCCTCGCGCAGTCCGGCCGGGCGGGCCGACTGGTCCATGCGGCCCGGCAGGGAGTCCTTCTGGAGCGCGAAGTACCGTACGCCGTCCTCGTCGGTGCCCAGGAAGTAGCGGTGGGTCTCGGTGACCGGGGCCTCGAAGGCCGGGGTCATCACGATGCCGGTGCCGCCGTCGGGGGTGTCGTCGATGAGGACCTGGCCGCCGGAGACGACGAACACGCGGGTCGTCGGGTGGCTCCAGGCGGCGGCCAGCCACGCCTCGTCGAGGCGGTGGTGGGCGGCGCGGTCGATTCCGCTCGGCGCGGCCAGCGTGATCGGACGCTCGGTACGGGTGCTCACAGGTACTTCCAACTCCCCCGGTGGTGGGACAAGGCAGGCGCGGCGATGGGTGGGTGTGCGGGCGGGCTCAGCCGGTCTTCCAGTGTTCGGCCAGGTCGCCCCACAGGTAGGCGGTGGTCTCCACGCCCTTGAGGAGCAGGTCGAGTTCGACCTTCTCGTTCGGCGAGTGCCAGCCGTCGGAGGGTACGGAGATCCCGAGGAAGAGGACGGGCGCGTCCAGGACGTCCTGGAGGTCGGCCGCCGGCCCCGAGCCGCCCTCGCGGGTGAAGCGGACCTGCTGCCCGAAGGCGCGTTCCATGGCCCGCACGACGGACCGCAGCGCCGGGTGGTCCAGCGGGGTCAGGCACGGCCGGGTGGGTGCGCCGAAGGTGATGGAGTGCCGGATCCCGTCGGGGACCTGCGCGGCGACCCAGTCCTTGACGGCCGCCTCGATCTCGTACGGGTCCTGCCCCGACACCAGGCGGAACGACAGCTTCAGGTGGGCGGAGGCGGGCACGATCGTCTTGCCGCCGGGGCCCTGGTAGCCGCCGCCGATGCCGTTGACCTCGGCGGTCGGGCGGGCCCAGACGCGCTCCAGGGTGGAGTAGTCGGCCTCGCCCGCGGCGGCGTGCGACTTGGCGGTGCGGAGCCACTCGGCCTCGTCGAAGGGCAGCTCGGAGATCAGCCGGCGTTCGGCGTCGGTCAGCTCGGTGACGTGGTCGTAGAAGCCGGGGACCGTGACCCGCTCGTCCGCGTCGTGCAGGGCCGCGACGAGGCGGGCGGCGACGGTGGCCGGATTGGGCACGGCCCCGCCGAAGGCACCGGAGTGGATGTCCTGGTCGGGACCGTGGAAGTCGATCTCGCAGTCGGCGACGCCGCGCATGCCGGTGCACACGGTGGGGGTCGTCTCGGACCACATGCCGGTGTCGGAGACGATCACGACGTCGGCGGCGAGGCGCTGGGCGCGGGCCTCGACGAGGTCCCGGAAGTGCGGGGAGCCGGACTCCTCCTCGCCCTCGATGAGGAGCTTGAGGTGGACGGCGGGGGCGGCGCCGGTCGCGGCGAGGTGCGCGCGGACGCCGAGGGTGTGGAAGAACACCTGGCCCTTGTCGTCGGCCGCGCCGCGCCCGTACATCCGGCCGTCCTTGACGACGGGCTCGAAGGGCTCGGTGTGCCAGCCGTCGGCGAGGGCGGCGGGCTGGACGTCGTGGTGTCCGTAGACGAGGACGGTGGGCGCGTCCGGGTCCTCGCTCGGCCAGTGCGCGAAGACGGCGGGGGCGCCGTCGGTCGGCCAGACCTCGGTGACCGGGAAGCCGGTTTCGGCGAGCTTGGCGGCGAGCCAGTCGGCGCTGCGGCGTACGTCGTCCGCGTGCTCGGGCTGGGCCGAGACGGAAGGGATCCGCAGCCACTCGGCGAGGTCGCCGAGGAAGGCCGTGCGGTGGGTGTCGATGTACGCGCGGACGACGCTGTCCGCCTGGATCTCGCTCATGCCCACGAGCCTAGCCGTCCGCCCGGGGGGCATCGTCGGTGCCCGATTTGCCTTGGAGGATCCGCTCAAGGCGGGCCCGGTCGGGCAGGTCGCGGGGGCGTATCACGCGGCCGCTGCGGACGTGGAGGAAGGCGGCGCCGACCCGGTCGAGGGGGGTGCCGGTGGCTTCCGCCCAGGCGAGCCGGTACACGGCGAGCTGGAGGGGGTCGGCCTGGGTGGTGCGGCCGGTCTTCCAGTCGACGACCTCGTACGAGCCGTCGGGATTCCGGTAGACGGCGTCGATGCGGCCCCGGATGACGCGGCCGGCGAGGGTCAGCTGGACGGGGGCCTCCATCCGGTACGGGGTGCGCTCGGCGTACTCGCTGCGCTCGAAGGCGGCCTTGAGGGAGTCGAGGTCGGCCTCGTCGGCGATCTCCTGGTCGGAGCCGGGCAGCTCGGCGACGGGGTCGAGGAGGTCGAGGTGCGGCAGGGGCAGCTCGTCGAAGCGGGACTCGACCCAGGCGTGGAAACGGGTGCCCTGGCGCGCGGCGGGCTGCGGGGGCTTGGGCATGGGGCGGGCGAGATCGCGTACGAAGCCCTGCTCGTCGGCGGCGAGTCGCAGCAGCTGGCTCGCGGACAGGGCGGAGGGCAACTCGACGTCGCGCACGGCTGCGCGGGCCCGGCGGAGCTCGCCCTCGAGGGCGTCGAGGTCACGGTCCCAGGAGGCGATGGCGCGGGCCTCTTCGGGGGTGAAGGTGGCCCGGCCGGCCTGTCGGGGGACGGGGCCGGCTCCCGCCGCCCAGGGCTCCGCGGCCCAGGGGTCGTCGTCCCCCCGGCTCGGCCCGGCCGACGGGCGGCGGGCGGGCCACAGGTCCCCGTCCCCGGCCCACAGATCGTCCCCGCCCCCGGCCGGCGCGCCGTCCGCTGCGCTCTCCCCGGCCCAGGGGTCGTCGGAAAGCGGCTCGGGCGCCCCCGCGCGGGCGGCGGGTACGGCGTGCTCCCCGGCCCAGGGGTCGTCGGAAAGCGGCCCCGGGCCGTCGGCGCGGGCGGCGGGTACGGCGGGCCCGGCCGGCCAGGGGGTGTCTTCCGGGGGGTCCGGCCAGGGGGTTTCGTCCGTCGGGTCCTCGCAGTGCGGGGGCCAGAGGTAGGGGTCGGACTCGGGGCCGGGTGCGGGGGCCGGTTCGGGGCGGTTTGCGAGGTGGGCCTCGACCAGGGCGGCGGCCCGGCGGCGCAGGGCCAGCGAGTCGGGGTCGAGGGGCAGCGGCCAGGAGTGCTCGGCGACGGATTCCGCGGCGAGCGCCGGGTTCTCGGCGTCCGGGGCGGGTTCCTCCGCCCAGGCCTCGATCTCCCCGAAGCCGGCCGCGCAGTGGTCGTGCAGGGCGGTCAGGAAGCCGGAGGGGCCGCGGCGCTTCTTCTGGGTCGGGCCCCACCAGTGGCCGGAGGCCAGCAGGAGGGAGCGCGGGCGGGTGAAGGTCACGTAGCCGAGGCGGAGTTCCTCGACGGCCTTGTGCTCCTTGAGGGCGGCCTTGAAGGACTTCAGGCCGGCCGAGGTCCAGGCCGGGTCGTCCGGCAGGGTGGGGGCGTCGCCGCGCAGCCCGTAGGGGAGGACCTTGGCGTACGAGGTCCAGGCCTCCGGCGGCTTCTCCTTCGGGAAGGACCCGGCGCACAGGTCGGGGACGACGACCACGTCCCACTCCAGCCCCTTGGACTTGTGGGCGGTGAGGACCTTGACGGTGTTCTCCCCGCCGGGCAGGGCGTGGTCGAGGCCCTTCTCGTACTGGGCGGCGGTGCGCAGGAAGCCGAGGAAGGCCAGCAGCGTCGCCTCGCCGTCCAGGGCGGCGAAGCCGGCGGCGACGTCCATGAAGTGGGACAGGGTCTCCCGGCGGCGGGCCGCCAGGGCGTGCGGGGACGCGGACAGCTCCACCTCCAGCCCGGTCGCGGCGAGCACCCGGTGCAGGACGTCCATCAGCGGGTCGGCGAGGGAACGCCGCAGGTCCCGCAGTTCCTGTGCGAGGTGCGCGAACCGGACGCGGGCGGCCGCCGAGAAGGGGAGGTCGTCGGGGGTCTGGCCGGAGCCGTCGAGGAAGGTCTCCAGCGCGTCGGCGAGGGAGACGACCTCCGCCGGGTCGACTCCTTCGACGGCCGCGGCGAGACGGCCGTCGGGGCCGGAGCCGGGGCCGGACGGGCGGGCGACCAGCTGCCGGGCCCGGCGCCCGAGCAGGGCCAGGTCGCGGGGTCCGATCCGCCAGCGCGGGCCGACGAGGAGCCGGACCAGGGCGGCGTTGGCCCCGGGGTCCTGGAGCACCTCGCAGACGGAGACCAGGTCGGCGACCTCGGGCAGGTGCAGCAGCCCGGACAGGCCGACGACCTCCACCGGCACGTCCCGGGCCACCAGGACGGCCTGGATCCGCGCGAAGTCGGCGGCGGACCGGCACAGCACCGCGATCTCGCCCGGTTCCTTCCCGGTGCGCACCAGGTGGGCGACGGAGTCGCCGAGCCACTCCAGTTCCTCGGCGTGGGTCTCCAGCAGCGCGCAGCGGACCGAGCCGTCGCGTTCGGCGCCCGGCGCGGGGCGCAGCGCCTCGACCCCTTCGTGCATGGCGCGCAGCGGGGCGGCGAGGCCGTTGGCCAGGTCGAGGAGGCGGCCGCCGCTGCGCCGGTTCTCGCTGAGCGAGAGGCGGGTGGCGGGGCTGCCGTCGGCGTGCGGGAAGTGCTCGGGGAAGTCGTCGAGGTTGGCGACGGAGGCTCCGCGCCAGCCGTAGATGGCCTGGCAGGGGTCGCCGACGGCGGTGACGGCATGCCCCGTGCCCCCGCCGAAGAGACCGGACAGCAGCAGCCGCTGGGCGACGGAGGTGTCCTGGTACTCGTCGAGCAGGACGACCCGGAACTCCTCGCGCAGCAGGGCTCCGACCTCGGGCCGGGTGGTGGCGAGCTGTGCGGAGAGGGCTATCTGGTCGCCGAAGTCGAAGAGGTCGCGGGAGCGTTTGGCGGCGCGGTAGCGGGAGACGAGCTCCAGCAGTTCCAGACGGCCGCGTACGGCTTCGGGGACCTTGCGGAGGTCCTCGTTGGTGAGCTTGGCGTCGGCGAGTGCGTCCAGCAGGGCGGTGTCGTACGCGCGCAGGACGGGCGGGTCGACGAGGTGCTCGGAGAGTTCCCCGTCGAGGGCGAGGAGGTCCCCGACCAGGTCGGGGAGGGATTTGGTGAGGGAGGGGTACGGGCCCGGGGCCTCGCGGAGCACCTTCGCGGCGAGCTGGAAGCGGGTGGCGTCGGCGAGGAGCCGGGCGCTGGGCTCCAGGCCGATGCGCAGGCCGTGGTCCTTCAGGAGCTGCCCGGCGAAGGCGTGGTAGGTGGAGATGCGGGGCTCACCGCCCGCCGAGCCGGACTCCACGTCGGCCGGGGAGGGGTCCGGGTCGGTGATCCCGGCACGGCCGAGGGCCTTGCGGACGCGCTCGGCGAGTTCCCCGGCGGCCTTGTTGGTGAAGGTCAGTCCGAGGACCTGTTCGGGGGCGACGGCGCCGGTGCCGACGAGCCACACCACGCGGGCGGCCATCACGGTGGTCTTGCCGGAGCCGGCGCCCGCGACGACGACCTGGGGGGCGGGCGGGGCGGTGACGCAGGCCATCTGTTCGGGCGTGAAGGGGATCCCGAGGAGCTCCTTGAGCTGCTCGGGATCGGTGAGGACGGGCGCGCGCCCGGACTCGTACGCGGTCACCTCAAAAGGCTAGCCGCCCGCACCGACACTCCTCGCCGCCGTCTCATTCCACGGTCTGGCGGCCCTCGGGGCGGGCGCTGCACGCGCCGCGGAAGGAGCAGCGGTTGCAGTGTTCGCCGGTGGCGGGGGCGAAGCGTTCGTCGAGGACCCGTCCGGCGGCGGTGGCCAGCAGGTCGCCGACCCACGCGCCGGAGGGGCCGTCGTGGAGGGCCTGCTGGGCCTGGACCTTCGGGATCTCGTCGCCGCCGTCCTTCTTGGCGGCGCCCTGGCGCAGCTGCACGAGTTCGGCGCCGCCCGGTTCGGGGCGCAGCCCGTCGAAGACCTCGTCGACGGCGCCCTCGCGGACGGCGAGCTGGTAGACGGCGAGCTGGGGGTGCCGGGCGACCTCGTCCCTGGTCGGTGCGGCCTTGCCGGTCTTGAAGTCGACGACGTACGCGCGGCCCTGCGGGTCGGCTTCGACGCGGTCCATGGAGCCGCGGATCCGCACGGCGTACTCGCCCGCGTCGAGGGTGACGTCGAAGTCGTGCTCGGTGGCGACGGAGGCGCGGCCGCCGCGGTCGGTGGTGTGCCAGCGCAGGAAGCGTTCCAGGGCGGCGCGGGCGTTGTCCTTCTCCTGGCGGGACTTCCAGGGCGCGTCGAAGGCGAGGGCGTCCCAGACGGAGTCGAGGCGTTCCATCAGGACGGCGAGGTCGGCGGGGGTGCGGCCGGAGGCGACCTCGTCGGCGAGGACGTGGACGACGTTGCCGAAGCCCTGGGCCGCGGTGGAGGGGGCGTCGGCCTTGACCTCGCGGCCGAGGAACCACTGGAGGGAGCAGGTGTTGGCGAGCTGGTCCAGGGCGCTGCCGGAGAGGGCGACCGGCCGGTCCCGGTCGCGCAGCGGGACGGTGGAGCGGGTGGGTTCGTACAGGCCCCACCAGCGCTGCGGGTGCGCGGCGGGAACGAGGGGGCGGTCCTCGTCGTCGGTGAGCGCGGCGAGG
Source organism: Streptomyces sp. NPDC044704 (assembly GCF_056433525.1). NCBI lineage: Bacteria > Bacillati > Actinomycetota > Actinomycetes > Kitasatosporales > Streptomycetaceae > Streptomyces > Streptomyces sp. NPDC044704. The sequence continues at coordinate 138,918 of NZ_JBWKGY010000003.1, forward strand.
CGGGCGAGGCGGCGGGCGGCGGCGTCGCGCAGGGCCTCGGAGGCGTCGGGGTCGACGGTGGTGGCGCGCAGCTCGGCGACGAGGGCGGGGACGGCTAGGGGCCGGCGGGGGCGGCCGGTGACGTCCTTGGGGGTGACGCCGAGTTCGGTGAGGAAACGGGAGGGCTGGTCGCCGTCCTCGGCAGGGGCCTTGACGGCGGTGACGACGAGGCGGTGGCGGGCGCGGGTGGCGGCGACGTAGAAGAGCCGGCGTTCCTCCGCGAGGAGCGCGCCGGGGGTGAGGGGTTCGGCGAGGCCGTCGAGGCCGATGCGGTCGGCTTCGAGGAGGGAGCCGCGGCGGCGCAGGTCGGGCCAGAGTCCTTCCTGGACTCCGGCGACGACGACGAGTCCCCACTCCAGGCCCTTGGAGCGGTGGGCGGTCATCAGGGTGACGGCGTCGCCGCGGACGGCCCGGGTGGTGAGGGTGTCGGCGGCGATGTCCTCCGCTTCGAGCTGTTCGAGGAAGTTGAGCGCGCCGCGGCCGCCCGTACGGTCCTCCGCGCGGGCGGCGTTGTCGAAGAGGGCGCAGACGGCGTCGAGGTCGCGGTCGGCGTTGCGGCCGGCGGCGCCGCCGCGGCGGGCGCCGCGTTCCAGGCGCTGCGGCCAGGGGGTGCCGTCCCACAGGGTCCACAGGGCCTCTTCGGCGGTGCCGCCGCCCTGGAGGAGTTCGCGGGCCTTGCGCAGGAGCAGGCCGAGGCGCTGCGCGCCGCGGGCGTAGGCGGGGTCGTGGGCGGTGAGCCGCTCGGGCTCGGCGAGGGCCCGGGCCAGCAGGACGTCGGAGGGTGCGGGGGCGGTGACACCGGCGGCCCGTTCCTCGTCCCGCAGCGCCCGCCCGAGCCGGCGCAGGTCGGCGGCGTCCATGCCGCCGAGCGGGGACCCGAGCAGCGTGAGCGCGTCCTCGACCCCGACCCAGCCCACGGCTCCGCCGCCACTGCCGTCACCGGCGCCGTCCGCGACCGTCCCGGCGTCCGGAACCGGGCCGGCCGCCGGGCCGTCGCCCTCACCCGCGCCCTCACCCTCGCCCTCGCCCTCGCCCTCGCCCTCGCCCGCGACGAAGCCCGGGCCCTCGACGGGACCGGCGGAGCCGGCCGCCGGGGCGGGGGGCTCCGTATCCGCCGGGCGCCCGGCGGAGTCCGCAACGGGCTCGGCTTCCCGCACCGGGGCGGGGTCCGGCCCGGTACCGGAACCAGCACCACCACCATCCGCGGGGTCCCCGCCCTCGGCGGAACCGGAACCGGAACCGGCCGGCGGGGCCGTGGCGGCCGTGGCCGTGATGCGCAGGGCCGTCAGGAGGGGGGCGACGGCCGGTTCGTGGCGCAGGGCGGTCGCGGCGGCGTCGGTTTCCGCGGGGACTCCGGCCGCGATGAGGGCGCGGCGCATGGCCGGCAGGGTGCGGCCGCCGGCGCGGACCAGGACGGCCATGTCCCGCCAGGGGACGCCGTCCTCCAGGTGGGCCCGGCGCAGGACGTCCGCGATGTTGTCGAGCTCGGACCCGGCCGTCGGGTACGTGTACACCTCGACCCGACCGCCCTCCCGCACGGGCTGTAGGGCCCGGTGCGCCTTGACGGCGGCGGACGGCAGGCGCGGTACGGGCATGCGGGTGGTGAGCAGGCGGGTGGCGGCGAGCAGGGCGGAGCCGGAGCGGCGGCCGACGGTGAGGGCCCGTACGGCCGCGCCCGGGAAGGCGGACTCGAAGTCGAGGACGTTGTTGATGTCGGCGCCGCGGAAGGCGTAGATCGACTGGTCGGGGTCGCCGAAGGCGACGAGCGTGCCGGCGGGGCCGTTGAGGGCGCGCAGCAGGCGCAGCTGGGAGGCGTCGGTGTCCTGGTACTCGTCGACGAGGATCACGTCGTGGGCGGAGGCGACGGACGGGGTGCCCTCGGCCAGCAGGACGGCGCGGTGGAGGAGTTCCGCGTAGTCGAGGGCGCCCTGGAGGTCGAGGACGTCGAGGTACTCGGAGAGGAAGGCGGCGGCCGCCTTCCAGTCGGGGCGGCCGGTGCGGGTCGCGAAGGAGTCGAGCGCGGCCGGGCCGAGGCCGAGCTCGCGGGCGCGGGCCAGGACGGCGCGGACCTCGTCGGCGAAGCCGCGGGTGGTGAGCGCGGCGCGCAGGTCGTCCGGCCAGCGGATGGAGCGGAGGCGGCGCTGGCCTTCGAGCAGGGTGCGGACCATGACGTCCTGCTCGGGGCCGGAGAGCAGTCGCAGCGGGTCGGCGAAGAGCTCGTGGTCCTGGTGGGCGCGGACGAGGCCGTAGCAGAAGGAGTGGAAGGTGGTGGCCTGCGGGGCGCGGGCGCCGCCGAGGCGCAGGGCGGCCCGGTCGCGGAGTTCCACGGCCGCCTTGCGGCTGAAGGTGAGGATGAGGATGCGGGCGGGGTCGGTGCCGGCCTCGACGCGGGCGGCGGCGGCCTCGATGAGGGTGGTGGTCTTGCCCGTGCCCGGTCCGGCCAGGACGAGCAGTGGTCCCCGGGTGTGATCAACCACCGCGCGCTGGGCTGCGTCCAGGACAGGGGGAGCCACCTGTTCCGGCCCGGTGCGCACCAGGCGGTACGCGTCAGGGGTCCGCGTACGCCGCTCTGAGCGGCCGGAGGAAGAGGTGATCACGTGAGGTGCCGGTCCTGGTGGGTCTGCGGTTGCTGCGGTGGTGGCGGCGGCGGGGACTGCGGTGGCCGCACCCGTCGCGTACGCCGAAGGGGCAACGCTACGCCAATCGCGGCGGCCGCCGCAGTCCGTCCCGGGAGGGCGGGACGTCGCCCCGGAGGCCCCGGGTGTCGTCCCCCGTACGGGCCTTCGACCGCCCGCCCCCGCTCCGCATGGCCGAAGCTGTCAGGTGTGAGCCTCGTCGCCTCCGTCCCGTCCGTCGCGCCCGTCCCAGCGGGCCCGCCGCATGGCCAGGCGCGGCTCGCCGGACGGGGTCTCGCGCAGCGGGGTGCCCTCGGTGCGGTAGTGCTCCAGGGCCCGCCGCTCGCTGCCCGGGAGGGGTTTCCCGTCCGCCCGCACCACCCGCCACCAGGGCACGGCTCCTCCGTACAGGGCCATGACGCGCCCGACTTGGCGCGGTCCGCCCTCGCCGAGCCACTCCGCGACGTCCCCGTACGTCATCACCCGGCCGGGCGGAATCCGCTCGGCCGCCTCCAGCACCCGCTCCGCGTAGGCGGGCAGCTCTTCGCTCATCCGGGACATGCTGCCGGATGCCACCGACATCCGGACGGAAGCTTCGGTTCCATACCGGCGCGCACCCTGATGCCCCGCCGGGCCGTCGGTCCGTGCCACCATCTTCCGGGCGGTGACTGGTGATACGTGATCAAGAAGAGACGGATGTGACGGCGAAGGAGCAGGGTGTGAGCCCTCCGGACGGCGCGTCGAAGGACGAGGGCGCGCACCCGGACGACGGCGCGCGCGACGTGCGCGCCGCACGTCCGGACGCCCCGGCGCGCCCGGGCGCGCTGGCTCCTCCCGCGCGCGGCCCGGGCTCGGGAACGCACCCCGGGACCGGCCCGGCCCCCGGGGCCGCTCCGGAAGCCGGCCCCGGCGAAGGCCCGGGCGAAGGCCCCGGCCCTGCGGCGGACCCCGCCGACGAGGACGAGCCGCACGGCCACGCGCCGACGGCCGCCGACCAGGTGGAGGTGGACGAGCCGCTGCTCGCCGCCCGCGTGCACCGCCCCTCCGACCTCGTACGGTTCCTCGCCGGCATCCTCGGCATCGCCGTCGTCCTCGGCATCGCGACCTTCGCCCACGGCACCACCGCGGGCCTCGAACAGGACATCAGCAACAGCACCGGCCAGGCACCCGCCCTCCTGATCAAGGTCGCCGGGCTGGTGTCGAGCATCGCGGTCCTCCTGGTCCCGGTCGCCTTCGCCATCGAACGGCTGATCAAACGCGACGGACTGCGCATCGCCGACGGCGTGCTCGCCGCCGTCCTCGCGCACGGGGTCACCCTCGCCACCGACCTGTGGGTCTCGCGGGCCGCCCCGGGCGCCATCCAGGAGGCCCTCACCCAGTCCACGGGCATCGGCGACACCCTCACCGATCCCGTGCACGGCTACCTCGCGCCCGTGATCGCGTACATGACCGCCGTCGGGATGACGCGCCGGCCCCGCTGGCGCGTGGCCCTGTGGGTGGTGCTGCTGCTCGACGCCTTCGCGATGCTCGTCGGCGGGTACACCACACCCTTCTCGATCATCCTGACCGTGCTGATCGGCTGGAGCGTCGCGTACGGGACCCTGTACGCCGTCGGCTCGCCGAACGTGCGGCCCACCGGGCAGAACCTCCTCGCCGGGCTGCGCCGGGTCGGCTTCCAGCCGGTCAGCGCGATGCGCGCGGAGACCGGCGACGGGACGGACAACGGCTCCGAGGCGAGCGACCGGGGCCGGCGCTACCACGTCACGCTGGAGGACGGTCCGCCGCTGGACGTCACCGTCGTGGACCGTGAGCAGCAGGCGCACGGCTTCTTCTACCGGGTGTGGCGACGGCTGACCCTGCGCGGGATCACCACCCGGCGCAGCCTCCAGTCGCTGCGCCAGGCGCTGGAGCAGGAGGCCCTGCTCGCGTACGCCGCGATCGCTGCCGGGGCCAACGCCCCGAAGCTGATCGCGACCTCCGAGCTGGGGCCGGACGCCGTGATGCTCGTCTACGAGCACCTGGGCGGACGCACCCTGGACTCGCTCTCCGACGAGGAGATCACCGACGAGCTGAGCCGCAACGCCTGGGAGCAGGTACGGGCCCTCCAGTCGCGCAGGATCGCGCACCGCCGGCTCACGGGGGACGCGCTGGTGGTGGATCGTTCCGGCAAGGTCATCCTCACGGACCTGCGGGGCGGCGAGATCGCGGCCGGTGACCTCGTGCTCCGGATGGACATCGCGCAGCTCCTGACCACGCTCGGCCTGCGGGTCGGCGCGCAGCGCTCGGTCGCCTCGGCGGTGTCGGTACTCGGCCCGGACACCGTGGCGGACTGCCTGCCGCTGCTCCAGCCGATCGCGCTGAGCCGTTCGACCCGGGCGACGCTGCGCAAGCTGGCCCGCGAGCGGGCCGACCGGCAGCGGGAGGCCGTACTGGAGTCCTCGCGGGCGGCGAAGGCGGCGCGCGAGGCGGACGCCTCGGCCCCGGCGGCGACGCCTGCGGCGGCCCGGAAGGCCGAGAAGAGGGCCCTGGACGACGCGCTGGACGACGCCCGCGAGGAGGACCTGCTGAGCCAGATCCGCCAGCAGGTGCTGCTGATCCGCCCGCAGGCGCCGGTGGAGCCGGCCCGGCTGGAGCGGATCCGGCCGCGGACGCTGGTCTCGTTCATCGCGGGCGCCTTCGGCGCGTACTTCCTGCTGACGCAGCTGGCCCACGTGGACTTCGCGAAGATCGTCGGCGAGGCGCAGTGGGGCTGGGTCGGGGCGGCGCTCGGCTTCTCGGCGCTGAGCTACTTCGCGGCGGCGATGAGCCTGCTGGGCTTCGTGCCCGAGCGGGTGTCGTTCCTGCGGACCGTGGTCGCGCAGGTGGCGGGGTCCTTCGTGAAGCTCGTCGCTCCGGCGGCGGTCGGCGGGGTCGCGCTGAACACGAGGTTCCTGCAGCGGGCGGGGGTCCGGCCGGGGCTGGCGGTCGCCAGTGTGGGCGCCTCGCAGCTGTTCGGGCTGGCGAGCCACATCCTGCTGCTGCTGTCCTTCGGCTACCTGACGGGCACCGAGAAGACCCCGGAGATGACGCCGTCCCGGACGGTCATCGCGGGTCTGCTGACGGTCGCGGTGCTGGTGCTGGTGGTGACGGCGGTGCCGTTCCTGCGGAAGTTCGTGGTGACCCGGGTACGGGCCCTGTTCGCGGGCGTGGTGCCGCGCATGCTGGACGTGCTCCAGCGGCCGCAGAAGCTCATGACCGGCATCGGCGGCATGCTGCTGCTGACCGGCTGCTTCGTGATGTGCCTGGACGCCTCGATCCGCGCCTTCGGCGGAGGCGAGGCCATCAGCTACGCGAGCATCGCGGTGGTCTTCCTGGCCGGCAACGCGCTCGGTTCGGCTGCGCCGACCCCGGGCGGCATCGGCGCGGTGGAGACCACGCTGACGCTGGGCCTGGTCGCGGCGGGCCTCCAGGGCGACGTCGCCTTCTCGGCGGTACTGCTGTTCCGCACGATGACCTTCTGGCTGCCGGTGCTGCCGGGGTGGATCTCGTTCAACTTCCTCACCCGCAAGGAAGCCATCTAGGCCAAGGAAGCCATCTAGTGCCGTGACCGGAAAGGTCCACCGGGTCGCGACGCCCGGCACGGCACCTCTCCGCGTTGTCGGACCACGGAGGTACGTCCAGTACGAGCCGTGGCCCTCCGCCTTGAGATGCACCGCACCGGACGCCGCGACCCGGCAAACCTTCCCGGCCACGGCACTAGGCCCCTCTCTTCCGGATCTTGCCGGTCGTGCCGGGCCGTCCCGCGCGGAGCGGGGTGGCGCGGGCGCGGCCGCGGGTCAGAACGCGAGCAGCAGGGTGGCCAGGAGGGCGGCCGACAGGGCGAGTTCCACCGCGCCGACCAGTGGAGGTTTCAGGCCGCGGCCCGGCAGGGCGGCCGCTCGGGCGAGGCAGGCGGCGAAGGGCAGCGCCAGCCAGGGCGAGAGCGCGGTCGCGGCGGCCAGGGCCGCCGCGTGGTAGGCGACCGAGCCGCGGCGGTAGGCCGGGGAGCGGCGTTCGCGGATCATCGTCTTCACGTACGGGACGGTGCCGGCGAAGTAGAGCAGGCAGGCCAGCGCCGGCCGCCAGAGCGCCGCGAGGTCCGCCCCGCCGAGGCCGCCCGCGACCAGCAGCATGCCGCAGGCCGGGACCACCGCGGCCAGGCCGTTGACCAGGGCCCGCTCGCGGCCCCGTAGGGCGTAGCGGGTGTTCACCGCCACGAAGGGCGCCGCCGCCGCGCCCGCGAGCAGCAGCCGGGGGTGGAGCACCACCAGGGGCAGGCCCGCCGCCGCCGCGGCCGCGCCGAGCACCAGCGCCGGACGGCCGTGCCGGGACGCGGAGCGCAGCCCGCGCGCCCGCAGCCGCAGCCACTGCTGGGCGTGGAAGACGGCGGCGTACGCGAGCAGCCAGGCGGCGAGGAGCAGCCCGTGCTGTCCGCCCGGCCGGGGCGCGAGGAAGGTGCCCGCGAGGAAGGGCACGGCCAGCATCGCCCACGCCCCGTGCTGGTCGGGGATCCAGCGGTACTCGTCGCGTGCCACGGCCACGCCCTCCTGGATGTCGCGTTCTTCCGCGTGATTCGCCTGTGGCCCGGCGCAGTTGGGCCGCTTCCAGCGTGGCATCCACTGGGCCCGTGAAAGTGCGGAAGGAGGTCACGGACAGAGGGGACCTTTGTCACCGGTTCGGCCGGTCCGGCGGGCGTAGCGTCGTTTCGGGGCCCGTTTCCTCCCGGACTGTCCGATGACCGTCCGGTCCTGTTCCCGGTCCCGGTCCCGTTTCCGGTCCCGTTTCCCGCCCTGGAGGGTCGCCTTGCACGAGCGTCAGGAGAACAAGGCGCATGAGGACGCCGTCGATTCGCTCATCAGGGCGGGCAGTTTCTTCACCCGCGCCGAGGTGTCCGACGACCTGCGGACGGTGCGCCGGACGGGCGGGCGGGCCGCCGAGGCCTTCTACCGCGACCGCTGGAGCCACGACAAGGTCGTCCACTCCACGCACGGCGTGAACTGCACCGGTTCCTGCCGCTGGAAGGTGTTCGTCAAGGACGGGATCATCACCTGGGAGACCCAGGCGACCGACTACCCGTCCGTCGGCCCGGACCGGCCGGAGTACGAACCCCGCGGCTGTCCGCGCGGAGCCTCGTTCTCCTGGTACTCGTACTCCCCCACCCGCGTCCGCTACCCGCTCGTGCGCGGCACGCTCCTGGAGGCGTACCGCGAGGCCAAGGCCCGCCTGGGCGATCCGGTCGGGGCGTGGGCGGACATCCAGCGCGATCCGGAACGCCGCCGCGCCTACCAGCGGGCCCGCGGCAAGGGCGGTCTGGTGCGGGCCTCGTGGGAGGAGGCGACCGAGATCATCGCCGCGGCGCACGTGCACACGATCGCGGAGCACGGCCCGGACCGGGTCGCGGGCTTCTCCCCGATCCCCGCCATGTCGATGGCCTCGCACGCGGCGGGGGCCCGCTTCCACTCGCTCATCGGCGCCCCGATGCTCAGCTTCTACGACTGGTACGCCGACCTCCCGGTGGCCTCGCCGCAGGTGTTCGGCGACCAGACGGACGTCCCCGAGTCGGGCGACTGGTGGGACGCGGCGTACCTGATGATGTGGGGCTCGAACGTCCCCGTCACCCGCACCCCGGACGCGCACTGGATGGCCGAGGCCCGTTACCGGGGCCAGAAGGTCGTCACGGTCTCGCCGGACTTCGCCGACAACACGAAGTTCGCCGACGAGTGGATGCACCCGCACCCCGGTACGGACGGCGCGCTGGCCCTGGCGATGGGCCACGTCGTCCTGAAGGAGTTCTTCGTCGAGAAGGAGACGCCCTTCTTCACGGACTACGTCCGCCGGTACACCGACCTGCCGTTCCTGGTCTCGCTCCGGGAGACGGAACAGGGCCTGGTGCCGGGCAAGTTCGTCACCGCCGCCGACCTCGGGCAGGACACCGAGAACGCGGAGTGGAAGACCGTCCTCGTCGACGACGTCACCGGCGAGCCGGTCGTGCCGAACGGCACGCTCGGGCACCGCTGGGGGAAGAACGAGACGCCCGAGTGGAACCTGGACCTCGGCGACACCGTGCCCCGCCTCACGCTCCTCGGGGAGGGCGGGAGCGCCGAGATCGTCCTGCCGCGCTTCGAGGACGACGAGCGCGGCGGCACCGTCCGCCGCGGGGTGCCCGTGCGCCGGCTCGGCGACCGCCTCGTCACCACCGTCTTCGACCTGATGCTGGCCCAGTACGGAGTCGGCCGCGCGGGCCTGCCCGGCGAGTGGCCCGCCGGCTACGACGACGCCTCGCAGCCCGGCACCCCCGGCTGGCAGGAGTCGCTGACCTCGGTCCCCGCCGCCCAGGCGGTGCGCGTGGCCCGGGAGTTCGCGGAGACGGCCGAGCGGTCGAACGGCCGCTGCATGATCCTCATGGGAGCCGGCACCAACCACTGGTTCCACTCCGAGACGATCTACCGCGCCTTCCTGGCGCTGCTCACCCTCACCGGCTGCCAGGGCCGCAACGGCGGCGGCTGGGGCCACTACGTCGGCCAGGAGAAGTGCCGTCCGGTCACCGGCTGGGCGACCCTCGCGGCGGCCTCCGACTGGTCGCGCCCGCCGCGCCAGATGATCGGCGCGGCCTGGTTCTACCTGCACACCGGCCAGTGGCGCTACGACACCCTGCCCGCCGAGGCGCTGGCCTCCCCGCTCGCGACGGGCGCCTTCACGGGGATGACCGGCGCGGACTGCCTGGCCGCGAGCGCCCGCATGGGCTGGATGCCCTCGTACCCGACCTTCGACCGCAACCCCCTCGACCTGGGCGCCGCCGCCGACCCGGTGGCCGACGCGGTGCGGGAGTTGAAGGACGGCACGCTCGGCTTCGCCGGCGAGGACCCGGACGCCCCGCGGAACTGGCCCCGCGTGCTCAACGTGTGGCGGGCCAACCTGCTCGGATCCAGCTCCAAGGGCAACGAGTACTTCCTCAAGCACCTGCTCGGCACCCACTCCAACCTCCCCCACGACGGCCCGCGCTGCGCGCCCAGGGACGTCACGTACCGGGAGGAGGACGTCGAGGGGAAGCTGGACCTGCTCATGTCCATGGACTTCCGGATGACGTCCACGACGCTGCTGTCGGACGTGGTCCTCCCGGCGGCCACCTGGTACGAGAAGCACGACCTGTCCTCCACGGACATGCACCCCTTCCTGCACGCCTTCACCCCGGCCGTGGACCCGCCCTGGCAGGCCCGCTCCGACTACGACGCCTTCCTCGCGATCGCCCGCCGGTTCGGCGAGCTCGCCCGGACCCGTCTCGGCGTCCGCAGGGACCTCGTCGCGACCGCGCTCCAGCACGACACCGCGGGCGGCGAGATGGCCCAGCCCGGCGGGGTGGCCCTGGACTGGTCGAAGGGCGAGTGCGAACCCGTGCCCGGGCGCACCATGTACAACCTGGCGGTCGTCGAACGCGACTACGGGGCGGTCGGCGAGAAGTTCGCCGCGCTCGGCCCGCTCGTCGACCGGCTCGGCGTGACCACCAAGGCGATCACCTACGACGTGACCGAGGAGATCGCCTACCTCGGGGAGAAGAACGGCCTGGTCCGGAGCGGGGTCGCGGAGGGCCGCCCGCGCCTGGACACCGCCGGGCGGGCCTGCGAGGCGATCCTCTCCCTGTCCGGCACCTCCAACGGCCGGCTGGCCACCCAGGGCTTCGAGACCCTGGAGAAGCAGGTCGGCACGCACATGGCGCACCTGGCCGCCGAGGCCGAGGGCAAGCGGATCACCTTCGCGGACACCCAGGCCCGCCCCGTCCCGGTGATCACCTCTCCCGAATGGTCGGGTTCCGAGGCCGGCGGGCGCCGCTACACGGCCTTCACCGTCAACACCGAGCACCTGAAGCCCTGGCACACCCTCACCGGCCGCCAGCACTTCTTCGTCGACCACGACTGGCTGCACGAGGTCGGGGAGTCCCTCCCCGTCTACAAGCCGCCGCTGAACATGCACACCCTGTACGGGGAGCCCGAACTGGGCGTCGTCGACGAGAAGACGGTCGCCGTCCGGTACCTGACCCCGCACAACAAGTGGGCGATCCACAGCCAGTACCAGGACAACCTCTACATGATGACGCTCGGCCGGGGCGGTCAGACGGTGTGGATGTTCCCGCAGGACGCCGCCGCGATCGGGGTCGCGGACAACGACTGGATCGAGGCAGTCAACCGCAACGGCGTGGTCACCGCCCGCGCGATCGTCTCCCACAAGATGCCTCCCGGCACGGTCTACATGAACCACGCGCAGGAGCGGACGGTCGGCGTCCCCAAGACGGAGAAGACCGGCCGCCGCGGCGGCATCCACAACTCGCTGACCCGGGTGATGCTCAAGCCCACCCACCTCATCGGCGGCTACGCCCAGCTGACCTGGGCCTTCAACTACCTCGGCCCGACCGGCAACCAGCGCGACGAGGTGACGGTCATCCGCCGCCGCGACCAGAAGGTGGAGTACTAGTCCCATGCGCGTGATGGCACAGGTCGCGATGGTCATGAACCTCGACAAGTGCATCGGATGCCACACCTGTTCGGTCACCTGCAAGCAGGCGTGGACCAACCGGCAGGGCACCGAGTACGTCTGGTTCAACAACGTGGAGACCCTCCCCGGCCAGGGTTACCCGCGCCGCTGGGAGGACCAGGAGAAGTGGAAGGGCGGCTGGGAGCGCACCCGTTCCGGCCGGCTGCGGCTGAAGGCGGGCGGCCGGCTGAAGAAGCTCGGCGGCATCTTCGCCAACCCCCACCTGCCGGAGATCGACGACTACTACCAGCCGTGGACCTACGAGTACAAGAACCTCACCGAGGCCCCGGCGGGCGACGACCTGCCCACCGCCCGGCCCGTCTCGCAGATCACCGGCGAGCCCGTCGACAAGGTCGAATGGGGTCCGAACTGGGACGACAACCTCGGCGGCGCCCCCGCGCACGCCCCGAGGGACCCGATCGTGGAGAAGATCCGCGACGAGGTGGGCGAGAAGATCCGCTTCGAGTTCGAGCAGAGCTTCATGTTCTACCTCCCCCGGATCTGCGAGCACTGCCTGAACCCGGCGTGCGTCTCGTCCTGCCCGTCCGGTGCGATGTACAAGCGCGAGGAGGACGGCATCGTCCTCGTCGACCAGGACGGGTGCCGCGGCTGGCGCATGTGCGTGACGGGCTGCCCGTACAAGAAGGTGTACTTCAACCACCGCACCGGCAAGGCCGAGAAGTGCACCTTCTGCTTCCCGCGCATCGAGGTCGGCATGCCGACGGTGTGCTCCGAGACCTGCGTGGGCCGGATGCGCTACCTCGGCGTGATGCTCTACGACGCCGACAAGGTCGCCGGGGCCGCGGCCGTCGAGGACGAGCACGACCTGTACCCCTCCCAGGTGGAGTGCTTCCTCGATCCGCACGACCCGGCCGTGGCCGCCGCCGCCCGCGCCGCCGGCATCACCGAGGAGTGGCTGGAGGCGGCCCGGAACTCCCCCGTCTACGACCTGATCGCCACCTACCAGGTCGCCCTGCCGCTGCACCCGGAGTACCGGACCATGCCGATGGTCTGGTACGTGCCTCCGCTGTCCCCCGTCGTCGAGGCGGTCGCCGCCACCGGCAGCGACGGCGAGGACGCCGGCAACCTCTTCGGGGCGATCGACGCGCTGCGCATCCCCGTCGAGTACCTGGCCGCGATCCTCACGGCGGGCGACACGTACGCCGTCGAGGCCGTGCTGCGCCGGATGGCGGCGATGCGCGCCTACATGCGCAGGATCAACCTCGGCGAGCCGAGGGACGAGTCGATCGCCGGAGCGGTCGGCCTGACCGGCCCCGAGATGGAGGACATGTTCCGGCTGCTGGCCATCGCCAAGATCGAGGACCGGTTCGTGGTCCCGACGGCCGCCCGCGCCGAGGCCGACGCCCTCGCCGGGACCCACCCGCTGGACGCCGCCTGCCCGGTCGGCGGGGAACCCGAACCCCGCGTGATGCTCAACCTCAGCCCCACCAGGAGGAGTTCGTGACACCCGACGGCCTGGTGCGGCTCGTGGCCGGCTGCGCGCTGCAGTACCCCGGCGACCGCTTCCACGACGAACTCCCCCGCCTGCGCGCGGCCCTCGCCGGGGCACCGGACGGACCGGCCGGACTGCTCGGCGCGTTCCTCGACGGCGCCGAGGAGCTCGGCCCCGTCGAGCTGTGCGCGCGGTACTCCGACACCTTCGACACCCGCAACCGGCGCTGCCTCTACCTCACCTGGTGGACCGACGGCGACACGCGCCGGCGCGGGCTCTCCCTCGTCCGGCTGAAGCGGATCTACCGGGACTTCGGGCTGGAGTACGCGGGCGAGGAGCTGCCCGACTTCCTGCCGGTGGCCCTGGAGTTCGCCGCGCTCCGGGAGGAGGCCGGCACCGAGCTGCTCCAGGAGCACCGGGCCGGGCTGGAACTGCTGCGGCTCGCGCTCGCCGAGTCCGGGTCCCCGTACGCCCGGGTGCTGGAGGCCGTCTGCGCCACCCTGCCCGGGCCCTCGCCGCGCAGCCGCGCGGAGGCGAAGGCGCTCGCGAGGAACGGTCCCCCGCAGGAACTGGTGGGCGCGGGCTCGGCCCTCGAACCCTTCGGCCCGGGCATCGACCCGCCGCAGGACTTCCCGGCGGCGCTCACGGCCGGCTTCCCGTCCGGCCGGACCGCCGACCTCCCCTGGCCCACCACCGAAAGGCAGACGGCCTGATGGACCTCCTCCTGTGGGGCGTACTGCCGTACGTCTCGATCGCCCTGCTCGTCGCCGGCACGCTCTGGCGGGCCCGCTTCGACCAGTTCGGCTGGACCACGCACTCCTCGCAGGTCCACGAGTCGCGACTGCTGCGGATCGGCTCCCCGCTCTTCCACTTCGGCATGCTCTTCGTGGTCGTGGGCCACGTCGTGGGCCTGCTGATCCCGATGGGCTGGACCGACGCGGTGGGCCTGGACGACCACGCCTACCACCTCCTGGCCGTCTCCACCGGCGCCGTCGCGGGCGTCGCGGCCGCCGCCGGCGTCGGGATCCTGGTGTACCGGCGCTTCACGGTGCCGGCCGTCCGCCGGGCGACCCTGCGCGGCGACCACGTGATGTACGCCTGCCTGCTCGGTGCGATGCTCCTCGGGCTGACGGCCACGGTCCTCAACTCGACCGGGCAGACCGGCGGCTACAACTACCGCGAGGGCGTCTCGGTCTGGTTCCGCAGCCTGTTCGCCCTGCGGCCGGACTACCACCTGATGGCGGGCGCCCCGCTCGCCTTCCGGCTGCACGTCCTGTTCGGCTTCGCGCTCTTCGCGCTCGTCCCGTACTCGCGGCTGGTGCACATGTTCTCCGCCCCGCTGAAGTACCTGGTCCGGCCGTACGTCGTCTACCGGCGCCGGGATCCGGAGCAGCTGGCGAACCGCCCGCAGAAGCGGGGCTGGGAGCGGGTGTCGTGAAGCCTTCCGCCGACCCGGCGCGGCCCCCGGCCGGTGCCGGGCGGCCGCCCGCCGTCGTGCGCCGGCCCCGGCACGCGGTCGCCGAACGCCCCTTCCTCGTGATCTGGGAGGCCACCCGGGCCTGCCCGCTGACCTGCCTGCACTGCCGGGCCGAGGCGCTGACGGCCCGGGACCCGCGGGAACTCGACGGGGCGGACGCCCGCCGGGTGATGGACCAGACCGCCGCCTTCGGGAAGCCCGGCCCGCTGTTCGTGATCACCGGCGGGGACCCCTTCCAGCGCCCCGACCTCGCGGACCTGATCGCGTACGGGACCTCCCTGGGCCTCAGGGTCGCCGTCTCCCCCTCCGGCACCCCCACCCTGACCCGGGCCGGCCTCGAAGCCGTCCGCGACGCCGGCGCGGTGGCCCTCTCCCTGTCCCTGGACGGGTCCACCGCCGCCCGGCACGACGCCTTCCGGGGCGTCCCGGGGGTGTACGACTGGACCCTGGAGGGCTGGCGGACCGCCCGCGAGCTGGGCCTCAAGGTGCAGATCAACACCACGGTCTCCCGGGACAGCCTGGAGGACCTGGCCGACATCGCCGCCCTGGTGCGGCGCGAGGGCGCGATGCTGTGGTCGGGCTTCCTGCTGGTGCCGACGGGACGCGCGGAGGGTCTGGACCCGCCGACCCCGGCGGAGATCGAGGACGTACTGCACTTCCTGTACGACTGCGGCGCCGTGATGGCCACCAAGACCACGGAGGGCCACCACTTCCGCCGGGTCGCGCTCCAGCGGGCCGTCCTCGACGCGCGCGGCGAGCGCCCCGCCCTCGGTCCGCTGTACGGGCGGCTGCGCGCCCGCGCCACCGGCCTCGGCTTCTTCGAGGGCGCCCGGCGGACCGTGCGCCGGCCCCCGATGGACGTCTCCTCGGGGCGCGGCTTCGTCTTCGTCTCGCACACCGGCGAAGTGCACCCGAGCGGTTTCCTGCCGCTGTCCGGCGGCAACGTGAAGGAACGCCCGCTGACCTCCGTCTACCGGGAGTCGGCGCTGTTCACCTCGCTGCGCGATCCGTCGCTGCTGCGCGGCAGGTGCGGGGCCTGCGAGTTCCAGACGGTGTGCGGAGGCTCTCGGTCGCGGGCGTACGGCTCCACCGGGGACGTGCTGGAGGAGGATCCGTACTGCGCCTACGAGCCCGGCAGCTTCCCGTACCGGCGGGAGGTGGAAGCCCTGGCCGAAAGCACGAAGCGGCGACCCCCGCCCCTCCCATATGTTTCATAAGGGAACATATCGTCCACGGTCGCAGGACCACGGTCACAGGAGAAGACAATGCGTTCAGTGATCGTCGTCGGTGGCGGCATCAGCGGTCTGGCGGCCGCCTGGCAGCTGCGCGGCCACGCGGACGTCACCCTGCTGGAGGGCCAGGCCAAGGTCGGCGGCAAACTCCGCACCGGCACCATCGCCGGCATCACCGTCGACGAGGGCGCGGAATCCCTGATGGCCCTGCGCCCGGAAGCCGTGGAACTGGCCGCCGCCGTCGGACTCGGCAACGCCCTCCGCGACCCGGAACAGGCCCCCACCACCGTCTGGACCCACGGCGCCCTGCGCCCCCTGCCGGCCGGGCACGTCATGGGCATCCCCACCGACCCGGCCGCCCTGGCCGGCACCGGGCTGCTCTCGCCGGAGGGCGTCCTGCGGGCCGGCCGGGAGGAGACCCTCCCCGCCTCCCCGCTCACCGGCGACTGCTCCGTCGGCGCCTACCTGGGCGCCCGCCTCGGCCGGGAGGCCGTCGACCGGCTGGTCGAACCCCTCCTGGGCGGGGTCTACGCCGGCCGCGCCGACCGGCTCTCGCTGCGCGCGGCGATGCCCCGGATCGCCGCCCTCGCCGAACAGGGCACCCCGCTGCTGCCCGCCCTGCGCCGCATGAAGGCCGCGGGCGCCCCCCGCCCGGCCGCGGTGGCCGTCCAGGGCGTGGCCGGCGGCACCGGCCGCTTCCCGCAGGCCGTGGCCCGGGCGTGCGGTGCGCGCATCCTGACCGGGACGACGGCACGCTCCCTCCACCGCCTGCCGGACGGCGGCTGGCGGGTGCTGGCGATGACCGCCGACGGCCCCCTCACGATGGACGCCGACGCCGTGATCCTGGCGCTCCCGGCCTTCGCCGCGGCCGAGCTGCTGCGGCCCCACTCCCCCCTCGCCGAGGAGGAGCTCGCGGCCATCCCGCACGCCTCGACCGCCGTCGTCACCATGGCCTTCTCCCGCACCCGGGCCCACTTCCTGCCGGAGGGCAACGGGTTCCTCGTCCCGCCGGTGGACGGCCACGCCCTCAAGGCCGCCTCGTTCCTCTCCAACAAATGGGCCTGGCTGCACGACGCGGCGCCCTCGGTGTTCGTGCTCCGCGCGTCCATCGGCCGGATCGGCGAGGAAGAGCTCCTGGACCGGCCCGACCGCCACCTGGTGCGCACCGCGATCGCCGAACTCCACCACGCGGTGGGCCCCATGGGCGAGCCCCTGGCCGCCCGCGTGACCCGCTGGGACCGGGGCCTTCCGCAGTACGGCGTCGGCCACCGCGAGCGGGTGAACCGGATCCGCGGGGCGGTCGGGAAGCTCCCCGGCCTCGCCGTGTGCGGCGCGGCCTACGAGGGCGTGGGCGTCGCCGCCTGCGTGGCGACCGGCCGCAGCGCCGCGAAGGAGATCCTGGCGGCCTGACCCCGCCCCCGGCGGGGCGGGCCGGCGGGCACCCGAACGGCCCACGGCGCGGGCGGAGCCGCCACGCCCCGCGCAGGATGGGGAACATGCCGAGAAACGCCCTGCGGACCGCCGCTGCCGCCGCCCTCGCCACCGCGCTGCTCACCACGGCCGCCTGTTCCGGCGGCGGCGACGGGGAGAAACCGGAGGCCGACGCCGCCGGTGCGAAACCCCTGGAGTGGGGCGAGTGCGAGGCCCCCACCGCCCTGGAGGGCGGGGGGCAGACGCCCGGCAAGGACTGGCAGTGCGCCACCCTCGACGTGCCCCTGGACTACGCGAAGCCCGAGGGCGAGACGATCCCCCTCGCCCTGATCCGCGCCAAGGCCCGCGACAAGAAGAACCGGATCGGCTCGCTCGTCTTCAACTTCGGCGGCCCGGGCGGCTCGGGCATCACCACCCTCCCCGGCGCGGCCAAGGAGTACGACGCGCTGCGCGACCGGTACGACCTGGTCAGTTTCGACCCCCGCGGGGTGGGCCGCAGCACCCCGGTCCGCTGCCTGGACGACAAGCAGCTCGACGCGTACTACGCCCAGGACTCCTCGCCCGGCACACCCGAGCAGGAGAAGGCCTACGTCGACGGCATCAAGGGGTACCAGCAGGCCTGCCGGACGAAGTCGGGCAAGGTCCTGCCGTACGTCGGCACGGAGAACGCCGCCCGCGACCTCGACCGGATCCGCCAGGCCCTCGGCGACGAGAAGCTGAACTACTTCGGGATCTCCTACGGCACCGAACTCGGCGGGGTCTACGCCCACCTCTTCCCGAAGAACGTCGGCCGGGCCGTCTTCGACGCCGTCGTGGACCCGACGAAGACCTCCGAGGAGGGCTCGCTCGGCCAGGCCAAGGGCTTCCAGCTCGCCCTCGGCAACTTCGCGCAGGACTGCGTGGACCGCGGCGACGCCTGCCGCCTCCAGGGCAGCACCGCGAAGGAGATCGAGGACAACATCATCAAGCTCCAGAAGTCCCTGGCCGCCAAACCCATCACGGGCATCGGCGACCGGCAGCTCACCGACGGGGCCGCGACCAACGGCATCGCGCAGGCCCTGTACTCCAAGGAGCTGTGGCCGCTGCTGGAGCAGGGCCTGGACGAGGCGGAAGGCGGGCAGGGCCAGCTGCTGATGGCCCTCTCCGACGCCCTCAACGGCCGGGACCAGCAGGGGCGCTACAGCAACATCGGGGCCGCCAACACGGCCATCAACTGCGCGGACTCCAAGGAGCGCGTCACGCTGGAGCAGGCCAAGGCCAAGCTCCCGGCGTTCCGGGCGGCGTCGCCCGTCTTCGGGGACTTCCTCGGCTGGGCCATGCTGAGCTGCACCGACTGGCCCGTGGCGGGCGCCTGGGACACCCCGGACGTGTCCGCCCCCGGCGCGGACCCGATCCTGGTGATCGGCAACACCGGCGACCCGGCGACCCCGTACGAGGGGGCCCGCAAGATGGCCGAGCGGCTCGGCGAGGGCGTGGGCGTGGAGCTGACGTACAAGGGCGAGGGGCACGGCGCGTACAACAGCGGCGACCCCTGCGTGCAGAAGGCGGTGAACGGCTACCTGCTGGACGGGAAGGTGCCGGCCGCCGGCTCCGTCTGCACCGCGGTCCCGGACGCCACGGGGACGCCCGTCACACCGCAGGCCCCGGCGTCGCAGAGCGCCTGAAACGCCGGAGGGGCCGTACCGCGGGCGCGGTACGGCCCCTCCGGGGCGTTCTAGTAGACCGGCTTCTCGGGCTCGATCTGGTGGACCCAGCCGATGACGCCGCCGCCGACGTGGACGGCGTCCGCGAAGCCCGCGGACTTCAGGACGGCCAGGACTTCCGCACTGCGGACACCCGTCTTGCAGTGCAAGACGATGCGCTTGTCCTGCGGCAGGTCCTGGAGGGCCGTGCCCATCAGGAACTCGCCCTTGGGGATCAGCTTCGCGCCGGGGATCGAGACGATCTCGTACTCGTTGATCTCGCGGACGTCGATGATCTCGATCGGCTCGTCGTTGTCGATCCACTCCTTGAGCTGCTTGGGAGTGATCGTCGAACCCGCGGCGGCCTCCTGGGCCTCCTCCGACACGACGCCGCAGAAGGCCTCGTAGTCGATGAGTTCCTTGACGGTCGCGTTCGGACCGCAGACCGCGCAGTCGGGGTCCTTGCGGACCTTGACCTGGCGGTACTGCATCTCCAGGGCGTCGTAGATCATCAGGCGGCCGACCAGCGGCTCGCCCACGCCCGTGAGGACCTTGATGGCCTCGGTGACCTGGATGGACCCGATGGACGCGCACAGCACGCCCAGCACGCCGCCCTCGGCGCAGCTCGGGACCATGCCCGGCGGCGGGGGCTCCGGGTAGAGGCAGCGGTAGCAGGGTCCGTGCTCGGACCAGAAGACCGAGGCCTGGCCGTCGAAGCGGTAGATCGAACCCCACACGTACGGCTTGTTCAGCAGCACGCAGGCGTCGTTGACCAGGTAACGGGTGGCGAAGTTGTCCGTGCCGTCGACGATGAGGTCGTACTGGCTGAAGATCTCCATCACGTTCTCGGCTTCGAGCCGCTCTTCGTGAAGGACCACGTTGACGTACGGGTTGATGCCCAGCACGCTGTCGCGCGCCGACTCGGCCTTGGAACGGCCGATGTCCGCCTGGCTGTGGATGATCTGGCGCTGCAGGTTCGACTCGTCGACCTCGTCGAACTCCACGATGCCCAGCGTGCCGACGCCGGCCGCGGCCAGGTACATGAGGGCGGGCGAGCCGAGGCCGCCCGCGCCCACGGCCAGCACCTTGGCGTTCTTCAGGCGCTTCTGGCCGTCCATCCCGACATCCGGGATGATCAGGTGGCGGGAGTACCGACGGACCTCGTCAACGGTGAGCTCAGCAGCTGGCTCTACCAGGGGTGGCAGCGACACGGGGACTCCGTAGATGGGTATGTCTCAACGGTTGTTCTCCCCGTAACACTGCCACGCCCCTCTTCATTCCGAGACACCCGGTCCGATCCGCGAGACGATTTCGTCCCAGTACCCGGGCATCGAGGCCCAGGGGTCCCGGTCCCCGGCACCCCGCCGGTCCGTGAACCAGATGGTCCCGGCGCCCTGCCAGCGGGCGATCCGGACGGCCTCCTCCAGGTGGGTGCGGGGCACGCCGTGGACGAGGTGGCAGAACCGCTCCGGCGGGTACTCGGCCGTCCACTCCGCGACCTGCGACCAGCGGTAGTCGGCCCAGGCCCCGGAGAAGGTGACCAGCTGGTCGGCGGCCTCGGCGTAGCCCTCGCAGGGGTGGGTGCCGTGCCCGAGGACGATCCGCAGGTCCTCGCCCAGCCCCCGCAGGGTCTCCACGACCCGGCGCACGGAGGCGAGTTCCGACCGGTCGGCGGGGGCGTCGGCGAGGTAGAAGCCGCCGACCCCGTACCAGTCGCGGAAGCGGTGGGCGTCGGAGACCAGCTCCCCGAACGACCGGCTTCCGCCCCGCAGGGCGAGATGTCCGAGGAGCCGGGGTCCGTCGCCGCCCGGACCGCGCAGCTTCGCGGAGGCCTCGGAGCAGTGCGGGTCGGGCCGGCCGCCCGGGCCGTCGGTGACGTTGAGGACGGCCCAGTGCAGGGGGGTCCCGGGGCGGGTCAGCTCGGCCCATTCGACGGGGGCGAGCAGGGGATGTGCGTAGCCGGGGGCGCCGAGACCGAGGCGGCCGGCCCCGGTCGCGGCGTCCGCCGGGGTTCCCGGCGGCGTGGTCAGATGCGGCACGCCGCCTCCATCCAGATGTCCGCGAGGGATTCCTCCAGGTTGATCCGGGGCCGCCAGCCGAGCCGGTCGCGGGCGGTGCGGACGTCGGCCTGCTGCCAGGCGCCGCAGCCGTCCGGGTACGGGTAGGGCTGCGGGGCGCTGCCGGCGAGCTGCTCGGGGGTCGCCTCGGAGCGGGGCGAGCCGATGGCGGCCAGGCCCGGCGGCCGGCCGGGGTGCGCGTGCTGCTGGGGCAGGTCGAGCTCGTGCAGGGCGCCCCCGTACCCGGCGACCCGGGCGAGGACGGCCGCCGCGTCGCGCAGCCGGACCGCGCGGCCGGTGCCGATGTTGACGACGCCCTGGGCGGCGGAGAGGGAGGCGGCGTGCACCGCCCGGGCGACGTCCCGTACGTCCACGAAGTCCCGCTGCACGCCGAGGCCGCTCAGCTTGAGCTCGCCGTCCCCCGACTGCATGGCGCGCCGCATGGCCTCGGCGAGCCGGCCGAGCGGGGAGCCGGCGGGGGTGCCGGGGCCGACGGGCGAGAAGATCCGCAGGACGACGGCGTCCAGGCCCGATCCGAGGACGAGTTCGGTGGCGGCGAGCTTGCTGACGCCGTACGGTCCGCCGGGTCTCGGGACGGCGTCCTCGGCCGTGGACGAGCCGGGCTGGCTGGGCCCGTACTCGGCGGCGCAGCCGAGCTGGACGAGCCGGGCCCCGCAGCCGCTGCGGCGCAGCGACTCGCAGATGGTGGCGACGGCGACGGTGTTGTGCCGGGTGAGTTCGCGGGCGCCGCCGCGGGTGGCGCCCGCGCAGTTGATGACGACGCCCGGGTGGACGGCGTCGAGGAAGCGGGTGAGCGCGCCGGGGCTGCCCGTGGCGAGGTCGAAGCGGACGTCGGCGTCGTCGCCGCGGCCGAGCGCGGTGAGCTGGACGGCGGGGTCGGCGAGCAGCCGGTCCGCGACGTAGCGTCCGAGGTAACCGTTGGCTCCGATCAGCAGCACCCTCATCGCGCCGCCCCTTGGTTGTTTGGCTGGCCGGTCATCCTGTTTCTCCTTGGCTGGTGGGGTCGGTATCGGGGTACGGCGCTCCGGCGTCGGTTCCGAAGGCTCAGGGACGCGCGTGTGCCGAGGCACGGGACAGCGCGAGGAAGGCGTGTACGAGGAGTCCCGCGGCGGCGGCGGACACCACCGCCGGGGACGGGACCAGGGCGAGGACCAGGGCCGCGGCCACGGGCGCGCGGTGGGCGCCGTGGCCGAGCAGCAGGCGGGCCAGGAACAGCAGCACCGCGAGCGGCACGGCCTGCGCGAGGGGGGCTCCGGTCACCGCGGCCGCCCCCGTGGCGGCCGCGGTGAACAGCAGGAGGGTCCCGGCGAGCAGGGGCCGCGCCCCGTCGGCGAAGTCCTCCAGGGCCCGGCTCGCGGCGAGCCGGCGCCGGGCCCGGGCGGCGAAGAGGACTCCGGCCAGGTACCCGGGGGCGACGGCCAGGGCGAGGCCGGCGCCGAGGGCCGGTCCGTGCAGGTGCGCGGCCCAGCCGACGGCGGCGGCCGCGAGCAGGTGGGCGGCGTAGGGGAACCGTCCGCCGGCGCTGCGCCCGGGCCACACGAGGGCCCCGGCGGTGACGAGCGCCGCGAGGGGTCCCGCCCACGGCGTCCCGGCGGCGGCCGCGCCGACCGCGAGGGCCCCGGGCAGCAGGGAGTACCCGAAGCCGCGCAGCGCGCGGGGGCCGGCCGGCATCCGGGCGGGCGGGGCGGGGCGGTCGTCGTCGCGCGGGGTGCGGGCGTACAGCTCCTCCGCGAGGGAGAAGACGTCGCGGTGCCGGAACCGGGCGGCGGTGCGGTCGGTGATGCCGTGCGCTTCGAGCCCGGCGGCGATCTCCAGCGGGTCGACGGCCCGTTCGCAGAGCTCCCGGTGCCGGTGCAGCAGGGTTTTGACGGGGTCACCGCCGGCGGTCCGCCGGCGGGGGGCCTGCGGGGCGGAGCCGGCGGGGCCGCCGCGGAGGGACGGGGCGGCGGAGCCGGCGGGGTCCGTCCGCGGGGACGGCCCGGCCTCCTCGGCGGGGGCGGGGGCGGCGGCGGGGCCGGGCGCTGGGGCGGGGCCGGGGTCGAGGGCGGTCATACGGCGGCCTCCGTGATCCCGGAGGGGCCGCCCGTGGAGCCGGGGGCCGCCCAGGTGGGGGTGGTCCAGTGCCCCGGGACCCGGGCTTCGGCGGGCTGCTCGAAGGGGATCTCCCCGTCGGGCCGTGCGGAGCCGCGGGCCAGGAGCCGGAGGTAGATGTCCTGGAAGGCGGTGACGTTCTGCTCGACGGTGAACAGTTCCAGGGCCCGGGCCCGGGCGGCCGCGCCGAGCCGCTGGGCCCGTTCGGGTTCCCCCAGCAGCGCGAGGCAGGCGTCGGCGAGGGCGCGGGGGTTGCGGGGCGGGACGACGAGTCCGGTGCCGCCGATGACCTCGCAGACGGCGCCGACGTCGGTGGAGACGGTGGCCCGGCCGCAGAACATGGCTTCGGCGAGGGTGATGGGGAAGCCCTCGATCACCGAGGACAGCACCACGATCCGCCCGGCGGCGTAGGCGTCGGCCGGGGAGGGGGCCTCGGGACCGCCGACCTCCTCGAAGGTGACGGGGCTCTCCCCCACCGTGCGGGCGTCGGCGGCCTCGTCGGGGAAGAGCTGCGCGGCCAGGGAGCGGCAGTCGGCGAGGTAGTCGACGGACACGGCGCCGGGGGCCACGGAGGTGGCGAAGATCCGCAGCCGGGTCCGCGGGGCGGCCTTGCGGACCTCGGCGAAGGCGTGCAGCAGGGCGATGAGGTCCTTGGCCGGCTCGATCCTGCCGACCCACACCAGGGTGTCGGGGTCGCCGGATTCCGTGTCCTCGCCGACGGCGGCGAATCGCTCCGCCTCCATCCCCGGGTACACGGTCCGCAGCCGTTCCCGGGGTGCGCCGCAGCGTTCCTGCCAGCGGCGGGCGTGGGCGTTGCCGGGGGTGAGCAGGTCGGCCCGGGCGTAGATCTCGCCGGCGAGGCGGGTGTGGAAGGCGGCGAGGAGGGCGCGCAGCGCGGGCCGGGCGCCGTCGGGGTCGGCCAGGTAGTGGGCGCGGAGCTGGACCCCGTACTCGGTGACCAGCAGCGGGACCCCGAAGAAGCGTTTGGCCAGGAGGCCGGGGATGGCCGCGACCCCGCCGGCCGCGGCGTGGCAGACGTCGGCCGTGCCGAGTCCGGAGCCGCAGTCCTCGTACCAGTCGAGGGACAACGGGCGCAGCGCGCGCTCCAGTTCGTCGACGAACTCCAGCAGGTCGGGTACCTGCGCCGCACGTACGGCGCGGCCCGCGCCGGGTGCCCGGCAGGCCGACTCGACGGTGCGCACGGCCGTCTCCGAGCGCAGCGCCGCGTACATCCCGCCCTGTTCGCGGGCGAGTTCGGCGAGGGCGTAGAGCCCGGTGGCGAAGGGGTCGGCCTGGCCGGCGCAGACGCCCCGGACGAGGTCCCCCAAGGCTTCGGCGAAGCGGCGCCGCTCGCGCCGGGAGTGGGTGCGCCCGTCGTCGGCGGGGGCCCACAGCGGTGCGGTCCGTACCCGGGTGACGTGGTCGGGGAGCGGGACGCGGCCGCGCTCTTCCTGGCCGGCGCTGCGGCTCAGCGCGTAGAGCTCGAACTCGTGCTGCGGGAGCCCGCGCACGAGCCGGTCGCACCACAGCCTCGCCTCTCCGGCCGCATACGGATATCCGCCTTCCGTGAGCAGTGCGATCCGCACGAGTGGCACCCCCGATCTCCCGTTCAGGAGGTCGCCGTTGGCCCGGCGACCCGCCGCGGAAGAACTCAAGCGGATATGCCGAAGGCGCGACGGACGGTTGTCCGTCGCGCCACCGGAAGGGGTGAAGAGTCGTAACTTTCCCGTACGGTTCGCGTTCGAGCACGCTAGGAAAGGGTGTCTTCCCGGCGCCCGGGCGCCCTAGGCGAAGGCCTCCTGCCGCGCGGAGCGCCGGCCGGCCGCCAGCGCGGGGTCCAGGGCCGGTACGGCGTCGAGCAGCCGGCGCGTGTACGGGTGGGCGGGCCGGTCGTAGACGCGGTCCACGGGGCCCTCCTCGACGATCAGGCCGCCGCGCATGACGGCGACCCGGTCGCTGACCTGCCGGACCACCGCGAGGTCGTGCGCGATGAAGACGAGGGCGATGCCCAGCTCCCGCTGGAGTTCGGCCAGCAGCGCCGTGACCTGCGCCTGGGTGGTGACGTCGAGGGCGGAGACGGGTTCGTCGCAGACGATCAGCCGGGGCCGGGGCGCGAGCGCGCGGGCGATGCCGACGCGCTGGCGCTGGCCGCCGCTGAACTCGTGCGGGTAGCGGTCGTAGTGCCCGGCCTCCAGACCGACGCGGGCGAGGAGTTCGCCGACCCGGGAGCGGATGGCCTTCTCGTCGCGTTCCCCGGCGGCGCGCAGCGGGTCGGCGACGGACTCGCCGACGGAGCGGCGCGGATTGAGGGAGGACACCGGGTCCTGGAAGACCATCTGGGCGCCGGCGGCGATGCCGGTGATCTCGGTGCCCGCGTGCCGGACCTGGCCCGAGCTGGGCGGCAGCAGGCCGACGAGCATCCGTCCGAGGGTGCTCTTGCCGCTGCCGCTCTCCCCGACGATGCCGAGGGTCTCCCCGGCGCGCACGGCGAGCGAGACGCCTCCGACGGCGGCGATCCGGCGCTTGCCGCGGCCGAACTCCCGGCTCAGCGCGAAGGCCTCGACGACGGGCGCGGCCTCGGTGTCGGCGGGCCGCAGCCGGGTCGGGCGCGGGGTGTCCAGCCGGGGCACGGCGGCCAGCAGGGTCCGGGTGTAGGGGGCTTCGGGGGCCGAGAGGACCTCGGTGACCGGGCCCCGTTCGACGGCGGCGCCGTCGCGCATGACGAGCAGGTCGTCCACGTTCTCCGCGGCGACGCCCACGTCGTGGGTGACGAGCAGCAGGCCGAGGCCGCGTTCCTCGCGCAGCCCGTGCAGCAGGTCCAGGATCTGGGCCTGGACGGTGACGTCGAGGGCGGTGGTCGGCTCGTCGGCGATGAGCAGCTTCGGCTCGCAGGCCAGGGCCATCGCGATGAGGGCGCGCTGGCGCATGCCGCCGCTGAACTCGTGGGGCCGGGCGCGGGCGCGCCGGACGGCGTCCGGGATGCCCACCCGGTCCAGGACCTCGACGGCCCGGGCCCGGGCGGCCCGCCGGGAGACGCCGGCGTGGATCCGGTGGACCTCGGCGATCTGGTCGCCGATGGCGTAGTACGGGTCGAGGGCGCTCAGCGGGTCCTGGAAGACCATCGCGGCGGCGCCGCCGCGCAGCCGGCGCAGTTCGGCGGTGGTGGCGGTGGCCACGTCGGTGCCGTCGACGCGGACGGTCCCGGAGAGGCGGGCGCCCGTGCCGTGGTGCAGCCCGAGCAGGGCGGCGGCCACGGTGGACTTGCCGCTGCCGGATTCGCCGACGATGCCGAGGGCGCGGCCGGCCTCCAGGGTGAAGGAGACGCCGTCGACGGCCCGTACGTGTGCGCCGGGTCCGCCGACCGGGAAGTCGACGACGAGGTCGTCCACTTCGACGAGGAGTTCCGTCATGCGAGGGCCACCCTTCGGTCCGCGACGGCGTAGAGCAGGTCGGCGACGGCGCCCGCGATGACGACCGCCGCTCCGATGGCGAGGACGACGCCCACGACCACGGGCAGGTCGACGACCCGCACTCCGTCGATCAGCGTCTTGCCGAGGCCGGGTATGCCGAAGAGGGACTCGGTGAGCACCGCGCCGCCGATCATCGTGCCGAAGTCGACGGCGCTCAGGGCGATCACGGGGGCCACGGCCCCGCGCACGGCGTGCCGGGTGACGATCGCCCGCTCGCCCACGCCGTAGGCGCGGAAGGTGCGGATGTGGTCCTCGGCGAGCGTCTCCAGGGTGGAGCTCCTGGTCAGCCGGGCGTACTTGGCGCTTTCGAAGAAGCCGAGCGTGACCCAGGGCAGCAGCATGTTCCAGGCCCACTGTTCGGGGTCCTCGGTCAGCGGCACGTAGGTCGGGAACGGCAGCCACTGGAGGTAGGCGCACACCGTCATGAGCAGCAGCAGGCCCAGGATGAACACCGGGGTTCCGGTCCCGGCCAGGGTGAGGACGGTCAGGGCGCGTTCGGTGAGGCCGCCGCGGCGGAGCGCGGAGAGCAGCCCGGTGCCGACGCCGACGACGAGCCAGATGACCAGCGCGCCGAGCGCGAGGGACAGGGTCGCGGGGAGCCGCTCCAGGAGCAGCTCGGTGACCTGCCGGTCGTTCTGGTAGGAGAAGCCGAGGCAGGGCGCGTCGCAGTGCAGCAGCAGTCCGGCGCCGCCGGAGTAGTCACGGCCCGCCAGCAGTCCCTGGAGGAAGTGCAGGTACTGCACGATCACGGAGTCGTTGAGCCCGAGCTGTTCGCGGACCTGGGCGATCTGCTGCGGGCTGCAGCGCTCGCCGCAGGCGAGGCGGGCGGGGTCGCCGGGGGCGACGTAGAAGAGGGCGTAGATGAGGACGGACAGGGCGAGCAGGACGAGCAGGGCGCCGCCGGTCCGTTTGAGCACGAAGCGGGTCACGCCCTGCGCTCCTTTCTGGTGCCGACCCGCAGGCGCGAGCCTTCGCGCGGGTCGAGGGCCGTGCGGACGGCGTCGCCGAGGACGGTGAAGGCCAGCACGGTGACGAAGAGCAGCCCGGCGGGGAGCAGGACGTAGGTGGGGTCGGCGCGGAACCAGGTCTGCGCGCTGGACAGCATCTGCCCCCAGGAGGGGGTGGGGGGCTTGACGCCGACCCCGAGGAAGGACAGCGAGGCCTCCGCCACCATGGCGGTGGGGACCTTGATCGCCGCGAGGGTGATGACGGGCGCGGCCAGTGAGGGCAGCAGCTCGCGGCGGGCGATCCGCAGGGTGCCGTTGCCGGAGAGCCGGGCGGATTCGACGAAGTCGAGGCCGTTCAGGGCGAGGGTCTGGGCGCGCACCATGCGGGCGGTGCCGCCCCAGTCGAGCAGCCCGATGATCAGGATGAGCAGCAGCGGGCGGGGGAAGTCGGGCGGGACGACGGCGGTGAGGGCGATGCCGATCACCAGCATGGGCAGCGCGATCATCACGTCGGTGAAGCGGCCGATGAGCTGGCTGACGAAGCGGTTGCCGAGGGCGGCGGCGAGGCCGACGCCCACGCCGACGGCGATCTGCACGGCGGTGGCGCCGAGGGCCACGAGCAGCGAGACCCGCGCTCCGTAGAGGAGGCGGGTGAACAGGTCGCGGCCGGTTCCCGGTTCGACGCCGAGCCAGTGGTCGGCGGAGACGCCGCCGAAGGAGCCGAGGGGGACGCCGCCGCGTGCGGAGTCGACGAGTTCGTCGTGGTAGGCGTTCGGGTCCTGGCCGGTGAGCTGGGCGAACAGGGGTGCGGTGAGGGCGAGCAGGACGAGCAGGGCCAGGACGGCGGCGGCCGCGAGGGCCGCGGGGCGGCGCAGCAGGCGCCGTACGACCTGGCGCGCGGCGCCCGCCGCCGGGGTGACGGCCCCGGCGGCGGACACCGGCTTTTCGATCAGGACGCTCACTTGACGGAGACCTGCGAGATGTCGAGGACGCCGGTCCAGTCGCTGATGACGACGTTCTTGACGTCCTTGCCCACGAGGCGCTTGTAGACCGGGTGGAACAGGGGCACGTCGAGGGCCTGCTCGCCGATCTTCTTGTCGAGGGCGCCCCAGCGCTTGCCGGCGGCCGCGAGGTCGGTCAGCTTGGCGATCTCGTCGATCTCGGTGTTCACGGCCGGGTCGTCGAGCTGGGCGTGGTTGTAGTTCGAGCCGTTGGTGACGATCTGCCGGCCGTCGAAGATCGGGGCCAGGAAGGGGGCGCCGGAGGGCCAGTCGGCGCCCCAGCGGGAGAGGAAGAAGCCGGGGGTGTTCTTGACGTCCCAGCGCTTCTCGTTGAAGGCGTTGTTCTCCAGGCCCTCCAGCTTGACGGTGATCCCGGCGGCGGCGAGGGCCTGCTGGACGGCGGTGGCGACCTCGGGGCTGGTCTGCCGGTTCTGGGCGGTGGAGTGGGTCAGGGTGATGGTGAGGCCGTCGGGGAAGCCCGCTTCCTTGAGGAGCTCCTTGGCCTTGGCCGGGTCGCCGGTCTTGCCCGCCGGGAAGTGGTCGTAGGGCGCGTACCCGAAGGCTTCCCGCTCGGGGAGGAAGGTGGTGGCGGGCTCGGCGAGGGCGGAGCCGCCGGCCGCGTTGATGACGCTGGTGCGGTTGACGGCGTACGAGATCGCCTGGCGGACCTTCGGGTTGTCGAAGGGGGCGACCTTCGGGTTGAAGGCCAGGTAGTTGACGTAGCCGAAGTGGCCGGTGCCGACGCGGGAGGCCAGCTCCTTGTTGTCGCCGATCTGTGCGAGTTCGGCGGGTCCGAGGTTGGTGTCGGTGGTGACGGCGGCCGCGTCCGGGCCGGAGCTGGTGGACAGCCGCTGGTTGATGACCGCCGCGTCGAGGCCGGAGCGGACGTCGATCTTGTCCGGGTAGGCCTTGCGCTCCTCGTCGGTCTTCTCGTCCCAGTGTTCGTTGCGCTCCAGGGTGAGGTGCTCGCCGTCGCCCTCGTTCTTGACGACCTTGTACGGGCCGGAGGAGACCGGGTGCTCCTCGTACTTGACTCCGGTGTCCTTGCCCTTGGGCACGGGGGCGAACTGCGTCTGGGTGGCGAGGAAGGGGAACTCGCCCTCGGGCTTGCGGAGTTTGAAGACGATCGTCTTCGCGTCCGGCACCACGATGGAGTCGAGTCCCTTTCCGCCGTCCTTGTAGGGGCCCTCGTAGCTCTCGCCGCCGACGAGCCAGTCCCGCAGGTAGGGGGCGCCGCCGGAGAGTTCGGCGGCGAAGGAGCGCTCGATGCCGTACTTGATGTCGGCGGTGGTGATCGGGGAGCCGTCCTCGTACTTGAGTCCGTCCTTGAGCGTGTACGTCCACTCGGTGGCGTCGGCGTTGGGCTTGCCGAGGTCGGTGGCGAGGTCGGGGACGACCTTGGCGCCGGCCGGTCCGTCCTCGCGGTTGCGGGTGGTCAGCGTGCGGAACACCAGCGAGGGAACGTTTCCGCCGCCCGAGGTGTAGAGGCGGGCCGGGTCGAAGTCGCTCTGCGGCTCGTTGTTGAGGACGCTCAGGGTGCCGCCCTTCTGCGGGGCGCCCCCGGTGGCGCCCGGCTTGTCACCGGCGCCGGTCTTCTCCGCGGCGTCCTTGGGCCCGCACGCCGCGGCGCCCCCGGCCAGTACGAGGCTGACGGCGACCGCGGCCACACGGCGCGATATCTGGGACTGACGGGCTGGACCGACGGAAAGCATGGGAAAGGGGTACCTCTCGGCGTGGAGTGGAATGCGGAAAGGGCCACGCGAGGGCAGCTGTCACCGGTCGGCGAAAGGTTCGGGAACCGGAGGGAACGAGGCGGCCGCGCCCGCGGGCGGAAGGCCCGGGCGCGGCGAGACGGTCGATGACGGGACGGTCAGAGACGGGGTCGCGCGCTCAGGCAGGCGTCAGCGACAGAAGATGTCGGCCACGCTGTGCGCGGCCACACCGAGGAGCGCCAGCTCGATGGCGGCGCTCGCGGAGACGGTGTGGTGGTGCGACATGCGGAGAACAATTACCGATCAGCGGACACCTTGTCAACGAAAGAACCGGCCGCCGATCCGCCGGTTCCCGTCAACCCCCGGGGAAAACCCAGGGATTGGCCTTGCACTGAATGTTGTTGATGTCGAGGGATTTCGTCTGCTGCTGCATGATCGGCGCGAGCGCGCCCGGCGTCTGGCAGCTCACGTGCCCGTGCCCGAGGCGGTGCCCGACCTCGTGGTTGATGAGCATCTGCCGGTACGCGAGCATCTGGTCCGCGCCGTAGGTCGGCGAGCCCTGCGCCCAGCGGAACGCGTTGATCATCACGCGTTCGGTGGAGGCGGAGTCGCAGGAGACGTTGTCGACGGTGGTGTCCAGACCGGACTTGGCGCACCAGACGCCGGTGGTCCCCGGGCTGGCCAGGGTGATCACGAACTCGGCCTCGCCGCCCGGCACCCGCTCGAAGGTCATCGCGCCGTTGTGGGCCCAGCTGCGCGGGTCGTTGAGGGTGCGCTGCACGGCCTCCGCGAAGAGCTGGTGGTCCAGGCCCAGCCCCTGCTCGACGTCGACCCGGTAGCGCACCACCTTGCCCTTGCCGGGCGCCTTGACCACACCGGGCACGGTGTCGAAGGCGCCCGGGCCCTTCAGCTGGGCGTCGATGGGCAGTTGCAGCGCCATCTGCTGCTCGAACGTCAGCTGCGGCGCGGGCGCGGCCACGACCGGCGGCGGGGAGGCGGGCGTCGGGCGGCCGTCCGAGCGGGAGGCCGCCGACTCGCTCACGCGGTCGGGAGTGTCGTCGCCGGCCGCGGCCGCCCCGCCCGCGGACTCGCCGTCGAGGGCCACCTGCCCCGCGACGACGACGGCCAGGACGGTGGTGACGGCCGCGGCGGCCATCCCCGTGTACGTACGGATCTTCGCGCCGCGCCCGGGTCCGGGGCGGTCCCCGGCGGTCGCCCCGGACTCCGGCGCCGCCTCGGACTCGGTCGGCCCGGGCTCCCTCGGCCCGGGCACGAGCGGCGCCCCGGCCGCACGCGGCGGCGGGGCCGTGACCCGGGGGAAGCCGGCGGCGGGCGTACCGAAGGGCGGGGTGTCGGTGTCCCGGACCGGCGGCGGGGCGTACGCGGTGGTCCGCGGGACCCCCCGCCAGTCCCCGTACACGGCGCCCCGCACCGGCTCCGGCGAGGGGTTCGCGCCCCAGGCCCCGCCCGGTTCGCGCTGCTCGGGCCGGCCGCCGGGCCGCGCTCCGGGGCGGGCCGCGGGGGCGTATCCCCGGTGGATGACGGTGGGTTCGGGCGCCCGGCGCGGGGCGGGCGGATCCTCGTAGGACGCGGGGGGCGGCGCGTAGCGGTCCTGGGCCCGGTCGTGGGGGGCGGGCGCCCCGTAGGGCGGCGGATCGTACGGCGCCGGATCGTAGGGCGGCGGTTCGTAGAGGGCGCCGGGGGGAGGTCCGTACGGATCCTCGTACGGGTCCTCGTACGGCGCGGGCTCCGGCCGGGCGGCGGCAGGGGCGGGGGAAGGGGCCTTGCGACTATGTCGTCCCACGGTCCTCAGCCCTTGCCGTCTTCGGCGTCTCGGTCGGTGTCGTGCAGCAGCTCCCGGAAGGCGGCGGCCACCACCTCGGGGTACTCCATCATCGCCACGTGCCCGGCCTCGGGCAGGCACAGCAGCCGCGAACCCCGGAAGGCCGCGGCGGCCTTGCGCGCCATACGGTACGAGACCAGTTGGTCGCGGCCACCGTAGACCAGCAGGGTCGGCGCGAGCACGCGCTGCGCCTGCCGCCACAGCCCGTGCTGCCCGCCGAGGGTGTAGGCGTCGACGATCCCCCGTGACGAGCGGGTCATCGCCTCCCAGAAGTACGGCAGGGCCATCCGCCGTTCCATCTCCTCGACGGCGTGCGCGAACCCCTCCGGTGTCACCCGGGAGGGGTCTCCGTAACAGAGGCCCGTCACCCCCCGGGTGCGCTGCTCGGCGGTCAGCCCGCGGGTGAGCCGCACGAGCAGGGGGGCCATGCCGGGCACCGCCAGCAGGGCGGTGGGGACGGCCGATCTCTGCACGCGCAGCTCCGGCAGCGCCGGGGAGACCAGCGTCAGGGTCCGCACCAGGTCGGGCCGGACCGCCGCGACCCGGGTGGAGACGGCCCCGCCGAGGGAGTTCCCGAACAGGTGGACCGGCCCGCGCCCGGCGGCGTCGAGGTGACGGATGACGGCCCGGGCGAGCGCGGTCACCGAGTAGTCGCGGTCGGCGGGCGGCGGGGACCAGCCGAAGCCGGGGAGGTCGACCGCCTCGCCGTCGACGGTGCCGGCGAGCTGCTCCATGAGCACGGACCAGTTCTGGGAGGAGCCGCCGAGTCCGTGCACGAAGAGCGCGGGCGGCAGGTCGTCCCGTACGGGTGGCCGGAAACGTACGTTCAGCTCCAGGCCCGGCAGCGCGACGGTGCGCAGCTGCTCTCCTTCGGCCACCCGCACCGCTCCCACCTGGGAGTTCGGCTCGGGGGTGGACCGCACACCCGGCAGCTCGGTCGAAGACATGGGGCAATGTTACGAGAGGATCACGCTCACCCCCCTGTCTTCCCTTGTGTTGGCGGTCACAGGACCGCCTGGCGGCGCATCCCCGATCCTCCTAGGCTCGTAGTGAGGTACGAGCGAAGGCGAGGGGAGCGCGATGACTGTCGACCCTGCGGAACCGGACACCTTCCGGGGGAGGATTCCGGAGATCACCGACCCCGAGGCGCCCGAAGCGGACGCCGCGGAACAACTGGCCGAACTCCAGCCGCAGGAGGACGACCCGCTGTCCGGCCTGGAGCCGGGAGAGGCACCCGAGGCGGACGCCGCCGAACAGGCCCGGGTGGTCCCGCTCGACGAGGAGGACTACCGCTGACGGCCCGCACGCACCGCCCGCCCGCCGCTGACCAGCGTGTCCGGCTGGTCCGTACCGCGAGAAAACTCGGCTTGAACCCACCAGATCGGGTTACCGAAAAGTACGATGGCGGCGCGGCGCAGAGCGCACTGTGTACTGAAAGAAAGTGGGAGGCGGCGTGACAGCCATCGAGCAGACCGAGGCAGCGCGTCCGCGGGGCACGCGACTGCCGCGCCGCGCCCGGCGCAACCAGCTCCTGGGCGCGGCCCAGGAGGTGTTCGTCGCGCAGGGCTACCACGCCGCCGCGATGGACGACATCGCGGAACGCGCCGGAGTCAGCAAGCCGGTGCTCTACCAGCACTTCCCCGGCAAGCTCGACCTCTACCTGGCGCTGCTGGACCAGCACTGCGAGGCACTGCTGCTGGCGGTGCGCACGGCGCTGGAGTCGACCAGCGACAACAAGCTGCGCGTGGCGGCGACGATGGACGCCTACTTCGCGTACGTCGAGGACGAGGGCGGCGCCTTCCGGCTCGTCTTCGAGTCGGACCTGACGAACGAGCCCGCGGTGCGCGAGCGCGTCGACCGCGTCTCGCTCCAGTGCGCCGAGGCGATCTCCGACGTCATCGCCGAGGACACGGGCCTGTCGAAGGACGAGTCGATGCTGCTGGCCGTGGGCCTGGGCGGGGTCTCTCAGGTCGTGGCCCGGTACTGGCTGTCCAGCGAGAGCCCGGTCGCCCGGGACACCGCGGTCGGCCTGCTGACCTCGCTGGCCTGGCGGGGCATCGCCGGCTTCCCGCTGCACGGCACCGACGCCTGACCGGCGGCTGTTCGCTGCGAGCGTGTCCGCCGCGAGCCGATCGTGTCCCCTCTCCGGGCTAATGTGGACCGGGTACGGCGCGGCTGATCGCGCGAACCGGACCGTCGGAGGGACAAAGCCGTGGAGGTCAAGATCGGCGTGCAGCACGCACCCCGGGAGATCGTGCTGGAGAGCGACCTGAGCGCCGAGGAGCTGGAGAGCATCGTCTCGGCCGCTCTGTCGGGCACGGCGCCGCTGCTCAGCCTCACCGACATCAAGGGCCGCAAGGTCCTGGTGCCGTCGGACCGCCTGTCGTACGTCGACCTGGGTGAGCCGAGCGCGCGCAAGGTCGGTTTCGGAGCGCTCTGAAGCACCGGGAACTGAGAGGAACGGCCCGGCGGTTGACCCCGCCGGGCCGTTTCCCTTTCGTCCCCTTCGGGTAGGACCGCAGTGACCCGGTTTGCCCTGACGTATGGGAGTGACCAGATGCTGCTGATGGAGGCGCTCGGCTCCGGCCTGCTGGGCCTCGCCCTGTCCGGCGCGGCCGTGCGCGGACTCGCCAGGCGGCTGCCGTCTCCCAGAACGGTCCTGGTCAGCGGTGTGGCGGGGGCGCTCTTCGGGGCCTACCTCACGCACACGGCGCTGGGTCCGGGGCACAACACCCTGGCCGCCACGTTCGTCGGCGCCGGCCTGGTGTCGGCCGTCGTGCTCTCGCTGCTCCTGCGTCCGGCCCAGCACTCCGGGAGGCCGCCCCGCCGGGCTCCGTTTTCGCTCCCGTCGCGGGGCTGAGACCCCCGGACGAGAGCCGACCCCCGGACGAGAGCCGACCCCCGGACGAGAGCAGGGGCCCTGACGGACAGGGCCCCTGAGTCGTGATCCGGTGCGTGACCTGTGATCCGGTGCGTGACCGGGGTCAGGCCGCCAGGCCCAGCGCGGCCATCCGCTTGGTGTGCGCCTTCGTGATCCGGGTGAACATCTCGCCGACGGCCGCCAGGTCGAAGCCCGCCGCCATTCCGTCGACGCCGCCGACCAGCATCGTCGACAGCGCGTCGCGTTCCGCGACGACCCGCTGTGCCTGCGAGAGGGCCTCGCCCATCAGCCGGCGCGCCCACAGCGCGAGGCGGCCGCCGCAGCGCGGGTCGGCCTCGATCGCGGCGCGGACCTTCTCGACGGCGAAGCCGCCGTGGCCGGTGTCGTCGAGCACGCCGACGACCAGGGCGCGGGTGTCGGTGTCGAGGTGGGTGGCGACCTCGCGGTAGAAGTCGCTGGCGATCGAGTCGCCGACGTACGCCTTGACCAGGCCCTCCAGCCAGTCCGACGGGGCCGTCTGGCGGTGGAAGTCGTCGACGCCCTTGGCGAAGGGCTCCATTGCGGCCGTCGGCTCGGTGTCGATCGCGGCGAGCCGGTCGCGCAGCCGCTCGAAGTGGTGGAACTCGGCGGAGGCCATCTTCGCGAGTTCGGCCTTGTCACCGAGGGTGGGTGCGAGCTTCGCGTCCTCCGCGAGCCGCTCGAAGGCCGCGAGCTCTCCGTACGCCAGCGCGCCGAGGAGGTCCACGACGGCGGCCCGGTACTGCGGCGACGCCGAGGCGGTCGCCCAGTCCTGGGCGGCGATACCGTGCGCCTCGGCGGGGGTGCCGTCGTCGGCGGGAGATGCGTTTTCTACGGTCGACATGCTCCGCACAATAGCCGCCCGAAAGGCCGCACAAGGCACCACTCCCGCACACTGTCAGTCCACGTAAACGCGCCTACCCGGTGAATTCACCCGACACAGCTGCGCGATTCCGGGGTACAGTGGTAATGCGCCTGCCGAATACTCGGCGGGCCATCCGAATGAGGATGCCCGGTCGGTGGCCCGATCGGCTCCAACCCGACCGCCCTCGGTGTGGTGCGTACGTCCATGCGTACCGCCTCCGCACGAGGGGCCCCCTCAGCGGCAGAAGCGCTTGAGCGAAGGCTAGTGGTCCCGCGCAGCTTCGTACGTAGCAGTACTGCAAGCACGGCACGGTACGACCCCCCTCGCCGCCTCGCGCCGCGTCTCACAGAAGAGGCAGCACCCTGACTACGTTCCGAGACCTCGGGATCTTTCCCGAGACGGCCGAGGCCCTTGAGGCCGTCGGCATCGTGTCCCCCTTCCCGATCCAGGAGATGACCCTCCCCGTCGCCCTTTCCGGCACGGACGTCATCGGCCAGGCCAAGACCGGTACCGGCAAGACGCTGGGCTTCGGTCTCCCCCTGCTGGAGCGGGTCGTCGTCCCCGCGGACGTCGAGGCGGGCCGGGCGACGCCCGAGCAGCTGACCGACGCTCCGCAGGCCCTCGTGGTGGTTCCGACCCGCGAGCTGTGCACCCAGGTCACCAACGACCTCCTGACCGCGGGCAAGGTCCGCAACGTCCGCGTCCTCGCCATATACGGCGGCCGCGCGTACGAGCCGCAGGTCGAGGCGCTCAAGAAGGGCGTCGACGTGATCGTCGGCACCCCGGGCCGCCTGCTCGACCTGGCCGGCCAGAAGAAGCTCGACCTGTCCAAGGTCAAGGCCCTCGTCCTCGACGAGGCCGACGAGATGCTCGACCTGGGCTTCCTGCCCGACGTCGAGAAGATCATGGGCTACCTGCCCGTCAAGCGTCAGACGATGCTGTTCTCGGCGACCATGCCGGGCGCCGTCATCGGGCTGGCCCGCCGGTACATGACGCAGCCCACGCACATCCGCGCCGTCTCCGAGGACGGCGAGGGCGCGACCGTCGCCAACATCAAGCAGCACGTCTTCCGTGCGCACAACATGGACAAGCCGGAGCTCGTCTCCCGCATCCTCCAGGCCGAGGGCCGTGGCCTCGCCATGATCTTCTGCCGCACCAAGCGCACCGCGGCCGACATCGCCGAGCAGCTGGAGAAGCGCGGCTTCGCCTCCGGCGCCGTCCACGGCGACCTGGGCCAGGGCGCCCGCGAGCAGGCGCTGCGCGCGTTCCGCAACGGCAAGGTCGACGTGCTGGTGTGCACCGACGTCGCCGCGCGCGGCATCGACGTCGAGGGTGTGACCCACGTCATCAACTACCAGACGCCGGAGGACGAGAAGACCTTCCTGCACCGCGTGGGCCGCACCGGCCGCGCGGGCAACAAGGGCATCGCCGTCACCCTGGTCGACTGGGACGACATCCCGCGCTGGCAGCTGATCAACAAGGCGCTGGAGCTGGACTTCCACGACCCGGTCGAGACGTACTCCACGTCCCCGCACCTGTTCGAGGAAATGAACATCCCGGCCGGCACCAAGGGCGTCCTGCCCCGCGCCGAGCGCACCCGGGCCGGCCTGAAGGCCGAGGACCTGGAAGACCTGGGCGAGACCGGCGGGCGCGGTGCCCGTGGCGGCCGCGGCCCCGCTGCCGCCGCCGTGGTGACCGAGGAGCGCCCCGCGCGCACCCGTACGCCGCGTCAGCGCCGCCGCACCCGTGGTGGTGCGGACCTGGGCTCCGAGACCGTGGACGCCCCGGCGGCCCCGGCCGTCTCCGAGGCCGCTCCGGCGGGCGACGAGCCGCGCAGGCCGCGCCGCCGCCGGACCCGCGTGTCCGCCTCGGCCGCCGCCGCCGCGGTGGCCGAGGCCGCCGTCGTCGAGGCGCCGGTCGCCGAGGCCCCGGTGGTCGCCCCCGCCGCGGCTCCGGTCGTCGCCCCGGCCCCGGCCGAGGCTGCGGTCGTGGCCGAGGAGGCCCCGGTCAAGGCGCGCCGCACCCGGACCCGCAAGGCCGCCGCGCCGGTCGCCGAAGCGGCCGTCATCCCGGCCCCGGCCGAGGAGGCCCCGGCCGCGCCGCGTCGCAGCCGGGCCCGCAAGGCCGTGGCGCCGGCCGCCGAGGCCGTCGTCGTCCCGGCTCCGGCCGTGGCCGAGGAGGCTCCGGTCGCGCCGCGCCGTCCCCGCGTCCGCAAGGTCGTGGCGCCCGCCGCCGACGAGCCGGACTTCCAGATGGCCCCGCTGGTGGAGCCGGTCAAGGCCCGCCGTACCCGGCCGCGCAAGGTGGTGGAGGCGGCTCCGGTCGCCGAGGCCGCCGCGCCGGCCGAGGAGGCTCCGGCGAAGCCGAAGCGCACCCGGACCCGTAAGGCCGCCCCGGCCGCCGAGGCCGCCGCTGCGGTGGCCGAGGAGGCCCCGGCCAAGCCGCGCCGTACCCGCGCCCGCAAGGTCGCGGAGACCGCCCCGGAGGCGTAGGGCTCACACCCCGCGAACGGCCCCGGTCCCCTTTCGAGGGGGCCGGGGCCGTCCGCGTACCCGGGATGAGGACTCCCCTACGGGCCGGTAGCCTCGGGCCATGAGCAAGCCGCCGCGCCTCACGCTGCCCTCCGTCGCCCGCGCGTACCGCCTGTCCACCGCCCGCGGCGTCTTCGCCGTGCACGAGGCCGGGGAGGCCGTGCGCGGCACCGCCCTGCTGGTCCCGGGGTTCACGGGCAGCAAGGAGGACTTCGTCGGCCTGCTGGATCCCCTGGCCACCGCCGGGTACCGGGTGGTCGCCGTCGACGGGCGCGGACAGTACGAGAGCCCCGGCCCGCGCGACGAGGCCGCGTACGAGCTGCCGGAGCTGGCCCGCGACGTCCTGGCCCAGGCCGCCGCGCTCGGCGGGGGCCCGCTGCACCTGGTCGGGCACTCCCTCGGCGGCCTGATCGCCCGCGCGGCCGTGTTGCGCGACGCCGCGCCCTTCGCCTCGCTCACCCTGCTGAGCAGCGGGCCCGCCGCGATCACGGAGGTCCAGCAGGCCCGGACGAAGCTGCTGGTCGCCGGGCTGGAAGCGCTGCGGGACGACATGCCGGCCCTCTGGGCGGCGATGCGCTCCCAGGATCCGGAGGACGCCGTCCCGGACTCCCCCGAGATGGCGGAGTTCCTGCGGGAGCGCTGGCTGGCGACCGTCCCGGAGCAGTTGATCACGACCGGCCGGGTGCTGATCGCCGAGCCGGACCGGGTGGAGGAGCTCGCGGCCGTCCCGCTGCCCAAGCTGGTGCTGTCCGGAACCGTCGACTACGCCTGGCCGGTGCCTCTGATGGACGACATGGCCGTCCGCTTGAGCGCGGCGCGAGTCGTGGTCGAGGGCGCCGAGCACTCCCCCAATGCCGAGAACCCGCAGGTCACGGCCGGTGCGCTGGCGTCCTTCTGGGAGAGCGCCCTCCAGAGGTAGTTAGCCAATGAAAAAATTTCCTTAGCGTAGGGAATGTTTGCCGCTTACACTTCGTTAACCCTGTGCAAGGAGAAACACCGACGAAGGGAGAAGCCGATGCGCTTCGAGATTCTGCGCCTGGACGACGTCGACGGAACCGCCGTGGACAGCACCGTCGTGGACGCGGCCTCCGTCAACCGGATCGTGCAGCAGGCCGCCTCTGTGGGCCAGCGCATTCTGATCCGACCGGCCGAGACGGCGTCCTCCTGATCTTCGACGAACGCCCCCGCACCGATCACGGTGCGGGGGCGTTCGCGCGTCCGGGGCGGGACGTCAGCTTCCGCGGACGACCTGGAGCACGCCGTTGATGATCTGCTGGACGGCGATGGCGGACAGCATCATGCCGGCGAGCCGGGTGACGAGGACCACGCCGCCGTCCTTGATGATCCGGATGATCACGAGCGAGTAGCGCATGGTCAGCCACAGCACCACGTGCATGGCGACGATCGCGCACCAGACCGAGACCTGACCGGTCACACCGTCGGCCTTCTGCACGGCGAGGATGACGGACACGATCGCACCGGGGCCGGCCAGCAGCGGCATGCCCAGCGGGACGAGGGCGACGTTCACGTCCTTGGTCTGCTTGGGCTCGTCCGTCTTGCCCGTGAGCAGGTCGAGCGCGATCAGCAGGAGCAGCAGACCGCCCGCGATCATCAGCGCGGGGACGGAGACGTGCAGGTAGTCCAGGATCTGCTGACCGCAGATCCCGAAGACGGCGATGACGCCGAAGGCCACGCAGACCGCCTGCCAGGCCATGCGGCGCTGCACCTTGGCGGGGCGTCCGGAGGTCAGGGCGAGGAAGATCGGCGTGATCCCCGGGGGGTCCATAATCACAAAAAGCGTGAGAAAAAGGGATCCGAAGACGGCGAAGTCGAACACAGTGATGCCTTGCAGGTGAGGGGTGTGACGCGAAAGGGGGGCGGGCGGAGCGCGGGGGGCGGCGCTTACGCGCGGGCGTCTCCGCCGGCGCCGGGCACGGGGAAGGCGCCGGTCGCACGGCGCGTGATCTCGCCGTAGATCTCGGGGTCGGTCGTGTACTCCCCGAGGCGGCAGGTCTTGCGGCTGCCGTGGTAGTCGCTGGACCCGGTCGTCAGCAGGCCGAGGTCCGCGGCCAGACCGCGCAGCCGGACACGGGTGTCCGGGTCGTGGTCCATGTGGTCCACCTCGATGCCGTCCAGGCCGGCGGCCGCCAGGGCGGCTATCGCGGACTCGGGCACGCAGGTGCCGCGCTTGACGGCGGCGGGGTGCGCGACGACGGTGACCCCGCCGGCCGCCTTGACCAGGCGGACGGCGTCGAAGGGGTCCAGCTCGTGCTTCTCCGCGTACGCGCGGCCGCCGTTGGCGAGCCAGTCCGCGGTGAACGCGTCGGAGACGGTGGGGACGACGCCCAGCTCGACGAGGGCGGTGGCGATGTGCGGGCGGCCGACGGAGCCGTCGCCCGCGATGCGGGCCACCTGCTCCCAGGTGATGTCCACGCCGAGCGCGCGCAGCTTGCCGACCATCGCCTGGGCGCGGGGGGTGCGGTCGTCGCGGACGAGCTCCCGCTCGCGGGAGAGCTCGGGCTCCAGCGGGTCGAAGAGGTACGCGAGCATGTGCAGGCCGACTCCGTCGAGGCGGCACGACAGCTCGGCGCCCGTGACCAGGGTCAGCCCGGCGGGGAGGGCGGCGAGCGCCTCCGCGTATCCGCCGACGGTGTCGTGGTCGGTCAGCGCGACCACGTCCAGCCCGGCCGCGGCGGCGTTGCGCACCAGCTCGGCGGGGGTGTCCGTACCGTCGGAGGCGGTGGAGTGGGCGTGCAGGTCGATGCGCACAGCCGAACTCCAGGGCTCACGGGGGCGGGGGGACACTCCAGGATAACCGCGCTTCCCCCTTGCCCCTGCCCCGGCCGGGCGGGGACGGGGGCGGGTTCGGCTCCGCCCGTGCCGGGGTCGTGCGGGGGCTGCGGGTGGGCCGGGGCCGGCTCAGGGAGTCAGGATGCGGGGGCTCAGCGCTCCGCAGGGGAGCAGTTCCACCTCGGAGCCCGCGTCGCGGAGGTCGGTGAGGACCAGTTCGTCGTACATCAGGAGGCCGGACTGCTCCGGCCAGACCACGGCCCACAGCCACAGCCCCCGCGCCTCGCCCGCGAAGACGGCCCTGTCGTCCGGGACCCCGGAGACGTGCCACAGCGGCGTCGGCCGGCCCGCCGCGACGACCTTGGCGTGGGGCGGCGCCGAGACGTCGATGCGCGAACCGGGGTCGGGGTCGTCGATGCCGGCGAACCGCGCGCCGAGGCCGACGCCGAGTTCCTCCGCGACCAGCAGCAGCTCGCCGATGCCCCCCAGCGGCCCCGGCCCCGAGCAGGCGACGGCGGTGGCGCGGCCGCCGCTGCGGTCGTCCCCGGCGGAGGCGACCCCGGTGAACAGCCACCCCACCGGCAGGGGCCACGGCATCCACACCGGCACCTGCGCCCGGTGGACGACCACGCTCAGCCCTTCGACACTGGGCGGGATGACCGGTTGCAGCGGGTGGACGGCTCCGTGGTCGGCGCACTGCCAGGAATCGGCGAAAAGACCGGGCGCGCGCACCCGGCCACCGCACTTCGGGCAACTCGGTTCGCCCCTCATAGGAAGCACGCTCCTCCCCGCCCGGCGCCCCGTCAAGGCACGATCACCCGTCCGGATGTCATCCGTACCCGCGGGCGCGGGCGCTCAGTCCAGTGCGACGGCCGTACGCAGAGGGTCCCGCAGATCGGTGCCGCGCGCGAGCCAGCGTTCCTGGAGGGCGGCGGCGCCGTGGACGCGCTTCCAGGCGGCCTCGTTCGCCGTCATCGGCAGGAGGGGGAGGAAGCGGACCGGGTCCATGGGGTCGTCCAGGTCGAGGTCCCCGACGAGGCCGCCCGGCTCGGCGACGAGCACGGAGGTGAACGGGGCCCCGTCCCAGAGCGGTTCGCCGACGTCGAGGGAGGCGCCGGGGGCCACGATCAGCCCCTCGACCATCGGGGAGGCGGCCAGCACCGCGAGCGGGCGCAGCAGTTTGTCGGTCGGGGCGAGCCCGGCCCGTACGGTCAGGACCAGCTCGGCGCGCGGGCCGCGGACCGGGTCGGCGACGACGTCGGTCGGATCGGCCATGGGGTGCGCGGACATGCCGAGGGTCGCGTACCGCAGGAGGTCTCCCTCGGCGAAGCGGAGGACCTCGATGCGGTCGGTGCCCAGGAAGGTGACGGCGGCGCGGGCGTCGGGTTCGCCGAACGTGCTGCGGAGCCGGGCTTCCACGAGGGCCAGAATTTCTGCCATGGAGCGAGCATAGAACTCGTATCGCGCGGGTAAAGGGCGGGTCCTGACCATCCGTCGGCTGTTAGTGTGGACAGCTGGTCGGGGCCGCGCGCAGCAGGGCCCCTCCCAGCGGTGAGAGGACGTCCCCTACGGGGGACCGGCCGGAGGAGGTGGGGCTGCGGTGGATCGAAGTCGATCGTGCAGTACCAATCGCTCTTCCACTTGTCCGGCGGACGCTTCCCGCCCGCTGTGATCTTCTGATCAGTAGAAGAGCGACGGCAGAACTTTGTCCTCCCGTCCTGCTTCCTTCCGAACCGCCCGGGTCTGCCCGCCCGTGGCCGCGGAAGGCCTCCCACCCGTACGGTCCGCAGCCGTGCGCGCGAAGGAGCCTGCCATGTCGATGCTGCCCTACCTCCGTGCCGCCGTCCGTCCGGCACTGCGCAAGTCCACCCCCGTACAGCCCGGCTACGACGCCACCCGCGACCCCTCCGCCAGCAGTGCGGTGGTCGACTGCGCCGTGTACCGCGACGGCCGGCGCGACCTGCGCGGGCCCGGGGCGGCGTGTCTGACGCCGCGCGAGGCGATCCGCCGGGTCCGTGAGGACGGCGGTTTCGCCTGGATCGGCCTCCACGAGCCGACCGAGGCCGAGTTCGCGGGGATCGCCGCCACCTTCGGTCTGCACCCGCTCGCCGTGGAGGACGCGGTGCACGCGCACCAGCGGCCGAAGCTGGAGCGCTACGACGACACCCTCTTCACCGTCTTCAAGACCATCCACTACGTCGACCACGCCGAACTCACCGCGACCAGCGAGGTGGTGGAGACCGGCGAGGTGATGTGCTTCACCGGCCCGGACTTCGTCATCACCGTCCGGCACGGCGGCCAGGGCTCCCTGAAGGGCCTGCGCCACCGCCTCCAGGACGACCCGGACCTGCTCTCGCGCGGCCCCTCGGCGGTGCTGCACTCGATCGCCGACCACGTGGTCGACGGGTACATCGCGGTCGCCGCGGCCGTGCAGGACGACATCGACGAGGTGGAGAGCGAGGTGTTCGCCGCGCCCGCCAAGGGTGTGAGCCGGGGCGGTGACGCGGGCCGGATCTACCAGCTCAAGCGCGAGGTGCTGGAGTTCAAGCGGGCGGTGGCGCCGCTGCTGCGGCCGATGGAACTGCTGAGCGAGCGCCCGATGCGGCTGGTGGACCCGGCCGTCCAGAAGTACTTCCGTGACGTCGCCGACCACCTGGCGCGGGTGCACGAGCAGGTCGTGGGCTTCGACGAGCTGCTGAACTCGATCCTCCAGGCCAACCTCGCGCAGGCGACCGTCGCCCAGAACGAGGACATGCGCAAGATCACCTCCTGGGCGGCGATCATCGCGGTGCCGACGATGATCTGCGGGGTGTACGGGATGAACTTCGAGCACATGCCCGAGCTCCAGTGGAAGTACGGCTACCCGATGGTGATGGCCTCGATCGTCGGGATCTGCTTCACCATCCACCGCGCGCTGCGGCGCCACGGCTGGCTGTAGCCGGGCGGAGCCGACGGCCTACCCTGTGCGCATGACTCTCAGCGCGCTCGACCTCGCCCTCGTCGAGGAGGCCTCCAAGAAGTCCGGCCTGATCTGGGTCCGTGGCGCCGGCGCCGACCGGGCCCTGTGGCACGCCTGGGTGGACGGCGCCGCGCACGTCCTCGGGGACGGGCCCGGCGAGCAGCCGTTCCCGGGGCTCGCCGACGGTTCCTCCGCCGAGGTGACCGTGCGCAGCAAGGACAAGGGCGGCCGTCTCGTCGCCTGGACGGCGGCCGTGCGGGAGCTGGAGCCGCACGGTGAGGCGTGGGAGGCGGCGGTGGCCGAGCTCAAGGGCAAGCGGTTGAACGCGCCCGACTCGGAGCACATGACGGAGCGCTGGGCGCGGGAGTGCCGGCTGCTGCGTCTGGAGCCGGTCGCGGTGTCGGCGCGGCTGCCGGAGGGCTCGCTGGCCGCGGTTCCGCTCCAGTCCCCGGCGACGACCCGCCGGGCGATTCCCGCGGGGCTGCCGAAGCTGCTGCTGAAGCGGAAGAAGAAGAGCGGGCGCTAGGCCGTTTCTTCGGCGCGCCCGTCAGCCCGTGGTGCCCGAGCCCTGGCCGGAGCCCTGGCTCTTGGACGGGGCCGGGGAGGTGCCGGTGTCCTGGCTGCCGGTGCCCTGGCCGCCCGCGCCCTGGCCGTCCTTGGCCGTGGGGAGTTCCACGGTCTGGTCCTCCTGGGGCGGGTCCAGCGGGAAGGCCTGGCCCCACTCGGCGAGCTCCACCCGGCCCGCGCCGCCCGCGCGCTCCATCAGCAGCGGGTACGGGGTTCCCGTCAGGGAGACCGAGAGCCGGCCGCCCTTGCCGCCCTCCGCCAGGACCGGGACCGCGCGGGTCTGGCCGACGGTGCCGTAGGGGCCCTTGGTGAGCTTGCCGTCGAGGCCGAGCAGTCCGTCGAGCAGGACGTCCATGTCGGTGAACCCGCGGAACTGCTTGTAGGAGGGGTCGTTCTCGGGCACCTTCACGTACTTGTCGCCGAGCTTGCCGGCCGAGTCCGACTTCCCCCAGAAGGCGGCGCTCGCCTTCAGGTAGAGCTGCTCGCCGACCCGCAGCAGCTGGAAGGTGTCCTCCTGCGACTTGACCTCGCCGGTTCCGCCGTCGGACTTCAGCCGCAT
Source organism: Streptomyces sp. NPDC044704 (assembly GCF_056433525.1). Taxonomy (NCBI): domain Bacteria; kingdom Bacillati; phylum Actinomycetota; class Actinomycetes; order Kitasatosporales; family Streptomycetaceae; genus Streptomyces; species Streptomyces sp. NPDC044704. The sequence goes on from NZ_JBWKGY010000003.1 coordinate 183,703, forward strand.
GTCGAGGGCGTACGTCTTGCCGCCGGTGACCAGGGTCCCGGACAGGTGGACCGATTCGGCCGCGGTGGCGGCCGCCTTCGCCTGCGCCTCGATCTTCTCGGCGGTGAGCTTGCCGATCCCGTTCGTCCCCTTGTCGGGGTCCTTCTTCTCGCCGCAGCCCGTACCGGTGACGGCGAGGCCCGTGCACAGGGCGCCGATGAAGGCCGCCCGGCGCAGCCGTGCGGCGGAGGGGTAGGCGGTCACGGTCGGGTGCCTCTCTTCGTGCGGCTGCGGGCAGCAGGCAGCGTACCCGCACGTGGCCCGGCTCCCTCCGGACCCCCGGGCGGACGGCCCCACCAGGACGGTTGCGCGCGGCACGGGCTAGCCTGAGGCACGGCAGGACTGTCGATTGACGCTCTAGGAGGCGCTCGGATGGCTGCAGGCGCCCCGCGGATCTTCGTCTCGCATCTGTCGGGTGTGCCCGTCTTCGATCCCAACGGCGATCAGGTCGGCCGGGTCCGCGACCTGGTCGCGATGCTGCGCGTGGGCGGCCGGCCGCCCCGGCTGCTGGGTCTGGTCGTCGAGGTGGTCAGCCGCCGCCGGATCTTCGTGCCGATGACCCGGGTGACGGGCGTGGAATCGGGACAGGTCATCACCACCGGCGTCGTCAACATGCGGCGCTTCGAGCAGCGCCCGACCGAGCGGCTGATCCTCGGCGAGCTGCTGGACCGGCGCGTGACGCTCGGGGCGACCGGCGAGGAGGTCACCGTCCTGGACGTGGCCATCCAGCAGCTGCCGGCCCGCCGGGACTGGGAGATCGACCGGATCTTCGTCCGCAAGGGCAAGGCGGGCGCGCTGCGCCGGCGCGGCGAGACCCTGACGGTCGAGTGGTCCGCGGTGACCGGCTTCTCGCTGGAGGAGCACGGGCAGGGCGCCGAGAGCCTGGTGGCGACCTTCGAGCAGATGCGTCCGGCGGACCTGGCGAACGTCCTGCACCACCTGACGCCGAAGCGGCGCGCCGAGGTGGCCAACGCCCTGGACGACGACCGGCTCGCGGACGTCCTGGAGGAGCTCCCCGAGGACGACCAGGTGGAGATCCTCGGCAAGCTGAAGGAGGAGCGCGCGGCGGACGTCCTGGAGGCGATGGACCCCGACGACGCGGCCGACCTGCTGTCCGAGCTGCCGGAGGACGACAAGGAGCGGCTGCTGACCCTGATGCAGCCGGACGACGCGGCGGACGTGCGGCGCCTGCTGTCCTACGAGGAGCGCACGGCGGGCGGTCTGATGACGACCGAGCCGATCGTGCTGCGGCCGGACGCGACGGTCGCGGACGCGCTGGCCCGCGTACGGCAGTCGGACCTGTCGCCGGCGCTGGCGGCGCAGGTGTACGTGTGCCGGCCGCCGGACGAGACCCCGACGGGCAAGTACCTGGGGACGGTGCACTTCCAACGGCTGCTGCGGGATCCGCCGTTCACCCTGGTCAGTTCGATCGTGGACACCGACCTGCCGCCGCTGCGGCCGGACGCGTCGCTGCCGGTGGTGACGAGCTACCTCGCCGCGTACAACATGGTGGCGGTGCCGGTGGTCGACGAGAGCGGTTCGCTGCTGGGCGCGGTCACGGTCGACGACGTACTGGACCACCTGCTGCCCGACGACTGGCGCGAGACGGACTTCCATTCCGAGGAGGCCGTGCGTGGCCACTGAGCGGGGACGCGGCGAAGCGGCGCGCGAACGGCGCCGGGAGCGGCGCGAGCATGCCCGGGAGGGGCTGTCCGACCGGCTGGAGGAGGCGGCGGAGCGGCTGCGGCACGAGCGGCCGGAACGTTCCGCCGAGCGGGCGAAGAGCACCGCGCCGTCCGGGGCGAGCGCCCTGTCGCGTTCCCGCGTCCGGCTGGACGTGCCGCGCCCGGCGCGCCGGCGGCTGCTGCCCGAGTACGACCCGGAGGCGTTCGGGCGGCTGTCGGAGAAGGTGGCGCGGTTCCTCGGCACGGGCCGGTTCATCGTCTGGATGACGCTGGTCATCGTGGTGTGGGTGCTGTGGAACATCTTCGCCCCGGACCACCTGCGCTTCGACCAGTACCCGTTCATCTTCCTGACGCTGATGCTGTCGCTCCAGGCCTCGTACGCCGCCCCGCTGATCCTGCTCGCGCAGAACCGGCAGGACGACCGGGACCGGGTCAACCTGGAGCAGGACCGCAAGCAGAACGAGCGGTCCATCGCGGACACCGAGTACCTGACCCGGGAGATCGCCGCGCTGCGGATGGGCCTGGGCGAGGTCGCCACGCGCGACTGGATCAGGTCCGAGTTCCAGGATCTGATCAAGGAGATGGACGAGCGGCGGCTATTCCCGCCGGAACGTGATGAAGGCGACCGCTGAGGAGCTTTCCTGAGCCGTGCTACCGAGCCGTACCATCGGGGCATGGCTACCGACACAAGCTCCGCCGCCGTGCCTGAGCAGGACGCGATCCTGGACGCGCTGGCGACGGTGAACGACCCCGAGATCCACCGGCCGATCACCGAGCTCGGCATGGTCAAATCGGTGGAGATCGGCGACGGCGGCGCGGTGGCCGTCACGGTGTACCTGACGGTGTCGGGCTGTCCCATGCGCGAGACCATCACCAAGAACGTCACCGAGGCCGTCGAGAAGGTCGCGGGCGTCACCTCCGTCGCGGTCTCCCTCGACGTGATGAGCGACGAGCAGCGCAAGGACCTGGCGGCCACCCTGCGCGGCGGCACGGCCGAGCGCGAGGTGCCCTTCGCGAAGCCCGGCTCGCTGACCCGCGTGTACGCGGTCGCGTCCGGCAAGGGCGGTGTCGGCAAGTCGTCGGTGACGGTCAACCTGGCCGCGGCGATGGCGGCCGACGGCCTGAAGGTCGGCGTGGTCGACGCGGACATCTACGGCCACAGCGTGCCGCGCATGCTCGGCGTCGAGGGCCGTCCGACCCAGGTCGAGAACATGATCATGCCGCCGTCCTCGCACGGCGTGAAGGTCATCTCCATCGGCATGTTCACCCCGGGCAACGCGCCGGTCGTGTGGCGCGGTCCGATGCTGCACCGCGCGCTCCAGCAGTTCCTCGCGGACGTGTTCTGGGGCGACCTGGACGTGCTGCTGCTGGACCTGCCGCCGGGCACCGGTGACATCGCGATCTCGGTGGCGCAGCTGGTGCCGAACGCCGAGATCCTCGTGGTGACCACCCCGCAGCAGGCGGCGGCCGAGGTCGCCGAGCGGGCCGGCTCGATCGCCGTGCAGACCCACCAGAAGATCGTCGGCGTGGTCGAGAACATGTCGGGCCTGCCGTGCCCGCACTGCGACGAGATGGTCGACGTCTTCGGCTCGGGCGGTGGCCAGAAGGTCGCCGACGGGCTGACGAAGACGGTCGGCGCGTCGGTGCCGGTGCTCGGCTCGATCCCCATCGACGTGCGGCTGCGCGAGGGCGGCGACGACGGCAAGCCCGTGGTCCTGTCCGACCCGGACTCCCCGGCCGGTGCGGCCCTGCGCGCGATCGCGGGCAAGCTGGGCGGCCGCGCCCGCGGCCTGTCGGGCATGTCGCTGGGCATCACCCCGCGCAACAAGTTCTAGCGCCGGGCCCCGGGACCGGGGCACGTACGCGAAGGAGGGGGTCACCGCCGGCCGGCGGTGACCCCCTCCTTCGCGTTGCGGCCCCGCCGCGCGGCTACTCGTAGGACGCGAGGTCCCCGATGACGGAGAAGCCGAGCCCGTAGGCGCTCATGCCCCGGCCGTAGGCGCCCAGGTGGACGCCCGCGGGGGTGGACCCGGCGAGGACCCAGCCGAACTCGGACTCGCGGTAGTGGAAGGGCGTCGGCTCCCCGTCGACCGGCAGGGACAGCGTGGACCAGTCCTCGCCGCCGAGGTCGTCGGCGAGTTCCCAGGCGGCCTCGGTCTGCTGGTCCAGCCAGTCGCTGCGCAGGGAGTGGTCCATCTGCCCGGGCCAGCTGTAGGCGAGGAGCCCGGAGCCGGCCAGCCAGGCCGCCGAGGAGACCGAGGTGGCCTCCAGGGTGCCGGTGCCGTCGCCGCTGCGGCGCAGCGGGTTGCTGGCCACGGTGATCACCACCGCGAAGCGTTCCTTCTCGCCGGTGGCGATCTCGCCCCGGGCGGAGGGCTCGTCGCCGTGGCCGGTGGAGCCGTGCTCCACGGTGCCGTCGGCGCCGGTGCCGACCTGCATGAGCCAGCGGGGGCCGGTGAAGGCCCCGTCCAGCCCGTACCAGGGGAAGTCGGCCCTCAGGTACCCCTCGGCCGTCCGGCGGGCCGCCGGGACGGGCGCGGTGGCCTCCTGGGGCTGCCCGGGGGGCGTCTCCTGGGGCGCCGGGGCGGTGTGCTCGGTCTGCGGGGGTGCGGCGGCAGGGATTTCGGCGGGCTGTGCGCCCACCCGGCTACTACTGCGCGTCGTCTCCATCTGGGCGGCCTCTCGTTCCGTGGGGTCCGGAACGGCCCTCCCCCTCGCTTCGCTGGGGGGACCCCCTCCCTCGGGCGTCTTCGGTCCGGACAGATGGAGGATAGCCATCCGACCCCCGATCCCCGGGCAGGCCGCGGCTCAGGTGGCGTCGGCGTCGAAGGGCGTACGGGGCTCCGGGGCCGGGGCGGGGGCCTTCTTCAGCAGGTCGGGACCGGTGCCGGCGGCGGGCGTGGCGGCCGCTTCGGCGGCGGCGGTCTCCTTGCCGTTCACGGCGTCCGTGACGTCGTCGAGTTCCTTGCGGAGATCGAAGCTGGTGCGGATCTCCTTGAGGTCCTCGTTCTCCGTGAGCTGCTTGCGGATGAAGGTCTTCGGATTCAGGTCCTCGAACTCGAAGTCCTTGAATTCCGGGCCGAGTTCGGAGCGGATGTCCTGCTTGGCGCTGTCGGAGAACGACCGGATCTTGCGGATCACGCCGGAAACGTCCTGGATCACCTTCGGCAGTTTGTCCGGGCCGAAGATGAGAATGGCGAGCACCACGATCGCGACCAGCTCGAGTGCGCCTATGTCGTTGAACACCTTGCCGCTCCTCGGCTCTCTCCACTTCGGGCCTGGACAACGGTACCCGGCGATGTCCGCGGTCCCCTACGCCAGTGCCGCCCCTTTCCCGGATTCACCCCGCCGTCACTCCGCATTCGCGTCAGGAACCGTTCGCGGAACCGAGCACCACGTCCAGCGTGCGCTCCTTGCCGTCGCGGAGCACGGTCAGGCGCAGCGGATCTCCGGGACGGTGGGCCCGGATCTTGATGATGAGCTCGTCGCCGCCGTGTACGCGGACCCCGTCGACCTTCGTGATCACGTCGCCGGGGCGGATGCCGGCGCGGGCGCCGGGCCCGTCGGCGACCACCGGGGGCTTGCCGTCCTCGCCCTTGGTGCCGACGCGGGCCCCGTCGCCCTTGAACTGCATGTCCAGGGTGACGCCGATGACGGGGTGGGTGGCGCGGCCGGTGCGGATCAGTTCCTCGGCCACCCGCTTGCCCTGGTTCACCGGGATGGCGAAACCCAGGCCGATGCTGCCGCTCTGGCGGGCGCCGTCCTCCTCGTCGTCGCCCTGGTCGGCGCCGCGGATGGCGCTGTTGATGCCGATGACGTGGGCGCGTGAGTCCAGGAGCGGGCCGCCGGAGTTCCCCGGGTTGATGGGGGCGTCGGTCTGGAGGGCGTCCACGTAGCTGATGTCGCTGCCGTCGCCCTTGTCGCCGCCCGCCGTGATGGGGCGGCCGGTGGCGCTGATGATGCCCGCGGTGACCGTGTTGGACAGGTCGAAGGGGGCGCCGATGGCCACGACCGGGTCCCCGACCTTGACGTTCTCCGAGTTCCCGAGGGCAAGCGGCCGCAGGCCCCGTACGCCGGTGACCTTGACGACGGCCAGGTCGTAGCCCCCGTCGCGGCCGACCAGGGTGGCGGGCACGCTCTCGCCGGTGCTGAAGGTGACCGTTATGTCCTTGGCGCCCGCGACGACGTGGTTGTTGGTCAGGATGTGGCCCTGGTCGTCGAGGACGAAGCCCGTACCCGTGCCGCCGCCCCCGCCGCCGTTGACGTGCAGGGTGACCACTCCGGGCAGGGCGGTCGCGGCGATCCCGGCGACGCTGTCCGGGGCCCGCCCCTTGTTCTCGGCGGCCGCCTGCGGCAGTTCCAGACGGGTGGCGGCGCGGCGCTCCGCGATGATCCCGAGGTAGCCGCCCACGCCGCCCGCGAGGAGGGCGATCACGGCGCCGAAGGCGGCCAGCTGCCAGAGCCGGGGCGGTCGGGGGGCCTGGCCGTGGTCCGCCACGTGGAGCGGGCGGTCGGCCCAGGGGTCGTAGCGCGGGCCGGGGACGGTGTCGGGGAAGTCGAAGGGATCCGCCGCACGCGTGTCCGCGCCCGCGCCCGGGTGCGCCCCGGCAGGGTGTTCCCCCTGCGGGGCGGCTCCGGACCGGGCGTCCGCGTCCAGGGCGGCGGAGGGGCTTTCCGTCTCCGGGGCGTCGGAAGGGGTACCCGTGCCCGGGCCGGTCCCGGAAGGGGTACCCGTGGTCGGGGCGTCGGAAGGGGTACCCGTGTCCGGGCCGGTCCCGGAGGGGGCCGGCCCGGGCGGAGTGGCCTTGGCAAGGGTGGCGGCGTCCCGGGAGTCCGCGCCGGGCTCCGGCTGCGGGGAGGCGTCCACGGCGGAGCCGGACGCATCCGCCCGGCTCCCGGGCCGGCTCCACCACATCGGAGCGGGGACGGCCTTGCGGCCGTCGGAAGGCCGGCCGCCAGGCTCCTGACCGTCGGACGGCCGGCCGTCGGACGGGCTGGCGGACTGCTGGCTGTCGGACATGGACGCTCCCCGCGGGCCTGTCGCACCGCACGGCGGCGCATCTGCCGCAGATTCAACCAGGTGCCCGGGCCCGCCGGGGGCCCGGGCCCCGGCCCGATCCGCCGGGCCTCCCGGGGGCCTCCCGGGCCTTCGCGGGCCTCAGCGGGTGAGGGAGACCGGCTGGGCGGACGCCGGGGCCGAGGTGGCGGCCAGGGGCAGCTGACCGGACGGGCCCAGGCCGGGTACGCCCGCGGGGGTGGGCAGCCGGTCGCGGACGACGGCCGTCAGCGGCACCGAGGGGCCGGGCCGGGAGGCCGGCGCCTCACCGCGGGCGTTCGGCTCGACCGCTTCCAGCGGCAGCGAGCCGCCGAGCGCGATCGCGGCCAGCGACACGGCTCCCGCCGCGACGAACGCGAGGCGGCGTCTGGGCCGCCCCATCTCGTGGATCCGGAAGCCCTCGCGCGCAGCGGCCGGGGCCGCGTACGCGAAACCCCCGAAGGGCTCGGCGCCGGGCGCGGGAGCGAGACCCGGCCCACGGGAGGCGCCGGGCGGTCCCGACGATCCCGGCGGACCTGACGGGCCCTCGGAAGCGCCTCCGGGCAGCCCCTGGAGCCGGGCCAGCAGCCCGGCGGACAGCGGCGGCGGCGCACTCTCCACGAACATGGTCTTCAGGCGGCGCTGGGCATCGGCCTCGGCCTTGCACTTGGCGCAGGTCGCCAGGTGGGCCAGGACCCGCTCGCGCGCGTCGTGGTTCAGCTCCCCGTCCACCAGGGCGGCGAGCCGGTCACCCAGGTGCTGTTCGGCAGGGGACGGACTGGCTCCGCTCACTCGGGTCCGCCCTCTCCCCCGGCGCCCGGGGCGCCCACCGCCACCCCGGCCAGCGCACGCTGTTCGGCGCGGGCTTCGGGGGACCGGTGCTTGAGCGCCTTGCGCAGGTGCGAACGGCCGCGGTGGATCCGGCTGCGGACGGTGCCGAGCTTCACGCCGAGGGTGGCGGCGATCTCCTCGTAGGACAGGCCCTCGATGTCGCACAGCACCACGGCGGCACGGAACTCCGGCGCGAGGGTGTCCAGCGCCTGCTGCACGTCCGCGTCGAAGTGGGTGTCGTGGAGCACCTGCTGGGGGGACGGCTCACGGCTCGGCAGCCGCTCGGCGGCGTCGTCGGCGAGCGCGTCGAAGCGGATCCGCTGCTTGCGGCGCACCATGTCCAGGAAGAGGTTGGTGGTGATGCGGTGCAGCCAGCCCTCGAAGGTGCCCGGGGTGTACGTGGACAGCGAGCGGAAGACCCGGACGAACACTTCCTGGGTCAGGTCCTCGGCGTCGTGCTGGTTGCCCGTCAGACGGTAGGCGAGGCGGTAGACCCGCGCACTGTGCGTGCTGACGATCTCCTCCCACGTGGGAGGGGTCCACGCCTGGGAGCCCGCATCGGCGGCAAAGGTCGCGGTGGTTGCGGTGTCGGCGGTGTGGAAGCGGTCAGCAATGTCGGTCACGGATTTCGGCTCACCCGCCGACCAGAAGAAGCGTCTGAGGACGCCCCCACGATCCACAGGCGCAGCCGCACCTCCCCTGTCGGCTCTGGTGGTGTCCAGTGGAGCCCCTACCATAGCCACCCCTCCCGTCAGCTCCGGATAAACGTTTTTACGCTAACTTTGCACGGGCCTTGGGTCCCCGGCCGCCGATCTGCCCGCTGCCGTCCCCTCTATCCCGCGTCTACCCCTCCCAACGCCCGGTCCCATCTGCGGGTTCCCGACGTCAGCGGATACAGTCACCGTTGCGCCAACTATGGGGACAGGAGAGGGTCATTAGCGGCAACCGGCAGACGAGCTGGGCGTTCGCCGACGCGTTTGTCGCCGAGGACGACGCTCTGCGATGGGCCCGCGACCGGTCCAGGGAAGCGGGCCTGCGCTCCGTCTCCCCCGGCACCGGGGCCGCGCTGCGCCTGCTCGCCGCCACCGCGGACGCCAAGGCGGTCGCCGAGATCGGCACCGGCACCGGTGTCTCCGGCATCCACCTGCTCCACGGAATGCGCCCGGACGGGGTCCTGACCACCGTGGATCCCGAGCCCGACCGGCAGGCCTTCGCCCGCCAGGCCTTCCGCGCCGCGGGCTTCGCCGGCAACCGGGCGCGCTTCATCCCGGGCCGCGCGCTCGACGTGCTGCCCCGCCTCGCGGACGGCGGGTACGACCTCGTCTTCTGCGACGGCGACCCCGCCGAGTCCCTCGACTACCTCGCCGAATCGTTGCGCCTGCTGCGGCCCGGGGGCCTGGTGTGCTTCGAGGGAGTGTTCTCCGACGGCCGTACGGTCGACTCCACGGCCGTCGCCATCGAGGTGATCCGGGTCCGCGAGCTGCTGCGCACCGTCCGCGAGAGCCCGGCTCTGGAGGCCGCGCTGCTCCCGGTGGGTGACGGGCTGCTGTGCGCGGTCCGTCGCTGAGGAGCGAGCGGAGCCCGTCGGGACGCGGCGGGGGCCGGCGACGGCCCCGTCCGGGTGCGGACGCAACACCGCCCCGGACGCGAGGAGCGGCCGGGGCGGTGCAGAGATGATCAGATGGTGCCGCTGCTTCAGCCGACGACCTTCTTCAGGGCGTCACCCAGGGCGTCCGCTTCGTCCGGAGTCAGCTCGACGACGAGCCGACCGCCGCCCTCGAGCGGTACGCGCATGACGATGCCCCGCCCCTCCTTGGTGACCTCGAGCGGGCCGTCGCCCGTCCGCGGCTTCATGGCCGCCATGCTCGTTCCCCTTCCTGAAACCAGCTCATCGTCAGCCGACGGCCCCGTTCAGGCGCCTAGTACCCGGCATCGAACACATTGCTTCCCGGCCATTATCCCGCATGTCAGGACCCGATGACCAACATCGGATGGGAACGCTTGCGCAACGCGCTCGGCCAAAACCACTCATTTCGGGGATCCGCCTGCGATACTTCGCCGCTGCGACCGGGAGACCGCCTCCGCCGTGTTTGACGCACATCACATGACCGGTGGTGGCGGCGTCCGCCATGCTGACCCTTGCACCGGCCGGTACCGGCCGGTAGCCAAGCCCGCGACGAAGGGGGACCCCCGCCATGGCCGACAGCGTGCTCTACGAAGTATCCGACGGACTCGCGACCATCACGATCAACCGGCCCGACGCGATGAACGCCATGAACACGGAGGCCAAGGTCGCCCTGCGCGACGCGGCCCTGGCGGCGGCCGCGGACACCGGGGTGCGGGCCGTGCTGCTCACCGCGGCGGGCACCCGGGCGTTCTGCGTGGGCCAGGACCTCAAGGAACACATCGGGAACCTGGCGGCGGACCGCGAGAACGGCTCGTCCCTGACGATGGACACCGTCTCCGAGCACTACAACCCGATCGTCCGGGCCCTGACCGAGATGCCCAAGCCCGTGGTGGCCGGAGTCAACGGCGTCGCGGCCGGCGCGGGCTTCGGTTTCGCCCTGGCGGCGGACTACCGGATCGTCTCGGAGGACGCCTCCTTCAACACCTCCTTCGCGGGGGTGGCGCTGACCGCGGACTCGGGCGTCTCCTGGACCCTGCCCCGCCTGATCGGTGCCTCGCGCGCCTCCGACCTCCTGCTCTTCCCGCGCTCGGTCAAGGCCCGCGAGGCGTACGAGCTGGGCATCGCGAACCGTCTGGTGCCCGCGGAGTCCCTGCACGCGGAGGCCGAGTCGCTGGCCCGCACCCTCGCGCAGGGCCCCACGGTGGCCTACGCGGCGCTGAAGGAGTCCCTGGCCTACGGGGCCTGCGCCTCGCTCCCCGAGGCCCTGGAGCGCGAGGAGGCGCTGCAGGCCCGCGCGGGTGCCTCCGAGGACCACGCCATCGCCGTCCAGGCCTTCCTCGCCAAGCAGCCCCCGAAGTACCTGGGCCGCTGACGGCGGGGCCGCCCGGCGGGGCGGCCGCCTCCCGCGGGGCTCAGGCCTCGCGGGAGACGCAGCCCGCCAGGTGGTCGTTGACCAGGCCGCAGGCCTGCATCAGGGCGTAGGCGGTCGTGGGGCCGACGAAGCGGATCCCGGCCTTCTTCAGGGCCTTGGCCAGGGCCGTGGACTCCGGGGTGACCGCCGGCACGTCGGCCACGTCCTCCGGCGCCGGGCCGGGCTCTCCCGGGGCGTGGGACCAGATCAGCGCGTCCAGCTCGCCCGGCTTCCAGCCCGCGAGCTCCTTCGCGTTGGCGAGGGTGGCCTCGATCTTGGCCCGGTTGCGGATGATCCCCTCGTCCGCCATCAGCCGCAGTACGTCGGCCTCGCCGAAGCGGGCGACCTCGGCGATCGCGAATCCCGCGAAGGCGGTACGGAAGCCCTCGCGGCGGCGCAGGATCGTCAGCCACGACAGGCCCGACTGGAAGGCCTCCAGGCACAGCCGCTCGTACAGGGCGTCGTCGCCGTGGACCGGCCGGCCCCACTCGGTGTCGTGGTAGGTGACGTAGTCCTCGGTGGACAGGCCCCACGGGCAGCGCGGGCGGCCGTCCGGGCCGGCGACGGGCCCGCCGCTCACGGGGTGTCCTTGGTCAGGTCGATCGCGGGGGCCGGGGCCGCCTCCGGGGGGCGCCCCGCACCGGCGGCGCCGGCCGCGGCGGCCGAGAGCTCCGCGATCCGCGCGTCCCGTTCCGCCAGCTCGGCCGCCAGGCGGTCCAGTACGTCGTCCACCTCGGCCATCCGGTAGCCGCGCGGTGCGACGGGCAGCCGCAGGGCGTCGATGTCCGCCCGCACCACGGGACGGCTCTCCGGGAGCCCGTCGGTCACCCGGTCCGGCTCGGCCTCGGGCAGGACGGCCTCCGAACCTCCGCCGACCACCGCGAGGGTGACCGCGGCCACGACCACGACCAGCGCGATCAGCAAGAACCAGAACACGATCAACTCCCCTGAGAGACTCCGGCCACCAGGTTAAGGTCGCAGACGAGGCGAGAGGGTCGCCGAAGGAGGAAAGAGCAGGATGCTGCGACTGGGCAGGCGCGAGTTCGACACCCACGAGCCGGTGATCATGGCCATCGTGAACCGGACTCCCGACTCCTTCTACGACCAGGGCGCGACGTTCCGCGACGAGCCCGCGCTGGACCGGGTCGAGCGGGCGGTCGCCGAGGGCGCGGCCATCATCGACGTCGGCGGGGTGAAGGCGGGTCCCGGGGAGCACGTGGACGCCGCCGAGGAGGCCCGGCGCACGGTCGGTTTCGTGGCGGAGGTGCGGCGCCGCCACCCGGACGTGGTGATCAGCGTCGACACCTGGCGGCACGAGGTCGGCGAGGCGGTGTGCGAGGCCGGGGCGGACGTGCTGAACGACGCGTGGGGCGGGGTGGACCCCAAGCTCGCGGAGGTCGCCGCGCGCTACGGCGCCGGTCTGGTCTGCACCCACGCGGGCGGGGTCGAGCCGCGGACCCGGCCGCACCGGACCGTGTACGGGGACGTGATGGAGGACGTCCTGCGCGTCACGGTCGGGCTGGCTGAGCGGGCTGCGGCCCTCGGCGTCCCCCGGGAGTCGATCATGATCGACCCGGGGCACGACTTCGGGAAGAACACCCGCCACTCGCTGGAGGCCACCCGCCGGCTCTCGGAGATGACCGATACGGGCTGGCCGGTGCTGGTGTCCCTGTCCAACAAGGACTTCGTCGGCGAGACCCTCGACAAGCCGGTCAAGGAGCGCCTGCTGGGCACCCTGGCGACCACCGCCGTCTCGGCGTGGCTGGGCGCCCAGGTCTACCGGGTCCACGAGGTCGCGGAGACGAAGCAGGTCCTCGACATGGTGGCGTCGATCCAGGGGCACCGCCCGCCGGCGGTCGCCCGCCGCGGCCTGGCCTGAGCCGGCCTTCCCCCGGCGGCCGGCCGCCGGGGGGAGCGGGTCCTACTTGCCGACTTCCTTCGTCACCAGGGCGATCGCCTCGTCCACGTCGTCCGTGACGTGGAAGAGGTAGAGGTCCTTCTCCGAAGCCTTGCCCTGGGCGATCACCGTGTTGCGCAGCCAGTCGATCAGGCCGCCCCAGTACTCCGTGCCGAAGAGCACGATCGGGAAGCGGGTGATCTTCTGGGTCTGCACCAGGGTCAGCGCCTCGAACATCTCGTCGAGCGTGCCGAGGCCGCCCGGCAGGACCACGAAGCCCTGGCTGTACTTCACGAACATCGTCTTGCGGACGAAGAAGTACCGGAAGTTCAGCCCGAGGTCGACGTGCTCGTTGAGCCCCTGCTCGAAGGGCAGTTCGATGCCGAGGCCGACGGAGATGCCGCCGCCCTCGCGGGCGCCCTTGTTGGCCGCCTCCATCGCGCCCGGGCCGCCGCCGGTGATGACGGCGAAGCCCGCGTCGACGAGGGCCCGCCCGATCCGTACGCCGGCGTCGTACTCCGGCGAGTCGACCGGGGTGCGGGCCGAGCCGAACACGCTGATCGCGGGCGGCAGCTCGGCGAGCGTGCCGAAGCCCTCGATGAACTCCGACTGGATGCGCAGGACCCGCCAGGGATCGGTGTGCACCCACTCGGAGGGCCCGGCCGAGTCCAGCAGCCGCTGGTCCGTCGTACTGCCCGCCTGCACCTGGCTCCGCCTGCGCAGCACCGGCCCGAGCTGCTGCTCCTCGGGCCGACGACGAGACGAACCTTCGGGGTTGCCCATGATGTGCTCCCTCCTGCTGATCGTTGGATCAGGTTAGGCGCACAAAGGTGGCCAGAAGGGGAATTTACGAGGTCAGCCAGGCGCGGAGTCGTTCCTCGCAGTGGAGGATCGCCTTCGTCTCGACGCGCTCGTCGACCTTGTGGGCCAGCAGGGCGTCTCCCGGGCCGTAGTTGACCGCCGGGACGCCGAGGGCGCTGAAGCGGGCCACGTCCGTCCAGCCGAACTTCGGCATGGCGCGGCCCCCGACGGCTTCCATGAAGGCCGCGGCGGCGGGGTGGGAGAGGCCGGGCAGGGCGCCGCCGGAGAAGTCGTCGACCACGAACTCGGAGATCCCGCAGTCCGCGAACACCTCCCGCACGTGGGCGACGGCGTCCTCGACGGTGCGGTCGGGGGCGTAGCGGAAGTTCACGGTGACCGTGCACGCGTCCGGGATGACGTTGTTGGCGACGCCGCCCTGGATGGCGACCGCGTTGAGGCCCTCGTGGTACTCCAGGCCGTCGATGACCGGCTTGCGGGCCTCGTAGGCGGCCAGCTTCGCCAGGATCGGGGCGGCGCCGTGGATGGCGTTGGAGCCCATCCAGCTGCGCGCGGAGTGCGCGCGCTCGCCGGCCGTGCGGAGCAGGACCCGCAGGGTGCCCTGGCAGCCGCCCTCGACCTCGGCGTTGGAGGGTTCCAGCAGGACGGCGAAGTCGCCGGTGAGCCAGTCGGGGTGGGCCTCGGCGACCTTGCCGAGGCCGTTGAGGTCGGCGGCGACCTCTTCCTGGTCGTAGAAGACGAAGGTGAGGTCGCGGTTCGGCTCGGGGACGGTCGCGGCGATGCGCAGCTGCACGGCGACCCCGGACTTCATGTCCGTCGTGCCGCAGCCCCACAGGACGTCGTTCTCGTCCAGGCGGGAGGGCACGTTGTCGGCGATCGGCACGGTGTCGAGGTGGCCGGCGAGTACGACGCGCTCGGCGCGGCCGAGGTTCGTGCGGGCGACGACGTTGTTGCCGTGGCGGTCGACGGTGAGGTGCGGGAGGCCGCGCAGCGCGTTTTCCACGAGGTCGGCGAGGACCTTCTCGTCGCCGCTCACGGAAGGGATGTCGACGAGCCGGGCGGTCAGCTCGGCAGCGTCCAGGGTGAGGTCCAGCTCGGATTCGGACATGGACCCGACCCTAACGCCCCGGGATGCGCCGGTACCGGGTGCGTCCGGCCGGTGGACGCGTCATCTGCCTCAAGTACGGTAGCCGCGTGTCCGAGACCGATCGCTCCCGTCCCCGACGCCGCCGACGCCCGATACGCCTGGCCGCGGCGCTGCTCGCGCTGCTCGGCCTGATCGGGTACGGCGTCGTCCAGAACGAGTCCATCGGCGGGGCCGGCGCCCCGCACTGCACGGTGCGCGCGGCGGAAGCCGGCGGGGGCGGGGGGCGTTCGTTCTCCCTGAGCCCGGAACAGGCCCGCTACGCGGCGACCATAGCGGCGGTGGGGACGACGAAGGGGATGCCGGAGCGGGCGGTGACGATCGCGGTGGCCACGGCCATGCAGGAGTCGGCGCTGCGCAACCTGGACCACGGCGACCGGGATTCGCTGGGTCTGTTCCAGCAACGCCCCTCGCAGGGCTGGGGAACCCCGGAACAGATCATGGACCCGGTGTACTCGGCCGGGATCTTCTACGACCGGCTGGAGGACGTTCCCGGGTACGCGGGGATGCCGCTGACGGTCGCCGCGCAGAAGGTGCAGCGCAGCGGTTTCCCGGACGCCTACGCGAAGCACGAGCCGGACGCGGTGCTGCTGACGGCGGCCTTCACCGGGCGGGCCCGCTCCGTCCTGGAGTGCGCCGGCCCGAAGGACGGTCCCGAGGGCGATCCGGCCCGGGTGCGGGAGGGGCTGAGCCGGGACTTCGGGCCGGCCGTGCTGCCGAAGGCCGGTGCCCCGCGCGGCAATGCGGCGCCCCGGGACGCGGCCGAGGTGGCCCTGCGGGTGAAGGAGCAGCGGCGCGGGTGGGAGCTGGCGCACTGGGCCGTCGCGCACGCCTCGGAGCTCGGGATACAGCGGGTCTCCTACGACGGGATGGCGTGGATCGCGGGCGAGCACCGGGGCGCGTGGGTCCCGGGCGTCCCCTCCGCCGCCGGTGATCCGCGCGCCGCGGGCCCGGAGGACGTACGGATCTTCCTGACCCGCCCCAGGTAGCCGCGGATCCGGGACGGGCGGGCAGGCGTACGAACCGTCACCCGCAGGGGGAGGGGCGCGCGCCGGCTGCGGCCGGTCGGCGGGGGGTCGCGGATCCGCTGGTCGGAGCGGGTTCCGTGAGGGCGTACGGGTATCTCATGCGCTTGTCGCCGAAGCCGATAAGCCGACGCATTACCGATCCTTTACCCGGGGCATCCGCAACTTGATCCACCCCGGGAGCGGTTGTACACGGCGTACTCAGCCGCTACCGCTTAGGAGCAACATGTCCCTCCCCCTGACCCGTCGGATCGCCCGTGCCGCGCTGCTCCTGGCCGCCGGTACCGCGCCCGTGGTCGGTGCGGCCGGCGCGGCCAGCGCCGCGGGCCTGGAGTCCGTGCCGCAGCTGGGCGCGCTCACGGCGCCGGACTCCGCGGACGCCACGGCCGCGGCCACGGACGCCGCGGGCACCGTCACCGGTGCCGTTCCGGCCGCCGGTCCCGCCGGCGAACTGGCCGGCACGGCGACCAAGACGCTCGGCGGGCTGCCCGTGAACACCCTGCCGGTGGGCACGCTGCCCGTGCTGGGCGGCTGACACCGCCGCGGGAACGCCGAGGGGCCGGGAGCGCACGCTCCCGGCCCCTCGGGCCGTTCGGGGTCAGGGAGGGCCCGGGCCCCGGGCTCAGCCCAGGCGCTTGACGGCGGCCGCGACCCGCTCGTCGGTGGCCGTGAAGGCGACGCGGACGAACTCGGCGCCGGCCTCGCCGTAGAAGTCGCCGGGCGCGACGAGGATGCCGAGCTCCGCGAGGCGGGCGACGGTGTCCCAGCAGGGCTCGTCGCGGGTCACCCACAGGTACAGGCTGGCCTCGCTGTGCTCGACGCGGAAGCCGTGCGCCTCCAGGGCCGCGCGGAGCGCCTCGCGGCGGGCGGCGTAGCGGCCGCGCTGCTCGGCGACGTGGGCGTCGTCGCCCAGGGCCACGACGGTGGCCGCCTGGACGGGGGCGGAGGTCATCATGCCGCCGTGCTTGCGGATCTGGAGCAGCTCGCCGAGCACGTCGGCGTCACCGGCGATGAACGCGGCCCGGTAGCCGGCCAGGTTGGACCGCTTGGAGAGGGAGTGGACGGCGACGATGCCCTCGTAGGAGCCGCCGCAGACCTCGTCGTGGAGGACGGAGACGGGCTCCGCCTCCCAGCCCAGTTCCAGGTAGCACTCGTCGCTGAAGAGCAGGATGCCGTGCTCGCGCGCCCAGGCCACGATCCGGACCAGGTCCTCCTTGGGCAGGACCCTGCCGGTGGGGTTGGACGGGGAGTTGAGCCACAGGAGCTTCACGCCGGCCGGGTCGAGGTCGGTGGGGTCGTCGTAGACGACCGGCTCGGCGCCGCACAGGCGGGCGCCGACCTCGTACGTCGGGTAGGCGAGGCGGGGGTAGGCGACCTTGTCGCCGGCGCCCAGGCCCAGCTGGGTCGGCAGCCAGGCCACGAGTTCCTTGGAGCCGACGACCGGCAGGACGTTGCGGTGTCCGGCGGCGCTCGCTCCGAGCCGGCCGCGCAGCCAGCCGGTGATCGCGTCGCGCAGGGCGGGCGTCCCCCACACCGTCGGGTAGCCCGGGGAGTCGGCGGCGGCGACCAGGGCGCGCTGGATCAGCTCCGGGACCGGGTCGACGGGCGTGCCGACCGACAGGTCGACGATGCCGTCCGGGTGGGCCGCGGCCGTCTTCTTGTACGGCTCCAGCTTGTCCCAGGGAAAGACGGGAAGACGGTCGGATACTGCGGCCACGGTGGTCTCTGCTCTCTCTGGGTACGCGCTCGGTTCGGGTGGGTAAACGGCTCGGTCCCGCGCGGCAGGAGTGCCGTACGGGACCGAGGAGCGTCTGCCGTGAACGGTCAGTGCTGCGGGTTGATGTCCGCCGGCAGCGCCGCGACGAAGGGGTGGTCGCGCTCGATCAGGCCCAGCTTGGAGGCACCACCGGGCGAACCGAGCTCGTCGAAGAACTCGACGTTCGCCTTGTAGTAGTCCTTCCACTCCTCCGGGGTGTCGTCCTCGTAGAAGATGGCCTCGACCGGGCAGACCGGCTCACACGCGCCGCAGTCGACGCACTCGTCCGGGTGGATGTACAAGGACCGCTGGCCCTCGTAGATGCAGTCGACGGGGCACTCTTCGATGCATGCCTTGTCCTTGACGTCGACACAAGGCTCCGCGATGACGTAGGTCACGCTCTCGTTCCTCCTCGGTAGGGCTGTCCATTCGCGCGGGAGCGCGGCGTCGTCGATGCCCGCACCTAGTATCTCCGTTCCCGGGCACGATCCGAACAGGAGGGGCGGACAGAGCTGTGGAAATCACTGCCGGTGGGCTGCTGGAGATCCGTATCACCCCGGCTGACGTGGGTAAACGAGTCTCTGTACGACGGGTGGAGGCGGAGTCGGGGCGGTCCCCCGCCTTCGTGGACGCCGTCGGGGTTCTCACATCCTGGAACCAGGGTGTGCTGACGATCACACGCAAGGACGGCGTGTCCGTCCACATCCCGGAATCCCTGCTGGTCGCGGGCAAGACGGTGCCGCCCGCGCCGGCCCGCCGCAGGGGTCCGGCGGCCTCCTTCCAGGAGCTGGCGAGGGTCACGGCGCGGGCCTGGGTGCCGCTGGAGAGCGAACCGCTCGGGGAGTGGACGCTGAGGGCCGCCGGGGGCTTCACCCGCCGGGCCAACTCGGTACTGCCGCTCGGCGATCCCGGCATACCCCTGGACGAAGCACTCGCCCGGGTGACCTCCTGGTACGCGGAACGTGACCTTCCGGCGTACGTGCAGACCGCGACCGGCGCGGCCAGCACGCAGGAGCTGCTCTGCGCGGAACTGGAACGGCGCGGCTGGGTCAACGAGGTCTCGGCGGAGGTCCGCGTCGGGGGCCTGGCCCCGGTCGCCGACCTGGACGCCGACGTGACGGACGTACGCCTGACCCGCACCCCGGACGAGGCGTGGCTCGGCCGCTACGGGAAGGTCCGGGACCCGGACCTGGCCCGGCGGATGCTCGTGGAGGGCCCCTCGGTGTGGTTCGCCTCCCTCGCCGACGGCCGCGCGGTCGGACGCTGCGTGGTGGACGGGCGCTGGGCCGGGTTCGGCGCGGTCACGGTCGCCCCGGAGCACCGGCGGCGGGGCCTGGCGACGGCGGTCATGGCGGCCCTGGCCCGGCGGGCGCTGGAGGAGGGCGCCTCGGCGGCCTGGCTCCAGGTGGAGAGCGACAATCCCGGGGCCCGCGCCCTGTACGACGGGATGGGCTTCGCGACGCACCACGCCTACCACCACTTCCGGGCCCGGGCGGCGCGGTGAGCGCGCGGACGCGGGAGCTGTTCGCGGCGGAGGCCCGCGCGGAGCGGCCCGACCTGGCGCAGCTGTGCCTGCTGCTGGCCGCGGAGGCCGACCCGGACCTGGACGAACGCGCCATGGACTGGGCGCAGATCGAGCTGGACCGGCTCGCGGGGATGCTGCCGTACGGGCTGAGCGGCGGGCGGGCCTGGGCATCGGCCCTGACGGAGCTGCTGGGGGGCCGGCTGGGCTTCCACGGCACCCCGGCGGACTACGACCGCCTCACCTCCTCGCTGCTCCACGAGGTGCTGCGGCGCCGCCGGGGGCTGCCGATCCTGCTCTCCGTCGTCTGGATGGAGGTGGCGCGGCGGGCGGGCGCGCCCGTGTACGGGCTGGGGCTGCCCGGGCACTTCGTGGTGGGTTTCGGGGATCCGGAGGAGGGTGTGGTCGCGGACCCGTTCGCGGGCGGGGCCTCGCTCGGCGCGGGTCCGGCGGAGCTGGCCTCGGGGCCGCGGACGCCGGCCCGGACCCTGGACATCGTGCTGCGGATCCTGAACAACGTGCGGGCCTGGGCGTCGGGCCGGCCGGAGCACTCGGCGGTGGCCCTCTGGTCGCTGGACCTGGCGCTGCTGCTGCCCTCGCACCCGGCGGCGCTGCGCTACGAGCGGGCGCGGCTGCTGGTGGAGCGCGGCGCCTTCACGGCGGGCGCGGCCGAACTGGAGGCGTACGCCGAGGTGATGGACGCGGTGGACAAGGAAGCGGCGTCCCGCATCCGCGGCGAGGCCGTCTCCGCCCGCGCGCTGCTGAACTGAGCGGGGTGCGCCCGGACCGGGCGGGGTACGCCGAAGCCCCTTTCCCCAGGCGGGGAGAGGGGCTTCGGGCAGGGCGGACCCGGATCAGCCGGCGTTGGTGTCGATGACGACGATCCGCTCGGCGGGGGTCTTTCCGATCAGGGCCTTGCCGAGGGCTCCCGCGACGTCCTGCGGGGTGACGGCGGTCTTCGCCCCGGTGCCGCGGGTGATCATGACGCCGTCGAAGGTGTTCCCGTAGGTGGCCTTGAGGGCCTCCAGGTCGTACTTCTCGACGAGGCGTCCGTCCACGGCCGTCATGCTGATGATCTTCGGCAGGGACTTGGCGCCGAAGGGGAGGGACTTGGCGCCCGCCTTGACCGTCACGGTGCCGGACATGGCGGGCTCCGCGAACTCCTTCATCGCCCGGTCCAGTTCGGCCTGGGTGACGGTGGGCTCCCGGGTGGTGACCGGAAGTTCGACGGGGGCGGCCTTGCCGCTGCCGACGAGCTCGCCGAAGGCCTTCCTGACCCGGTCCACCGAGCCGTCGACGTCGAGGCCCTCGCCCGCCTTGCCGGGGACCGCGACGGGCTTGCCGGTGTCGAACTTGATGGTGGCCTCGGTGGCGGTGCCGGCGCTGCCGCCCAGCTCCTGGAGCGCGACGCGCAGCTTCTCCTCGTCGACCGGCATGACGGCCTCTGCCGTGCGCTCGACGCCGAAGAGGGTGCCGATGACGGTGACGGGGTTGTAGTCGCTGCCCGCGGCGTTGCGGACGGTGGTCTGCGCGTCGAGGGTCAGGCCCGCCTTGTCGGGCTTCAGCTCGACCTGCTTGCCGCCGACGCTGAGCTGGAGCGGGGCCGCGGCGCGGGTGCCGAAGGCCTGCTCCAGCTTGTTGACGGCCTCGTCGCGGCTGCCGCTGATGTCGACGCCGAGGACGGTGGTGCCCTTGGGGACGTCGGAGTGGTTCAGCAGCAGCCCGGCGCCGTAGGCCACGCAGACCAGCGTGACCAGGCCACCGCCGAGGAGGACCAGCTTGGAGCGGCCCTTCTTGGCGGGCTTGGCGGGCTTCGCGGCCGGCCCCGCCCCCTTGGTCTGCTTGCCCGCCGGGCCGGGCGGCGTCGGCAGGGGCTGCCTCGGCGGCTGCGGCCCGGGGGCCGGCGCGACGGGGGCGGGCGCCGGGGCGGGAGCGTGCGCGGCCTCGGGGCCCGGCCAGCGCGGCGCCTCGTCGGCGTGTACGGGTACGGTCCCCATCGCGGGCCCGCCCGTCGGCCCGGCGGGCTCCGTGAAGGCGGGGAACGCCTCGGTGACGGGCCCGGCGTCGTACGCCGGGTAGCCCTGCGGCGGGGTGCCGACGCCGGGGCCGCCCACGTGCGGGGGCGGCGCGAAGCCGGCGCCGCTGCCGTGCGCGGCGGGGGGCTGCGGCCGGCCGGGGGCTGCCGGGGGCGCGAAGCCCCCGCCGCTGCCCGGAGCACCCGGAGCACCCGGAGCGCCCGGAGCGCCGGGGCCGCCCGGCCCGGCGGGCTCGGAGCCGTAGCCCGCGCCCGTCACGGGCGGCGGGCCGCCCGCCGCGGGGGGCGGGGTGGCCTTGCGCGGGGCGAACCAGTTGCTGGCCGCCTCCTCCGGCTCGGGGGCCGGCGCGGCCGGGGCCGGTGCGGGCGCCGCCGGGGCCGCCGGGGGCAGGGCCGAGCGCACGGGCGGCGCGGGCCGCACCGGTGCGGGGGCCGGCGCGGGCGCGGCCTCGGTCGGCTCCGGCCCGGCGGGCTGGGCGGTGTCCTTCACCGGCTTGCGCACGACCACGGGCGGGATCGGCCGCGAACCCGGAATGTTGATCCGGATACGGGTCGTCAGGGTGGTCTCGGTCTTCGGCCCGTCGGTGTCGGGCGTGGACGGGTTCGACGTCACAGGGTTCTCCTCCGGGGCGGTCGCCGCGGCGTCCGTGGACGGGTAATGGCCGGTTCCGTACGGCGGCGTACCCGAGGGGTAGACGGCTCCACCGTGCCCTTGGGGCCCGGGGGACGAACTGTCGGTTTCACGACTCAAGGCAGGTTCTCCCGGTTGGCTCCGCCGCCCGTCATACCGTGCGCGGGCAGCTCGGCGGCCCGTCCACCATACTGGCCGTCGCCCGGGCGCAACTGTCCACCGGGAATCAATGGTTCCTCTTGAGCTCCCGCACGCCCCCTTCCGAGGGCCCGTCAAACCGGCGCAAGCCGTCCCCGATCGGAGTCCGTCCGAGTTCGACGGCCTGTCAAGCGCGCGGCCGCGCGGCCGAAACGGGACGGTCCGCGGACAGTCGCATCGTGGCGCACATCACAGCGATCGCACTCCCACCCAAAAGGTATGCGTACGTACCGATTGCGGAGGAACCGAGCACGAAATCGCCCTCCGGCCTCGGCAGGCTGAGGACCACGTAGGAGAGGAACCAGCCGACCGCCGCCGCACCCACTCCGATGCCGGTGCCGGTCGAGATCCGGCCGCCGAGGAAGAGCCCGAAGAGGGCCAGCAGCGCGAGCAGCAGCCCGCCGGGGAACCACAGGTCCACCACGAGCCAGCCGGCCGCGCCGGTGACCGCGCCCAGGACCAGCAGGCCGAGCAGGACGGCGATCCGCCCGGGCGTCCAGGCGGCGCTCACGCGTCCACCCCCGCGAAGAGGTCGCGTTCGCGGACGCCCGCCGGGGCGCCGGGCTCACCGGCGGCCAACTCGTAGTACTCGCGGGCGAACAGGGGCTGGGCCAGGTCGTTCGAGAGGGCGAAGAAGGGCCCGTCCACGGCGATCTGGGTGACGTGCTCCCGCATGGCGGCCGCCTTGGCCGCGGCGAACTCCTGTCCGGCCTCGTCGCCGATCTCGGCGGTGATCAGCTCGTCGGCGACCACTCCGGGAACGTCCCCGGGGCTCGCGAGCCCGGGGAAGGGGGTCGTGTCACCGGCCGCGCGGAGCCGGGCGAAGCCCTCGTCGACGACCGAGCGCGGGACCCGGTTCCAGTAGACCTTGCCGACGGCGTGCGGGGCGCCGAGCTCCGGCCGGTACGCGGGGTCGGCGGCGAGTTCCGCGCCGCGCATGGCGACGCGGTGGGCCTGGATGTGGTCGGGGTGGCCGTACCCGCCGTCCGGGTCGTAGGTGACGAGGACCTGCGGCCGCAGCTCCCGGATCACCTCCACGAGGTACCCGGCGGCCTCGTCGACGTCGGCGGACCAGAAGGCGCCGGGGCGGCCGTTCTGGGGCGCGCCCATCATCCCGGAGTCCCGGAAGCGGCCCGGGCCGCCGAGGAAGCGGTGGTCGGCGACCCCGAGCTCCTTCATGGCGGCGGCGAGCTCGCCGATCCGGTGGGGGCCCAGCGCGTCGTCGCGGTCGGCCGTCAGGTGGGCCAGTCCGGCCGGGATGACCTCGCCCTCCTCGCCGAGCGTGCAGGTCACCAACGCGACGTGGGCGCCCTCGGCCGCGTACTTGGCCATGGTGACGCCATTGTTGATGGACTCGTCGTCCGGGTGCGCGTGCACGAGGAGCAGACGACGGGCGGGAAGACCGTTCATGGGGTTCAGCCTACGAGCAGGACCTACAACTTGAGGCCACTGATCATGCTCGCCACGTTGGACGTGAGCTGGCTGAGTGTCGGAGCGATCGTCGAGCTCGCCAGATAGAACCCGAGCAGCACGCAGACGAACGCGTGGCCCGCCTTCAGTCCCGACCTCCGGACCAGAAGGAAGACGACGATCGCCAGCAGCACCACGGCCGAGATCGAGAGTGCCACGGCGTTTCACCTCCACGTCGAGCGGACATCGGTACGCGTACTCGTGCTCGGCGAAGTCATACCCACCGTGCGCTACGGATCATAACTATCCGTACCAGCGCATCGATCGAATTCCGGCAGCACGAGGGGCGCACGGCGCGCACGGCCGGGGGCACGAAAACGCCGGCCGGGCAGGCTCCGCGCCTCCCCGGCCGACTGTGGGCGCCCGCACGGCCGCACCCGCCCAGAGTGCCGGGACCGGATCTCGGGTCAGAAACGGTCAAGTTGCCCCCGTGTAAAGCGCGTTACCGTTACGGCGGTAACGCGGGCGCGATCGGCAGTCGAGGCACGGGGGTGGCCAAAAATGATCGGTGGACGGGACATGGCGGCATGTCTTTTCGGCAGGGCGCACGAGGACCTGCGGTCCCTGGCCGGGGCCTTCCCGGCCGGGGGGCTGGGCCGCGTCCCGCACCCCGGCGCCAACAGCCCGGCCTGGCTGCTGTGGCACGTGGCGCGCGGCGAGGACCGGAACCTGTCCGAGATCGCCGGACTCCCCCAGCTGTACGTTTCCCAGGGCTGGGCGGAGCGCTTCGGCCGCCCGGCCGACCCCGGTGACACCGGCTACGGCCACACGCCGGCCCAGGCGGCCGCCTTCACCGGGTCCGGGGCCCCGGCGGCCGCGCTGCTCCTGGAGTACCTGGAGGCCGTACACGGGCAGCGGGTGGCCCCGTACCTCGCCTCCGCCCCGGACGCGGACCTCACCCGTACCG
This sequence comes from Streptomyces sp. NPDC044704, assembly GCF_056433525.1. Lineage (NCBI taxonomy): Bacteria > Bacillati > Actinomycetota > Actinomycetes > Kitasatosporales > Streptomycetaceae > Streptomyces > Streptomyces sp. NPDC044704. The sequence goes on from NZ_JBWKGY010000003.1 coordinate 207,735, forward strand.
CCCCGAGCCCGACGCTGGGCACGGCCGAACCGGTCGGGGTCCGGCTGGCCGGGCAGGTGGCGGACTCCCTCGCCCACGCGGGCCAGCTGGGCCTGCTGCTGGGGCTGCCGGGACTGCCGGGACTGCCGGGACCGTCGGCCGCGCCGGGGCAGCCGGCCGGGGCGTCCTGATTCGTTCGAACACCCTGGTGCGGCCGCCGTACTTCCCGCCACGAGCGGGACCCGTCCCCGCTACTCCTTCGCGGGCGGCGGGGCGGCCGGCGGCGGGGCGGGCGGCGGGGGCAGTTCGGAGGCGGGCGGGACCACCTGCTTCTCGGCGGCGAAGTGACAGGCCGACGGGTGCGCGGCGGGCCCCGAGGCGAAGACCTGCGGCACGGCCAGCAGCGGGACCTCCGACGCGCAGCGCGCCTGGGCCTTCCAGCAGCGGGTGCGGAAGCGGCAGCCCGAGGGCGGGTTGGCCGGGGAGGGCACGTCGCCGGAGAGGATGATCCGCTCCCGGTGGGCGCGGGCCCGCGGGTCCGGGACGGGGACGGCGGAGAGCAGCGCCTGGGTGTACGGGTGGGTGGGGTGGTCGTAGATCTGGGTGTCGGAGCCGATCTCGACGATCCGGCCCAGGTACATGACGCCGACCCGGTCGGAGATGTGCCGGACGATCGAGAGGTCGTGCGCGATGAACACGTAGGACAGGTCGAACTCGTCCTGGAGCCGTTCCAGCAGGTTGACCACCTGGGCCTGGACGGAGACGTCGAGGGCGGAGACGGGCTCGTCGGCGACGATGATCTCCGGCTGGAGGGCGAGGCCGCGGGCGATGCCGATGCGCTGGCGCTGGCCGCCGGAGAACTGGTGCGGGTAGCGGTTGATGTACTCCGGGTTCAGGCCGACCACGTCGAGGAGGTCCTGGACCCTGCGGCGGCGGTCGCCCTTCGGGGCGACCTCGGGGTGGATCTCGTAGGGCTCGCCGATGATGTCACCGACCGTCATGCGCGGGTTCAGCGAGGTGTACGGGTCCTGGAAGACCATCTGGATGTTGCGGCGGACGGTTTTGAGGGCCTTGCCGGACAGCTTGGTGAGGTCCTCGCCCTTGTACGCGATGGATCCGGCGGTCGGGCGTTCCAAGTGGACCAGCATCTTGGCGACGGTGGACTTGCCGCAGCCGGACTCGCCGACGATGCCGAGGGTCTCGCCCTGGGCCAGGCCGAAGGAGACCCCGTCGACGGCCTTGACCGCGCCGACCTGCTTCTTGAAGAGGACGCCCTGGGTCAGCGGGTAGTGCTTGACGAGGTCGCGGACCTCCAGGATGGCTTCAGGCACCGAGGCACTCCTTCCAGAAGAAGCACGCGCTCGTCCGGTCCGGGGCGACCGCGGCGAGCGGCGGGACCTCGGCCCGGCAGGCGGCCCGGGCCATCGGGCAGCGCGGGTTGAAGGCGCAGCCGGGCGGGATGGCGAGCAGGTTGGGCGGCAGGCCCTTGATCGCGTAGAGCTCCTGGCCCTTCTGGTCCAGGCGCGGGATCGAGTCGAGCAGGCCGCGGGTGTACGGGTGCGCGGGGGCGCGGTAGATCTCGTGGACCGGGGCGGCCTCGACGATCCGGCCCGCGTACATGACGGCGATCTTGTCGGCGACGTCGGCGACGACGCCGAGGTCGTGGGTGATCAGGATCAGGCCCATGTTGAGTTCGCGCTGGAGCTCCGCGAGCAGGTCCATGACCTGGGCCTGCACGGTGACGTCCAGGGCGGTGGTCGGCTCGTCGGCGATGATGAGGGAGGGTTCCAGGGCCAGCGCCATGGCGATCATGATGCGCTGGCGCATGCCGCCCGAGAACTGGTGCGGGTAGTCCCCCACCCGGTCCTTCGCGGCCGGGATCTTCACCCGGTCCATCAGCTCGACGGCCTTGGCCCGGGAGGCCTTGCGGGACATCCCGCGGTGCACCTCGTACATCTCGCCGAGCTGGGCGCCCACGCTGAGGACGGGGTTGAGGGAGGACAGGGCGTCCTGGAAGATCATGGCCATGCGCGCGCCGCGGATCTTGCGCCGTTCGTCCTCCTTCATCTTCAGCAGGTCCTTGCCCTGGAAGAGGATCTCGCCGCCCGCGATCCGGCCCGGAGGGGTTTCGAGGATGCCCATCACGGCCTGGGCGGTCACGGACTTGCCGGAGCCGGACTCGCCGAGGACGGCGAGGGTCTCGCCCTCGTCGACCGAGTAGTTCACGCCGTTGACGGCCTTCGCGACGCCGTCGCGGGTCTTGAACTCCACGTGCAGGTCGCGGACTTCGAGCAGCATCTGACGGCACTCTCCTCAGCGCAGCTTGGGGTCGAGGGCGTCGCGCACCGCGTCGCCGAGCATGATGAAGGCGAGCACGGTGATGCTGAGCGCGCCCGCCGGGTAGAGCAGCATGTGCGGGGCGTTGCGGATCTGCGGGGCGGCGTTGGAGATGTCGATGCCCCAGGAGACCGTCGGCGGGCGCAGGCCGACGCCGAGGAACGACAGGGTGGCTTCGAGGGCGATGTAGGTGCCCAGCGCGATGGTGGCGACGACGATGACGGGGGCGACGGCGTTGGGGGCCACGTGCCGCAGCAGCATCCGGCCGTTGCCGGCTCCGAGGGCGCGGGCGGCCTGGACGTAGTCGTTCTGTTTGGCGGTGATGACCGAGCCGCGCGCGATGCGGGCGAGCTGCGGCCAGCCGAGCAGCACGATGAAGCCGACGACGGGCCAGACGGTGGTGCTGGTGACCACGGACAGGAAGACGAGGCCGCCGAGGACGACGGGGATGCCGAAGAAGATGTCGGCGACCCGGGAGAGCAGCGAGTCTCCCCAGCCGCCGAAGAATCCGGCGAGGCCGCCGAGTGCGGAGCCGAGCAGGGCGGCTCCGACGGTCGCGCAGATGCCGACGGTGATGGAGGCGCGGGCCCCGTAGACGGTGCGGGTGTAGACGTCGCAGCCCTGGGTGTCGTAGCCGAAGGGGTGCCCCGGGGAGGAGCCCTCCTGGGACTTGGACAGGTCGCACTGGAGGGGGTCGCCGCTCGCGATGAGCTGCGGCCAGATGGAGATGACGACGAGGAAGAGGATCAGCAGCGAGGAGACGACGAAGACGGGGTTGCGGCGCAACTGGTGCCAGGCGTCGGACCACAGGGAGCGGGCCTTCTCGCGGGGGCCCTCGGGGCCGGCGTCCTGCTCGACGCCCTCGACGCTCTCGGCCTCCTGTAGCGCGAGGTCCATGGCGCCGCCCTGGCCGGTGGGTGACATGGCCTCTTCCCCTCGGGGGCCGACGGGGTCGTACCCGCCGGGGTTGTCGGGGTGCTCGGGGCGCTCCGGGTGCTCGGGCTCAGGCATAACGGATCCTCGGGTCCAGGACCGCGTAGAGCAGGTCGACGAGCAGGTTCGCCAGCAGGAAGACGATCACGAGGATGGTCACGAAGCCGACCACGGTGGGCGAGTTGTTGCGCAGGATGCCCTGGTAGAGCTGGTAGCCGACGCCGTGGATGTTGAAGATCCGCTCGGTGACGATGGCGCCGCCCATGAGGGCGCCGATGTCGGTGCCGATGAAGGTGACGACCGGGATCAGGGAGTTGCGCAGCAGGTGGCGGGTGATGACCCTGTGGCGCGGGAGGCCCTTGGCGGTGGCGGTGCGGACGTAGTCGGCCTTGGTGTTCTCGGCGATCGAGGTGCGCGAGAGGCGGGTGACGTACGCGAGGGAGACGAGGGCGAGGACGATGCCGGGCAGGATCAGTTCGCTGAAGGGGGCGTCCGGGGAGACGGTGGGCCGGACCCAGCCCCATTTGACGCCGAAGAGGTACTGGAGGAGGTAGCCGGTCACGAAGGTCGGCACCGAGATGACGACGAGGGTGAGCACCAGGACGCCGGTGTCGACGGACTTCCCCCGGCGCAGGCCGCTGACCACGCCGAGGGTGATGCCGACGAGGACCTCGATGACGATCGCGACGATGGTCAGGCGCAGGGTGACGGGGAACGCGCTGGCCATGAGCTCGGTGACGGGCTGGCCGTTGAAGGCCGTGCCGAAGTCGCCCTGGAAGATCTGCCCCATGTAGTGGAGGTACTGCTTCCACAGGGGCTGGTCGAGGTACAGGTCCTTGCGGATGCGGGCCGCGGTGGCGGGGTCCGGCGCCTTGTCCCCGAAGAGGGCGGCCACCGGATCCCCGAGCGCGTACACCATGAAGAAGATCAGGAACGTGCTGCCGATGAACACGGGGATCATCTGGAGCAGCCGCCGGATCACGTAACGTCCCATGGACTGCTCCGTGCTTTCGTTCCGTGGGGATCGGTCAGCTGACCTTGATCTCGTCGTACACCGGGACGCTGAACTGGTTCAGGGTCACGTCGGTGAGCCGCTCGGAGTAGCCGGCGCTGCCGTTCTGGTACCAGAGGGGGATGGAGGGCATCTGCTCGGCGAGGATCTTCTCGGCTTCCTGGAAGATCCCGGTCGCCTTCGCCGCGTCGCTCTCCTGGTTGGCGTCGTCGACGAGCTTGTCGAAGTCCTTGTTGCTGAACTTCCCGTAGTTGGAGGAGGCGCCGGTGTAGTACAGCGGCTCCAGGAAGTTCTGGATCAGCGGGTAGTCGGCCTGCCAGCCGGAACGGAACGGGCCGGTCAGCTTGAAGGAGCTCTGCTGGTTGCGGAAGTCCGCGAAGGTGCCGACCGGGTTGACCGTGCAGACGGGGCCCTCGCCGAGCGCGTTGTTGACGCTGTTGCAGACGGCGTCCATCCAGTCGCGGTGCGAGCCGGTGTCCACGTTGGAGGTCAGCGTGACCTTGCCGCCGGGCAGGCCGCCGGCCTCCTGGATGAGCTTCTTGGCCTCGGCCGGGTCGTAGACGCAGGCGTCGCCGCAGGCCGTCGCGGAGAAGCCGCCCTGGGCGCCGAGGGCCGGGGAGGTCCAGTCCTTGGCCGGGGTGCGGGTCTCGCGGAAGATCTGCTTGGTGATCTCGTCGCGGTTGATCGCCATGGAGATGCCCCGGCGGACCTTCTCCATGCCCTCCTTGCCCCACTGCGGGTCGTACATCGGGAAGGTGAGGGTCTGGATGATGAGGGCCGGCTGGTTGATGTACCGGTCCCCGAGGTCGTTCTTGACGTTCTTCAGCTGCTGCGCCGGGACATCGTCGACGAGGTCGAGGTTGCCGGAGATCAGGTCGGTGTAGGCCGTGTTGTTGTCGGTGTACACCTTGAGGTCGACGCCGCTGTTCTGCGCCTTGTCCGCGCCCGGGTAGCCCTCCCACTTGCGCAGCTTCATGCCGGTGCCCTTGGTGTACGAGTCCACCGTGTACGGGCCGTTGCCGACGGGCTTGGCGAGCCAGCCGGAGTGGTCGCTGAAGAAGGACTTGGGCAGCGGGGAGAAGGCCTGGTAGCCGAGGGTCTCGGGCCAGGTGGAGAACTTCTCCTTGAGGGCGACGGTGAAGGTCTTCGGGTCCTTGACGACCAGCCCGGACATCGTCTTCGCCTTGGGCTCGCCGGAGGCGGGGTGCACGTCGTCGTAGCCGACGATGTCGGAGAAGAACGGCGCGTTGTTCTGCTTGTTGCGCACGTCGGCGCCGTAGTTCCAGGCGTCCACGAAGGACTGGGCGGTGACCGGCTCGTCGTTGCTGAACTTCCAGCCGTCCTTCAGCGTGACGGTGAAGTTCTGGCTGTCGGTGGTCTCGATCTTCTCCGCGAGCATGTTCTCGGCCGCGCCGGTCTTGGCGTCGTAGCGCTTGAGACCGCGGAAGAGCATGTCGAGGACCTTGCCGCCCTGCACCTCGTTGGTGTTGGCGGGCTCCAGCGGGTTCTGCGGGTCACCCCACGAGGAGCTGACGACCCCCGCGCCGCCGCCGGCGTCCGCGCCGCTGTCGCTGCCGCCGCCGCAGGCCGTCGCCGCGAGGGCGACGGCCGCCGCGCATGCGGCCCACTTGGCGTGGGTGGCTCCGCGCATGGAGTGCCTCCTAGGGGTCCCTGGACTCGCTTAGGGGCCAATGTCACCCTTTGAGCGGTCCCCCACACTCCGGTTGGCCCGATTGCACCCGCGCGTCACGCCGCTGTCACCCCTGCGAGTGCAAAGGCAGCTCCCAGGTGTCCACCGCGTAGTGCAGGGCCATGCCGTGCGCCTCGTACAGACCGAGCGCGCCGGTCGCGTTGAGGGTGTCCACGCCCAGCCCCACCGACCGGCGGCCGCGGGCCGCGAAGACGGCGAAGCCGTGGCGCAGCAGGTGGCCCCCGATGCCCCGGCCGCGGACGTCGGCGCGGACGCCGATGTGGCTGAGCCAGCCCATGCTGGTGCGGTCGTCCCGGGTGAGGAGGACGGCGACGTCTCCCTCGGCCGGCAGGGAGGCGATCCAGACCAGCGACCAGTCGAGGGCGCGTGCGTCGATGTGGTCCAGCCACGGTTCGTAGGCGCGTTCCACGTGGCCGAAGTGCGCGGCGAAGGTCTCCTCGACGAGGGCGTGGGCCCGGCGCCGGTCGGCCTCGTCGGCGGCGCAGTCGCGCAGGACGAGCCCGGCGGGCGGGGCGGGCGGCAGGTCCGTGCCGGGGGCGAGGGCGCGGGTCATGACCTGGTAGCGGCGGACGGTGCGGTAGCCGCGGCCGGCGAGCAGCGTGAGGTCGAGGGTGGGTTCGACGTTGAGCTGGATGCGCAGCCGGGCCCCGGGGGCGCCGGCGGCGAGGGCCCGGGCCCGGGCCTCCATCAGGGTCAGCAGCCGCAGGGCGGCCTCGTCCTCGCCGGGCAGGACGTAGTGGTCGCCGTCGACGCGGCCGGGTCCCGAGTCGGCCCAGACCAGGGCGTAGGCGACGAGGCGGCCGCCGCGGAAGGCGAGCCAGGAGTCGGTCGCGAGGTCCACGTCGGGGTGGTGCAGGTCGGCCTCGACGGCGGCGAGGTCCGTCTCCGGTCTGCCGATCTCGATGACGTCGACGGCGTTGAGCAGTGCGCAGATGTCGGACGCGTCCCCGGGCCCCGCCGGACGGACGGTCAGCAAGTCGGTCATCCGGCCACTCTCGGCGGCGCCGGGGTGCCGCCGCAACCGGCTTTCCCGGCACGGCGGGGGGCGGGCGGCGCGGGTCGGGCCCGTACACGCGCCAGGGCGCCCGGACCGGAGGGAACTTCCGGTACCGGGCGCCCTGGGCGTCGTACGGCGGGGATCAGACGGCCAGGACGGCCCGCTCCTCCGCGAAGTGGCACGCCGACTCGTGCGCGGCCGGGGTGGTCACGCCCTGGAAGCGCGTCGGGATCGCCAGCAGCGGCTCCTCCGTGGCGCAGCGCTCCTCGGCCTTCCAGCAGCGGGTGCGGAAGCGGCAGCCCGACGGCGGGTTGGCGGGGGACGGCACGTCACCGGTGAGGATGATGCGCTCGCGGGCCTCGCGGACCTCCGGGTCCGGCACCGGCACGGCGGAGAGCAGTGCCTGGGTGTACGGGTGGGTCGGGTGCTCGTAGATCTCGGCGTCGGAGCCGATCTCGGCCATCTTGCCCAGGTACATGACGCCCACGCGGTCCGAGATGTGCCGGACGATCGAGAGGTCGTGCGCGATGAACACGTAGGACAGGTCGAACTCGTCCTGGAGCTTGCCCATCAGGTTGATGACCTGCGCCTGCACCGACACGTCGAGCGCGGAGACCGGCTCGTCGCAGATGATGATCTCCGGGTTGAGCGCGAGGCCGCGGGCGATGCCGATGCGCTGGCGCTGGCCGCCGGAGAACTGGTGCGGGTAGCGGTTGATGTACTCCGGGTTCAGGCCCACGACGTCCAGGAGTTCCTGGACCTTGCGGCGCCGGCCGCCCTTGGGAGCCACCTCGGGGTGGATCTCGAAGGGCTCCCCGATGATGTCGCCGACCGTCATGCGCGGGTTCAGCGAGGTGTACGGGTCCTGGAACACCATCTGGATGTTGCGGCGGACGGCCTTGAGGGCCTTGCCGGACAGCTTGGTGATGTCCTGGCCCTTGTAGAGGACCTCGCCGGCGGTGGCCTTCTCCAGGTTCATCAGCAGCTTGGCGACGGTGGACTTGCCACAGCCGGACTCGCCGACGATGCCGAGGGTCTCGCCCTGGTACAGGTCGAAGGAGACGCCGTCCACGGCCTTGACCGCGCCGACCTGCTTCTTGAACAGGATGCCCTGGGTCAGCGGGAAGTGCTTGACCAGGTTGCGCACCTGAAGGATCGGCTCGCCCTTGGGCTTGGTGAGGTCAGCCATGGATCTGCTCCTTCCAGAAGTGGCACGCGCTGCCGCGGCCGGGCAGCTCGGTGCCGTCCTGCTCGGTCACCTGGTGCAGGACCGGCACGTCGGTGCGGCAGATGTCCTGAGCCTTGGGGCAGCGCGGGTTGAAGGCGCAGCCCGAGGGGATGTTGAGCAGGTTGGGCGGCAGGCCCTTGATCGCGTAGAGCTCCTGGCCCTTCTGGTCCAGGCGCGGGATCGAGTCGAGCAGGCCGCGGGTGTACGGGTGCGCGGGGCGCTTGTAGATCTCGTGGACCGGGGCGTTCTCGACGATCCGGCCGCCGTACATGACGGCGATCTTGTCCGCGACGTCGGCGACGACGCCGAGGTCGTGGGTGATCAGGATCAGGCCCATGTTCATCTCGCGCTGGAGCTCCGCGAGGAGGTCCATGACCTGGGCCTGGACCGTCACGTCGAGGGCCGTGGTCGGCTCGTCGGCGATGATCAGGTCCGGCTCCAGGGCCATCGCCATGGCGATCATGATGCGCTGGCGCATGCCGCCGGAGAACTGGTGCGGGTAGTCCCCCACGCGCGCCTTGGCGGCGGGGATCTTCACGCGGTCCATGAGCTCGATGGCCTTGGCCGTGGCGTCCTTCTTCGACATCCCGCGGTGGACGCGGAACATCTCGCCGAGCTGGGCGCCCACGGTGTGCACGGGGTTCAGCGAGGAGAGCGCGTCCTGGAAGATCATGGCGATCTTCGAGCCGCGGATCTTGCGGAACTCCTCGGCGGGGAGCTTGAGCAGGTCGGTGCCCTGGAACAGGATCTCGCCGTGCGGGATCTTGCCGGGGGGCATGTCGAGGATGCCCATGATGGCCTGCGCCGTCACGGACTTGCCCGAGCCGGACTCGCCGAGGACGGCGAGGGTCTCGCCGGCGTTCACCGAGTACGAGACGCCGTTGACGGCCTTGGCCACGCCGTCGCGGGTGTGGAACTCGACGTGCAGGTTCCGCACGTCCAGCAGGGGGGTGGTGCCCTCCGGCGCCGAGCGGGGCGCGGGGACGTTCGAGGTCTTGTCGATGATGGTCAACGTACGCCCTTCCTCAGCGCAGCTTCGGGTCGAGGGCGTCGCGCACCGCGTCGCCGACCATGATGAACGCGAGCACGGTGATGCTCAGCGCGGCGGCCGGGAAGAGGAGCACGTGAGGTGCCTGGAGCCAGCGGACGGAGGCGTCGCTGACCATCAGGCCCCAGGAGATGCCGGGCGGCTGGACGCCGATGCCGAGGTACGACAGCGCGGACTCGGCGCCGATGTACACACCGAGGCTGATCGCACCGACCACGATGACGGGCGCGATCGCGTTGGGCAGGATGTGCCGCAGCGTGATGCGCATCGTGCCGGCGCCCAGGGCGCGGGCGGCGACGACGTAGTCGTTGTTCTTGTTCTGCAGCACCGAGGAACGCATGATGCGGAAGATCTGCGGCCAGCCGAGGGTGGCCAGTACGACGGAGACCGTCCAGGCGTTGCCCTTGCCGAGGCCCGACATGATCAGCATGCCGCCGAGGAGCAGCGGGATGGCGAAGAAGATCTCGGTGAAGCGGGACAGGACGCTGTCGATGAATCCGCCGACCCAGCCGGCGACCAGGCCGAGCGCGCCGCCGACGAGGAGCACCAGGGTGGTGGTGACGACACCGACGATGATCGAGTTCCGGGCGGCCCAGACCGTACGCGTGTAGACGTCACAGCCCTGGACGTCGAAGCCGAACCAGTGGTCGGAGCTCGGGGTCTTCAGCGAGTCCTCGAGCTTGCAGGCGGCGGCGTCGAAGGGGCTGCCGGGCGTGAACCACTGCGGGACCGCGGAGAGCACGAGCAGGATGACGACGAGCGTGCCGCCGATCAGGAAGATCGGGTTGCGCCGGAGGTCCGAGACGGCGTCGGACCAGAGGCTGGCCTCGCGCTCCTTCTTCGGCTTGCCGGGCTTGGCGGCGGCCGGTCCGCTCGCGGAGGGAGCTTCGGCGGTCTGGGTGTCGGTCAACTCATCCCCCACCGTAGTTGTGTCACGCATAGCGGATCCTCGGGTCGAGCACTGCGTAGAGCAGGTCCACGATCAGGTTGGCGACGAGGTACACGATGATCAGGAGCGAGACGACGCCCACGATCACGGTGCCCTCCTTGCGGTACACCGACTCGGCCAGCAGGCCGCCGATCCCGTGGATGTTGAAGATCTTCTCGGTGATGACCGCGCCGCCCATCAGGGATCCGAGGTCGGCGCCGAGGAAGGTGACGATCGGGATGAGCGCGTTGCGCAGCGCGTGGTTCGCGACGACGCGCCGGCGGGGCAGGCCCTTCGCGGTCGCGGTGCGCACGTAGTCGGCGCGCATGGTCTCCATCATCGACGTACGGGTCAGTCGGGCCACGTACGCGAGCGAGGTCGAAGCGAGTACCAGCGCCGGGAGGAGGTAGGCGCGGATGCCGTCGTTCTCGTTGAAGGAGACGGAGAAGAAGTCGATGCCCCAGCTCTTCTTGAGCTGCACGCCCAGCGTCAGCTGGAGGACGAAACCGCTCACGAAGACCGGGATCGAGATGACGAGCAGGGTGGAGAGCAGGACGAGCTGGTCGAGGAACTTGCCCCGGCGCAGGGCGGCCATGATGCCGGCGAGGACACCGACGACGGCCTCGATGACGAACGCGACGATCGCGAGGTTCATCGTGTAGGGGAAGGCTTCGGTGATCTTGTCCCAGACGGAGCGGCCGGTCAGGGTCTCGCCGAAGTTGCCCTGGAAGAGGTTGGTTATGTAGTTCCAGTACTGCGACAGGAACGAGTCGTTGAGGTGGTACTTCTCGCGCAGCATCGCCGCGACGATCGGGTCGGCCTTCTTCTCTCCGGCGAGAGCCTGGATCGGGTCACCGGGGAGCTTGAACGCCAGCCAGTAGATGAGGAACGTGGCACCGATCAGAACAGGGATCGCCTGTATGAGTCGGCGGATGAGGTAGCGGCCCATCAGACCTCCAGCAAAGAACAGGGGGAAAGGGCAGGCAGGCGGAGACCTGCCTCCGCCTGCCCGCCCCCTGAATCCCCTTAGTGAAGAGGGGTGTTATTTGTTGAGCTCGACGTTCGCCAGGTCCATGCGGCCCTGGGCGTCGACCTCGACGTTCTTCACGGACTGGGAGTAGGCCGCAGAAGACATGTACGTGAACACCGGGATGTACGGAAGGTCCTTGATGATGATGTCATCGGCCTTCTGGTACAGCTTCAGGCCCTCGGCGGCGTCGGTGGCCTTGTCGGCCTCCGCCATGACCTTCTCGAACTCTTCGTTCTTGTAGTGGCCGTAGTTGGAGCCGTTGTCGATCGCGACCTTCGAGAAGATCGGACGCAGGTAGTTCTCCGCCGCCGGGTAGTCCATGGACCACGCCATGCGGAAGGCACCCTTGTACTTCGAGGCGCCCAGGTCGTCCAGCATCTCGCCGAACTTGGCGTAGGGCTTGGTGGTGACCTCGATGCCGAGGTTGGCCTTCAGCTGGTTCGCGACGGCCTCCATCCACTCCTTGTGACCGCCGTCGGCGTTGTAGCCGAGCTCGATCTTGTTGCCGGGAACGCCGCCGGCCTTCTCGAAGAGCTCCTTGGCCTTGGTCGGGTTGTACGTACCGAACTCGCCCAGGGCGCCCTTGCGGTAGCCCGGGATGATCGGGCTGATGAAGTCGTCGGCCGGCTTGCGGGTGCCGTTGAAGATGGTCTTCGTGATGGCGTCCCGGTCGATGGCCATGGAGATGGCCTGACGGATCTCCAGCTTGCCGAACGTCTCGGGGTTCTGCTCCAGCGGGAGACCGAGGTAGCCGACGCCCGACTCGGGCTTGTACAGGTAGCGGTCGCCGAACTCCTGCGAGACGTTGGCCATCGCGGAGATCGGGAGCTTGTCGACGATCTGGAGGTTGTCGGCGCGCAGGTCGTTGTACGCCGTGTCCAGGTTGTCGTAGATCTTGAAGGTGACGCCGGCCAGCTTGGCGCGACCCTCGGCCGGGTACTTGTCGTACCGCTTGACCTTGATCTGCTTGTTGTGCTCCCACGCGCCGTCCATCTGGAAGGCGCCGTTGCCGATCGGGTTCTCGCCGAACTTCTTCGGGTCGGCCTCGAACGCCTTGGGCAGCGGGTAGAAGGCGTTGTAGCCCAGCATGGTCTTGAACTGGGAGAAGGGCTCCTTCAGCGTGACGGTGAAGGTCTTCTCGTCAACGACCTTGAGGCCCTTGAGCTCCTTGGAGGTGGGCTTCTTGTCCTTGCCCGGCGCGAGCTCCTCGGAGCCCTCGATCTTCGAGAAGAACGGCATGCCCTCGGCGGCGTTGTCCTGGTTGGCACCCCAGTTCCAGGCGCGGACGAACGACTGCGCGTCGACCTTCTCGCCGTTGTGGAAGGTGTAGCCGTCCTTGATCTTGACGGTCCAGGTCTTCGAGTCCGTGGTGTCGATGGACTCCGCGACCGCGAGCTTCGGCTCGTTGGTCTTGTTGTCGTAGTCGACCAGACCGGTGAAGAGCGCGTTGAGGACCTCGGCGCCCTCGGACTCGGCGGTGTTCTGACCCACCAGGCCGTGCTGCGGCTCGCCGAGCAGCACGGTGATGTTGCCACCGGCGCCGCCCGCGTTGTCCTTGCTGGTGCTGCAGGCCGTGGCAGCCATCGCCACGATGACGGCACCCGCGACCCACTTGGCGCTCGTTGCTCCGCGCATGGGTAATTGCCTCCTCAGGAGTCACTGTCGATTCGTGAAGGACCCGGCTCCGCTGACACCCCTGACAGCGAAATCCGGTCCCATCGTGTGTGCTCGTGAGTCGACGCTCCCCACAGCGTGTGACCCATTGACCCGAGCTCAATGGAGCCATCCTCGGGGACGCCCAGACCGTAAACCACACTTAAGTGGTCTCGTTTTCACAACATCACCGCATGGCGAAAACCCGAAATCCGGACAAACGGATAGGAGACAGACACGTGCGAAACGGACGGTTAGCTCACCTTCCGGAGTGTCACGGTCGGTATGCGGACACCAGAACGCAACAATCCGCTTGACAAACGCGAACGGCCCCTCCCCACACCGTGTCGGTATGGGGAGGGGCCGTTTCCAGCCGTACGACTTTTCGACAGTCGATCGGGCGGCCGCGCTCCCGCTGCGGTACCGCGCCGACGGTACCGGAGCACCCTCGGGTCCCGCTCGGGTCCCGCTGGGGTCCTACTGGTCCTGCTCGCCCGCCACTCGGCGGACCTCGCCCGCTACTTGGCGGGCCCCGCCCGCTACTTGGCGGACTTGGCGCGCGACGCGGTGCGCGAACGGTCCTTCTGGTCCAGGACGACCTTACGGATGCGGACCGCCTCCGGGGTCACCTCGACGCACTCGTCGTCGCGGCAGAACTCCAGGGACTGCTCCAGGGAGAGCTTGCGCGGCGGCACCACGTTCTCGGTGTTGTCCGCGGAAGCCGCACGCATGTTGGTGAGCTTCTTCTCCTTGGTGATGTTCACGTCCATGTCGTCGGAGCGCGAGTTCTCGCCGACGATCATGCCCTCGTACACCTCGGTGCCGGGGTCGGTGAACAGGACGCCGCGCTCCTGAAGGTTGATCATGGCGAACGGCGTGACCGCACCGGCGCGGTCGGCGACCAGCGAACCGTTGTTGCGGGTGACCAGCGGGCCGAACCACGGCTCGTGGCCCTCGTGGATCGAGTGGGCGATGCCGGTGCCGCGCGTACCGGTCAGGAACTCGGTACGGAAACCGATGAGACCGCGCGACGGGACGACGAACTCCATGCGGACCCAGCCGGAGCCGTGGTTCGACATGTTGTCCATGCGGCCCTTGCGGACGCCCATGAGCTGCGTGACCGCGCCCATGTGCTCCTCGGGGACGTCGATCGTCATGCGCTCGACCGGCTCGTGCACCTTGCCGTCGATCTCCTGCGTGACCACCTGCGGCTTGCCGATGGTCAGCTCGAAGCCCTCGCGGCGCATCTGCTCGACCAGGATGGCGAGCGCGAGCTCACCACGGCCCTGGACCTCCCAGGCGTCCGGGCGCTCGGTGTCGAGCACGCGGAGGGAGACGTTACCGACCAGCTCGCGGTCGAGGCGGTCCTTGACCTGGCGGGCGGTGACCTTGCGGTCCTTGACGGCGGACTTGGCGTCCGCGCCCTTGCCGCTGCCGCCGCGGCCGACCATCGGGGAGGTGTTCGTACCGATGGTCATGGAGATCGCCGGCTCGTCCACCGAGATCAGCGGCAGCGCGATCGGGTTCTCCGGGTCCGCCAGGGTCTCGCCGATCATGATGTCGGGGATACCGGCGACGGCGCAGATGTCACCGGGGCCCGCCACCTCGGCCGGCTTGCGGGTGAGCGCCTCGGTCATCATCAGCTCGGTGATGCGGACGTTGGACTGGGTGCCGTCGCGCTTGATCCACGTGACGGTCTGGCCCTTGCGGAGCTCGCCCTGCTCGACGCGGAGCAGCGCGATGCGGCCGAGGAAGTTGTCGGCGTCCAGGTTGGTGACGTGGGCCTGGAGGGGCGCCTCGTCGTCGTACACCGGGGCGGGGACGTGCTCCAGGATGGTGGAGAAGAACGGCTCCAGGTTGTCGCTGTCCGCGGGGACGGTGCCGTCCTCCGGCTTGGTCAGCGAGGCCACGCCGTCACGGCCGCAGGCGTAGACGATCGGGAACTCGATCTGGTCCTCGTCCGCGTCCAGGTCCAGGAACAGGTCGTAGGTCTCGTTGACGACCTCGTCGATCCGGGAGTCCGGGCGGTCCGTCTTGTTGATGCAGAGGATGACCGGCATCTTCGCCTGCAGGGCCTTGCGCAGGACGAAGCGGGTCTGGGGCAGCGGACCCTCGGAGGCGTCCACCAGCAGGACGACGGCGTCCACCATCGACAGACCGCGCTCGACCTCACCACCGAAGTCGGCGTGGCCGGGGGTGTCGATGATGTTGATCGTGATGGGCGCCCCGCCGTCCTTGGGGTGGTACTTCACCGCCGTGTTCTTGGCGAGGATCGTGATGCCCTTCTCACGCTCCAGGTCGTTCGAGTCCATCATGCGGTCGTCGAGGTGCTGGTGGGCGGCGAAGGCACCGGCCTGCTTGAGCATGGCATCGACGATGGTCGTCTTGCCATGGTCGACGTGGGCGACGATGGCGACGTTACGGATGTCGTGGCGCGTGGGCACTTCGGCGCTTCTCCCGGGATCGTGGATGGCGTCGCGTACGGCCTGGCACGCGCGCCTCGACCGGGCGAAAACCTGCCACGGCCTTACCCCATCGTACGTCGGCTGGCGGGAACCGCCTGCCGGGGGGTCTGTCAAGAGGCCGGACGACTGAGGACGGCCGGGTGTGGGGTGGGGAGTCCCGGCTGTCGGTGGAGCCTGTGTTCATGCGGGTCAACGGGTATCCACGACCTTGCCCGCCGGGTCTCCGGCGGGCAAGGGACTTGAGTCACTTCTGAGCTTGTGACCCGTGGGTCACCCGGTACTCCACCCCTTTGTCACCACTTCTTCTCCGTAGGTACGCATTCTGCGAAGGTACGTCCGCCGCACTCCGCTACTTCTTCTTGTCCTTCGCCGAGGCGGGCTTCTTCCAGCCGATGTCCTGGTACCTCGGCGCTCCGAGGCCGAAGGCGCCGGCGTTGACCAGGCCGGGCTTGGCCGCCACCAGCTCGGGGCGCTGGTAGAGGGGTACGGATCCGGCGGCGGCCCAGATGCGGGCGTCGGCCTTGCGCATCAGCTCGCGGGCCTGCTTCTCGTCCAGTTCGCCCAGGGCCTGGTCGAAGAGCTGGTCGATGTGGTCCGTGCCGACGCGGGTGTAGTTCTGTTCGACGAGGAGCGAACCGTCGGCGGCCGGCTCCGGCTTGGCGAAGATCGGCCGGGCGTCGGTGGCCGGGTAGGCCGTCGCGGGCCAGGAGTACAGGGCCAGGTCGTACTGGCCCGAGGCGATGTGGTCCTTGAAGAAGCTCTCGTCCGCGACCTTGGTGATCTCGGTGCCCACGCCGATCTTCTGGAGCATCTGGGCGATCCGCTCGCCGACCGTGCGCAGGGACTCCGAGCCCGGTCCGGCCGGGAGGACGAAGCGCAGGGTGAGCTGCTTGCCGTCCTTGGCGAGCATGCGGCCCGAGGTGCGCGCCGTCTGCTTGACGGGGGCGGGGGCCGGGCTGGCCTCGGCGGGCTCCTTGCCGTCGTCGGCGGCCTCGGCGTCGCCGTCCGCCTCCGCGTCCGCGGTGCTCTTGGCGTCGTCGACGGCCTCGGCCTGAGCCAGCAGCGCGTTCTCCTGCTGGGCTGCGAGGGAGGCCGGGGCGAGGGCGGCGGCGGGCCGGCTCCCGGGGGCGCCGGGGGCTCCCTCGGCTCCGGGTCCTCCCGGGGCGAAGGCGTCGGCGTCGACGATCTCCCCGTCGAGGCCGTACGCGGATCCGTCCGGGAGCGCCGGCAGGTCCGCGGCGGGGCCACCGGGCCTGCCGTGGGCGGCCTCGTGGTCGCCGGGGGCGGCCTGGGCCGGGCGGAGCCGGGCGCGGGCCGCCAGCTGCGCGGTCGCCGAGCGCAGGTCGCCGTTGCGCCCGTCGTCCTGGCCGACGATGTAGAGGCCGTCGTTGCCGGTGCCCGGGCCCGAGGACGTCGAGGGGGTCTTCGAGTCGTCCTGTCCGGAGCCCTCCGGTCCCGCCTTCGCTCCGGCCGGTTCGGTGAGCTTGCCGCCCCGGCGCCAGCCCGCGTCGGCGAGGAGGGCCTGGGAGGCCTGGGGGTCCTGGCCGCCGAGGGCCTCGCTGTTGTCGGCGTACGCCTGCTGCCCGGCCAGGGCCAGGTGGCTGCCGACCGGCTTCGCGGGCAGGCCGAGCGGCTTGAGCACGGCCTCGGCCAGCGCCTTGCGGTCCAGGGCCCGGGCCACCGCGCGCCGGACCCGCTCGTCCGACAGCGGGCCGGAGGCGCCGTTCATGGCCAGCTGGGTGTAGACGGGCTCCAGGGACTTGCGGACCTTGAAGGTGCGCAGGGCGGCCTGCTCGTCGGCGTACTTCTTGGTGGCGTCGGCGCTCTTCTGCCGGAGCTCCTGCTCCTCGCGGGCCTTGGTCTCGTCCGCGCCGTGGGCCAGCGCCCAGGACAGGGTGGCCTGCGCCGGCGTCAGGGCCGCGCCGGGGCCGTGCGAGCCGTTCACGCGCCCGGCGTCGCGGTGGGCCAGGGCGATCCGGTCGGCGCCGGCACGGTCGATCTCCCCCAGGTCGATCTTGCCGGCGGCCAGCGCGGCCGGCCGCTCCGCGCGGGGCACCGCCGTCAGCACGAGGGTGTCGAGCTTCGCGGGGTGGCCCCACCAGCGCGGGTTGCGGGTCAGCGCGGCGGTGCCGGTCTTCTTGTCGATGGCCCCGAGGGCGAAGGGCCCGGCGGTGACCTTGAGGGTGCCGCGGGCGCCCTCGTTGAAGGCGTCCGGGGAGCCGGTGACCTGCTTCGGGTACAGCGGGCTGAACAGGGAGCGCCAGTCCGCGTACGGCTTGGAGAAGGTGACCTTGACCTCCAGGTCGGTCTTGCCCTTCTCGATCTTCTCGATCCGGTCGTAGCCGGCGTTGCGGGCCGTCCAGTACGCCGAGTCCTTGCCGTTCAGGGCCCGCCACTGGGCCACGAAGTCGGGGGCGCCGATCTCCCGGCCGTCGCTCCAGACCGCCTGCTGGTGCAGCTTGTACAGGACGACCTGCTTGGGCTCCCGCTCGACGACCTCGGCCTTCTCCAGGTAGTCGGGATTGGCCACGGGGCGGCCCTTCCCGTCCAGGACGAACAGGTGGGGCAGGACGGCGCCGGCGATCCGCGAGGTGGTGGCGTCCGCGTCGGCCTGGAAGGTGTTCAGGGTGTCCGGGAGGCCGTCCACGGCCCAGCGCAGGACGCCGCCGTCGGTGACCCGGTCACGGGCCGTCGTCGCGATGTCCGGTCCCGCTGCGGCCGGTCCGCCTTCCTCGTCGCCCGCGCCGCAGCCCGCGAGGAGCGGCAGTGCGAGGACGCCCGAGGTCAGGAGCGCCAAGGACCTGCGCGTTCTCTGGGACATGGGTGGTACCTCCGGAGCGGGGCGTGGTGGGACGCGAAAGATGGGGGTCAAGATCACGTTCGGCGGTATATGGAGCTGATCACACTGGTGCCGAAACCCACTGAAATAGACGGCCCCCCGGGTGCCCCGCAGCCGGAGCGCGCCACGCCGCGAACCCCACCCGGGCGGACCAATCCGGCTTGCGGCGCGAGCGGCGTTCCCCCGCACGAGGGATGAAAACGGGGTCGGGGAGGGGGCGCACGGTTCACGCCTGCACGCCCGGAATCGCTGCACGTCTCTTCACAACCGGGGACGGGAGGCGCGACACTCTCAGGCGCCCATGAGCACGGTCACGGTCACCGCACCCGCGGAAGTGAGGGCACATCATGTCCCTGCAAGATGATCTGAGCGCCGTACGACGCAACCTGGACGAGCTCGTCCGCTCGGTGGAGCGGCTGGAGCGGGACGTGGCCCGGCAGGGTCCGGCCGCCGCCTCCAGGCAGCCCGACCGGTCCGCGATGGTCACCGTCCCGGACACCCCGTACGACAGCACGCTCTGGACGGACTCCGACGACGAGGGCCTCGGAGCCCGCGACCGCCGCGCTCCCTGACGCGCCGCCGGACCGCCCGTACCCCGTACCCACCCCATCTGGCCCGGCGGCGCCCGTACGCGCGGCGCCGGGTCTCCTGGGCCACCCCTCGACACTCCACCCGGAGTTCTCCTTGGCCACAGGCACGGAACCACCCCAACAGCGGCCCGGCGGGGTCCACGGCCCCTCCCGGGCCGCGATCGCGGCCCGGCACCTGCGGACCGACCGGTGGTGGCTGTCGCCCGCCGGCACCGC
Source organism: Streptomyces sp. NPDC044704 (assembly GCF_056433525.1). NCBI lineage: Bacteria > Bacillati > Actinomycetota > Actinomycetes > Kitasatosporales > Streptomycetaceae > Streptomyces > Streptomyces sp. NPDC044704. Next base: position 226,701 of record NZ_JBWKGY010000003.1, read on the forward strand.
GGCCGGGCTGCTCGCCTTCATCGCCTACTCGACCTGGCGGGCCTTCGCCAACGCCCACTACTACGCGGCCCCGTACGTGTCCCCCTTCTACTCCCCCTGTCTGGCGGAGAACTGCGAGCGGATGCGCGGCGGCCCCAACCTCGACCTCTTCGGAAGCTGGTGGGGCCTGTCCCCCGCCCTGCTGATCCTGGTCTTCCCGCTCGGCTTCCGGCTGACCTGCTACTACTACCGGAAGGCCTACTACCGCGGCTTCTGGGCCTCGCCGCCCGCCTGCGCCGTCGCCGAGCCGCACGCCTCGTACACGGGTGAGACCCGCTTCCCGCTGATCCTTCAGAACGCCCACCGCTACTTCTTCTACGCGGCGGTGCCGGTCGCGGCGATCCTCACCTACGACACGGTGCTGACCTTCCGCGACGCGCGGTACGACTGGGGCCACATGGGCCTGGGAACGCTGCTGTTCCTCGTCAACACCGTGCTGATCTGGGCGTACACCCTGTCCTGCCACTCCTGCCGGCACATCATGGGCGGCCGCCTGAAGCACTTCTCGAAGCACCCGGTGCGCTACCGCCTGTGGGGCTGGGTCAGCCGGCTCAACACCCGCCACATGCAGCTGGCCTGGGCCTCCCTGATCAGCGTGGCGCTGTGCGACTTCTACGTGTACCTGCTGGCCACCGGCACCTTCGACGACCCGAGGATCTTCTGACATGGCTCAAGTCGACCGGCAGCAGTGGGACGTGGTCGTGGTCGGCGCGGGCGGCGCCGGGCTGCGGGCCGCGATCGAGGCCCGCGAGCGGGGCGCCCGTACGGCCGTGATCTGCAAGTCCCTCTTCGGCAAGGCCCACACGGTGATGGCCGAGGGCGGCATCGCGGCTTCCATGGGCAACGTCAACGACCACGACAACTGGCAGGTCCACTTCCGCGACACCATGCGCGGGGGCAAGTTCCTCAACCAGTGGCGGATGGCCGAACTGCACGCCAAGGAGGCCCCGGACCGGGTCTGGGAGCTGGAGACCTGGGGCGCGCTCTTCGACCGCACCCCCGACGGGCGGATCTCGCAGCGCAACTTCGGCGGGCACGAGTACCCGCGCCTCGCGCACGTCGGCGACCGCACCGGCCTGGAGCTGATCCGCACCCTCCAGCAGAAGATCGTCGGCCTCCAGCAGGAGGACTTCAAGGAGTACGGGGACCACGAGGCCCGGCTCAAGGTCTTCCAGGAGTGCACGGTCACCCGGGTGCTCAAGGACGGGGACCGCGTCTCGGGGACCTTCTGCTACGAACGCGAGTCCGGCCGCTTCTTCGTCCTGGAGGCCCCGGCAGTGGTGCTCGCCACGGGCGGGATCGGCAAGTCCTTCAAGACCACCTCCAACTCCTGGGAGTACACGGGCGACGGGCACGCGCTGGCACTGCTCGCGGGCGCACCGCTGCTGAACATGGAGTTCGTGCAGTTCCATCCGACCGGCATGGTCTGGCCGCCCTCGGTCAAGGGCATCCTCGTCACCGAATCGGTGCGCGGCGACGGCGGGGTGCTGCGCAACAGCGAGGGCAAGCGGTTCATGTTCGACTACGTCCCGGACGTCTTCAAGGAGAAGTACGCCGAGTCGGAGGAGGAGGGCGACCGCTGGTACGAGGACCCCGACCACAACCGGCGGCCGCCCGAACTCCTGCCCCGCGACGAGGTGGCCCGGGCCATCAACTCCGAGGTCAAGGCGGGCCGCGGCTCGCCGCACGGCGGGGTGTTCCTCGACGTGTCCACCCGGATGCCGGCGGAACGGATCCGGCGGCGCCTGCCCTCCATGTACCACCAGTTCAAGGAGCTGGCGGACGTGGACATCACCGCCGAGCCGATGGAGGTCGGCCCGACCTGCCACTACGTGATGGGCGGGATCGCCGTCGACTCGGACACCGCCGCGACGGTCGGGGTACCGGGCCTGTTCGCGGCGGGCGAGGTCGCCGGCGGCATGCACGGCTCGAACCGGCTCGGCGGCAACTCCCTGTCCGACCTGCTGGTCTTCGGCCGGCGGGCCGGGCTGCACGCGGCGGAGCACGCCGCGGGCTCCGCCGCGCGTCCGGCCGTCTCCCAGGCGCAGGTCGACGCCGCCGCGGCGGAGGCGCTGGCCCCCTTCCACGCCGACGGGGGCGCGGAGAACCCGTACACGCTCCACCAGGAGCTCCAGACGACGATGAACGACCTGGTCGGGATCATCCGCCGCGAAGGGGAGATGGCCGAGGCGCTGGAGAAGCTCGCGGGACTGCGCGTACGGGCCGCGCGCGCCGGGGTCGAGGGGCACCGGCAGTTCAACCCGGGCTGGCACCTGGCGCTGGACCTGCGCAACATGCTGCTGGTCAGCGAGTGCGTGGCCCGCGCGGCCCTGGAACGCACCGAGAGCCGGGGCGGGCACACCCGCGAGGACTGCCCGGCGATGGAGCGGAGCTGGCGGCCCGTGAACCTGCTGTGCCGGCCGGTGGACCCGGAGCCCGCGGATCCCGCGGCCGGCCGGATCGCCCTCGTACGCACCCGCACGGACCCCATCCGGCCCGACCTGCTCGCGCTGTTCGAGAAGGAAGAGCTGGTCAAGTACCTCGCCGAAGAGGAGCTCTACGAGTGACTACCTACGATGCCGCCTTCCGGGTCTGGCGCGGCGACGCGGAGGGCGGGGAACTGCGGGACTTCACCGTCGAGGTCCACGACGGCGAGGTGGTCCTGGACATCGTGCACCGGCTCCAGGCCACCCAGACCCCCGACCTCGCGGTGCGCTGGAACTGCAAGGCGGGCAAGTGCGGCTCGTGCAGCGCCGAGGTCAACGGCCGGCCCCGGCTGATGTGCATGACGCGGATGTCGACCTTCGAGCGGTCGGAGACGATCACCATCACCCCGCTGCGGGCCTTCCCCGTCGTCCGCGACCTGGTCACGGACGTGTCCTTCAACTACGCGAAGGCGCGGGAGGTTCCGGCGTTCGTACCGCCGCGGGGGGTGGCGGCGGGCGCGTACCGGATGCAGCAGGTGGACGTGGAACGCTCGCAGGAGTTCCGCAAGTGCATCGAGTGCTTCCTGTGCCAGGACACCTGTCACGTGGTGCGCGACCACGAGGAGAACAAGGAGGCCTTCGCGGGTCCGCGCTTCCTGATGCGGGTCGCGGAACTGGACATGCACCCCCTGGACGCGGCCGCCGAGACGGGCCTGGACCGCAAGCGCACGGCCCAGGAGGAGCACGGGCTCGGCTACTGCAACATCACCAAGTGCTGCACGGAGGTCTGCCCCGAAGGCATCAAGATCACCGACAATGCGCTCATCCCGCTGAAGGAACGGGCCGTCGACCGCAAGTACGACCCGCTCGTGTGGCTGGGCAGCAGGATCCGCCGCCGCTCCGACCCCCTGTAGTTCACTTCGCCGTACACAATGCCCCCTGGGACGCGTTGACGTGGAGTCAGGGGGCATGCGCGGTGCGTGTGGGGGATCATCTGGCGGGCCGCTACCGGCTGGACCGGCGGCTCGGCCAGGGCGGCATGGGCGAGGTGTGGCGCGGGCACGACCTGAGCCTGGGGCGGTCCGTGGCGGTGAAGCTGCTGCTGGAGGCGGCGGCGAACGACGAGGTGGCCGCGCGGTTCCGGCGCGAGGCGACCATCGGGGCGCGGCTCCAGCATCCCGGGATCACCGTGGTGCACGACGTGGGCGTGCACGACGGGCGGCTCTTCATCGTGATGGAGCTGCTGCCCGGCGAGGACCTGGCGTCGGCGCTGGCGCGTTCGCCGGGCGGGCTGCCCGCGGCGCGGGCGGTCGACCTGGCGGCCCAGACGGCGGAGGCGCTGGCCGCCGCGCACGAACAGGCGGTGGTCCACCGGGACCTGAAACCGGCCAACCTCTTCCTGCTGCCCGGCGGCCGGCTCAAGATCTGCGACTTCGGCATCGCCCACTCCTCGGACGCGACGGCGGGCTGGACGGTCACGGGCCGCGTGTTCGGCACCCCGGAGTACATGGCGCCCGAGCAGTGGCGGGGCGAGCCGGTGGACGCCCGGTGCGACCTGTACGCGCTGGGGTGCGTGCTGTACGCGCTGCTGCGCGGGGCGCCGCCCTTCCGCTCGGCGCAGGGCCCGTACGCCCTGATGCTCCGGCACGTCGAGGAGGCGCCGCCGGAGCTGCGGGTGGAGCCGCGGCTGGCGGCGCTGGCGCGGTCACTGCTGGCTAAGGCCCCGGCGGACCGGCCGGGGTCGGCGGCGGAGGTGGCCCGGGCCCTGCGGGCGCTGGCGGCGGGGGCCGCCGCGTGGGCGGGGGACCCGGCGGGGCCCGCGGCTGACGCGGACCCGGCACAGGCGCCGGGGGCGGGCCGGGCCCCCGGGGGACCTGACCCGGGGTCCCCCGGCGGCTCCCCCGGCGACCCCGTACGGGCGACTCCTGCCGAAGGGGACCCCGCCGGGGAAAGCCCCGCCGACGACGGCCTCACGGCGGCGACCCCGACACGGACACGGCCGGAGCCGGCCCGGGTGGGCGCGGACCGGGCGGAGCCCGGCCGGGAGGGGGCGGAGTCGGCGGGGCCCGGCCTGGGCGGGGGTACGGCGGCGGCGCGGGACCGGGTGGGGGCCGCCGTGGGGGGCCGCTCGGGCCGAGGGGGCACGGCCGGGGCCCCGCGGACCGCCGTCGCGCCCGGGGAGCGGCTGTGGCGGTCCCCCGTCCGGCCGCAGGCGCTGTACGCCGCCGGGGACAGCGTGGTGTGGCGGGCCGGCCAGGAGGTGGGCTCGGTGTGGGCCGGCACGGGGGCGGCCCTGTGGACGGCCCGCGCCGACGAGGGCGTGCCCGCCTCCGGGCGGCCCGCCGCCGCGGCCGTGTCCTGCGCGGCGGACGCGGGCTCGGTGTACGTCGCCGTCGCCGGGCAGGAGGGCGGGGGCGTGCGGGTGCTGGCCCGGGAGGCGGGGGACGGCCGCGTGCGCTGGTGGCGGGACCTGCCGGAACCCCCCGCCGGGCGGACCCCGCCGCTGACCGTGGCCGGGGGGCTGGTGCTGTACGGGGCGCGGGGCGGTCTCACCGCGCTGGACGGGGCGACCGGGGACACCGTGTGGCGGTACCCGGTCCAGGGCGCGGGCTCCCGCAGGCCGACCGTCTCGGGGGACTGCCTGGTCCTGGCCGACGGGCTGCTGCTCACCGCCCTGCACCTGGCCACCGGGCGGCCCCTGTGGGCCTGGCCGCGCAACCCGTACCGGGACGCGCCGGGGCTGCCCGGCGGTCCCGTGCACGTGACGGACGGGAAGACGGTGCGCGCGCTGCACCGGCGCGAGGGGCACGTCGTCTGGCACGTCGAGGCGGGCACTCCGGCGCCGACCGGGCTGCTCTGCCTGGACGGCACGGTCCACGTGGCCGCCCACCGCGCCCGGGAGGGCTGGGACACGGTGTCCGCGCTGGACGCGGAGAGCGGCGCGGTGCGGTGGCACCGTCCCCTGGTGCGGCGTCAGGGCCCGTCCTGCGCGGTGGAACTGCTGGGGGTCCGGCGGGACCTGCTGTACGTGAGGTCCGCGGACGGCGGCCGCGGCGGGCTGCTCGGCCGCACGCCCCGGCCGCCGTTCCTGGCCGGGCTGGACGCGGCGAGCGGGGAGCTGCGGTGGCAGTGGGAGCACGCCGCTCTCGGGAGCGCGGTACTGACCGCCGACGCCGTCGCCGTGGCGCTCCCGGAACTGACGGCGGTGGCGGTCCCGTAGGCCGCGACTCCGGGTGCGGGCACGCCGATCCGCCCATAATCTCCGAAATGTGACTCCGCCCCCCTGCAGGACGACGAGGCGCTCCGCCGCCCGCATATCCCTGCGCACCGGACTGGTCCTGGCCGCCGCGCTGCTGGCGTTCGGCGGGTGGGGCGTGGCCGGGGCGCCCGCGGCCCGCGCCGAGGATCCCGTCACCCTGTCGCAGCAGGGGCAGGTCACCGACCGCGTGGGCGCGCTGGGCGACCGGCTGCCCGCGGTGACGGCCGCGCTGGACGAGCTGTACGCGCAGCGGCGGATCCAGCTCTTCGTGACGTACGTGCGCGACTTCTCCGGGCGCTCCGCGCAGAGCTGGGCGGACGCCACGGCGCAGAAGAACGGCCTCGGCCAGAACGACGTCCTGCTGGCGGTGGCGACCGGGGCCCGGCAGTACGCCTATTCGGCCGACACCCAGTCCGGTTTCACGCAGCAGCAGCTCGACGACGTCGCCCGGACGGCCATCGAGCCCGCCCTGAAGCAGAACGACTGGGCGGGCGCCGCGATCGGCGCGGCCGACGGGTACGCCGCGGTGCTCGGCGGGCAGCCGGTCCCGGTACCGGCCATCACCCCCGGCGAGGCCGACCCGGGCGGGACGGGCGGGGAGAGCGGCGCGGGCGACTTCGTGCTGCCGGTGGTCGCCGTCGGCGCGGCCGGGGCGCTGGGCGCGTACGCGTACCGGCGCCGCAAGCGCGGCAAGGGCGGCGGCCGCGGTACGGAGACGACGCACACGGGCTGGGACGGCCGGAGGGCGGAACCGGAGCCGCTGCCGGCGCTCGACGCCCGGGCGAAGGCGCTGCTGGTCGCGACGGACGACGCGGTCCGCACCAGCACCGAGGAACTCGGCTTCGCCTCGGCGCAGTTCGGCGACGAGGCCGTCGGCACCTTCACGGAGGCCGTGGCGTACGCGAAGGACGAGCTGACGCACGCGTTCCGGCTGCGCCAGCAGCTCGACGACGCCTATCCGGAGGACGACGCGACGCGACGCCGGATGCTGGACGAGATCGTGTCCCGGTGCACGGAGGCGAACCGGCGCCTCGACGCCGAGTCGGAGGCCTTCGACCGGCTCCGGGACCTGGAGAAGAACGCCCCGCAGGCGGTGGAGACCGTCGAGGCGCACTTCCGGGAGCTGACCGGACGTACGACGACGGCGACGGCGACCGTGACGGCGTTGACCGGGCGGTACGCGGATTCGGCGGCGGCGCCGGTGGCCTCCAACCCGGAACAGGCCAAGGACCGGCTGCTGTTCGCGACGACCCACCTCGGCGAGGCCCGGGCGGCGCTGCACGACGGGGAGAACGGCAGGGCGGCCGTGCACGTACGGGCGGCCGAGGGCGCGGTGGACCAGGCGGCGACGCTGGTGGACGCGGTCGAGCGGCGGGCGCAGGAGCTCGCGGAGGCCGCGGGGAAGCTGCCGGGCGCGCTGACGGAGACGGAGACCGACCTCGCGGACGCCCGCGGGCTCCTCACGGGCACCACGGAGGGCACCTCGACGGCGGACCTGCGCGGCCGCATCGGCCGGGCGGAGGCCGTACTGGCGGACGTACGCCAGGAGCAGGCGGCCGGACGGTACGACCCGATCGACGCCCTGCGCCGCGTGGAGGAGGCCGACGCGGCCCTCGACGACTCCCTGGCCGGGGCGCGGGAGCAGGAGACGGGCCGGCGGCGCGCGGCGGCCCTGCTGGACCAGGCCCTGCTGTCGGCCCGCAGCGCGATCGGCGCGGCGACGGACTACGTCACCACCAGCCGGGGCGCGGTCGGCAGTCAGGCCCGGACCCGGCTGGCGGAGGCACAGCGGCACCTGGAGCGCTCGGTGTCGCTGGCCGGGACGGACCCGGCGGGCGCGCTGTCGGAGGCCCAGCAGGCGGACTCCCTGGCCCGGCAGGCGCAGCAGCTGGCGGAACAGGACGTACGCGGCTACCAGAACCCGTACTCCGGCCCGCGCGCCGGCGGCGGCCGGGGCGGCGCCGTACTCGGCGGGATCATCCTCGGCGAGATCCTGCGGGGCGGCGGGCGCGGCGGGGGCGGCTTCGGCGGCGGCTTCGGCGGCGGGGGCGGCTTCGGCGGCGGGGGCGGCTTCGGCGGAGGCGGGGGCGGCCGCGGCCCCGGTTCCTTCGGCGGCGGCGGCACGCGCGGCCGGATGGGCGGTGGCGGCCGTTTCTGACCGACGAGGCGGCCCGGCCGCACCCGACGTTCCCTCACCAGGAGAGACCCACATGAGCAAGCAGACCATCCTCGGCCGTGTCACCCAGCTCGCGAAGGCGAACATCAACGCGCTGCTGGACCAGGCGGAGGATCCGCAGAAGATGCTCGACCAGCTGATCCGCGACTACACGAACAACATCTCGGAGGCCGAGCAGGCGGTGGCCACGACCATCGGCAACCTGCGGATGCTGGAGGCGGACCACAGGGAGGACGTGGACGCGGCCGCCGAATGGGGCGGCAAGGCGCTGGCCGCCAGCCGGAAGGCGGACGAGCTGCGGGCGTCTGGTGCGGGTGACGCCGACAGCGCCGACAAGTTCGACAACCTCGCGAAGGTGGCCCTCGGCCGGCAGCTCCAGTCGGAGAAGGAGGCGAGGACGGCGGAGCCGACGATCGCCGCCCAGACGGAGGTCGTGGACAAGCTCAAGTCGGGCCTGGACTCGATGAAGAACAAGCTGACGGAGCTCCAGGCGAAGCGGGACGAGCTGGTGTCCCGGGCGAAGACGGCGCAGGCGCAGAACACGATGATGGACGCGGTGAAGAACATCGACGTCATGGACCCGACCAGCGACCTGAACCGCTTCGAGGAGAAGGTCCGGCGGGAGGAGGCCATGGCGATGGGGAAGCAGGAACTGGCGGCGTCCTCGCTGGACGCGCAGTTCGAATCGCTGGAGGACCTGGGCAAGACCTCGGAGATCGAGGCCCGCCTGGCCGCGCTGAAGGCGGGCGGGGCGGGCGGGGCGGGCAGGGCGGCCTGAGGCCCGGCCCCGGGGGTGCGCCGGCCGCGACCGGCCGCGCACCCCCGGGCGCCGGCTACCCGTACATGCCGAGGAGCTGCTCCGCGGACAGTTCGGTGACGGCCTCTCCCACGCCGCCCGGCATGGGCAGCGGGAGTTCGAACCAGACGGTCTTGCCCCGGTGGGTGCGCCGGGTGCCCCAGCCCGCGGAGAGCAGGCCGACCAGCTGGAGTCCGCGCCCGCCCTCGTCGGTGTCGCGGGCGCGGCGGCGGCGCGGCTGGGCCAGGTTCGCGTCCCACACCTCGCACACCAGGGTCCGGTCCAGCAGCAGGCGCAGCCTGATCTCGCCCTCTCCGTACCGCAGGGCGTTCGTCACCAGCTCGCTGACCAGCAGTTCCGTGGTGTCGAGGAGTCCTTCCAGTCCCCAGGCCGGCAACTTCGCCCGGGCCAGTTCCCGGGCGCGGCCCACCGAGCGGGCCTCGCGGGGCAGCTGCCAGTCGCCGACGGCGTCGACGGGCAGCCCCTGGACGCGGGCCATGAGCAGGGCGATGTCGTCCTCGCCGTGCCGGGTGTCCAGGGTGTTGAGGACGTGGTCGCAGACGTCCTCCAGCGGGCGCACCGGGTCCGCGAGGGCGTCGCGGAGTCCGCGCAGCCCCTCCTCCAGCGGGTGGTCGCGGGATTCGACCAGTCCGTCGGTGTACAGGGCCAGCAGCGCGCCCTCCGGCAGTTCCACCTCGACCTCCTCGAACGGCTCCCCGCCGACGCCGAGGGGCATCCCGGTCGGGATTTCCAGCAGCAGTCCGGGGCGGGGGGTGCCGCCCTCCTCCGCCGGTTCGACCAGCACGGGCGGCATGTGGCCCGCGTTGGCGATGGTGCAGCGTCGGGTGACCGGGTCGTAGACGGCGTACACGCAGGTGGCGAGGTACACCTCGGAGCGGTCGGCGTCCCGGGAGTGCAGGGCGGCCCGGGAGGCCTGCTGGGAGCCGCCGGGGGCGCCGAGGCCGCGCGCGACCTCGTCGAGGGCGGTGAGCACCTCGGCCGGTTCGAGGTCCAGCAGGGCCAGGGTGCGCACGGCGGTCCGCAGCTCGCCCATGGCGACGGCGGCCCGCAGTCCGCGGCCCATGACGTCGCCGACGACGAGCGCCGTGCGGTGCCCGGGGAGTTCGATGACGTCGAACCAGTCGCCGCCGACCTCGGTCGCCGCGTTCCCCGGCAGGTAGCGGCAGGCGATGTCGAGTCCGGCGGCTTCCGGGTCGCCGGGGGGAAGCAGGCTGCGTTGCAGTATCAGTGCCCTTTCGTGCTCCCGCCGGTAGAGGCGGGCGTTGTCGATGCATACGGCGGCCCGTGCGGCCAGTTCCACGGCGACGGCCCGGTCCCGTTCCCCGAAGGGCTCGCTGCCCTTGGTACGGGAGAACTGGGCGAGGCCCACCACCGTGTCGTGGGCGACCATCGGCACGATCAGCGTGGACTGCACCAGGTCGTCCGGTCCGGCGGCCGGGGCGAGCCGGGGCCGTGCCGTGCGCAGGGCCAGCGCGCCCGGCGAGGCGGCCGGATAGCGGTGGATCTCCCCTACGGAGACCAGCGCGCCGGGCCCCGACAGCGGGGCGTCCGACACGGCCGAGGCGAAGGCCACCCGGCGCAGCGGCGCGGACGGCGCCCGCCCGGCGCCCTGGCCGGGCAGGGAGGGCACCCCGGGGCCCTGCGGGCGTGCGGGCCGGTCGTCGTCGCCGAGGAGCAGCCCCTGGTAGAGGTCGACGGCGGCCAGGTCGCAGAAGCCGGGGACGGTGACGTCGAGGAGTTCCCGGGCGGTGGTCTCCAGGTCGAGGGAGTTCCCGATCCGGTGCCCTGCCTCGTTGAGGAGGGCGAGGTTGCGGCGCACCCCGGCGGCCTCGCGGGCGGCGAGGTGGCGGCGGGTGACGTCGGTGCCGAGGCCGGCGATGCCGATGGGCAGGCCGGTGCCGCCGTGGACCCGGTAGAGGTTGATGGACCAGTGCCGCTTCTCGCGGCTGCCCGGGGCCGCGCCGGTGATCCGCAGGTCGGTGACGGATTCGCCGGTCTCCAGGACCCGGCGCAGGGCTTCGGCCATCCGGTCGGCCTCGTGGGGCGGCAGGTAGTCGTGCACGGTGCGGCCGCGGTGCTCCTCCACGGCGCCGCCGAAGACGGTGGCGAAGCGGCGGTTCGCGCGCTGCACGGTGAAGTCCGTACCAAAGAGCAGGAAGCCGAAAGGAGATTGGCCGAATATCGCCTGCGAGGCGGCAAGATCGGATTCGATCCGCCGCAGCGCTCGGACGTCGACGACGACGCACAGCGCGGCCCGCTCGGCGGTCTCGGTCAGGGTCGGCATCACGTAGATCTCGGCCACGCCGTGCGCGCCGTCCCCGTCCGGGATCCGGAAGGGGATCAGGCCCGTCCACTCCTTGCCGTCGAGGATCTCCGCGACCTTGCGGTGCCCGTCGGCCCGCAGCTCGGGCGGCATGAAGGCCTCGACCGGATCGCGCCCGACCGCCTGGGCGGCGGTGAGCCCGAACAGTTCCTCGGCGCGCAGGCTCCATTGGTCGACGAGCCCGTCCGGACCGATCGAGAACGACGCGACCTTTATGTAGTCATATATCGAGCCAGGCGGGCTGCTGTGCCACAAGGAGTCGTGCCATGTCTCCCTGGGCACTCGGGCCTGATGTGCCTGCGCAGGTATCTCGCTCACGCGACCGTCCCCTCCAGCTCACCGCAACCGGACCGGCCATGGACCGAAGTATTCAGCACCACGGCCCCGGACGGCACGGCGTTCACGATCACAAAAAGGTCCCGTTGTTTTCGAGCCACGTCCGGTGATCGTCGGCCACCCTTCACCTTGTTACTCACCAGGAAGAGCCAACTCGAACCACACAGTCTTGCCCGATTTCCCGTGCCGGGTTCCCCAGCGCTGTGCGGAGACCGCCACGAGGTGCAGTCCCCGGCCCCCCTCGTCGTCCGGTTGCGCGACCCGCTCGCGGGGCGGATCCGGAAGCGGATCGGAAACTTCCACGAGCAGCGCGTCGGCGCCGGGCTGGTCCCCGGCGGCCGGTTTGCGCCGTACCAGACGGACCCCGATGGGGCCGGAGGCGTAGCGCAGGGAGTTGGTCACCAGCTCACTGACCAGCAGGACGGTCACGTCGCCGACGGAGTCCAGGCCCCAGGAGCGCAGGGTGCCGCGCACGGCGTGGCGGGCGGTGCGGACGGCACCGGGTTCGGCGGGGAAGGCCCATTCGGCACGTTCACCGTCTGCGTCGATCACGCCGATCACTTCCCGGGCCAGCAGCGACCCCAGTCCGGTTCGTCGGTGACGAAAGGGGGACGAGATAGGGATTAATAGCGACATACCCGATATTCGGGGCGTCGTACCACTCGATCCCCCACGCACCGGCGCACTGTGGCGCAGACGGCCTACAGCGGGAGCCTCACGCGCCCCGGTGCGCCCCGTCGTGCGGCTCCGGTGGCGTCGCGGCGCGCAGCCCGGCGCGCAGTCGGCGCCCGGCCTCGGCGACGGCGGGCCGGTCCTGGTCGAGCCAGTCGACGGAGTCGAGCTCCCCGGGCCCCAGCCAGCGCAGCTCGTCGTGGTCCTCCAGCGGGGCGGGCTCCCCCGACACCAGCCGGGCCGTCCACACGTGCAGCACGAGACCGGGCTTCAGCGGCCACTCCCCCGGGATGCGCTCCAGCGCCTCGGTCTCGACGCCGAGCTCCTCGCGCAGTTCGCGCACCAGCGCCTCGGGGACGGATTCACCGGGCTCGGCCTTCCCGCCGGGCAGTTCCCACCGGCCGGCCAGCTCGGGAGGCGCACTGCGCCGGGCGGCCAGCAGGCGCCCGTCATGACAAAGGGCTCCGCCCACGACCACGCGTTCAGTCATGGGCGGAGCCTATGCCAGTGCTGTCGGCGTTCCGGCGGCCCGGTCTCCGCCGCCCGGCCGCCCGGCCTAGTTCGTCGTGGCCGTCTGGCTGCCCTGCCCGATCCGCTCGACCCAGTAGAGCTGCTTGTGTCCCCGGTCGTCGAGGCTGTCGACCACCTTCTGGGCCTCGGCCCGGGTGGGGTACCGGCCCACCCGGTAGCGGTTGCCGTTGTCGTCCTGACGTATGACCAGCCATGGGAGCAGGGCACCGCTGTCGTTCATCGCGCTTCACCCTCCGCCGATGTACCTGCCCAGGAAACCGCATTGCGCATATGCCCGAGCTTACGCCCGACCTTTACTGAGCGGATACGGTTTTTCACGAAGAGGTACCTAGGGGGCGTACGCATCCGGCCAGGCGTACGAACGGGCCGCGTACGCCGGTTCAGACCCGGCGTACGGAGGGCATCGGCAGGATCACCGCCCCGGCCTCCGGCGCCTTGCGGCAGACGTCGCCGCAGGTGGCGTCGAGGGAGCAGCACAGCGAGCAGATCGGTCCGGCCTGGGCCGGGCAGTCGGCGATGTCCGGGAGCTCGTACGCGGTCTCGCACACCGAGCAGGTGTGCGTGGCGGTGACGTCCGCGACCTCCACCCCGGGGCCGTTCACGGTGTTCGGCCTGGCCAGGTAGTACTTCCCACGGGTCGCCCAGGCGATCAACGGGCACAGGAGGAGGGCGAGTCCGGCCGCGATGAAGGTGGAGAAGGCCTCGGCGTACGTCCCGAAGAGTCCGAAGAAGGCGAGGATCGACACCGTGGAGGCGATCACCATCGCGCCGAAACCCGCCGGGTTGACGGCGTGGAGGTAGGCCCGCTTGAACTCGATGTACGGCGGGCTCAGTCCGAGCCGCTTGTTGATCACGAGGTCGGCGGCCACGGCGGCGATCCAGGCGATGCCGACGTTGGAGTAGAAGCCCAGCAGCTTGCCGAGCATCGCGAACATGTTCAGCTCCATCAGCGTCAGCGCGATGCCGAGGTTGAGGAAGATGTACCAGACCCGGCCGGGGTGGCGGTGGGTGATGCGGGAGAAGAAGTTGGACCAGGAGAGCGAGCCGCTGTAGGCGTTGGTGACGTTGATCTTGATCTGGGAGACGATCACGAACAGCGCGGCGGCGGGCAGCGCGAACCCGCCGAGCCAGGGGCGCAGCGCCTCGATCTGAGGGGCGATCGGCTCCAGGGCGTGGGTCTTGCCGACCGCCTCCAGTGCGACGAACGCGAGGAAGGCGCCGCCGAGCTGCTTGGCGGCGCCGATGACCACCCAGCCGGGGCCCGCCGCGAGCACGGCGAGGTTCCACCGGCGGCTGTTGGCGGTGGTTCTGGCGGGCATGAAGCGCAGGTAGTCGGCCTGCTCGCCGATCTGCGCGATGAGCGAGAGGGCGATGCCGGTCCCGAAGCCGAAGCCGATCCAGGAGAAGCCCGGGCCGGCTCCTTCCGTACCGCCGAAGTGGGTGAAGGCGCCCCAGCTGCCGGGGGCCTCGAAGGCGAGCACCAGGAAGGGCAGCGCCAGCCCGACGAGCCAGACCGGCTGGGTCCAGGCCTGCACCTTCGCGAGGGCGCCCATGCCGCGGAAGACGACCGGGATCACGATGAGGGTGGTGACCAGGTAGCCGATCTCGACCGGCAGGCCGAAGGCCTGGTGCATGGCCTGGGCCATGATCGAGCCTTCGAGGGCGAAGAAGATGAAGGTGAAGGAGGCGTAGATGAGCGAGGTCAGGGTCGACCCGAAGTACCCGAAGCCGGCGCCGCGCGTCACCAGGTCCATGTCCAGCCCGTACGTCGCGCACGCGCGCGCGATGGGGATGCCGGTCAGGAAGATGACGGCCGCGGCGGCCAGGATCGCGGCGGCGCCGCTGGTGAAGCCGTAGGCGAAGACGATGGACGCGCCGATCGCGAAGTCGGCGAGGTAGGCGATCCCGCCGAGGGCGGTGCCGGCGACGGTGCCGGGTCCCCACCGGCGGAACGCGTGCGGGGCGTACCTCAGCGAATAGTCCTCGCGGCTCTCGTCGGCGGCGAGCTTGGCGTAGCTGCGGGCCGGCGGCGCGGGAGCGGGGGTGGTGGCGGTGTCGGTCATGGCGCCCGACGGTAGGGCCGCCACGTGACGGCCCGTCACTCCCCGGCGTTGCCCGGGCGTAACGCCCGCCCGCCCCGCGTCACCGCGGTGTGAACTCCCCCGCGACCCCCCGTCCGCTCAGCGGTACCCGGCCCCGGCCGCGTCGGCCCGGGGCGCGGGCCCCCGGGGACACCGCCGGGCCGGGCGGGCCGGGCGGGGCGGGGTCACTTCACCGGCAGGTGGTACGCGAGGCGGTAGCGGTCGGCCGGGACGACGACGTCGGCCGTCTCCACCGCCCGTCCGGAGGCGAAGTAGGTGCGGCTCACCACGAGGACCACGTGCCCCGGGACCCCGCCGAGCGACATGATCTCCTCGGCCAGCCCCGGTCTCGCGCCGACCTCCTCGACCACGTTGTCCACGACGACGTCGATGGCGGCCATCCGGTCGACCACCCCGGAGCCGCCGAGCGGCCCTTCCTCCGGCAGCATCACCGGGGTCCGGCCGGTCACGGCGAGGGGCTCCCAGGAGGTGGAGAGCATCATCGCCTCCCCCGCGTCGCGGAAGACGTACCGCGTGCGCATGACCCGGTCGCCCGGTTCGATGCCGAGCCGCTTCGCGATCTCGGTCGGCGCCTCCGCCTGTTCGCTGTTCGACTCCCACGTGCCGCGCGCGCCCGTCTCCGCCTGCTCCTGCCGGAACGGCGTCGACGAGCCGCCCGTGCGGTAGCCGGAGCGCGCGACCCTGCGCGGTACGGGCTGCTCGCGCACGTACGTGCCGGAGCCGGAGCGGCCCTCGACCAGCCCCTCCGCCATGAGGACCTTGCGGGCCTCCAGCGCCACCGTGTCGGAGACCCCGTACTCCTCGCGGATCCGGGCCTGTGAAGGCAGCCGGGCGTGCGGGGGCAGGGACCCATCGACGATCTTCCGTCGCAGATCCCCGGCGACGCGCAGATAGGCCGGCTGCTCACCGAAAGTCACTGGCCACTCCCATCAGGTTGACAGACAGCTACACCCTGGCAACCGACGGTTGTGCAGCGCAAGCACGGGCCAGAGTTTCACCCGAAGTGATGAAGGCAGGTCACTCAAACCCGTTACCGCGCGTTACCCACAAGGCCTCAGACGGATTCCGCCGAGGGTCCGCCCCCGGAATCCTCGCCCGCATCCCCCGGGTAGTCCTCCAGCCACTCCGGAACCACGGTCGCCAAACCGTAGGCGCCGCGCAGCGCCTGTTCGGTATCGACCGATATCGCCGCCAGTGCCCCGTCCCACGCGGCCTGGAACTCGGCCGGCTTCGTCGCCCGCGCGGCCCGCTGCCACGCCTTGCGCGCCGCCTCGACCTCCTTCAGCTGCGCGGCCGCCGCCGGACCCGTCCCCGGACGGCGCGTCACGTCCCGGAGCATCCGCTCCTCCGCGCCCAGCGACTCCTCGACCTCCCGCGCCCACGCCCGGTACTCGGGCAGGGCGTCGGCGACCTCGGCGTCCGGTCCGCGCCCCAGCGCCTGGTCCGCGGCGTTCAGCGCGCGCAGCAGGGTGACCTGTTCGGGCGTCAGCATCCCCTCGTCCCGGCGCAGGCTCCCCTCGTGCTCCTCCTCGGAGGTTCCGATCACGCAGATCAGACGCCGGTCGCCCGCCAGCCAGGACTCGCGCGAGGGCGCGAAGTAGAACATCTCCGCGTACCCGGGCAGCGCCCACGTGTCCATCGCGTACGCGTCCTGCGCCTTCCAGCACATGTCCGTGACGGACCGCTGGAGCTCCTGCGTGCCCGGGAAGGAGTCCGTGCCGAGCAGGGTCGCGGAGGTCACCTCGGCGTCGTGGACCGAAGCGCAGCCGATCCGGTAGACCAGGGGGTCCTCGTCGAGGAGGTCGCCGCCGGGGACGTTGAAGCACTCCCCCGCCCGGAGTTCCTCCATGACGGTCAGCTCGCCCTCGGTCACCTCGGGGGAACGGGACGGGCCCAGCCGGTCGAGGAACTCCCTGCCGTACGCCCCGGCGCCGGCCACGACGGCGGCGGTCATCCCCACGGAGACCACCAGGCCCACGACCGCCAGGACCTTGCCGCGCTCCCCCTTGCGCGCGATCTGCACCAGCGCCACCACGGCGAAGACGATGCCCAGCGGCGGGAAGCAGAGCAGCCCGACCAGCAGGGAGGCCAGGGCGAACCCGTTGAGCTCGGGCGGCAGCGCCCGGGCGGGCGGCCCCCACGGCGGCTGCGGGGACGGCGGAGGCCAGTGGTGGCCGGGGCCGGCGGGAGGCCGCGGCGGGGGCGGGGTGCTCACGGGGTGAGGTGCTCCATCACGGGGGGCGCGAACGAATGCGCGAATAGTACGCAGCGGGGGCGACCGAGTCCTCGGTCGCCCCCGCGTTCATCGCGCGATCCAGCCTGTTATCGCGCCCCTTGCCTCCCGGTCTCCCGGGGGGTCGTCAGAACTGCAGCGCCCACGAGTCGATCTTGCCGACGTCGGCGTTCGCGAGGTCGGCGACCCGCAGCTTCCAGACTCCGTTGGCGACCTCGGAGGAGGCGTTCACGGTGAAGGTCTGGACGATGTTGTCCGCGCTGCCGCCGGTGCGGTTGCGCAGGTTGTAGACGGTGCCGTCGGGCGCGACCAGGTCGACCTTGAGGTCACCGACGTAGGTGTGCTTGATGTCGACCGGCACGCTCAGCGTGGCCGGGGCGTTGCCGGAGATCCCGCTGACGGTGACCGGCGACTCGACGGTGGCGTTGTCGTTGATCGCGTAGTCGTTCAGGTTCTCGAAGCGGGTGCCCGGGTTCGGCGGGGTGGTACCCCCGCCCACGTTCAGCAGCCGGTTCGGGGAACCGGAACCGGGACCGGTCACCACGTTCGGGGTGGCCGCGGCGACCAGGCCCGCGGAGACCTGGGCCGGGGTGCTGGCCGGGTTCTGCGAGAGGTAGACCGCGGCCGCGCCCGCCACGTGCGGGGAGGCCATCGACGTGCCCGAGATGGTGTTCGTGGCGGTGTCGCCGGTGCCCCACGTCGAGGTGATGTTGGAGCCCGGCGCGAAGATGTCCAGGATGCTGCCGTAGTTGGAGAAGCTGGACTTGGCGTCGGTGTTGGTGGTGGAGCCGACGGTGATGGCCTCCGCGACGCGCGCCGGCGACTTGGTGCTGGCGTCGGTCGACTCGTTGCCCGCCGCGACGGCGTAGGTGATGCCGGCGGCTATGGAGTTGCGTACGGCGGTGTCGAGCGCGGGGTCCGCCCCGCCGCCGAGCGACATGTTGGCCACGGCCGGCTTGACGGCGTTGCGCGTCACCCAGTCGATGCCGGCGACGACCTGGGCCGTGGTGCCGGAGCCCTGGTTGTTGAGCACGCGGACGCCGACGATCTTGGCCTTCTTGGCGACGCCGTGCGCCGTGCCGCCGACGGTGCCCGCGACGTGGGTGCCGTGGCCGTGGCCGTCCTGGGCGGTGTTGTCGTTGTCGATGGCGTCGTAGCCGTAGGAGGCGCGGCCGCCGAAGTCCTGGTGCGTGATGCGGACGCCGGTGTCGATGACGTAGGCGGTGACGCCCTCACCGGCCTTGTCCGGGTACGTGTAGCTGTTGTCCAGCGGGAGCGAGCGCTGGTCGATGCGGTCCAGGCCCCAGGACGGCGGGTTGGGCTGGGTGGCGTCGACCGTGAAGAGGCGGTTCTGCACGACCGACTTGACGGCGGGGTCGCCGGCGAGCTTTCTGGCCTGCGGCTCGGAGACCTCGACGGAGTAGCCGTTGAGGGCGGCGCTGTAGGTCCGGTCGATCTTCGCGCCGTACCGCTTGGCCACGGCCTTGCCGCTGTCCGCGGTGGAGCGGGCGGCGGAGTCGTTCAGGGTCACGATGTAGCTGCCCGGGATCGCTCCCTCGGCGCCTGCGTTCTGAATGACGCCCAGTGCGCCGTGGTCGGCCGCCGAGGCGGGTAAGGCGGCGGCCGCGCCGAGCGCGAGGGCCACGACGGCGGTCGCGCTGATGCCGGCGATTTTCCGGCGGGTGTGACGCATCACGGACATGTGAGGGTTCCTCCTCATAGGTGGTGCGCTGCGGGGGGTGTGCGACGGCGCACGAAGGCACCAAAAGGCATGCTCATGACAATGAGCGGTGCCCAACAGGCCGTCGCTCCCGAAAGGTTGACCCACCTGTGCGGCATCCGACAAGAGGACAACGGACGCGTAACATCCGTGCCATACAACGGCCATGATTGAGCAAAGGCGTTCCGCACATGACGCACGCACTCCCTGGTTACCTCTGCCCCGAGGACGGCACGCGCGCGGACGTGCGGACCGCCCCGTGGTGCTGTCCGGTCTGCGGTGGCCCCTGGGACCTCGACTTCGCACCTGATCCGGCCACCGCCCTGGAACCGTCCGCCGGACCCCACTCCCTGTGGCGTTTCGCGGCCGCACTGCCCCTGCCGGGGGCATTCTCGGTGACGCTGTCCGAAGGGCACACCCCGCTGGTGCCGCTGGCGGAGCGCGTTCACGCCAAACTCGACTTCCTGATGCCGACGCTGTCGTTCAAGGACCGGGGCGCGGTGATGCTCGCCGAGGTGGCCCGGCGGCTGGCCCCGGAGCGGGTGGTCGCGGACAGCAGCGGCAACGCCGGAACCTCCGTCGCGGCGTACTGCGCGCGGGCCGGACTGAATTGTGAAGTTTTCGTGCCCGAGGGCACTTCGGAGAAGAAGACCGGGCAGATGCGGGCCCACGGGGCCGCCGTACGGATCGTGCCGGGCGGCCGCGAGGCCGCCGCCACGGCCGCCCGGGCCGCCGCCGACGAACCCGGCGTCTTCTACGCGAGCCACGTCTTCAACCCGTACTTCCTCCAGGGCACGAAGACGTACGTGTACGAGGTCTGGGAGGCCATGGCCGGACGGCTGCCCGAGGTACTGGTCGTCCCGGTCGGCAACGGCACGCTGCTGCTCGGCGCCGCGCTGGCGGTGGAGGAGCTGGCCCGGCGCGGGGTGCGGCCGCCCGCGCTGATCGCGGTGCAGTCGGCGGCGGTGGCCCCGCTGGCCTCCGCGTTCGCGGCGGGCGCCGAGGACGCGGGGCCGGTGCCCCAGCTGCCGACCCTGGCCGAGGGAATCGCGATCCCGGCCCCGCCGCGGGCCCGGCAGATCCTGGCGGCGGTACGGAAGTCCGGCGGCACCTTCCTGACCGTCCCCGACGACCGGCTGCGCGAGGCCCAGCGGGACCTCGCCCGCCGCGGCCTCTTCGTCGAGCCGACCGCCGCGGCCTGCTGGGCGGCGGTGCGCCCCGGCGCCCCCGGCGACCCCCTCCAGGGCCGCACCGCGGTCCTCCCCCTGTGCGGCGCGGGCGCGAAGACGGGCCTGGCCACGTAACCCCTGCCGGGGCGGCACCGGGGAGGGGCCTCCGGCCGGGGCACGCGCGGACAGACGGCCCAAACGGGCGGGCGGGCGGCCCGGCGGCCCGAGCAGAGGGCCGGGCGGGTCGGCGGGTCGGGCAAGAGCCCGGGCGGGGGACCCCGGTGGACGGTCCGCACCAGCGGCGCCGGCGGGGGCCAGGTGACATGGTGTCGGAAATTCGCCAGCCCCGGGCGGGGCGGTCTGATGGACTGCACCCATGACCGACTCCCGTGACCTCGCCGCCCGCGCCGCCGCCTTCGCCGCGCTGCACACCCCCGCCTCCCCGCTCGCCCTCGCCAACGCCTGGGACGTCGCCAGCGCCCGCGTCGTCGAGGCCGCCGGCTCCCGCGCCGTGGCCACCACGAGCGCGGGCGTGGCCTGGTCCCTCGGTTCCCCCGACGGCGACGCCCTCGCCCGCGACCGCGCCCTCGACCTGATCGCCCGCGTGGCCGGCGCCGTGTCCGTCCCCGTGACCGCCGACATCGAGGGCGGCTTCGGAGCCGACGCCGCCGCCGTCGGCGAGACCGTCACCGGGGTCCTCGCCGCCGGCGCGGTCGGCGTCAACATCGAGGACGGCAACCGCGCCCCCGCCGACCACGCGGAGCGCCTCGCCGCGGCCCGCGCCGCCGCCGATGCCGCCGGGGTCCCGCTCTTCGTCAACGCCCGCATCGACACCTACCTCTTCGGCCTCGGCGCCCCCGAGACCCGGCTCGACGAGACCCTGGCCCGCGCCGCCGCGTACCTCGAAGCCGGGGCCTCCGGCATCTTCGTGCCCGGCGTGGTCGACCCGGCCACCGTCTCCGAACTCGCCAAGGGCATCGACGCCCCGCTCAACGTCCTCGTCGGCCCCGCCGCGCCGTCCGTGGCCGAGCTCGGCGCCCTCGGGGTGGCGCGGGTCAGCCTCGGGTCCTGGGTCGCGGAGGCCGCGTACGCCCTGGTCCGCCGCGCCACCGAGGAGCTGCTGGCCGGCGGCACGTACGGCCCGCTCGCGGACGCGCTCCCGTACGGCGAGCTGAACGGCCTGCTCAAGGGCTGAGAAATCCAGAAGCCTGCAAGGGCCAACGACCCTAGGATCCGGACATGCGCACCTCAACCCCGGTCGAGAGCGGCCCCGCCGCGCCCCCGCACCGCAAGATCACCGGCGCCGTCTGGACCGCGCTCGCCCTCGTGTACGTGGTCTGGGGCTCGACCTACCTCGGCATCCGGATCGTCGTCGAGACCATGCCGCCGTTCCTCTCGGCCGGGGCCCGCTTCATCACCGCCGGCCTGGTGCTGACCGGGATCGTCGCCTGGCGGTTCGGGCCGGCCGCCCTCAAGGCCACCGGCGCGCAGGTCCGCTCGGCGGTCCTGGTCGGCCTCCTGCTGATCCTGGGCGGCAACGGCCTGGTGGTGCTGGCCGAGACCAGCGTGCCGTCCGGACTGGCCGCCCTGCTGGTGGCGAGCGTGCCGATGTGGGTGGTCCTGCTGCGGACGGCCACCGGGGACCGGCCGCCTGCGCGGACCCTGGGCGGCGTACTGGTCGGTCTCGCCGGGCTGGCGGTGCTGACCGGTCCCGGGCTCAGCGGGGCCGTCCGGCTGTCGGGCGTCCTGCTGGTCGTCGTGGCGGCGGTGCTGTGGTCCCTGGGCTCGTTCTCCGCGTCGAAGCTGCCGCTGCCGGGCAACCCCTTCACGGGCAGCGCCTACCAGATGCTCGCGGGCGGGGTCGGCGGGGTCGTCGTCGGCCTGTTGCGCGGCGAGCAGCACGGCCTGGATCCCGGCTCCTTCTCCACCGCCTCCTGGCTGGCGCTGGCCTACCTCGTGCTGATCGGGTCGGTGGTCGGTTTCACCGCGTACGCGTGGCTGCTCCAGGCGGCGCCGCTGTCGCTGGTGTCCACGTACGCGTACGTCAATCCGGTCGTCGCCGTCGCGCTCGGGGCGCTGATCCTCGACGAGGCGCTGACCTGGCCGATCCTGCTCGGCGGCGGCATCGTGGTGGCGGCGGTCGGCGTGATCGTCAGCACGGAGCGCAAGAAGTAGCGGCGGGCGCCGGGGACGGCGGGGCTCAGCCCCGGGCCGCCCGCTCGTAGAGGGCCTTGGCGCGCTCGTCGTACAGCGCGGCCGTGGAGTCCACGTCCGTGTCGCCGCCGCTGAGCACCCCGATCAGCCGGCCGGGCTGGCCCGTGCCGCCCCGGTCGGCGATCCAGGGGCTGCCGCTGGTGCCCGTCCAGAAGCCCGAGCAGCTGATGTACAGCATGTCGGGGTCCTCGTCGTCGTGGCGGGTCTGGGTGGTGCAGGAGACCGGCTTGTTCTGCGGGTTGTGCTCGGACTCCGGGTAGCCGACGACGGTCACCTCGCGTTCGTACCCGGAGGTCCAGTCGGGCTTCGGCGCCTCGCCGCCGCCGACCCGTTCCTGCACGCTGCGGCCGTCCTCGTCCGGTTCGACGGTGAGGAAGGCGAAGTCGGCGGTGTCCTCGCCCCACTTCGTCCAGCGCTCGTCCACGTGGATCGAGCGGACCTTCCACACGCCGAGCGGCTGGGTGCCGGCGCCCTCGCCCGAGAAGGCGGGGGCGAAGGCGAGCTCGCCGATGGCGAGGCCGTCGTGCGCGACCTCGCCCGGCTGACCGTCCTCACCGGCCGGGGCCACGCAGTGCGCGGCGGTGGCGACGACGTTGCCCTCAGGGCTGTCGACCACGCTCGCCGTGCACCAGTGCTCCCCGCCCGCCATGAGCACGCCGACGGTGGGGAACGGATGCACCGCCCGGTCCTCGGACGCCTTGAGGAGCACGAGTCCCGCCACCGCCGCGATCCCCGCGGCGGCGGCCGCCGAAGCGCCCCTCAGCACCGGGCTCAGGGCACGGCGGGGTCGGGGGTCGGCGCTTGCAACACCTTGCTGATCCACGCCAGCGAACCCTCCCTCATGCCGCGTACGTACGACTTTCCGTTGTGCTCACCATCCTGGATCACCTGGAGCCGGGTGTGCACGGGGCCCTTCCCGTACTCCTTCATGAACTTCTCGGCGAGGTCCCGGCCGCTCTCCTTGGTGCCGATCTGGAAGTTGACGTAGACGTCCGGGCCGCCCGCCCTGATCAGCTTCTCGGCGAGCTTCTCGGGGTTGTTCTCGTCCATGGCCTGCCGGTTCCCCTTCCACAGCGGGGAGTCCGGGACGATGTCGACGCCGCTCGCGATGGCCGCCTTGAAGCGTTCGGGGTGCTTCAGGACGTGCTTGAAGGCACCGAAGCCGCCCGAGGAGGAGCCCATGAAGGCCCAGCCGTCGCGGGAGGTGAAGGTGCGGAAATTGGCCTTCGTGAAATCCGGGACGTCATCGGCCATCCAGGTGCCCATCTTCGGCTGGCCGGGGATGTCCGAGCCGTCGAAGTGGTGCTTGGTGTCGGCGTTGATCACCGGCATGACGAGGATGAAGGGCAGGCTGGTGCCGTCCTTGACCCCGTCGATCACGGCCTGCTGGAGGCCGAGGCCGGGCCCGGTGCCCCAGTAGTTCTTGGGGTAGCCGCGGCCTCCGGGCAGGGAGATCAGCACCGGGAAGCCGCTCTTGGCGTACCGCGGCTCGTCGTACTCCTTCGGCACCCACACCCACACGTCACCGGTGAAACCGGACTTCGCCCCGGTCAGCGTGGTCATCGCGATCTGCGTGCCGTCCGGCAGCCGGCTGGCGCGCGTGAACTCGGCCTTCGGGCCGGTGGGCATGAGCACCCCCGGCCGGATGTCCTCGGCCGCCGCCGACTCCTGGATCTTCCCGAAGGACACCGGATCCCCTATGTCCGAGAAGAGGCCCGCCTTGTAGGCCGCCGCGCCGCCCCCGGCGGCGAGGACGAAGACGAGTCCGCCGATCAGGAGCGGACGCAGGCGCTTCGGGCGACGGTGGCCCCCGGTCGCGGGGCCTTCGTCGCCTTGCTGGTCATGCTGCACGGATTGTTCCCGTTCCTTCTCCGGCGCCCTGGTTGGGCGCGAGTCGGACCGATAGGTCCCCCTTACACACCTGACAGAGGTGTGAACGACCGTATGGGTTGCCTGGGACCGGGGCGACGTGGCGAGGGCCACGTGGCCCCGGGCGGGAACGGGGCGGGAACGGGGGCGGGACGGTCCGGCCGGGCCGGGGTCCCGGATCAGCCCGCGTCGGGCTTCGGAGCCTTCAGCACCTTGCTGACCTCCTGCAAGGCGCTCTCCTTCATGCCGCGGACGTAGTCCCAGCCGTTGTGGTCGCCGCCCACGATCTCGTGGATGGTGACCTTGACGGGCCCCTTGCCGAACTGCTGCTGGAACTTGTCCAGGCGGGCGCGGCCGCCCTCCTTGGTCCCGTACTGGAAGGCGACGAGGACCTCGGGGCCCTTGGTGTCGATCAGTTTCTGGGCCAGCTTCTCCGGATTGTTGGCGTCCATCTCCGCCTGGTGGCCCTTCCACAGCGGGGAGTCCGGGACGATCTCGCCGCCGTTGGCGATCACGGCCTTGAACTTGTCCGGGTGCTGCATGACGTGCTTGAGGCCGACGAAGGCGCCGGAGGAGTTGCCCATGAAGGCCCAGCCGTCGCGGGACTTGTACGTACGGAAGTTCGCGCGGGCGAAGTCCGGCACGTCCTCGGCCATCCAGGTGCCCATCTTGGCCTGGCCGGGTATGTCGGAGCCGTCGTAGTAGTACTTGGCGTCCGGGTTCAGGACGGGCATGACCAGGATGAACGGCAGGCTGGTGCCGGCCTTGACGCCTTCGCTGACGGCCTTCTGGAGGCCCAGGCTGCGGTCGGACCAGTAGTTCGCCGGGTAGCCGTTGCCGCCGGGGAGCGCGATGAGGACCGGGAAGGCGCTCTTGGCGTACTTGGGGTCGTCGTACTCCTTGGGGGCCCACACCCAGACGTCCCCCTCGAAGCCCGACTTGGCGCCGGTCAGCCGGGTCTTGGCGATGACCGTGCCGTCGTCGAGCTTGGCGGTCTGCTTGAAGGCGGACTTCGGTCCGGAGGGCATGAGCACGTCCGGGTCGCCGCTCGGCGTGGGCGTGGCCGCGGTCTCCGGGGACTTCTTCTTGGCCCCGGTGTCGGCGGCGGGCGCCGGGTTCTTGCCGAAGCTGACGGCCTCCCCGTTCCCGGAGAACCACTCGTACTTCCAGGCGGCGAAGCCACCGCCGGCGGCGAGCAGCGCGCAGGCGACGCCCGCGCTGATCCACACCGCGCGCCGGGACCGCCTGGGCGCGCGCCCGGGCTCGCGGCTGGACGGCTGCTGCGGGTACTGGTGCACGGACTTCGCTCCGAACGGTCATGCCTGTCCCGGGCGGGACAGAACGGCTGGACATCCCCTTAGTCCTGATGGGCGAACGCCCCGGGGAGTTCCAAAACACGGCAAAAACTTGCGCTGAACCTCTGGTGCCGGCCCGGACGCCTCCCGGACGCCCACGCGGACCGCCCCCGGGCGCCCCGCGGCCGCGGGCGGTCACTTCAGGGCGTCGAGCACCTCCGCGCAGCGCCCCAGCAGCTCGATGAGCCGCTCCCGTTCCTCCGCGGAGAAGGCGGCGGCGAGCGCCCGCTCGACGCGTACGGCGCCGGCGTCGGCCTGCTCCATCACGGCCCGGCCCTCCTCGGTGAGGCGGGTCTCCAGGACGTTGCGGTGCCACTCGTGCGGCGTCCGTTCGATGAGCCCGCGCTCCTGGAGGTTCTTCAGCACGGTGTTCATGGTCGGCGGGGTGACCCCGCAGAGCCGGGAGAGGGCGGCCGCCGAGATGCCCGGCTTCTCGCCGAGCCAGAGCAGGGCGGCGTACTGCGGAACCGTTACTGCGGCCGGTTTGCAGGCGGTGTTCTTCGCCGCGAGGAGCGCCTGCTCGGCGCGCTTGATGTGCGAGCCGATGCGCTCCTCGGCGGGCATGGAGGTCATGCGGGCATCCTACGACCCTTGCCAATCATTAGAGCTCTAACTACTCTTCGCCTACACCTGATCGAAAGGGAACACCCATGCCGAAGCTGCCGAAGCTCCTGCCCCTCACCCTGACGCTGACCGCGGCGGCACTGTCGCTGGGCGCCGCACAGCCCGGCACGGACGCCCGCGTCGCGACCGCCTTCACGCTGCCCGGCGCGAAGGTCTACCCCGAGGGCATAGCCGCCGACGCCCGTACCGGCACGGTCTACGTGGGCTCGTACGCGGACGGCACCGTCTACCGCGCCCGCCCCGGCGCCCGTACCGCCGAGGTCTTCCTGCCGGCCGGCGCCGACGGCCGCACCACCGCGAACGGCCTCCGCGTCGACGCCCGGGGCCGCCTGTGGGTCACCGACTCCACCAAGGGCGTCACGGTGTACGACACCCGGACCGGCTCCCGCCTGGCCCGGTTCGAGATCCCGGACGACGCCCCGCGCTTCGTCAACGACCTGACCGTCACCCCCGACGGCACCGCCTACCTGACGGACAGCGTGCGCGGGGTGATCTACCGCGTCACCCCCGCCCAGCTGGCCGCCGGCGACGGCCCGCTGCTCACCGCGTACGACCTGACGCCCGCCCTGCGCCCCCGCCCTGCGGGCGCCTTCAGCCTCAACGGCATCGTCTCGGACCCGGCCGGGCGCTACCTCCTCGCCGTCGACATGCCGGAGGGCGACCTCTACCGCGTCGACCTGCGCGGCGGAGCCGTCAGCCGCGTCACCCTGACCGGCGGGGACCTCAAGGCCGCCGACGGGCTCGACCTCTCCGCCGACGGCGCCCTGCGGGTGGCCCACAACACCCCGAACACCCTGACGCGCTGGCAGCTCACCCCGGACGGCACCCGCGCCCGCCTGACCCGCACCCTGACGGACCCGTCCCTCCAGATCCCCACCACCCTGACCCACCGCCCGGGCCGCACCCTGGTGGTCCGCTCCCAGTTCGACAAGGGCGGCCCCCTGACCCCCTCCACGGGCACCCCGACCACCTTCACGGTGGCCGCGGTCCGCGGCCTCTGACACCGGGGGCCGACCGGTCGGCCGGACGAGCGCCCACCCGAGTACCCCGCGTTGACCAGGGCGTACGCCTCGTCAACGAAGAGGACCCCGTCCAGCACCTCCAGCACCACACGACCCGACCCGACCCGACCGAAGGCTGTGTACACATGGCACACTCGGTACGCTTGAGCGCATGACGCAGCCGCTACCCGTAGAGTCCATCCGCGACGTGCGCGCCCACCTGGCGGAAGTCGTGGAGCGTGCGGACCGCGACGACGTACCCACGGTCATCACGCGCCGGGGCAAGGAAGTCGCCGCCGTCGTCTCCATCGAAGTGCTGCGCAAGTACCAGGAGTGGGAAGAGCGCGAGATCAACCGGATCATCGACGAGCGCATGGCCAACCCGGCACCCGGCATCCCGATCGAGGACATCATGAGGGAGACGCTGGCACGCAGTGAATGAGCACCGCGTGAGTGAGTACCGGACCGTCTTCCGACCGGAGGCGCAGGCCGAGCTTCGGAAGATCCCTCGCGACATGGCGCTGCGCATCCTGGCCAAGCTGACCGAGCTGGAGACCGACCCTCTCGGCTTCAACACCACCGCACTCGTGTCCCAGCCCGAGCGACGCCGCCTGCGCGTCGGCGACTACCGCTTCGTCTACACCCTCGACAACGGAGAGCTGGTGGTCTGCGACGTTCATGTCGGACACCGGTCCACCGTTTACGAGACCTGATTGCCGCTGACCCCGCGTCAGAATATCCAGCACCCATCCAGCACGGCGACGGCGAAGGGGTCGGACTCGACAGAGTCCGACCCCTTCTGACCTGCATGTTTGCCACGTCAGTGACGTGGTGTCATTTCATCCGCTCAGACGTTGAAGCAGAATGCCTGAAGCCCGATCCTGACCTGCGGCGGAGCCCCATCCAGGGCTCTGACCAGCCATTTCTCGGTTGGCATGCGTTGGCTCCCGATGACTGTTTACGAGTGTCCTGCGGACTGGCTGCGGACTGGCCGGGGGTGCCGAGGCGGAGAAATCCATGGCGCACCGGACGGACCTCCAACGAGACTGCGCAGGTGAGCGACCCCTACCCCTGTCCCTGCTGCGGGCACCGCGTGCTCGACGCCATGCCCGGCTCCTACGAGATCTGCCCCGTCTGCTTCTGGGAGGACGACGGAGTCCAGTTCCGCTGGCCGACCATGGACGGCGGAGCGAACAAGGTCTGCTTGATCGAGGCCCAGCGCAACTACCAGGACTTCGGCGCCTGCGACCAGCACGGCCGGCAGTACATCCGCCCACCGGCCGAGGACGAGCCACTCGACCCCGCCTGGCGCCCCATCGACCCAACGCGGGACTCCTTCGAGGACTGGGACGCGGACCAACACACCCCGTGGCCCGACGACCGCTCGGTGCTCTGCTGGTGGCTCCCCACCTTCTGGCGCCGCCACCGCCGGCCTACTACCACCTGAGCCGAGAAGGGCAATCGCATGCCGTTCCAGCACCCGGAGAACACCGGCTACGGCCACGTCATCGAGCGCTACGTGACGACGATGGATTCGGATCATCCGCGCTATCTCGAACTCGGCTCACGCTTCCTCCGGCCGGGGTGGCCACACCGCGAACGATTCGCCCGCAGCCTCATCGAGGACGCGGTCACGATCACGGACGAGGAACTGGAAGCCCTCTTCTCCTATGAATGGCGCTCACGCGTCACCGCAGCATGGCTGGTCGGCGTGGGCCGACGTACCTCGTTCCGCGAGCGCATCGGCGGCCTGCTCCTGGACAGCGAGGTCTGCTACTCCGGCAAGGGCTACTGCTTCGCCCTGGCCCGCCTCGGCACCCACGCAGACGCCGAGATCCTGAGCTCCTACCTCGACCGCTACCTGCCCCGAACCGACCTCCGCTACGACCAGCCCGAGGCCCTCGGCGCCCTTCTCCGCCTCGACGCCCAGCTCGGCACCCACCACGCCGACCGCTTCACGGAGCCCGACGGCCTCTGGGACCACTGGGTCCAGGCCTTGGTGCACCTCCGCAACCAGCCGGGTTACACCCCGGACGAGCAGCGCCGATGGATGGACCTCCAGTGTGACTTCGCCGAGGGCTGGACCTGCTCCTGATTGTCCGTTGGTAGCAGGCAAGACGGAGGGAAGCCTCGCCCCAGGCTGCCGCTGACATCTAACAGCCCGTCACCTCAAGGCTGTCGCGGGAGCTTGCTGGATGGTCAACTGCCTTAGCTAGCAAGACAGTACCCCCTGTGCGAGCCGTGCCGATACGATGCTGAACCTGCGGACGTCCGGCCATTGGCCAGAGAGCGAGTAGCCAAGATGAACCTCGCCACAATCGAACGAATGGTGCGAGACGGAGATCTAAGCCTCGATGCGCTCAAATATCTTGTTGATTGCCGTGGCGAGTGCGAGTGGCTAGATTTTAAGCAGCTCCTCCGGCTTGAGAGTGGATACGAAACTTCCGCCTTCGCCAAAGATGCGCTTGCGATGAAGAATACGGGGGGTGGTTACCTCGTTATTGGGGTCCAAGACAAGACCTGGGTTCCGGTCGGTCTCGCGTCCGAGCTCCCGTACGACGCAAAACTCCTTCGCGATAAGATTCGCCGCGCGACTGGGCTCGACATTTCCGTGGATATCGTCCAGCATCAACTCCGATACGCGGGAGAGCCGCGATGGTTCGCCGTTATCCTCGTGAGAGCCGCAGCCAAGAGGAAGAAGAGGCGTACTCCTTCCCTAGTCAAGAGTGACTTCCACCCGAAAGAGTCATACGGACTACGACGCGGCGAGATCTATTTTCGTCGCGGCGATTCAACTGTACGCCTTGATAGCGCAGAGGAGCTCGAGGAACTCCTCGACGATCTCGAGGAAAGGGCAGACCGGGACAGTCTCGAACGGGACCAACCAAAAACCCCGTTTGCAGTGGACACAGGAACCTATCGGCTCCTAGAGAAGGATTACCAGTACTTCGTGGGGCGAGATCGACTGAGGGACCAGTTGGTCACGGCCGTCACGAAGGATCCCCGGATCTGGATCATCAACGTCCACGGACCTGGTGGTGTCGGAAAGTCCGCTCTCGCAACCTGGGCCGCTTACCACTTCTACGACCAGAGGGATTTTGAAGCGATCCTGCAGCTAACAGCCAAGGAGACGGTCCTGACGTCTGGCGGAATCTCTCGCTCTCAGACCCGGACACTGTATTCCCTCGAAGGACTCCTCGACCAGATCCTGTTGCTATTCGGGGAGGAGCCGCCAGCTACTCTTGACGAAAAGAAGCAGCTGGTCCTGGAATGGCTATCTGTTTGGCCGACCCTTATCGTCCTCGACAATCTCGAGACTGTCGACGACGGGAGAATCATCTCCTTCATTCAGGATCTACCGCCGGCTTCACAAGCCAAGGTAATCATTACCAGCCGCCGCAAGACCGGCGGATGGGAATATCCCGTCACGGTCCCGGAGCTGAACCACGAGGAGACTCGCGACTTCGTGGCAGTAAAGTCGGGTGAACTCCGAATCGACCTCTCACTCACGGAACGGCGAATCGGAGAAATCAACAACGCGTGTGGAGGGCTACCACTCGCAATCCAGTGGGCCCTCGGCCGATACAAGCTGTGCGGCGATCTAAATGACGCCCTAGGTGAAGTGAAAGGCGAGGACTCGCCAGTCCTCGAATTCAGTTTCCGCAACATCTGGGACGTGCTTTCCTCAGACGCTAAGCGCGTCCTAAGCGTCATGTCCATCTTCGACGCACCACCTGGAGATCAGCTTCTCGCCCTAGCTGCAGAGATTTCTCGCGAACGACTGGATTCAGCCCTACGCGAGCTAGAGGAGGCCACATTGGTGAGCCGCCAGGTTCACCCTGCCGACGGCCAAGCGACATACACCAGCCTTCCCATTACCCTATCGTTCGCAGCGAACCAACTAGCACGTTTTGGCGACCTGGAGACGGCTGCCCGACGCCGCGTCCAACAGTACACCCAGCAAATGGAATTGAAGTCCTGGGAAGTAGACAGGTTTGTCGGAATCTTCGAGCGTTACGGAATTCAAGCCGACAATGAAAAACGAGGAGCGATCCTCTGCCGACGAGGCGAGTCTGAAACATTCTCTGGGAATATGGATGCAGCCGACGCCCTCTTCAAGCAGGCACGCGACGTCGCACCGACCAGTGCGTACGTATTCGCAATGAGCGCAAGCTACGAGCTCGCGCGGAAGCGGATTGGGCAAGCAATAAAGTTTGCAGAAGTCGCATGCGCTCGCGCGAACCGGTTTACTGGCAGTCTCGCGTACAGCACCAAGGCGAGGGTATGCGACGCCCAGAGAGACAAATATGGCCGCGTCAATGCCCTTCGGCGCGCCGTGGAGTTCGCCCCCACAGACCTGGTACTGCTCCACCAGCTTGGCGTTGCGCTGAGTCGGGCTGGGGAAACCAGTGAAGCTATCGCCAAATTCACGGAAATCATCACCGTCGAGTCCGCGCGAGATATCCCAAGCGAGACTCTACTCATGGCCCTCAAGACTCGGATCATTAACTATCGACGGGCAGGATTCACACAGCAGGCACAGGAAGACCTGGCTCTAGCAAAGGACCTACTAGCACGACATCCTCACCTGAGCTCTCAGGCGCACCATATCGCGGAGCTTGAATAATCAGCATCTCTACCTACCCGATATAGCGGGTTTCCTTCACGGGTGTTCAGCCCGCCTGATAGGGCGGCACTGCTCAGCGCCAACCGTCAAGGGACACTTGTGCGCCCCCAGCCAGGAAATAGCGGAGGGCGCTGGCCGTGGTGTCGACGAAGGCTTCGGGGATGGCGTTGGCGTCGACCCAGCGGACCTGGGAGTGCTTGCGGGGTTCGCGGTTTTCGGGTTCGCCGGTCCATTCGTGGGCGGCGAAGACGACCGTGAGGAAGCCGTTGGGGGCCTCGACGCCCCAGGCGCCGTGGATGATGTGGGCGACCTTGAGGGACTCCGGCTTCACCGTGAGGCCCGTTTCCTCGTAGAGCTCGCGGACCGCGGTTTCGGTGATGGGCTCGCCCGGCTCGCTCTTGCCGACGGGCAGGTCCCACATGCCCTGGGCGAACTTGGCGTTCTCGCTGCGCTGGAGGAGCACGACGCGGTTGGTGGCCTTGTCGTGGACGATGACGGCCGCGACCAGCAGGGTCATCGATTCGAGCGCCGGCTTGAGGGCTTGGGAGCGGTCGTCGGTCTGCTGAGCCACGGGGTTCCCTTCGTCGGGCGGGTTGTTGGGCATGTTAGGCGAGGGCCTCGCGGGCGCGGCGGGCGAGATCAGCGGCGCCGGGGACGCGGCGGCGCTGGTAGACCTCGAGGGTGGAGCGGATGGAGGAGATCGCCTTGCGGGTGCGGTCGGATGTCATGCCCTCCATGAGGACGAGGGCCTGGGTCCAGGCGGCGACCGCTTCGTCGGCTCGGGCCTGGGCGGCGAGGCTGTCACCGAGGTCGGCGTGGGTGAGGGCGTGGACGCGCTTGTATTTCTCCGGGTCCCAGCGGGTGAGGGCGTCGCGGTGTTGTTGCTCGGTGCCGATGTGGTCGGCGAGGTCGGTGAGCGTGCGGGCGGTGTGGCTGGCCACGGTGCCGGCGGCTGGGCCGCTGACGCGGGAGAAGCTGGGCTGTGGGCCGTCGTCCCGTAGGAGAGCGTCTTCGGCGGCGAGGAGGGCACGGGCGGCCGAGGGGTTCTCGCCGGTGGCGGCGTAGGCGCGGGCGTGGGTGATGTGGAGGAGGGCTTCGGTCTGGCCGTCTACGTGGCCGAGGCCGCGGGTGAGGGCGCCTTCGACGAGGTCGACGCAGTGGTGGGGCTGTTTGAGGCTGAGGGCCTGGTGGGCGAGGGCGCGCATCATCCAGGCGGCATGGCCGTGGGGGTCGGCTTCGCAGGCGAGCTGGTAGCCGACCTGGTAGTAGCGCTGGGCGGCGCCTTCGTGGCCGAGGTCGTGGTGTTTCCAGCCTGCGAGGTAGGCGAGTTCGGCGACGGCGCCGAAGGCGGCCTGGCGTAAGGGTTCTGAGGGGAAACGTCCGCGGAGCATGGGGGCTGCGGTGTCAGCGAGGTAGGCGGTGACGGTCGTCAGACCGTGGCCGCCTCCGAGGCGTTCGTCGGCAGCGCTGAAGGCTGCGGTGATCTGCCGTACGACGTCGATGTCGTCGCTGCCGACGAGGGAGCGGGCGGTGCGAGCGCGGAGCATGCGGGAGGTGGCTTCGTGGTCGTGCAGGAGCGGCATGGCTACGCCGGCTGTGGTGAAGGCGGCGATGGCGAGGAAGCGGCGGCGTTCGACGTCCGCCCGGCCGAGGTCGGTGACTGCGGTGACGGGGTCGGTGTCCGGTGGCGACTCCGTGTCGGGTGAGTGGAGACCGAGCTCGGTTTGAGTGACGACGCGGCCCAGTCTGCGGGAGAGGGCTTCGGCGAGGTACTGCCCTGTCCGGCCGGACGGCGCGCGGGTGCCATGCGCCCAGTGGGAAACGGCCGATTTGTTGGTCTGGAGCAGGTCGCCGTTCTCGGCGGCGATGCGGCGCACATCCTTGGCGAGTGCCTCGTACGTGCACCCGGCGGCGTTGATCGTTTCGCGCAGGCGGGAGTTGGGGTTGGTCGGCGCTGGCACGATCTCCTCCGCTCCGGAGCTGTAAACCGCGTATACCGCTTGGCCTCGGTCACACCGTACCCACTCTGTGTAGCGGGCGGTTCACTTATCGACAGCCGCCCCACTCTCGGGCCGGGCGGCCCCCAAGTTCCGTACGCCCTACCGGGCTCGGGCATTCCTATGCCCCGGTCCGGACGATCAGAGACGGAGACACGGTGACCACCATCGACACCGCGACCATCACGGTCGAGCTGCCCGACGCCTTCGACCCGCGCTGGAGCCGCCTGCCCGGCATCCAGGTGGACGACCGGCGCATCACCATCGACCCGGCCGAGTACTTCTTCCGCTTCGAGTCCAATACCTGGCTCGTCGCCGACTGGGAGCTGGTCAAGGCCCAGCTCCTCGAAGTGGACGAGACGACCGAGAGCGCGGTCGAGCAGCTCGCGCTCGACTTCATCAAGTACCACGGCGAGTCCACGTCGGATGCCGCCCGCGTGCTGGCGACGGCGTACGGGGTCTACTCGTACCTCTTCCGCGAGGAGCACCTGGCCGGCCTCGGCCTGCCGCAGATCACCGCCGATCACCTGCGCATGCTGCGCGAGGCGGCCACGCTGATGGCGCTCAACAAGGTCGAGCTGGACGGGCACATCTCCAACGTCGGCCCGTGCTGGTTCTTCCCGGCCGCCACTTCCGTCGTCTTCGACCTGGACGACGAGATGGGCGGAATGCTGGACGAGGTCTACCACGGCGGCTGGTTCAACGAGCACCGCCGGATCGAGTCCATCAAGGCCCACACCGCCCTCGGCGGCCGGCTCGTGCACGGCTGCCAGTCGGTGCCGAACCAGTCCGGCGGGGTCGTCGCGCCCTACGGTGCCTCGATGGCGAACTTCCGTGACGACCTGGCCGAGTTCAAGGCGGGCTGGATCGAGCAGGTCTACGCCCACCGCGTGACCGCGGCCGAGTAACGCCAAACCCCCGCACGGCTCCGGGGCGGGCTGACCCGCTCGCCCGCCCCGGAGCACACCAGCCCCTGGAGACCTCCATGGACCAGAGCCTCACCGCCGCCCTGCTGGACGACCTGTGCACTCTCGTCGGCAAGCCCATCCCCGAACGCGCCGAGATCCGCGTCTGGGGCATGTCCGGCGTCGAACGCGTCACCTTCCCCGACGGCACCACGGCCGTCTTCAAGTACGCCAAGGAGCCCTTCGACCGCGAGGCCCAGGCTCTGCGGGTGGCCCACCAGCGCGGACTCCCGGTCCCCGAGCTCCACGCCACCGCCATGCAGGACAAGTGGCTCGGGATGCTCATGGACGACCTCGGCACCCCGGTACGGGATGCCGACGACCTCGATGGCGTGGCCGCCGCCGTGATGCTCCACGCCGCCCGCCCTGCGGGCGGCCTGCCCCTCCTCGACGGTGCTGGCCTGGCATCCATGCCCGGCCGGGCCCTCGATCACCTCCAGCGGCTACGGAAGGCCGACCGGTGGACGGACTGCGACGACATCGAGACCGCTCTGGGGAAGATCTCCGCGTCGGCTGAGGCCCGCGTCCAGGGGGCGACACTCGACCCGTTCGGCTGGGTCCACTCCGAGTTTCACCCCACGAGCATCCACATCGGGGAAGACGGCTGGCACCTCCTCGACTTCGCCCGCGCCTTCACCGGCCCCGGCCTGATCGACCTCGCCTCCTACCACGGCACCACCGACACGCCGAGCCCCGTCCGGCTGCGCGTGTTCCTGGAGCAATACGTCACCGCAGGCGGCCACGAAGACGCCCTCGCCGCCCGGGGCGGCCTGGCTGCCGAGGCATGGGCCCTGGGCTGGCACCGCATGTGGGCCGTCGAATGGTTCATGGAGCAGGCCATCCGCTGGATCAACGACCCGGCCAAGGACCCCGCATACATCCCCGTCGTCCGCCGCCACCTGAACGACGTGGTCCAACTCCTGGAGGTCTAGGTGCTCGCCCAGGTCTCCCCCTGGTACGCCCACGCAGCCCAGCGCATAGCCGCTTCCCCCGCCCATGCGCTCACCGCACCAGCCCGGATGGAGTGGAGCACCCACGCGGGCCTCGGTCCCGGAGCAGAAATTCTGGGACGGGACCTGCGCGGCAAGCGCCTCCTGGAGCTGGGCTGCGGCCCCGGCCACAACGTCGCCCACCTCGCCAAGCTCCACCAGGCCCGCGTAACCGGTGTCGACCTGGTCGGACTCCAGATACGCCGCGCCCGGTCCCACTACGGCCAACTCGACGGTGCCACCTTCGCTGCCGGGCACGCGCTGCACCACCTGCAGGCCACCGGCCAGAGCTTCGACGCGATCTACTCCGTCTTCGGCGCCGTCGGCCTCGTCGCCCCCGAGCTCCTGCTCGCCGCGATCTCCCGCCGCCTCAAGCCAGCTGGAGTCCTGGCTTTCTCCGTCCCGCACCCGGCACGGGCCGGAAGACATCCATCCACGGACGACCGTCCGCGCGAGGACTACGTCACCATGCCCGACCACACCCGGCTACCCATCGCCCGATGGGAGTTCGATGCCCGCCGCTGGGGCGCACACCTCGTGCATAGCGGCCTGCGCATCACCTCGGCGTTGGAGCTGCGTCACCCTCGCCGCGACCCGTGGCCGACCACCCTCCTGATCACCGCCCGCAAACGCTGACCCCGGAGGCACCGATGACCCTGCCCTACCTGCTCTTGGACATCGACGGCGTCCTCATCCCGTTCCCGGCGGCAGATGGCAGCACCCCACCCACCCACGTCCGCCACACCGTCCTGCCCACTGGCCGGCACCCCGACGATCCCGTCCCCATCTGGCTCGACCCCAGCCACGGCCCGGTGCTCACCGATCTCCTGGCCAGCAGCCTCCTCACCCCGGTTTGGTGCACGAGCTGGCGCAAGGACGCCACCACGATCATCGGGCCGCTTGTGGGACTGCCGGACTTCCCCTACCTCGACCTCCCCCGCCCACAGATCACCACCAGCCATCCCGACGGATACCTCTGGAAGCGCGACCACGTCGACCCCTGGCTCGGCAAGGCCCCCGCCGTCTGGATCGACGACGACTTCGCCGCCGCCGACCACACCTGGGCCGCCGAACGCACCGCCCGCGGCTACCCCACCCTCCTCGTCCAGCCGGACCCTTACACCGGTCTCCAGCCGAGCCACGTCGCCGAGGTGCGGGACTGGGCGGTCCTCCTGGACGCAGCGGGTGGAACGCCGGCAGCCGCATAGCGTGGGCCTCGCGTCCGGTCTACGAAGCGGATCGATCCGACCGGGCGTTCCGATGATCAATCAGCCGCGTCACGGCATCGTCCAGCCTCTTCGCCGTGCGATGGACGGCTTCCAGCACGGAGTGGGCAGCAACACCATCAGCCCCCGAGTTCAGTGCCTTGGCAACCTGGTTCAGGTTGTTGCCGATGCACCCGAGCTGACGTCGCGCGGCGAAGATCTCGACAACGGTCTCTCGTTCACCGGCAACCTCAGCGGCTGTGCGGTTCAGGTCACTCGACGCGGCAAGCGCGCAGTGCGCGAGGAAGCCGGCGTTCGTCATGTTGGAGACCTGGGCGCCCGCGCTGATCTCGACCAGCTCCTCTTCACTCAGGCGGACCGTGCAGACGATCTTGCGCTGCGGGGGCTTCCGGTGACGCCTCCGGATTCGGGAGAGCGGCTCTGCGCGATCTCTCGCGCTGGCCCGTTGGGCCAGCTGTCGGCCCTCTTGAAGGCACACCTGCGGGACTTCCCCGCCGATGGGCCCGAGAGCTGGATCTTCACGGCGCCGCAAGGCGGACCCGTGGTCTACACGCACTTCATGGACGGGTCCTGGCGGCCCGCCTGCGCGAAGGCCGGAATAGCGAAGGGCACCGGACCCCACTCCCTCCGGCACCACTACGCCAGCTTGCTGATCAAGCACGGCGAGTCGGTGAAGACCGTCTCCGAGCGCCTCGGCCACACCAATGCGGCCATGACGCTGAACATCTACACCCACCTGTGGCCCGACTCCGAGGAGCGGACCCGGGCTGCTGTCGACAAGGCGTACGCGGACCAGTCCGCCGATGCCCAGACACAGGTCGACGAAGCGGCGTAGCCGCTCCCCCCGCGTGCCGGACTCATCCAGCGCGCTGCGGACTCTGTGCGGACTGCAAAGGCCGCCCAACCCGCTCCGTCGCAGGTCAGGCGGCCTTTCGCCGAACGTATTAGACGTTGAAGCGGAATTCCACCACGTCGCCGTCCTGCATGACGTACTCCTTGCCCTCCATGCGGGCCTTGCCCTTCGCGCGGGCTTCGGCGACCGAGCCGCACTCGACCAGGTCGGCGAAGGAGATGACCTCGGCCTTGATGAAGCCGCGCTGGAAGTCGGTGTGGATGACGCCCGCGGCCTCGGGGGCGGTGGCGCCCTTCTTGATGGTCCAGGCGCGGGTTTCCTTCGGGCCGGCCGTCAGGTACGTCTGAAGGCCGAGGGTCGTGAAGCCGACGCGGCCGAGGGTGGCCATGCCGGGCTCCTCCTGGCCGACCGACTGGAGGAGTTCGAGGGCCTCGTCGTCCTCCAGCTCGATGAGCTCCTGCTCCAGCTTGGCGTTCAGGAAGATCGCCTCGGCGGGGGCGACCAGCGCGCGCTGCTCGTCCTTGAAGGCCTCGTCCGTGAGCTCGTCCTCGTCCACGTTGAAGACGTACAGGAACGGCTTCGTGGTGAGGAGGTGCAGCTCGTGCAGGAGGTCGCCACGCTCGGTGCCCTTGGTGATGCCCTTCGAGAAGAGGGTGTCGCCGGCTTCGAGGATCTTCTTCGCCTCGACGACGGCCGCGAGGACCGCGACCTTCTCCTTCTGGAGGCGGGACTCCTTCGTCAGGCGCGGCTCCGCCTTCTCGATGGACTGGAGGTCGGCGAGGATCAGCTCGGTGTTGATCGTCTCGATGTCGTCCTTCGGCGAGACCTTGCCGTCGACGTGGACGACGTTCTCGTCCTTGAAGGCACGGATGACCTGGCAGATCGCGTCCGACTCGCGGATGTTCGCGAGGAACTTGTTGCCCAGGCCCTCGCCCTCGGAGGCGCCGCGCACGATGCCCGCGATGTCGACGAAGTCGACCGTCGCAGGGAGGACCTTCTGCGAACCGAAGATGCCCGCGAGGACGGCCAGGCGCGGGTCCGGGACGCCGACGACGCCGACGTTCGGCTCGATGGTGGCGAACGGGTAGTTGGCCGCCAGCACGTCGTTCTTGGTCAGGGCGTTGAACAGGGTCGACTTGCCGACATTCGGCAGGCCGACGATTCCGATCGTGAGCGACACGTTGGCGACTTCCCGTAGCTGGAGGGGGCGGCGGCCCGGAGTGGGCCACCGGACAGTTTACTTTCAGATGAGTGGCACTGGATGTACGCGTGTCCAGGGCCCCGTACGGGGGGCCTCCCGCCTAGTTTGGTGGGGTGGAGCAATACAGGATGCGTTCGGTACGTCACCCTCAGGCGCCCCAGTCGCCCCAGGCGCCCCGCCGCCCGGTCCCGGGCGGCGGCGTACCCGCACAGGCCCAGCGGCCCCGGCCCCGGCCGCCGATGGCCCGCCGGATGCCCCGGCCCCGGCTGACCGGGCTGGGCGGCGGGCTGCTCGCGTGCACCGGCATGCTGCTGGCCGCCGGGATCTCCTGGCTGCTCTTCGGCTCCTCGCTCTTCGTGTACGGGCTGCTCTTCCTGCCGGTCGCCGCCGCGACGGCCCTGTGGGTGCGGCCCGCCGACCTGATCACGGCGCCGGTCTCCGTCCCCATCGCCTTCGCCGCCGGGGTGTGGCCCGTCTCGGGCGGCTCCAGCGGCTTCGCCGGGCAGCTCATGGGGGTGGTCTCCGCGCTCTCCCTGCACGCCGGGTGGCTCTACGCGGGCACCCTGGTCGCCGCCCTCATCGCGCTGGCGCGGCGCGCCGCGCTGAGCGGACGCCGGCGCGCCGCCCGCCGCAGCACGGCGGCGTACTAGCCGCTCCCCCGAGTGCGTGGGGGCTACCCCGCCTGGTCGTCGCGGGCCGCCATGGCCGCCCCGACGATCCCGGCGTCGTTCTGGAGCTTCGCCGGGACGATCTCCGCCCGGACGCCCTCGATCAGCGGGAGGAACTTCTCGGGCTTGCGGCTGACGCCGCCGCCGAGGACGAAGAGGTCCGGGGAGAACAGCATCTCGACGTGGGCCAGGTACTTCTCCAGCCGCCGCGCCCAGTGGTGCCAGCTGAGGTCCTCGTCCTCCTTGGCCTTGACGGAGGCGCGGGTCTCCGCGTCGTGGCCCTTCAGTTCGAGGTGGCCGAGCTCGGTGTTCGGTACGAGCCGCCCGTCCCGGAAGACGGCGCTGCCGATGCCCGTGCCGAGGGTGAGCAGGATGACCGTGCCGGCGACCCCGCGCCCCGCCCCGTAGGTGATCTCCGCGACCCCGGCCGCGTCGGCGTCGTTGAGGACGGTGACCTTGCGGCCGTCGAGCCGGGAGGACAGCAGGGCCGCCGCGTCGAGGCCGACCCATCCCTTGTCCACGTTGGCGGCCGTCCGGGTGATGCCGTGCGTGACCACGCCGGGGAAGGTGACCCCGATCGGCCCCGTCCACGAGAAGGCGCCGACCACCTCGGCAACGCAGTCGGCCACCCCCTCGGGGGTGGCCGGTTGCGGTGTCAGTACTTTGTGGCGCTCCTGCGCCAGCTCGCCGCGGTCCAGGTCCACGGGAGCGCCCTTGATCCCGGAACCGCCGATGTCCACACCGAAGATCTGCATGGAATCACCGTACGAAACGAACGAGCCGCCGCGCGAGCCAGTCGCCGGGGCCGGGACCGCGCGAGCCGGGGCGAGGCCGTCAGTCGGTCCGGCTCCCGGCCGTCAGGCGGTCAGGGTCCGGCCGTCAGGCCGTCAGGCGTCCGGCCCGCCCGCCACCAGCCCCGCCGCCTCGGCGCGCAGGTCGCGGCGCAGTTCCTTCGGGAGCGAGAAGACGATCGACTCCTCGGCGGTCTTGACGATCTCGACGTCCGCGTAGCCGCGCTGGGTAAGCCACTCCAGGACCTCCTCGACCAGGACCTCCGGCACGGAGGCGCCCGAGGTGAGGCCGACGGTGGTGACGCCCTCCAGCCAGGCCTCGTCGATCTCGCTCGCGAAGTCGACCAGGTGGGCGGCGCGCGCGCCCGCGTCGAGGGCGACCTCGACGAGGCGGATGGAGTTCGAGGAGTTCTTCGACCCGACGACGATGACGAGGTCGGAGTCGGCGCCCATCACCTTGACGGCGGCCTGGCGGTTGGAGGTGGCGTAGCAGATGTCGTCGCTCGGCGGGGAGACGAGGAGCGGGAACTTGGTCTTCAGGGCGTCGACCGTCTCCATCGTCTCGTCGACGGAGAGGGTGGTCTGCGACAGCCAGACGACCTTCGACTCGTCCCGCACCGTCACGTTCGCGACGTCGTCGGGGCCGTCCACGATGGTGATGTGGTCCGGTGCCTCGCCGGAGGTGCCGATGACCTCCTCGTGGCCCTCGTGGCCGATGAGGAGGATGTCGAAGTCCTCGTTCGCGTAGCGGATGGCTTCCTTGTGCACCTTGGTGACCAGGGGGCACGTCGCGTCGATCGTCGCGAGCTTGCCGCGCGCCGCCTCCTCGTGGACGACGGGGGCCACGCCGTGCGCGGAGAACATCACGATGGAGCCCTCGGGGACCTCCTCCGTCCGCTCGACGAAGATGGCGCCCTTCTTCTCCAGGGTCTGGACGACGTACTTGTTGTGCACGATCTCGTGGCGTACGTAGACCGGCGCACCGTACTGCTCCAGGGCCTTCTCGACGGCGATCACGGCTCGGTCCACGCCCGCGCAGTAGCCGCGGGGGGCGGCGAGCAGGACGCGGCGGGATGCGGGAGCGGGGGCGGGTGCAGTCATGTCCTCCATCGTACGGGGGGCTCCAGCAGGCCGTACGTCCCCCGTCCGGCACACACTTGCCCGAAAGCCTGTCCCGCCTATCCCTCGGAGGACGGATGGCGTCCGTCACGGATTCCGGTACGCCCGCGCCCACCGCCCTGCGGCGGAGCCTCGGCTTCCGGGACCTGGTCGTCTACGGTCTGCTCTTCATCGCCCCGATGGCGCCCGTCGGGGTGTTCGGGACCCTGGACGCGAAGTCGCAGGGGGCGGTCGCGCTCGTCTACCTCGTCGCGAC
Organism: Streptomyces sp. NPDC044704; assembly: GCF_056433525.1. NCBI lineage: Bacteria > Bacillati > Actinomycetota > Actinomycetes > Kitasatosporales > Streptomycetaceae > Streptomyces > Streptomyces sp. NPDC044704. The sequence continues at coordinate 268,259 of NZ_JBWKGY010000003.1, forward strand.
GGTCGCGATGGCCTTCACGGCCTTCAGCTACGCCCAGATGGTGCGGGTGGCCCCGCAGGCCGGTTCGGTGTTCACGTACGCCCGCAAGGGGCTCGGGGAGGGGCCGGGGCTGATCGCCGGGTGGATGGCGATGCTCGACTACCTGCTGATCCCGGCCGTGGCGTACCTGTTCTCCGGGATCGCGATGAACGCGCTGGTCCCGGAGGTGTCGCGGTGGGTGTGGACGGCCCTCGCCGTCGTGATCACGACCCTGCTGAACCTGTGGGGCGTACGGGCGGCCGCGCGGGTGGGGTTCGCCGTGCTGGCGATGGAGATCGTGGTCCTGCTCGTGTTCCTGGTCGCGGCGGTGGTGGCGCTGGCGGACGGCGGGGCGCGGCGCGGCTGGCTCTCGCCGCTGACCGGTGACGGCCCGCTCGGCTTCTCGGCGGCGGCCGTGCTGGGCGCGGTGTCGGTGGCGGTGCTGTCGTACCTGGGCTTCGACGCGATCGCCTCGTTCGCCGAGGAGGTGACGGGCGGCTCGGCGCGGGTGGCGCGGGCGGTGTTGTTCTGTCTGGCGCTGACCGGGGTGCTGTTCGTCGCCCAGACCTATCTGGCGGCGCTGCTGGCGCCGGTGTCCTCGGCGGAGCTGGCCGCGGACCCGGCGCTCCAGGGGCCCGCGTTCTACGACACCGTCGAGTCCTCGACCGGGACGTGGCTGCACGACCTGGTGGCGGTCAGCAAGGCGATCGGGGCGGCCTTCGCGGCGCTCGCCGGGCAGGCGGCGGCCGGGCGGCTGCTGTTCGCGATGGCCCGGGAGCGGCGGCTGCCGCGGTTCCTGGCGCGTACCTCGGACGGCACTCCGCGGGCCGCGCTGCTGGTGGCGGCGACGATGACGCTGGTGGCGGCGGTGTGGGCGGCCCGGCGCGACGACGGGCTCGACCACCTGGTGTCGGTGGTGGACGTGGGGGCGCTGGTGGCGTTCACCCTGCTGCACGCCTCGGTGGTCGGCTGGTTCGTGGTGCGGCGCGCGGAGGGCCCGCCGAACTGGTGGAAGCACCTGGTGGCGCCGGTGCTGGGGGCGGCGGTGACCGTGGCGGTGATCGTCGAGGCCTCGTGGGAGGCTCAGGTCGTGGGGGCCGTGTGGCTGGTGGTGGGGCTGTGCGTGCTGGTGGCCCAGCGTGGCCGACGCGCCGCGGACCGGTCCGACGGGCCCGCTACCGGTGTCGGCCCCGGCGGCTAGCCTGCGTGCATGGCTCTGAATACGTCGGCTGATGCGCCGCTGCCGGTCGGTCAGGTGTCCCGGCTCATCGGGGGCTGGATCGACCGGCTCGGTCAGGTGTGGGTGGAGGGGCAGATCACGCAGCTGTCCCGGCGGCCGGGTGCGGGGGTGGTCTTCCTGACGCTGCGCGACCCGTCGCACGACATCTCCGTGAGCGTGACCTGCTTCCGCCAGGTCTACGAGGAGGTCGCGGACGCGGTGACGGAGGGCGCGCGGGTCGTCGTCCTGGCGAAGCCGGAGTGGTACGCCCCGCGCGGGCAGCTGTCCCTGCGGGTGACGGAGATCCGGCCGGTCGGCATCGGGGAGCTGCTGGCGCGGCTGGAGCGGCTCAAGCGGTCCCTGGCCTCGGAGGGGCTGTTCGCGCTGGACCGCAAGAAGCCGCTGCCGTTCCTGCCGCAGCTGATCGGGCTGGTCGTGGGGCGCGCGTCGGCGGCCGAGCGGGACGTGCTGGAGAACGCCCGGCGGCGCTGGCCGGCGGTCCGCTTCGAGGTCCGCAACGTCGCCGTGCAGGGGGTGCACGCGGTGCCCCAGGTGGTGCGGGCGGTCAAGGAGCTGGACGCGCTGCCCGGGGTGGACGTGATCATCGTGGCGCGCGGCGGGGGCAGCGTGGAGGACCTGCTGCCGTTCTCCGACGAGGAGGTCGTGCGGACCGTCGCGGCGGCCCGTACGCCGGTGGTCTCGGCGATCGGGCACGAGCCGGACTCCCCGCTGCTGGACCTGGTCGCGGACCTGCGGGCCTCGACGCCCACGGACGCGGCGAAGAAGGTCGTCCCGGACGTCGGGGAGGAGCTGGAGCGGGTGCGCCAGCTCCAGGGCCGGGGGCTGCGGGCGCTGCGGGGGCTGCTGGACCGGGAGGAGCGGGGGCTGGCGCACGCGCTGGCGCGGCCGGTCTTCGTGCATCCGCAGCGGATGGTGGAGACCCGGGAGGCCGAGGTGGAGGCCCTGCTGGCGCGCGGCCGGCGCACGCTCGGCCACCTGCTGGACCGGGCGGACTCGGAGCTGGAGCACACCCTGGCCCGGGTGGTCGCGCTGTCCCCGGCGGCGACCTTGGAGCGCGGGTACGCGGTGCTCCAGCGGGCGGACGGGCACGTGGTGCGCGCGCCGGAGGAGGTGGCGGCGGGCGAGGTGCTGCGGGCGCGGGTGGCGGCGGGCGCGTTCTCGGTGGAGGTCGTGGACGGTCCGGCGGACACCGGCGGGGCGGGCTGAAGACGACACACTCCGGCAACAAATTCGATGTACCACACACATACGATGGGAACGGGATACGGGAATGACTGACACCGATACGGCGCTGGGCTACGAGCAGGCCCGCGACGAGCTCATCGAGGTCGTCCGCAAGCTGGAGGCCGGCGGAACCTCGCTGGAGGAGTCGCTGGCGCTCTGGGAGCGCGGCGAGGAGCTGGCGAAGGTCTGCCGGCACTGGCTGGAGGGGGCCCGGGCCCGGCTGGATTCGGCGCTGGCCGCCCGGAACGACGGGGCCGGGGCGTACGGGGACGGGCCGGACGGGGACGGTGCGGGCCGGCCGGAGTGATCTGGACCACCCCACGCCAATTTAGTTGAAATTTCATCTACTTTCGCCGTAGAGTCGGAGACATCGCGCTTCACCTCTTTACAGAAGAAGGCTTTCCGATGTCTCTCGTTCTCGACGCCGCCGCTCAGGACCTGCTGTTCCGCGAGGCCCGCACCGCCAACACCTTCTCCGACGAGCCGGTGACCGAGGAGCAGGTCCAGGCCATTTACGACCTGGTGAAGTTCGGCCCCACCGCGTTCAACGCCACCCCGCTGCGCGTGACCCTGGTCCGCTCCCCCGAGGCCCGCGAGCGCCTCGTCCGGCACATGGCCCAGGGCAACCAGGCCAAGACCGCCGCCGCGCCGCTGGTCGCGATCCTCTCCGCGGACAACGAGTTCCACGAGGAGATCCCGCAGCTGCTGCCGCACTACCCGCAGGCCAAGGACTTCTTCACCGAGCGTCCGGTCCGCGAGCACAGCGCGCTGGTGAACGCCTCGCTCCAGGCCGCGTACTTCATCGTCGGCGTCCGCGCCGCCGGCCTCGCCGCCGGTCCGATGACGGGCGTGGACTTCGCGGGCCTCCAGAAGGAGTTCCTGGACGACGACCACACCCCGATCATGGTCGTCAACATCGGCAAGCCGGGCGAGGACGCCTGGTTCCCGCGCAGCCCGCGCCTGGACTTCGACCAGGTCGTCACCACCGTCTGAGCAGCCGCCCGGACACACGAAGAGGCCGCCCGCCCGGAATCCCGGGGCGGGCGGCCTCTTCCACGTGCGTCAGGGGGACTACGGGGCGTCCGGGCCCTGCTTGAACTCCAGCGCCGCCGCCATCTGCGCGAGCTGCTCGAAGGGGGCCGTGCCGGTCACGACCGTGACGTAGCCCTGTTCCTGCCGCACGAGCGCGTCGTACTTCTCGCCCTCCCAGCGCTCCCACGCCCGGTCGCCGACCTGCTCGGTCTTCCCGCCGGCCTTCGCGCCCTGGGTCACCTTCGCGAGGTACTTCGGCGAGACGTCGGTGGACTGCTCCACCGCCACGTACTCCTTGCCGGGGCCGAGGAAGCCCAGGTGCCAGGCGTTGGCGTTCTTGCGCTCGTACGTCACCGAGGTCGCCCGCCACTCCCCGGAGAGCCCCGCGGGGGCCGCCACCGGGTACGGCGCCGCGCGCCGGGCCGTGAGCGTCTCCACCCGGTAGTCGACGGTGCGCGTGGGATCCGCGTCCTCGTCGTGCGGGACGAAGAGGTAGATCCCCGCCACGACGATGCCGATCACCGCCAGCGACCGGACCATGTCCCAGACCGTCTGCTTGCCCTTCATACCTGCCACGGCACCATCGTCCCGCATCCCAGGGGGGCGATCACCGCCGGGGGGTGCCGTGTCGGTGCGCGGGTAGGCGCACGGTGGGACGCAAGACGTCCGCTCACGCCAACGCCTTGACCGATATTCCGCTCATACGTGACCCGCTCTGCTCAATATGTCGACGTACCGATAGAGTTCCAGCACCCTCACATCCCGGCCGTCGTCGTACAGAAAGGTGCGCTCCGATGACCGAGCACAACCTGCCGCCCCAGCTCGAAGTACATCCCGACTCCCCCGACCGCAACCTCGCCCTGGAGCTCGTCCGGGTCACCGAGGCCGCGGCCCTGGCCGCCGGCCGGTGGGTCGGCCGCGGCGACAAGATCGGCGCCGACGGCGCCGCCGTCAACGCGATGCGCACCCTGATCTCCACCGTCTCGATGAACGGCGTCGTCGTCATCGGCGAGGGGGAGAAGGACGAAGCCCCCATGCTCTTCAACGGGGAGCGGGTCGGCGACGGCACCGGTGCCGAGGTCGACATCGCCGTGGACCCGATCGACGGGACCACGCTCAACGCCAAGGGCATGCCCAACGCGATCGCCGTCCTGGCGGCCGCCGACCGCGGCACCATGTTCGACCCGTCCGCGGTCTTCTACATGGACAAGCTCGTCACCGGCCCCGAGGCCGCCGACTTCGTCGACATCAACGCCCCCGTCTCGGTGAACATCCGCCGCGTCGCCAAGGCGAAGAACATCGCCGTCGAGGACGTCACCGTGGTCATCCTGGACCGCCCCCGCCACGAGGGCATCGTCAAGGAGATCCGCGAGACGGGCGCCCGCATCAAGTTCATCTCGGACGGCGACGTCGCGGGCTCGGTCATGGCGGTGCGCGAGGGCACCGGCGTGGACCTGCTCCTCGGCATCGGCGGCACCCCCGAGGGCATCATCTCGGCCTGCGCGATCAAGTGCCTCGGCGGCACGATCCAGGGCAAGCTGTGGCCGAAGGACGACGCCGAGCGCCAGCGCGCTCTCGACGCCGGCCACGACCTGGACCGCGTCCTGACCACGCACGACCTGGTGTCCGGCGAGAACGTCTTCTTCGTCGCCACCGGCATCACGGACGGCGAGCTGCTGCGCGGCGTCCACTACCGCTCGGAGACCGCGACCACGTCCTCGCTGGTCATGCGCTCGAAGTCGGGCACGATCCGGCAGATCGACTCCACCCACCGGCTGTCGAAGCTGCGCGCCTACAGCGGCATCGACTTCGACCGCGCCCAGTAGGAGCGCGGCGGGAGCGGCCGGCCCGGAGGGCGGCATGACGTGAGGGGCGGTCCCGTGTGCGGCGGGACCGCCCCTCTCGCGTCCGTACGTCGTACCGCGCGCCCGGCGGGGCCGGTGGCGCGGCGGGCCGGGCTCAGCCCGCCGCGGCGATCGGCCCGGGCGCACCGGGCAGGAGTTCGGCGGCGCGGCGCCTGCGGCGGCCCAGCACCACGCGCCGCTCGGCGGCGGTGAGACCGCCCCAGACCCCGTAGGGCTCGGGCTGGAGCAGGGCGTGTTCCCGGCAGGCGACCATGACGGGGCAGCGCGCGCAGACCCGCTTGGCGGCCTCCTCGCGGGCGAGCCGGGCCGCGGTGGGCTCCTTGGAGGGGGCGAAGAAGAGTCCCGCCTCGTCCCTGCGGCACACCGCCTCCGCGTGCCAGGGGCCGTCCTCTTCCCTGGCCGGCACCCGTGGCTTCGGCACGGCGGCCGTCCGCGTCGGAAGGCTCTGGACGACGGCTGCCTGCAGGGACTGATGCGGCGGATGCGGCACGGTCTACTCCTGACGACGTATACGCGAGCGAGAGACGATGCACCAGTCCCTACCCGCTGCGCGTGCCCCTATGCGCCGCCTGGCGCCGGGGGCGCCAGGTTCGACCGAAATACGACGCAGGCACCGGGGCCGTGTGCGTGCCGTTCCGCCCCGCCCGTCGACCCTGCCCGTCGACCCTGCCCGTCGGCCCCGCCCGTCCGCCCGGCGTTCAGCCCTCCAGGCGTTTGCGGAGCTTGAGCGCCAGGTCGACCAGGCGGGCCCCGAGCTTGGGGTGGGCCTCGATGTTGCCGAGCAGCGCGAAGCCGCGGACGATCACGACCGGCGCCTGCGGGTCGGTGGCGCCGCGGCCCTGTCCGCGCACCTCGAAGTTGCCGAGGACCCCGCTGCCGTAGCCGCGCAGGGTGACGTTCTCCGGGACGATGATCTCGACGTTGCCGAGTACGGAGGTCACGTTGATCTCGGTGACCTGCTGCTCGAAGACGGCTTCGGTCAGGTCGATGTTGATGTCGCCCATGACCGAGACCGCCCGGGTGCGGGCTCCGGGGCGCCAGCGGCCCTTGCGGGCCGAGCTGCTGCACACGGCGACGACGGTCTCCGTGTACGCGCCGGGCGCGGCGCTCACGGCGGCCGGGCCGGCGGCGGCGCCGGGGGCCGCCGGGAGGTCCCGTACGAGGACGTCCAGCTCGCCGACCGTCTTGAGGGCGTAGAGGGAGTCCAGGCGCTCGGAGTGCTCCTCGGGCGTCAGCCGGCCCTCGGCGAGGGCGTCGGAGAGGATCTGCGCGATCCGGTCCCGGTCGGCGTCGGAGGCACGCAGCTCGGCGGGGGCGGCGGCCGCGGGAGCGGCGGGGGCGGCGGGGTGCTTTTCCAGGTCCACGGGGTCAGCATAGCGAGACACGATAGATCGCGATACGACTGAGTGAGCCTTACCTCACAAACATCGCACGGCCGGGAGGTCCTACGCTGGACAACCGCGCTGCCAATTGGTCGCCAGCGCTGTCTGCCGAGTGAGGAATGCCCCCAATGCCGGAGTTCGCGTACACCGACCTGCTGCCCCTGGGCGAGGACACCACCCCGTACCGGCTGGTGACCGCCGAGGGCGTGTCCACCTTCGAGGCGGACGGCCGTACGTTCCTCAAGGTCGAGCCGGAGGCGCTGCGCAAGCTCGCCGAAGAGGCCATCCACGACATCCAGCACTTCCTGCGCCCCGCGCACCTCGCGCAGCTGCGCCGCATCATCGACGACCCCGAGGCCTCCTCGAACGACAAGTTCGTCGCGCTCGACCTGCTGAAGAACGCGAACATCGCGGCGGCCGGCGTCCTGCCGATGTGCCAGGACACGGGCACGGCGATCGTCATGGGCAAGCGCGGCCAGAACGTGCTCACCGAAGGCGGCGACGAGGCGGCCCTCTCCCGCGGCATCTTCGACGCGTACACCCGCCTCAACCTGCGCTACTCGCAGATGGCCCCGATCACCATGTGGGAGGAGAAGAACACCGGCTCGAACCTGCCCGCGCAGATCGAGCTGTACGCGACCGACGGCGGCGCGTACAAGTTCCTCTTCATGGCCAAGGGCGGCGGCTCGGCCAACAAGTCCTTCCTCTACCAGGAGACCAAGGCGGTCCTCAACGAGGCCTCCATGATGAAGTTCCTGGAAGAGAAGATCCGCTCGCTCGGCACCGCGGCCTGCCCGCCGTACCACCTGGCGATCGTGGTCGGCGGCACCTCCGCCGAGCACGCCCTCAAGACCGCGAAGTACGCCTCCGCCCACTACCTGGACGAGCTGCCGCGCGAGGGCTCCCCGCTGGGCCACGGCTTCCGCGACGAGGCCCTGGAGCAGCAGGTCTTCGAGCTGACCCAGAAGATCGGCATCGGCGCCCAGTTCGGCGGCAAGTACTTCTGCCACGACGTGCGGGTCGTGCGCCTGCCGCGCCACGGCGCCTCGCTGCCCGTCGCCATCGCCGTGTCCTGCTCGGCCGACCGCCAGGCCACCGCGAAGATCACCGCCGAGGGCGTCTTCCTGGAGCAGCTGGAGACGGACCCGGCGCGCTTCCTGCCGGAGACCACCGACGAGCAGCTGAACGAGTCCGCGGACGTGGTCTCCATCGACCTGAACCAGCCGATGGACGACATCCTGGCGACCCTGACCAAGCACCCGGTCAAGACCCGGCTGAGCCTGACCGGACCCCTGGTCGTGGCGCGCGACATCGCGCACGCCAAGATCAAGGAGCTGCTGGACTCGGGCGCGCCGATGCCGCAGTACCTGAAGGACCACCCCGTCTACTACGCGGGCCCCGCGAAGACCCCCGAGGGCTACGCCTCCGGCTCCTTCGGCCCGACCACGGCCGGCCGCATGGACTCCTACGTCGAGCAGTTCCAGGCGGCGGGCGGCTCCAAGGTCATGCTGGCCAAGGGCAACCGCTCGCAGCAGGTGACGGACGCGTGCGGCACGCACGGCGGCTTCTACCTCGGCTCGATCGGCGGCCCGGCGGCGCGCCTGGCGCAGGACTGCATCAAGAAGGTCGAGGTCCTGGAGTACGAGGAGCTCGGCATGGAGGCGGTCTGGAAGATCGAGGTCGAGGACTTCCCGGCCTTCATCGTCGTGGACGACAAGGGCAACGACTTCTTCCAGAACCCGGCCCCGGAGCCGACGTTCACCCACATCCCGGTCCGCGGCCCGGGCCTGTAGCGCGCGTTCCCGGGGGCCCCTCTGCCGATCGGCAGAGGGGCCCCCGCGCATGTCCGCCGATCGGCAGATGGATCACGGGCTGACTCCCGGCGAGGCTGGTGCCCTGCCCGAACAGCCCTCTCCGACCGGGAGTTCCACGATGAAGAACCGTACGCGCGCCCTCGCCGCCGCCGGGGCGGCCGCCCTGCTCGCCACCCTGATCGGGGCGGGCCCCGCCCCCGCCGCCCCGGCGGGGGCGAAGCTCGCGGCCGTGCACGGCGGGGCCACGGTCCTGTACGCGTACTCCCCGGGCGACGACATCCGCTTCACCGTCGACGCCGACGCGGTCCCGTTCAGCAAGCCGTTCCCGGACACCGAACCGAACCGGGGCATGCCGACGGACGCCCGGGGCAAGGTGACCGTGTACCACCACTCCCCCGAGCACGACGTCACCGGCACGTCCGAGGCCGAGGTGGACTGCCTGGTCACGGGCGGCAGGACGGCTACGGTCACCGCCGTGGTCACCAAGTCGAACACCGGCTGGGTGGGCAAGCGGATCGGGATCAGCGTCCAGGACGGCGAGCACGGCGCGCCGGACCGCGTGGGCTTCTCCTGGGGCGTCGCGAACATCGACCCCCCGAGGCAGGAGCCGGACGGCGGGGCCGCCCAGGCCACGGTGGGCACCTGCATGGCCCCCGCCCCCTTCACGACGGTGACGAAGGGCGGTTTCAAGGTCACTCCGGCCCCCCTCCCCCCGCTCCCCCCGCTCCCGAAGCCGTAGCCGTAGCCGTAGCCGTGGCGGGGGCCGCAGGGGACGCGGCGCGAGGTCACGACGCGTTCAGCCCCCGAGCGTCACGCGGTGGCCGCCCGTCCACCCCGTCCGGTTAACGTCTGACGCATGAACCGGCAGTCCACCTCTTCCCTCTCCCCCGCCCGCACCGTGCGGGTCATCGCCCACCGGGGCGCCTCCCACGAGCACCCCGAGCACACGCTCGCCGCCTACCGGCAGGCCATCGCCGACGGGGCCGACGCGCTGGAGTGCGACGTCCGGCTGAGTGCCGACCGGCGGCTCGTGTGCGTGCACGACCGGCGGGTCGAGCGGACCTCGGACGGGCGCGGGGTCGTCTCCGCCCTGACCTACGAGGAGCTGTCCGCCCTCGACTTCGGGGCGTGGAAGGGGGACGGGCACGCGGGCGCGCGGGTACTGCTCTTCGAGGACCTGCTGCGCGAGGCGCTGGCCGCGGACCGGCCCGTCGGGCTGGCCGTCGAGACGAAGCACCCGTCGCGGGCGGGCGGCCGGCTGGAGGCCGAACTGGTCCGGCTGCTGCGGGAGTACGGGCTGGCGGACGGGGCGTCGGGGCGCGTCGAGGTGATGAGCTTCTCGCGGAACGCGCTGACCCGGATGCACCGGCTGGCGCCCGGGCTGCCCGCCGTCTACCTGATGGAACGCCGGGTCAGGCCGGCCCGGCCCCCGTACGCCACCCACGCGGGCCCGGGGATCGAGCTCGTACGCCGGGATCCGGGGCTGGTGGGGCGGCTGAAGGCGAAGGGGCTGGCGGTGCGGGTGTGGACCGTGGACGAGCCCGAGGACGTGGAGCTGTGCGTCCGGCTCGGCGTGGACGCGATCATCACCAACCGGCCCCGCGACGTACGGAAACTGCTGCGCGACGTGTGACACCCGGCCGGGGTGCGCCGGCCGGGCGTGGGGGGTCGGGGGCCCGCAGGGGCCCCGGGGTGGGCGGAGGGGCGGGCGGAGGGCGGTTACGCGAAGCGCTGGTTCGCGGAGCCGTTGCAGGGTTGCAGGCGCAGCTGCTCGTGCGCGGCGGCCACCGTCAGGCACATGCCCGGGGCGGCGGAGGGGCGCAGGGTGGCGCCGTCCCGGACGAACTGCTGGTTGGCGCCGCCGTGGCAGTTCCACAGGACCAGGCCGGTGCCGTTGCCGTAGGAGGCGCCGGGGACGTCCAGGCAGCGGTCGTGGGTCAGCTCGACGCGGACCGACTTGCGGACGGTGTCGTACCACCATCCCTGGTTGCGGCCGCCGTGGCAGTCCCAGCCCACCACCTTGGTGCCGTTGGCGCTGGAGCCGCCGAAGGCGTCGAGGCAGTTGCCCGTCGCCTCGCTCTTCAGGGGCGCGTACAGGTCGTCCCAGGCCCCGGCCTGGAGGACGGGGGTCCCGGTGCTCGCCGGGTCGGCGCAGGAGGCCTCGCGCAGGCCGGAGGCGTAGAACTGGGTGAGGCAGGACGCGAAGGCGCCGTGGCCGCGGTAGTTGGGGTGGAAGGACTGCCGGGCGGTGTTCTCGTCCCACGGGAAGTGGTCGCCGAGGTCCAGGTAGAGCCCGCGGGCCCAGGTGTCCTCCATGCACACCTCGTGGCCGTGGAAGAGGCGCGAGTTGTCCAGGTAGAGCGCGCCCGCGTCGCGGGCGGCCGCGCGCATGCCCTTCTCGAAGGTGGGCACGGCGTGGTTGCGGCCCCAGGTGGCGTCGGAGTCGTAGCCGGCGCAGCCGCCGGGGAGCTTGCCGGGGAAGTTCGGGTTGTCGTTGAAGTCGGGGCCGATGGGGCTGGGGTAGCCCATGACGACGAGCTTGTAGTCGGAGTCGGCGTAGCCCGCGTCGCGCATGACGGTCTTCAGGTCCGCGACGGTGGACTCCACCTTGGGCTTGAGGCCGTCGACACGGGCCTGCCAGCCGGGGGCGTACTTGGGTTCGCAGGTGCCCTGGCTGAGCACCCAGCGGGTCACGCAGTCGGTCATGACGGGGCCGAACTGGAGGTCGTCGTTGGCACCGGCGACCAGCAACACCATCTTGATCTTCGTGTTGCGTGCTTTGATGGCCAGGCTGTCGCTCTGGACCAGCTCGTCCGCGTACTGCTTGCTGCCGCCGATCCTGATGTTGCCCGTGTAGCCGCCGGAGCAGGCCACGTTGAAGGTCAGGTCGGCCTGGATGCCGGTGCGGTGGATCGCCGCGTCGGGCGAGCGGTGGCACTGGTTGGACGGCGTGTTCGTCGCGGGGTCGTAGTTGCCGACGCCCTCGCCGGAGATCTCGCTGTCGCCGAGCGAGATGAGACCGGTCTTGCGCTGGGCGGGCGGGCGGATCGCCGGGTCGCCGTAGATCCGGGTGGCCTCGGCGGCCCGGACCGCCTCCAGCTCCGGCGGCAGGGGGGTGACGGAGACTCCGGCGGCCGGGGCCGCCTGGGCCATGGGGGTGACGGCGGTGACGCCCCCGAGGGCGGCCGCGATCGCCGCGACCGAGACGACGGTAGATCTGAGCCTGGATTTCGTACGCGCACGTGCCATGAACGCCTCCCCGAAGTCGGTGTTACCCACGGTATTTACTGGTGGGTAGGGGAGTTGGGAACACTTCGAACAAGACAATTGCTCAACTTTTTGAGGAGGTCACGAACATGACCGAAGATCAGCAGCCCGAAGCGTTCCGGATCGAACACGACTCGATGGGTGACGTACGGGTACCCGCCCACGCCAAGTGGCGCGCGCAGACCCAGCGCGCGGTGGAGAACTTCCCGCTCTCGGGCCAGCGTCTGGAGCGCGCCCACATCGCCGCCCTGGCCCGGATCAAGGCCGCCGCCGCCGTGGTGAACGCCCGCCTGGGCGTGGTGGACGCGGAGCTCGCGGAGGCCGTCCGGTCCGCCGCCGTGGAGGTCGCGGACGGCCGTTGGGACGCCCATTTCCCCGTCGACGTCTTCCAGACGGGCTCCGGGACCTCGTCCAACATGAACGCGAACGAGGTGATCGCCACCCTCGCCACGGAGCGGCTGGGCCGCGAGGTGCACCCCAACGACCACGTCAACGCCTCGCAGAGCTCCAACGACGTCTTCCCGTCCTCCATCCACATCGCCGCCACCGCCGCCGTCACCGGCGAGCTGATCCCGGCGCTGGAGCACCTCGCGGAGGCGCTGGAGCGCAAGGAGGCCGAGTTCGCCACCGTGGTCAAGGCCGGGCGCACGCACCTGATGGACGCCACTCCCGTCACCCTGGGCCAGGAGTTCGGCGGGTACGCCATCCAGGTCCGCTACGGCATCGAGCGACTGCGGTCGGCGCTGCCCCGGCTGGCCGAACTGCCGCTGGGCGGCACGGCCGTCGGCACCGGGATCAACACCCCGCCCGGTTTCTCCGCCGCCGTGATCGCGGAAGTGGCCGCGGCCACGGGGCTGCCGCTGACCGAGGCCCGCAACCACTTCGAGGCGCAGGGCGCGCGGGACGCGCTCGTGGAAACCTCCGGAATGCTGCGGACGGTCGCCGTATCACTCACCAAGATTTCCAACGATCTGCGCTGGATGGCCTCCGGGCCGCGCACGGGATTGGCCGAAATCAATCTCCCGGATCTGCAACCGGGGTCCTCGATCATGCCCGGAAAGGTCAATCCGGTCGTCCCCGAGGCCGTCCTGATGATCGCCGCCCAGGTGATGGGGAACGACGCGACGGTCGCCGTGGCGGGCGCCGCCGGCAACTTCGAGCTCAACGTGATGCTCCCGGTGATGGCCCGGAACCTGCTCGAATCGATCCGCCTGCTCGGAAACGGAAGCCGCCTCCTGGCCGACCGCACGGTGGACGGGATCACCGCCAACTCCGAGCGTGCCAGGGAGTACGCCGAATCCTCGCCCTCCGTGGTGACCCCGCTGAACCGCTGGATCGGCTACGAGGAGGCCGCCAAGGTCGCCAAGAAGGCGCTCGCGGAACGGAAGACCATCCGCGAGGTCGTGCTGGAGTCCGGCTACGTCGAGCGCGGCGACCTCACCCTCGGACAACTCGACGAGGCGCTCGACGTCCTGCGGATGACCCGGCCCTGACCGGTTCCCGGACAGGGGCCGAATCCGGTCGTTTACCGTCCCCGGGCACCTCCGTGACCTGCACCGCAGCAACCGTACGGGCGCCAGCCCTAAGATCTGCGCATGACAGGTACCTTCAGGCCCGGGGGCGGCCCGGCGCGAGGCGAGGCGCGCGACGGGACGCGGGGCACGCACTGGACGCCCGGAGAGCAGATCCTCTGGCGCTACCGCGACCACGCCCCGGGCCTGAAGGGCCCGGTCCACATCTGCCGCCCGGTGACCGTCGTGCAGGACACCGACGAGCTGCTGGCCGTGTGGATGGCGCCCGGCACCGAATGCGTCAAGCCGGTCCTCGCGGACGGCACCTCCGTGCACGCGGAGCCGCTCGCCACCCGCTACACCGCACCGCGGACCACCGTACGGTCGCGCTGGTTCGGCGGGGGCGTGCTGAAGCTGGCCCGGCCCGGGGAACCGTGGTCGGTGTGGCTGTTCTGGGACCATGACTGGCAGTTCAAGAACTGGTACGTGAACCTGGAGGAACCCCGCGCCCGGTGGGCCGGCGGGGTCGACTCCGAGGACCACTTCCTCGACATCGCCGTCTACCCGGACCGCAGCTGGAAGTGGCTGGACGAGGACGAGTTCGCGCAGGCGCAGCGGATCGGCCTGATGGACCCGGAGCAGGCACGGCGGGTGCGGGAGGCGGGGCACGCCGCGGTGGAGGTGATCCGGGCGTGGGGGGCTCCGTTCTCCGGCGGCTGGCCCGAATGGCGGCCCGATCCGGCCTGGGGCGTCCCCCCTCTTCCCGAGGACTGGGACCGCACCCCGGCGCATATGACCTCATGAGACCCTTGATGCGCCCCCGGGGTTGAAACGTAGGATCGTCCTCCGCCGGTCGCGCGCGCGGCCGCCATCAGGTCCCGCAACCGCAAATGACCTGCGGCGACCGGGACTTGACCGGAGGTCAACGCAGAACGAGAGGTAACGAGCGGGACGCGGAACCAGGGGGCGAAGGTGTCCCCGCCGCTGAGCGGGTATACCGCGACTGACCGAGTTGAGTGCAGCGCACATCCAGCGCAAACGGACGGAATTCCACGCGTGACGGAGTATCCCACCTCCCAGGAGGGCCCGCAGCCCGCCGGTGCCTCCGGCGGAGGTTCGGACGAGGCAGGCCACGGCAAGGCCCCGATCGCGGCCGCCGAGGCCGTACGCACGCATGCGCAGGTTCCGGTCTCCGGCCAGGGCGGCGCCGAGCTCCCCCGGCCGCGCGGCACCGCCGCGGCCGGCCCGGGCGGCTCCGGGCAGCCCGACGGGGCCTCCCGCGCGGCCGGCCACGGCGCGGCGGACCCGGGTCCGGGTCCGGGCGGCGGTGCGCGGACCCGCGACGGCGAGGCCGCCCGCAACGCGGGCCGGCGCGACCCGGCCGACACCGTCCCGGGGCACGGCGGGCCGCCCGGCCCCCGCGCTCCCCTCGGGACGGCCCCCCTGCTGCCCCCGGGCGCTCCCGAGGCCCCCCGGGAGCCGGGTACCGCCCTGCCCGTCGGCGCCGGACGGCACGGCGGCGGTACGCCGGTACCGGGCTCCGGCCCGGAGGCGGGCGTGGCGCGCCGGGAGGGCGACCGGCTGCGGTTCGTCGGCGCCGCGACGCGCCGCATCGCGCGCGGCATCGACCTCGACGAGATCGTGCTCGGCCTGTGCCGGGCCACCGTGCCGACGTTCTCGGACGCGATCCTCGTCTACCTGCGCGACCCGCTCCCGGTCGGCGACGAGCGGCCCGTCGGACCGGTCGTTTTAAGGCTCCGGCGCACCGACCGGCTGCGGCCGATCGACGATCTCACCGACAGCGGGGCGAGCGAGAGCGCGGGAGCCCCGGGAGCCGCCGGGGAGCTCGACTTCAGCCAGCTCCCGCTGGTCGGCCCGCAGGGTGACCTGCCGGCCGCCGAGTTGTGCGAGATCCGCCCCGGCGGGGCCCTCGCCGAGGTGCTGCGCGGCGTACGCCCCGTCTTCGGGTCCGCCGCCGGCGCCAAGGACGCGCTGCCGGAGCTGCTGGGGTCCGAACACCCCGTGCCGCGCGGCCAGCGGGCCATCCTGGCCCCCCTGCGGGGCCGCCGCCGGGTGATCGGCGCGGCGGTCTTCCTGCGCACCCCGGACCGGGACGCCTTCGAGCAGAACGACCTGCTGGTCGCCGCGCAGCTGGCCACCCACACCGCGCTCGGCATCGACAAGGCCGTCCTCTACGGCCGCGAGGCGTACATCGCCGACGAGCTCCAGCGCACGATGCTGCCCGACAGCCTGCCCCAGCCCACCGGGGTCCGGCTCGCCTCCCGCTACCTCCCGGCCGCCGAGACGGCCCGGGTCGGCGGGGACTGGTACGACGCCATACCGCTGCCCGGCAGCCGGGTGGCGCTGGTCGTCGGCGACGTCATGGGCCACTCCATGACCTCCGCCGCGATCATGGGCCAGCTCCGTACGACCGCGCAGACCCTGGCGCAGCTGGACCTGCCGCCCGCGGAGGTCCTGCACCACCTGGACGAACAGGCCCAGCGGCTGGGCTCGGACCGGATGGCCACCTGCCTGTACGCGGTCTACGACCCGGTCTCGCACCGCATCACCATCGCCAACGCCGGCCACCCGCCGCCGGTGCTGCTGCACCTGGGCGGCCGCGCCGAGGTGCTGCGGGTGCCGCCCGGTGCCCCGATCGGCGTAGGCGGCGTGGACTTCGAGGCCGTGGAGCTGGACGCCCCGGCCGGGGCCACCCTGCTGCTGTACACGGACGGGCTGGTGGAGTCCCGGCTGCGGGACGTGTGGACCGGCATCGAGCAGCTCCGCGAACGCCTGGCGACCACCGCCCAGCTGACCGGGCTGGACCACCCGCCGCCGCTGGAGGCCCTCTGCGACGACGTCCTGGACATGCTCGGCCCCGGAGACCGGGACGACGACATCGCCCTGCTGGCGGCCCGCTTCGACGGGATCGCGCCCAGCGACGTCGCGTACTGGTTCCTGGACCCGGAGGAGACCGCTCCGGGCCGGGCGCGCCGGTTCGCCCGGCGCGCGCTGACCCGGTGGGGTCTGGAGGACCTCAGCGACTCCCTGGAGCTGCTGGTGAGCGAGGTGGTCACGAACGCCGTCCGGTACGCCGAGCGGCCCGTGACGCTGCGCCTGCTGCGCACGGACGTGTTGCGCTGCGAGGTCGGGGACGATTCGCCGCAGCTGCCGCGCCAGCGGCGGGCCCGGGACACCGACGAGGGCGGGCGCGGCCTGTTCCTCGTCAACCGGCTGGCCCGGCGCTGGGGCGCCACCCGCCTGAGCAGCGGAAAGGTCGTCTGGTTCGAGCTCCCGTTGCCGGGTGCGCATGACCGGCGTTGACTGGGTAGGCGCGGGAGGGTGCCTTCCGGCGTGAGCCGGGGGGCTGCCCGATCCCACCGACCCCCAGGGGAGGCCGCTCGTGACCCAGGACGCGCAGAGGGTCCCGTACACGACCAACAACGCCGGGATCCCGGTGGAGAGCGACGAGCACTCGCTCACCGTCGGCCCGGACGGTCCGGTCCTGCTCCAGGACCACTACCTGATCGAGAAGATGGCCCAGTTCAACCGCGAACGGGTCCCCGAACGGGTGGTGCACGCCAAGGGGTCGGGCGCGTACGGCGTCTTCCAGGTGACCAACGACGTCAGCCAGTTCACCCGGGCCGACCTGTTCCAGCCGGGGCGGCGGACCCCGGTGCTGGCCCGGTTCTCCACCGTCGCCGGGGAGCAGGGCTCCCCCGACACCTGGCGGGACCCGCGCGGGTTCGCCCTGAAGTTCTACACGGAGTTCGGCAACTACGACCTGGTCGGCAACAACACGCCGGTCTTCTTCGTCCGTGACCCGAGCAAGTTCCAGGACTTCATCCGCTCGCAGAAGCGCCGGCCCGACAACGGGCTGCGCGACCACGACATGCAGTGGGACTTCTGGACCCTGTCCCCGGAGTCCGCGCACATGGTGACGTGGCTGATGGGCGACCGCGGGATCCCCAAGTCCTACCGGCACATGAACGGTTACGGCTCGCACACCTACCTGTGGGTCAACGGCGGCGGCCAGAAGTTCTGGGTGAAGTACCACTTCACGACGGACCAGGGCATCGAGTTCCTGACGCAGGCGGACGCCGACCGGATCGCGGGCGAGGACCCCGACTTCCACCGGCGGGACCTGTCCGAGGCGATCGCGGGCGGCGAACCGCCCAGCTGGACCCTGAAGGTGCAGGTCATGCCCTTCGAGGACGCGCCGGACTACCGCTTCAACCCGTTCGACCTGACCAAGGTGTGGCCGCACGCGGACTATCCGCTGATCGAGGTCGGGCGGATGACCCTGGACAAGAACCCGGACGACTACTTCGTCCACATAGAGCAGGCCGCGTTCGAGCCCTCGAACCTGGTGCCGGGCATCGGCCCGTCGCCGGACAAGATGCTGCTGGGCCGGCTGTTCTCGTACCCGGACACGCACCGGTACCGGATCGGCGCGAACTACGCCCAGCTGCCGCCGAACCGGGCCCGGTCGCAGGTGTCCTCGTACGCGAAGGACGGCGCGATGCGCTTCGAGGCCTCGGCGGCGGCCCGCCCGTACGCTCCCAACTCCTACGGCGGCCCCGCGGCGGACACCGCCCGCTTCGGGGAGCCGGCCGGCTGGGCGACGGCGGGCGAGATGGTGCGGGAGGCGTACACCCTGCGCGCGGAGGACGACGACTGGGGCCAGCCGGGCACGATGGTCCGGGAGGTGCTGGACGACGCGGCCCGGGAGCGGCTGGTGTCGAACGTCGCCGGGCACTTGGCGGACGGCGTCAGCGGCCCCGTCCTGGAGCGGGCCCTGCGGTACTGGCGCAACGTCGACAAGGGCGTCGGCGACCGGATCGCCGCCCGGTTCGAGGACTCCTGACCCGCGCCGACGGCGTCCGGACGCACCGCCGCCCCGCAGCGTGATCGCTGCGGGGCGGCGGTGTCCGCGGGCCGGTACCGCTACTGCTGCGGCGGGTTCGGCCTGTTGGGCGGGAAGATGAACGACCTCGTCGGATCCGCCGTCTTCGTCGGGTCGGCGGTCTTCGTCGGGTCCTTCGTCGGCGCCGTCGGGTCCTTGCTGCCCGAGGGATCCGGCTTGCCGCTGCTGCGCGTCGGGTCCGGGGTGTTCGACGGCCGGCTGGAGCTGGTGCTCGGCGCCGGCGAGGAGGACGAGCCGGAGGGGGCGGGCGTGGTCGCGCTGCGGCTCGGGGCGACCGGGACGCCCATCCGGGCCTCCGTCAGCTGGAACTCGGCCGTGTCGACGCCCTTGAGCGCGGCGAGCGTGTAGGCCTTCCAGATCTCGGCGGGGAAGCTGGAACCGCCCGCGCGGCCCTTGCCGGCCGTACCCGTCAGGGTGACCTGCTTGTGGCTGTTGGGGTCCTCGCCGAACATCGCGACGACGGTGACCAGTTCCGGGGTGTACCCGGTGAACCAGGCGGCGACGTTCAGCTCGGCGGTACCGGTCTTGCCGGCGGCCTCGTAGGCGCCGCTGCGCACGGCCTGGCCCGAACCCTCGGCGACGACGCCGGTGAGCACCTTGGTGACCGTGTCGGCGGTCTGGCGGGAGATCGCCTGGCCGCCGATGGGCTGGACCGGCTTGAACTCGCCGTCCTTGTGCTCGGCCGTCTTGATGATGGTCGGGGTGACCTTCTTGCCGTGGTTGTCGAAGGTGGCGTAGACGGCGGCCATCTCGACGGTGTTGGCGCTCATCGTGCCCAGCGACATGGCCGGCTGGTCGTCCGGCCAGCCCTTGCGGTCCACCATGCCGAGCTGGAGCGCGGTCTTCTTCACGTTCTTCGGCTTGGCGTCGACGATCATCTGCGCGTACACCGAGTTGACGGAGGAGTTCGTGGCCTCCTGCACCGTCATCATCGGCTCGCCGTAGTTGATGTCGTCCTGGTTCTGCGGGTTGAACGGGACGTCGCTGCCGACCACCTTGCGCTTGCTGGTGCCGTCGTACAGGGCGTTGGGAGTGATCTCCTTGCCGTCCTGCGTCGTCGCCCCGGTCTCCATGGCGGAGGCCAGCACGATCGGCTTGAAGGTCGAGCCCGGCTGGTAGTCGGTGCGCAGGGCGTTGCTCTGGTCCTTGTCGGCCAGTCCCGTACCGCCGTACATCGCGACGATCGCGCCGGTCTTGGGGTCGACGGAGGTGGCGCCGGCCTGGACGCTCTGGTCCTGGGGACGGCTCTTGGGGTCCTTGCGGTCGAGCTTGGACTCCAGCTCGTCCTGGACCGCCTTCTCCAGCGCGGCCTGCTTCTTCTTGTCGATGTTGAGCGTGATCGTCCAGCCGCCGGCCGCGATGTCGGCGTCCGTGATGTTCTGCTTGTTCATCTCGGCCTCGGCGGCCTGGACCAGGTAGCCCTTCTGGCCTTCCAGGCCCGGGCGGGTCTTCGGCTTGATGGGCTCCTGGAACTTCAGGGTCTTGCGCTTGGCCTCGTCCAGCTTGCCCATCTCGACCATGTTGTCGAGGACGGCGTTGAAGCGGATCATGACGAGCCGCTTGCCGTTGGGCCCGGCGGTCGCCCAGTCGTACTGGCTGGGGGCCTGGATGACGGCGGCGAGGTAGGCGCCCTGTTCCAGGGTGAGCTTCTCGGCGTCCACGCCGTAGAAGGCCTGGGCGGCGGCCTGGATGCCGTAGGCGTTGCGGCCGTAGAAGTTGGTGTTGAGGTAACCGGCGAGGATGTCGTCCTTCTCCATGCGCTGGTCGACCTTGAGGGAGATGATGAGCTCCCGGACCTTGCGGGTGGGCGACTGGTCCTGCGTCAGGTAGTAGTTCTTGACGTACTGCTGGGTGATCGTCGAGCCGCCCGCGGTGCCCTTGCCCCGGAGGGTGTTGAACAGGCCCCGGCCCACGCCCATCACGTCGATGCCGCGGTCGCTGTAGAAGGACTTGTTCTCGATGGCGATGAACGCGGTGCGCACGTCCTCCGGGATCTTGTCGATCGGGAGGATCTCGCGGTTCACGTCGCCCGTGCGGGCCATGACGGAGCCGTCGGCGAACTTGTAGGTGTTGCTCTGGAGCGTCGCCGTCTTGTTCGGGTCGGTGGGCTCGTCCACGGAGAAGTAGAGGATGACCACCCCGACTATGCCGAGCAGGATCAGCCCGAGGAACGTGCCGAGGATCTTCTTCCAGGTGAAGAAGCGGCGTATGCCGGTTGGTCTGCCGGCGCTGCCATTGGCGCGCCCGCGCGGCGTTTTCCGCGCACCGCGCTGCTGCTGCGCTCGTCGCGCTTCTGCTCGGCCCATCGCTCCCGCTCCGCTCGATTACCCCCCCGACGTCAGCTCAGAAAACTAACACCGCAGGCTGTGACAAAGGTTGGTCAACCCTGATCAATACCGGTCAATTCGGACGTGAGAATCAGCACCCACTCCAATGGAACCGACGCTCACGATGCCTGAAGGGTTGCGGACTCCGCAAAAAGTGATATCACTTTGCTAGGCGCTTCGGTCGGCCTCGACCGGACGCGGAATGACAAACGGGGGTAATCCATGACAGCGACAGTGGACGCGACGGCCGTGGGCACGCGACCGAGCGACGTACGGGAGTTCCCGGCACACAGCGTCGGCGGCGGGCTGGCCCTGCTGGGCGGTCTGGTGGGCGTGGCCGCCGGGGTGGGGGTGATCGTCCTCGGCGCGACGGCCGGCGCCGTCGCGGTCCAGGCCTCCGTGATCCCGCTGGGCGTCCTGCTGGTCCTCGCCTCGATCATCGCCATGAGCGGACTGAACACCGTGGCTCCGGGCGAGGCCCGGGTGGTCCAGCTGTTCGGCCGCTACCGGGGCACCATCCGGGCGGACGGACTGCGCTGGGTCAACCCGTTCACCTCCCGCGAGAAGATCTCCACCCGGGTGCGCAACCACGAGACGGCCGTCCTGAAGGTCAACGACGCGTACGGCAATCCGATCGAGCTGGCGGCGGTCGTGGTCTGGCGGGTCGCCGACACCGCCCGGGCGGTCTTCGAGGTCGAGGACTTCACCGAGTTCGTCGAGACGCAGACCGAGGCGGCCGTGCGCCACATCGCCATCGAGTACCCCTACGACTCCCACGACGAGGGCGGCCTCTCCCTGCGCGGCAACGCCGAGGAGATCACCGAGAAGCTCGCCGCCGAGCTGGCGACCCGCGTCGAGGCCGCCGGCGTGCACATCATCGAGTCCCGGTTCACGCATCTCGCGTACGCTCCGGAGATCGCCTCCGCGATGCTCCAGCGCCAGCAGGCCGGGGCGGTCGTGGCGGCCCGCAAGCAGATCGTCGAGGGCGCCGTCGGGATGGTGGAGCTCGCCCTCACCCGCCTGGCGGAGGAGGAGATCGTGGACCTGGACCCCGAACGCAAGGCCTCCATGGTGTCGAACCTGATGGTGGTCCTGTGCGGCGACCGCGCGGCCCAGCCGGTCATCAACGCGGGCACCCTCTACCAGTGAGCCCCGCCGGCGGCACGCGGCCCGGCGGCGAGCCGGACGCCCCGGAGCCGGACCGGGGCCGGGCCGGGAGCCAGGAGCAGCCACCCCGGGCCGGCAAGCAGGCGCGCAAGCAGGTGCTGCTGCGCCTCGACCCCCAGGTGTACGACGCCCTCGCCCGCTGGGCGGGGGAGGAACTGCGCAGCGCGAACGCGCAGATCGAGTTCCTGCTGCGCAGGGCGCTCGCCGACTCCGGCCGGCTGCCGGGCGGAGCGGCCCCGATCCGCCCGCGCGGCCGCCCGCGCAGCACACCGGACTCCTGACCGCGGAGTGCCGACCGCGGAGTCCCGACCGCGAGCCCGGACGCCGGTCCCCGGGCCCACCGGCCGGCCCCTCAGTCGGTGGGCCACACCGGGAGCGGGCGCACCGCCTCGCGCAGCGCGGCCGCGATCGCCCGGAACTCCTCCTGGCGGGCCGTGCCGGTGCGGATGGCCAGGGCGATGCGCCGCGAGGGGGCCGGCTCGGCGAAGTACCCCGTGGACAGGTGCTCGTTGCGGGCGGTCTCCAGCCGCAGCGCGGTGCGGGGCAGCAGGGTCACCCCCAGCCCGCCCGCGACCAGCTGGACGAGCGTGGACAGCCCGGCGGCGGTCGTGGTGACGTCGGCCCCGACCGTACGGCCGGCGTCGCGGCAGATGTCCAGGGCCTGGTCGCGCAGGCAGTGCCCCTCGTCGAGCAGCAGCAGCTGGAGCCCGCGCAGTTCCTCGCGCGGGATGTCCCGGCGCCCGGCCAGCGGATGGTCCCGGGGCGCGAGCAGGACGAAGTCCTCGTCGAACACGGGCAGTTCGGTGACCCCGGGGACGCCGAGCGGGACCGCGAGCAGCAGCAGGTCCAGCCGGCCGCCCGAGAGGCCCTCCAGCAGCGAGGCCGTCTGCTCCTCGTGCACCTGGAGGTCCATCCGGGGGTAGCGGCGCTGGAACAGCCCGAGCACGGTCGGCAGGAGGTACGGGGCCACCGTGGGGATCACCCCGAGCCGCAGGATCCCGGTGAAGGGGGCCCGTACCGCCTCGGCCTCCTCCAGCAGCCCGCCCATCGCGTCGAGCACGCCCCGCGCCCGGACGGCGATCCGCTCGCCCGCCGGGGAGAGCAGCACCTTGCGGGTGGTGCGCTCCAGCAGCTGCACCCCGAGGGCCTCCTCCAGCGCGGAGACGGCCCCGGACAGCGCGGGCTGGCTCATGCCGATGGCCGCGGCGGCGTCCCGGAAGTGCAGGTGCTCCGCCACCGCCGCGAAGGCGCGCAGCTGCGCCAGCGTCGGCTGCTTCGGTCCTCTACTACTGACAGCCACTGATAGGTACCTCCGATCACCCGACACAAGACTAGCTATTTCCGTAATCAATGCAGCTGTGCCAGCATGTGAGATCCGTCCAACCCCTTCGGAAAGCCCCCAAAAGGGTCACTTTCCATTTCGCAAGGAGAGTTCGTGCTCACTGTCGGTGACAAGTTCCCCACCTACGATCTGACCGCCTGCGTCTCGCTCGACGCCGGTGACGAGTTCGCCCAGATCGACCACAAGACCTACGAGGGCAAGTGGCGCGTGGTGTTCTTCTGGCCGAAGGACTTCACCTTCGTCTGCCCGACCGAGATCGCCGCCTTCGGCAAGCTGAACGAGGAGTTCCTCGACCGCGACGCCCAGGTGCTCGGCGTCTCCGGCGACTCCGAGTTCGTCCACCACGCCTGGCGCAAGGACCACGCCGACCTGCGTGACCTGCCCTTCCCGATGCTGGCCGACTCGAAGCACGAGCTCATGCAGGCCTGCGGCGTCCAGGGCGAGGACGGCTTCGCCCAGCGCGCCGTCTTCATCGTCGACCAGAACAACGAGATCCAGTTCTCGATGGTGACCGCCGGTTCCGTCGGCCGTAACCCCAAGGAGGTCCTGCGGGTCCTCGACGCCCTGCAGACCGACGAGCTGTGCCCCTGCAACTGGACCAAGGGCGAGAACACCCTCGACGCCGGCGCGCTGCTGGCCGGTGAGTGACGGATGTCCCTCGACTCCCTCAAGTCGGCCATACCGGACTTCGCCAAGGACCTGAAGCTGAACCTCGGTTCGGTCATCGGGAACGCCGACAGCAACGGCAAGCTCTCGCAGCAGCAGCTGTGGGGCACCGTCCTCGCCTGCGCCATCGCGGCCCGCTCCCCGCGCGTCCTGCGTGAGCTGGAGCCGGAGGCGAAGGCGGCGCTGTCCCCGGAGGCGTACACCGCCGCCAAGTCCGCCGCGGCGGTCATGGCGATGAACAACGTCTTCTACCGGACGCGCCACCTGCTCTCCGACCCGGAGTACGGCACGCTGCGCGCGGGCCTGCGGATGAACGTCATCGGCAACCCCGGCGTGGAGAAGGTCGACTTCGAGCTGTGGTCGCTCGCGGTCTCCGCGGTCAACGGCTGCGGCCAGTGCCTGGACTCGCACGAGCAGGTCCTGCGCAAGGCCGGTGTCGACCGCGAGACGGTCCAGGAGGCCTTCAAGATCGCCTCGGTGATCCAGGCCGTCGCCGTCACCCTCGACGCGGAGGCCGTCCTCGCCGCCGAGTGACCTCGCACCGTACGCGACGGGGCCCCCGCAGCCGTTTCCCGGCCGCGGGGGCCCCGTGCGTTCACTTCTTCAGCCGGGCCATGAGCGCCCGTACGTCCTCGATCATCGCGGCGGTGACCGCGTCCTCGTCGGGCTCGGGTTCGTCGGTCTCCCGCCACGTGGCGACGCTGAGCGTGAAGACCGCGCCGCCGTCGAGCACCTGGAGCCGGGGCACGTCCACGTGCCGGTAGAACAGCGCCCGCTCCCCGAGCCCGGGGACCTGCTGGACCTCGACGAGCTCCCGGCTCCGGTCGGGGTCGCCCCCGGGGCCCGCCCCGAACTCCGTCCCCGGGTCCGTCTTCTTGTGCAACTCGACCATCAGCTGGGCCTGGTAGGAGACCCGCCCCTCGTCCCACCGGGTGGAGAGCCCGCAGTACGCCCAGTCCAGGGCGGGGCCCTCGCCGTGGGCAGGCCTGCTGTCGTCGAACCCTCCGGCCACCCCGCCGAGCGCCTTCATCGGGGCCTCCTTGCACAGGTCCTCCGCGTGCCGGTAGGCAATCGGCGGCCCGTTGGAGAAACGATCCTGTGCGACCAGGGTCCCCGCCCACACCGCAGAGGCCAGCACCGCCCCGCCCAGGGCCCACAGCCAGGGCCGGCCGGTCCCCCGCCCGCCGTCCGGACCGTTCCCGGCCCCGTCCCCGGCCCCGGCCCCGGGCGGCCGGGCCACCTCGGCCGGGCGGTCGGAGGTCCACTCCCCTTCGAGCTCAGGCTCGCTGATCATCCCCGGCCTCCCGTACGGCCACCTCCACCGCCGTGGCCCCGTGCGGCGCCGGGCCGACGGAGGCCACCAGCCCGCGCTGCTCGCGGGAGTAGGCCTTCAGGTAGCCGACCACCGTGTTGGTGACGGCGGCCAGCGGTACGGCGACCACCGCTCCGCCGATGCCCGCGACCATCCCGCCCGCCGCGACCGCGAGCACCACCGCGAGGGGGTGCACCCGTACCGCCCGGCCCAGGATGAAGGGCTGCAGGACGTGCCCCTCGATCTGCTGCACCGCCAGCACCACGAGGACGACCATCAGCGCGGTGAACGGACCCTCCGTCACCAGCGCCACGACCACCGCCAGCGCCCCGGAGATCACGGCGCCGACCAGCGGGATGAAGGCGAACAGGAAGATGAACACGGCCAGCGGCACGGCCATGGTGACGTTCAGGAAGTACAGCCCGAGGCCGATGAAGACGGCGTCGATGAGGGCCACCAGCACCGTGCCGCGCACGTACGCGGTCAGCGTGCGCCAGGCGCGGGGACCTGCGCCCGCGACTCCGGGACGCGCCGCGGCCGGGACCAGTCCGAGCACCCAGGTCCAGATCTTCTTGCCGTCGTAGAGCAGGAAGAGCGTGGAGAACATCGCGAGCAGCATGCCCGTCAGCACCTCGACGAGCACCGTCACGCCCTGGAGCCCGGCGGAGGTGATCTGCTCGGTGTTCGTGCCGATGGTCTCGCTGAGGTTCTTCGCGATGTCGTTGATCTGCTTCTCGGTCACGTGGAACGGACTGTCCAGTGCCCAGGTCTTGAGTTCGTTGATCCCCTCGCGAACCCGGTTGGACAGGTCGTCGAGGTTCTCCATCACCTGCCAGACCACGAACCAGCCCACGAGGCCGATCACGACGAACCCGAGGATCGCCGTCACGGCGGTGGCCAGCCCGCGCGGCAGCCCGAGCCGGCGCAGCCGGACCACGAACGGCTGGAGGAGCGCGGTCACCAGCATCGCGGCGGCGAAGGCGAGGACGACCAGGCGCACTTCGCTGATCACCTTCATCAGCACCCACAGCAGCCCGGCGAGCAGCAGCAGCCGCCAGCTGGCCTCGGCGGCGACGCGCACCCCCCACGGGATGACGCTGACCGGGTCGGGACGTTCGGGCGGCCCCGGCTGACCGGCCGTGACCCGCGCCGCGGGGACGGGCGTCCCGGCGGTCACCACGGGGGTGGGCAGCGGCGGGTCTCCGGCGGCCTCGGCCTCGACCTCGGCACGCCGTTCGTCCAGCCGTGCCTCCATCCGGCTCAGTCTGCTCCCGAGCCGGCCGAGCCAGCCTGCCCTCTTCGCCATGTCGTTCCCTTCCCCCCGCCCACCGCGTCGGCGCGCCCTGTTCGGCCGCCCCGCACGACCGTACACGCGAGGAGCCCCGCACCGTAGGACGGTGCGGGGCTCCCCGGAGCCGGGTGGCGGCCTGTGACCTAGTACCAGTTGTTGGCCTGCCAGAAGCTCCAGGCGCCGCAGGGGCTGCCGTAGCGCTCGTTCATGTAGTTCAGGCCCCACTTGATCTGGGTGGCCGGGTTGGTGCGCCAGTCGGCACCGGCCGAGGCCATCTTCGTACCGGGGAGCGCCTGGACCAGACCGTAAGCGCCCGAGGAGGCGTTCACCGCCTTGTAGTTCCAGGTGGACTCGTGGTTGATGATGTTGGAGAAGCACTGGAACTGCCCGGCCGGGACCATCTGCTGGGCCATGGCCTTGACCTGGGCGACCGTGTAGGAGCCCTGGACGGGGAAGTCGCCCGCGTCACGGGAGGCGGACCGGCTCGCGGTCTCGCCCTCCTCGTCGCGCTCGGCCTTCGCCTTCGCTTCGAGGTCGGCCTTCTCCTTGTCCTTCTTCGCCTTGTCGGCCTTCTCGGCCTCCGCCTTCTTGGACTTGGCGTCCTCGGCGGCCTGGAGACGGGCGGCCTCCTCCGTCGAGCGCTTGGCGTCGGCGTCGGCGGCGTGGGCGATGGAGTCGGCCTGCTGGGCCAGGGAGGCGCTCTGGACCTCGGCCTGGTCGCCGACCGGGATTTCAGCGAGGAGAGTCGCGCCGGAAGCGGTCGTCTCGAGGTCGTTCGAGGAGGAGTCGCCCGTGGCAACGCCCACGACTGCGCCGACGGTGGTGACCGCGGTGGCCGAAGCCACTGCGAACCCCCGGACCGAGATCCGGCTCACACGGTGTCCTTCCAGCAGCGTCCGCAGTGACCGAGCGGGCGCAAGAGTGCCCCTCGACACTGGCCTCCGTGGTGGTGCGGTCACTGGAGGCGCGGGCCCGTGGGCAACTCCCCTGCGGGAGCTGCCGCGTGGTGCTCGGGCGGCATACGGCCAACGGTTCTGGAGTTGTGGTGCTGCGCGTACCTCACGAGAGATACAGGTGTGCCGTATGCGGGGCCTGACGGAAAACAGACTCTGCCGGACCTCGACGCCGCAGGGCAATTCCGCGTTGCGTGGGAAAGGTCACACCTGCGGGGGCTCCGCTGTTTCGGACAAAGGGCTGTGCAGCGCGGCGCCGCCCGGCTAGGCTCTGGGCCTTTTGCCGGGCGGCGCCAACTCATCTCTCCGCTATGGGGTTTTTGACCCGTTCGGTATCAGAGTGTCTCCAGCATTTCCGTGACCAGCGCGGCGATCGGGGAGCGCTCGGAGCGGGTCAGCGTGATGTGCGCGAACAGCGGATGCCCCTTCAGCTTCTCGACGACGGCGACGACTCCGTCGTACCGGCCGACCCTCAGGTTGTCCCGCTGGGCGACGTCGTGGGTCAGGACGACCCGCGAGTTGGCGCCGATCCTGGAGAGCACCGTCAGGAGGACGTTGCGCTCCAGGGACTGGGCCTCGTCCACGATCACGAAGGCGTCGTGCAGGGAACGGCCGCGGATGTGGGTGAGCGGCAGGACCTCCAGCATGCCGCGGCCCAGCACTTCCTCGATGACGTCGCGCCCGGCGACCGCCGAGAGGGTGTCGAAGACCGCCTGCGCCCAGGGGCTCATCTTCTCGGAGGCGTCCCCGGGCAGGTAGCCGAGGTCCTGGCCGCCGACCGCGTACAGCGGCCGGAAGACCATCACCTTCTGATGCTGCCTCCGCTCCAGCACCGCCTCCAGGCCGGCGCACAGGGCCAGCGCCGACTTGCCGGTGCCGGCCCGGCCGCCCATGGAGATGATCCCGATCTCCGGGTCGAGCAGCAGGTCGAGGGCGATGCGCTGCTCGGCACTGCGGCCGTGCAGCCCGAAGGCCTCGCGGTCTCCCTTCACGAGCCGTACGTTGCCGTCGGCGGTGACCCGGCCCAGGGCCTTGCCGCGCTCGGACTGGAGGACCAGCCCGGTGTGCACGGGCAGCTCCGCGGCCTCCGGTACGTAGAGCCGTTCCTCGGAGTAGAGGAGGTCGACCTGCTCCCCGGAGAGGGCGAGCTCGCTCATGCCGGTCCAGCCGGCGTCCGTGATGGCGAGCTCGGCCCGGTACTCCTCCGCGAGCAGCCCCACGGAGGAGGCCTTGATGCGCAGGGGGAGGTCCTTCGACACGACCGTGACGTCGTAGCCCTCGGCCTGGAGGTTGCGGGCGACCGCGAGGATCCGCGAGTCGTTGTCCCCCAGCCGGAAGCCGGCGGGCAGGACGCCCGGGTCGGAGTGGTTGAGCTCGACGCGCAGCGTGCCACCCAGATCGCCCAGCGGGATGGGGGCGTCGAGACGTCCGTACCGGACCCGGAAGTCGTCGAGCAGGCGCAGGGCCTGGCGCGCGAAGTAGCCGAGTTCGGGATGGTGCCTCTTTGCCTCCAGCTCGGTGATCACCACGATCGGGAGCACGACCTCGTGCTCGTCGAAGCGCTTGATCGCGTTGGGGTCTGCCAGCAGGACGCTGGTGTCGAGGACGTAGGTCCGCCTGTCGGGCAGGCGGCGCTTTGTGCTGGTCACCACGGAAGGACGTACCCCCTCGGAAGAGGTCGGGCCATGAAGACCGGACCGGTCAACGGCGCCAGTGCAAGGGCCGTTTTCCGGCCCTCCAATCCGTCCGTGCGAACCGCA
Source organism: Streptomyces sp. NPDC044704 (assembly GCF_056433525.1). Lineage (NCBI taxonomy): Bacteria > Bacillati > Actinomycetota > Actinomycetes > Kitasatosporales > Streptomycetaceae > Streptomyces > Streptomyces sp. NPDC044704. The sequence continues at coordinate 297,357 of NZ_JBWKGY010000003.1, forward strand.
CGCGCGTCCTGGTGCAAAGGGCCTCCCGGGCGGACGGCCCTGTGCCGTCCGCTGAGACTCGACACCCGTGGATCGGACGTCGACCTGCCAGGGTTATGCCCTCGAACGTGCGCGGCCATGCCATGGCATATGACGGACGCTCGGTGAAGTCCTGGTGAAGGCCTTGCGCGGGGGACGAACGGGGACAGAGGGGATACCGGCGGACCGAGGGGGCGTCAGCCGCCGGGGAACCTGCCGCCCGGGGATCAGGTGCCGTAGCGCCGGTGCCGGGCGGCGTAGTCGCGCAGCGCGCGCAGGAAGTCGACCTTGCGGAAGGCCGGCCAGAAGACTTCGCAGAAGTAGTACTCGGAGTGGGCGCTCTGCCACAGCATGAATCCGGACAGCCGCTGCTCGCCGCTGGTGCGGATGACCAGGTCCGGGTCGGGCTGGCCGCGGGTGTACAGGTGCTCCGCGATGTGGTCGATGTCCAGGACCTCGGCGAGCTCCTCGAAGGAGGTGCCCTTCTCGGCGTGCTCCAGCAGCAGCGAGCGGACCGCGTCGGCGATCTCCTGGCGGCCGCCGTAGCCGACGGCGACGTTGACGAGTATCCCGCTGACGTCGTGCGTGGCCTGCTCGGCCTCCTTCAGCACGGACTGGGTCCGGGCGGGCAGGATGTCCAGGTTGCCGACGTGGTGGACGCGCCAGCGGCCGTCCGCCGCGAGGCCCCGGACCGTGTTCTCGATGATGTTGAGCAGCGGGCGGAGCTCGACCTCCGGCCGGTCCAGGTTGTCCGTGGAGAGCATCCACAGGGTGACGACCTCGACGTCCGTCTCGGTGCACCAGCCCAGCATCTCCGAGATCTTGTCGGCCCCGGCCTGGTGGCCCTGCTCCGTCGTGCCTCCGGACGCCTTGGCCCAGCGCCGGTTCCCGTCCAGGATGACGCCGATGTGCTTGGGCGACGCGTCATGGTCGAGGCGGCCTTCCACCCGGCGTGCGTAGAGCCTGTACACCAGGTCGCGCAGCTTCACGATCTTCGAGCCCCTCCGTGCAATGCCCCCGTGCGAATTGCGGTCTCCCCCGAGTCGGCCACATTACTGCGCGGCGGGATCGGGTACCCAACTCGGTCTGTCACAAGTCCGTGATAGGGAGGACATCGTGACTGATACCAATCCCTATCGGGCAGAGCCCTCGCGCTACGACTCCATGGAGTACCGCCGCACCGGCCGCAGCGGCCTCAAGCTCCCCGCCGTCTCCCTCGGCCTCTGGCACAACTTCGGTGACGACCGGTCCCTGGAGTCCCAGCGGGCGATCCTGCGGCGCGCCTTCGACCTCGGTGTGACCCACTTCGACCTGGCCAACAACTACGGCCCGCCCCCGGGCTCGGCCGAGCTGAACTTCGGCAAGATCTTCGCCCAGGACTTCGCGGCCCACCGCGAGGAACTGGTGCTCTCCACCAAGGCCGGCTACTTCATGCACCCCGGCCCCTACGGCGAGTGGGGCAGCCGCAAGTACCTGCTCGGCTCGCTCGACGCCTCGCTGAAGCGGATGGGCGTGGACTACGTCGACGTCTTCTACTCGCACCGCTTCGACCCGGAGACCCCGCTGGAGGAGACCATGGGCGCGCTCGCGTCCGCGGTCCAGCAGGGCAAGGCGCTGTACGTGGGCGTCTCCTCCTACACCGCCGAGCAGACGGCCGAGGCCGCCCGGATCCTGACCGGCATGGGCGTGCGGCCGCTGATCCACCAGCCCTCGTACTCCATGATCAACCGCTGGACGGAGGAGGACGCGCTGCTGGACACCCTGGAGGAGGCCGGCATGGGCTGCATCTCCTTCGCGCCGCTCGCGCAGGGGCTGCTGACCGGCAAGTACCTGAAGGAGATCCCGGAGGGCTCGCGGGCCACCCAGGGCAAGTCCCTGAACCCGGCGCTGCTCTCGGAAGACGTCGTCCGGCGCCTGAACGGGCTGAACGAGATCGCCGCGCGGCGCGGGCAGTCGCTGGCGCAGCTGGCGCTCAAGTGGGTGCTGCGGGACGACCGGATGACGTCGGCGCTGATCGGCGCGTCGAGCGTGAAGCAGCTGGAGGAGAACCTGGCCGCGCTGGCGGGTGCGCCGCTGTCGGAGCAGGAGTTGAAGGAGATCGACTCCTTCGCCGTTTCCACCCCCGGCACCAACATCTGGGCCCAACGCGGCTGACCTGCGGCGATGTCGCCCGCTTGACCGCGGGGCGGCGGGAACGAAAAACGGGCCGGTCCGTGGGGGGGATACGGACCGGCCCGAGGGGGGGGTTCCACCATAACCCTTCGTAAAGCATGCTGCGTGCATTGGCGCGAGATGATTACGCTCCGAATCCGCCCAGCAGCACTCCGGTGAGTGCTCCGGCCGTCATGAAGGGCCCGAACGCGAAGCCCGCCTTCCGGGTCGCGCGCCCCCGCAGCACTAGGGCGAGCCCGTACAGGGCCCCGTAGAGGAAGCCCAGGAACGCCCCGGCCGCCCATACCCCCCACCCGTACCACCCAAGAGCGACCCCCAGGGGAAGCGCGAGCTTGACGTCGCCGAGGCCCATCCCGGCGGGGTTGATCAGGAACAGCACGAGGTACGCCGCCGCGAGCGCGCCCCCGCCCAGCAGCGCGAGCCGCCACGATCCGGCGGCGCCGGGAAGCAGGGCCGCCGCCCCGAGGAGGGCGGCGGTGGCGGCGGCGAGCGGGAGGGTGAGGACGTCGGGGAGCCGGTGCACCGCGAGGTCGACGAGGGCCAGCAGGACGAGCACCGGCGCGAGGGCGACGAAGACGCCGGTCTCGGGGCGGGGTCCCGCGGCGGCGGCGAGGGCGGCGCAGACCGCGGCGGTGACGGCGGCGGCCGTGGCGGCCCGGTTCCGGAGGGCGCCGCAGCGGTGTTCCGCGCACCGGGCGGGGCCCAGCCAGCCGGGGACGGGGTGCCCGTCCGGGCAGTGCGTCCGCCAGGGCTCCTGCGACGGTACGGAGAGCCGGTACGCGGCGCGGGGCAGCAGGAGCCCGGCGGCCGCGCCGTAGGTGGCGGCGAGGATGGCCGCGAGGATGCCCATCCGGTGACGTTAGGCCGTACCGGGGGTGCGGGGATGGGCCCGGGGGCCCACGCGCCCTGGCCCTGCCGCCCCCGGACCCGGCAAGGTGGCCGCATGGGGAACTGGACGGACGGCCACGGGACGCTGCGGGCCGGGGACGTGACGGTGGGTCTGGAGGTGGCGGCCTCGTACCGGGCACGGACGCGGGGGCTGCTGGGGCGGGACGGGATCGAGGGGGCCCTGCTGCTGACGCCGGCGGCGAGCGTGCACACCTTCCGGATGCGCTTCCCGATCGACGTGGCCTACCTCGACCGGAACTTCGGGGTGCTCGCCGTACGGACGATGGTGCCGGGGCGGCTCGGCCTGCCCCGGCCGCGGGCCCGGCACGTCCTGGAGGCCGAGGCGGGCGCGATGGCGCGCTGGGGACTGCGCCCGGGCGTCCGCGTGGACCTGAGCCCGCGCTGAACCCGCGCTGAGCCCTCGCCGGCCCGCGCGACTCCCCCTGGGACAGGACTTTGGCGACACGATCTAGGGGCAGGGGCTCACGGGCGGTAGGTTGGGGCGGTTGAGCTGGGGTGGCAGGGGAGCGGCATGACGGAGAACGCGCGGATCAAGGCGCTGGAGCAGATCATGCCGGCGACGCACGGCGCCGACGAGGACATCGACTGGCAGGCGGCGGAGGCCGTCTGGGGGACCCGGTTCCCGGCGGACTACATCGCCTTCATGGGGCGGTTCGGCGCGGGTTCCATCAACGGCGAGGCCAGCGTGCTGCTGCCGCTGCCGAAGCCGGGGCTCCAGTGGGATCCGGCGGAGATGGCCGAGGAGACCGCCAACGCCCGTCAGGTGTGGGAGGCGGAGGGCGGCCGGGCCGCCTTCGACGTGGACCCGGAGTCGATCATCGCCTGGGGGGTGACCGGCGGGTCGGACATCCTGTGCTGGCTGACCTCCGACGCCGATCCGGACCGGTGGCCGGTCCTGGTCGTCGGGCGGCACACCGCCGATTCCTTCGCGGTGCACCCGTACGGCATGGCCGAGTTCCTGCTGCTGCTGTGCTCGGACGAGTTCGACGTGAGCCCGGTCAGCATCACCTTCTGGGACGCCGGGCACCTGAGCTTCGTGCACTGGCGCAAGGCCCAGCGCCGCTGGCAGGAGGGCCGCAACCCCGAAACGGGTGAGCCCGACCCGTACGCGGGCGAGTTCGCCGACTAGATATTTCCGGACACCCTTCAGCCCGTTTCCTGGCCGGAAACGGGCTTTTCGGCATGTCTCCCCATGTCTACGCGCGTCCGATTTGACGATCACATATCGGAAAACACCAGAGGGAATAGCCGCGCTTGGAGCATTGAACACAACTGCCGCCCCAATGGAATCAGCCACCCCACGGTCAGGAGAGAATTCCGGCCAACGGGCCACGGCGGGACACCCCAGCCCGGAGCAACTCATAAGTAATAACGGGACTCAAAAGAAAATCAGGGGAATCCACCCGTGCGAAGAAAATTGTTCGGCCCGGCCGCCTCGGCCGCCGTGCTCGGTCTGCTGGTACCGCTGTCCGGCTGCGGAGGTTCCGACGGCGGCTCCGGGGACGGCGGCACGCTGCGCCTGGTGGCCGCCGAATACGGCGACACCCCGGCCACCAGTTCCAAGGCCTACTGGGACAAGGTGACGGGTGATTTCACCGCCGCCAACCCGGGCATCAAGGTCGAGGTCCAGCTCCTCCCCTGGGCCGACATCGACCGCGAGGTCTCGCGCATGGTGAAGGCCGGCAAAGCGCCGGACATGGCCCTCATGGGTTCGTACTCGGACTTCGCCGCGCAGGGGCAGCTGTACGCCGCGGACGAGCTGCTTTCCATCACCGCGGAGGCGAACTTCCTCCAGCCGCTGGCGGAGGCCGGTTCGGTCGGCAGCACCCTCTACGGCCTGCCGTTCGTGGCCAGCAGCCGCCTGCTCTTCTACAACGACTCCCTGTTCTCCAAGGCCGGCATCACCGCGGCCCCCAAGACGTGGACGGACCTGAGGAACGACGCGAAGGCGCTCAAGGACAAGGGCGTGAAGTACCCGTACGCGATGCCCCTGGGCCCGGAGGAGGCGCACGCGGAGGCGCTGATCTGGGAGCTGAGCAACGGCGGCGGGTACGCGGACAACAGCGGCAACTACAGCCTGGCCTCCGAGCAGAACGTCGAGACGTTCCGCTGGATCAAGGAGCACATGATCGCTCCCGGTCTGGTCGGCCCGACCCCGCCGGCGAAGCTGAACCGCGCCGACGCCTTCGCCGCGTTCCTGCGCGGCGAGGTCGGCATGGTCAACGGCTACCCGTCGCTGCTCCACGAGGCGAACGCCAAGGGGATCAACGTCAAGGCCGTGCCGATGCCGGTCTCCGACGACCTGGGTGCCGGGGAGAGCACGCCGACCGTGGGCGTGGCCGACTGGATGATGGCCTTCAAGCAGAACGGCAAGGGCAAGCAGATCGGCACGTTCCTGGACTTCCTCTACCAGGACAAGAACCTGACGGACTTCGCGAACCGCTACCACCTGCTGCCGTCGACGGTCACCGCGTCCCGCACCCCGGCGGGCGGCGGACTCGGCAACACCGACGAGGCGTTCCTGACCGCCCTGCGCGGCGCGCAGCTCTACCCGGTGAACGACCCGTCCTGGGTGACGGTCAGCGACACCATCAAGCGGAGCATCGGCCGGGCCGTGGAGCCTTCCGTCGACCCGAAGACCGTCCTGGACGAGATCGCCGCGAAGGCGACCCAGGCCGGCAAGAAGCACTGAGGTACCCGTACGGAAGGCCCGCTGACACGGGACCTTCGCCTCCCTGCCCCACCGCATCCCGTGCGGCAGAATGGCTGACGGCACTTGATCCAAGGCCGCGGCCCAGTCGCCCGCCGAGCACCCACAAGGTGCGCGGGGCGGCCGGCCCCCACCTCCGGCCCGGCCCCGCCGGCCCCCTTCTCCGGTCCTACCCGCTGATCTTCGGGTCGAAGGCCGTGCGGTACTGACCGCAGTCGGAATCCCAGCGCAGCGTGCCCGTGAGCGTCCCGTAGCCCGTGCGGGTCACCGACCACTCCACCGTGTACTCGCCGGTGTCGCACGCGATCCGCTTGCCCCCCTCGACCTTCTGACGCCCCGTCGCCGGCTGTCCGGTCAGTTCGCGGCGCACCTCCCCCGCCTTGGCCCCCTTCGCGGTGCGCAGTACGGCGTGCACGACGATCGGGTGCTTTCCGTCCTTGGTGGTGAGCGCCTTCTTCACCAGTGTCGAGTCGGACACCGACCAGGCGAACTCGTACGAGGGCTGCCAGGCCAGGGTCTTCGGGTCGGGGACCTGCCGTTCGTACTCGCGGGCGCCCTCGGGGCCGGGGGCGGTCACCGTCTTGTACTGGACGCCCGGGTGGAAGCGCACCTGGCCCTCCACCTTGTGCATCTCGTCCTTCGTCCACATCGACTTCATGGCCTTCTCGCCGCCGGCCGGGTCCTGGAGGTAGGAGGTGCCCGGGGCGGCCGTGGCGGCGCTCTGGCCGAGGGCTGGGGCGAGGGCCGCCGTGGCGGCGGCGAGGGCGAGGGCTGCGGTACGGGTGCGGTTCATGCCGGGTCCAACGGGGGCCCGTGGCGGGCCGGAACGACGGCCCGGGCGCGTTCACCCGTACGGGAGCGGGCGGGGGCCGCACAGGTGACGAACCGCGTTCCGGCGGGGAAGGCGCGAGGATGCGCGGGCGGGTCGGGTCCGCCGGTCAGGCCTGGCCGGTTTCGAAGCGGCTGACGCGGCCGTCGGGGGTGACGTCGAAGCGCCAGGCGGTGCGCATCTCGCCCCAGGTGTCGTTGCGGTAGTCGACGACGAGGGAGCGGCCGCCGTCGGCCTCGGACGCGACGGTCATGTGGCCGCCGGAGGAGAAGACCTCCCGCTCGGTCCAGTCGGCGAGGTCGCGGTCCGAGCCGTCGTCGGACATGGTCGCTCCGGGGGTGAGGACCGCCCGGAGGGCGGCCCGGTCCCCGGCGTTGACGGCGTTGACGAAGGCGCGGACGGTGGGGTCGGTGAGCTGGGCGGGGTCGATCACGTGAGCCTCCTGGTCGTGCGTACGGTCGTGTGCGCCGGTCCCGTACGGGCTCGTACGGTCCGTCGTGCGCGACCAGGGAACACCCCGGGCGGCGGATGGGCGCCGACCTTCACCCGTTCGCCGCCGGACGGCGTGTCAGGGGGCGTGCCGGTCGGGGCAGGTCTTCAGGACGCGTCGGGTGCGGTGCGGACCGGGAAGCCGGTGGGCCGGCCCTGCTCCGCCAGCCAGGCCAGCACCTGGTCGAGGGCGGCGACGGTCTGGCGGCGGTCGCCTCCCCCGTCGTGGAAGAGCACGGTGGGGCCGTTGCCGAGCCCGCGCTTCACGGCCTCGACGATGGCGGCCGTGCCGGGCTTGCCGAAGTCCTTGGTGTCCACGTTCCAGCCGAGCGGGCGCATCCCGTTGGCGGCGGCGATGCGGCGGCTGTCGGGGGTGAAGGCCCCGCCCGGGGCGCGGTAGTACTCGACCTTCGCGCCGGCTCCGGCGGCTTCCTCGATCAGCTTCTTCGCTTCGAGGATCTGCGCCTGCTGGTAGGCGACGGGCTTCTTGTCCATCTTCGTGTCGTGGTCCATGGAGTGGTCGCAGAGCCGGTGGCCGGCCGCGACGACCCTTTTGACCAGGTCCGGGTGGGCCTTGGCCTGCGGGCCGACCATGCAGAAGGTCGCCTTCACGCCGTGCTCGGCCAGGACGTCGAGGACCTGGGGGGTCCAGCGGGGGTCGGGGCCGTCGTCGATGGTGATGTTGACGGCGTTGCCGCCGCTCTCCGACGCGTGCGCGATGCTCTCGGGCGTGGCGGGTGCGCCGGGGGCGCCCGGCGCGGCGGGTGCGCCGCCGGGCCCGGTGCCGTTCGGCCGGGCCACGTTCTCGTGGGGGGCGGCGTGGTGGCCGTCCGTTCCGACGAGTGCGGTGACTCCCCACACGGTCGCTGTGACGGCCGCGGCCGAGGCCGCGACGGCTATCCCGGCCCGGAGGCCGAGCTTCTGCGTACGCGTCATGTGTCCACTCCCCATCCGCCCTTGAAAGGGTCCTGTGGGTCATGACGCCTTCGGACGGGGAGGGGTTCCGCCAAGTTGCCCCATAAATTGCAGGTAATGAGGTGTTTAGACCTTCATAGCCCCAGATGGCACGACAGGGGGCGACTGCCTCTTGAGCCCCTCCCGGCCCACCGGCGCGCACGGGACGCGGGCGCCGCAGCGGCTTCACCGCCGCACCGCCCCCACGCGAACGGCGGGCCCGGCGCCGGGGGTTAGTCCGGTGCCGGACCCGCCGTGGCGGTGTCCGTGGTGGTGCGTGCGCCTTCGGGGCGCGGGGCTCAGTGGGCCAGCGAGTCCTGGGGGGACGGCGCGGACTTCTCGGCGTCACCGCCCGCTCCGGCGGGGGCCGGGCCCGCGCCCTGCAGCGGGACCTCCTTGACGAACCAGGCCGCCACGAAGCCCAGTACGGCGACGGCCGCGCCGAGGAGGAAGGCCGAGTGCGTACCGGCGGCCACCGCGTGCTGGTAGGCCTCGCGCATCGCCTCGGGCAGCTTGGCCAGGCTCGCCGCGTCGAGCTGGGCGGAGCCCGCCGCGGCGGCGGCCTGGGCGCCTTGGCGCTCGACCATGGTCTCGGTGACCTGGGTGGTGAACAGGGAGCCCATCAGGGCGACGCCGAAGGAGCCGCCGAGCGTGCGGAAGAGGGTGGCCGAGGACGAGGCCACGCCCATGTCCTTCATGTCGACGCTGTTCTGGGCGACGAGCATGGTGATCTGCATCAGGAAGCCGAGGCCGGCGCCGAGGACGGCCATGTACACGCCGGAGACCAGGCGCGAGGTGCCGGTGTCCATCGTCGCGAGGAGGAACAGCCCGACGACCATGAGGGCGCCGCCGACGATCGGGAAGATCTTGTACTTGCCGCTGCTGGTGGTGACGCGGCCCGCGATCAGCGAGACGAGCATCATCGAGAGCAGCATGGGCAGGAGCAGCAGGCCCGAGTTGGTGGCGGAGGCGCCCTGGACCGCCTGCTGGAAGAGCGGGAGGTAGAGCACGCCGCCGAACATCGCGAAGCCGACGAGGAAGCCGATCACGGACATGAGGGTGAAGTTGCGGCTGCGGAAGATGTGCAGCGGCATGATCGGCTCGGCGGCCCTGGTCTCGGCGAAGAGGAAGGCGGCGGTCGACACGACGCCGACGGCGATCAGGCCGATGATCTCGGCGGAGCCCCAGGCGTACTCGGTGCCGCCCCAGGTGGTGACGAGGACGGTCGAGGTGATGGCGATGGTCAGCAGTACCGCGCCCAGGTAGTCGATCTTGCTCTTGGCCCGCTTCTTGGGCAGGTGCAGCACGGCGGTGACCATGGCGAGGGCCACGGCGCCCAGCGGCAGGTTGATGTAGAAGGACCAGCGCCAGCCCATGTGGTCGGTGATGGTGCCGCCGACCAGCGGGCCGCCGATCATGGCGAGGGCCATCACGCCGGCCATCATGCCCTGGTACTTGCCGCGCTCACGGGGCGGGATGAGGTCCCCGATGATCGCCATGACGCCGACCATCAGACCGCCGGCGCCCAGGCCCTGGACGGCACGGAAGCCGATGAGCTGGCCCATGTCCTGGGCCATGCCGCTGAGCACGGAGCCGATGAGGAAGATGACGATCGAGGTGAGGAAGGAACCCTTCCGCCCGTACATGTCGCCGATCTTGCCCCAGATGGGGGTCGAGGCGGCGGTGGCGAGGGTGTAGGCGGTGACCACCCAGGACAGGTGCTCCAGGCCGCCGAGCTCGCCGACGATCGTCGGCATCGCGGTGCCGATGATCATGTTGTCGAGCATGGCGAGCAGCATCGCGATCATGAGCGCCATGAGGACGACGCGCACGCTGCGCGGCTTCACCCCCGGATCCACCTCCCCCGCGGGTCCGGCCGTCTTGACTGTCTCGCTCATGTCCACTCCCCTGGCACCGGCACTTCGTCTCACGCCTGGCCGGGCACTTACTTGCCGCCCGGCTAGTTCACTACAATGGGGACGGTAGACCTGCCACTAGCCGGTCGTCAAGTAAGTACATATGTCGTACGTAAGTGTGGGGAGAGCCATGTCCAACAGCTCCAGCGGCGGTCCGCAGCAGCGGCGCGGCAACACGCGCCAGCGCATTCAGGACGTCGCGCTGGAGCTGTTCGCCGAGCAGGGGTACGAGAAGACGTCGCTGCGCGAGATCGCGGAGCGGCTGGAGGTCACGAAGGCGGCGCTGTACTACCACTTCAAGACCAAGGAAGACATCATCATCAGCGTCTTCGACGACGTGACCCGGCCGATCGACGAGCTCATCGAGTGGGCGCAGGAGCAGCCGCCGACGCTGGAGACGAAGCGGGAAGTGCTGCGCCGCTACAGCGAGGCGATGGCGGCGGGCGCGCAGCTGTACCGCTTCATGCAGGAGAACCAGGCGACGATGCGGGAGCTGAGCATCGGCGAGACCGTCAAGCGGCGGCTGTTCACGCTGGTGGAACTGCTGCGCACGGAGGAGGGTCCGCTGACGGACCAGGTCCGGTGCGTGAGCGCCCTGTTCACGCTGCACGCGGGAATGATGTTCCTCCAGCACGTGGAGGGCGACCCGGAGGAGACCCGGCAGGCGGCCCTGGAGGTCGCGACGGACCTCATCACCCGGGCCCACCAGCGGGGGGAGTGACGGGCCCGGCCGGCCGGGCGATCCGGCCGGCCCGCCGGGCTGCGCACCCCGGGCGTCCTACACGCGCAACGTGACCCCGTACCGCGCGCGCAGGCGGGCGATCTCCCAGCACGCCACGGCCGTGACCGACGCCGGGCCGCCCAGGAGGGCGCACGCCTGGACGAGGGGCGGGCCCGGCGGCAGCCCGCCGACCGCCAGGCTGACGGCCGCGAGCTCCCACACCAGGACGCCGGTGATCAGCGCCGGAAGGGCGGCGTGGACGCGGGACACCCCGAACACGGAGGGGATCAGCGTCAGGGAGGCGAAGGCCACGAAGAACAGCGTCCACAGCAGCGGGCCGAGCAGGACCAGCGGCCCCGCCATCCCGGAACTCTCGCCCAGGAGCACCATCGCCGCGAAGAGCAGCGGCACGGCGGTGAACGCGCCGAAGTACCACAGCGCCGCCCGCCCGGCGGGCCGCAGGCGCGCGCGCAGGCCCGGCCGGGCCGCCGGGGGTGCGAGCCGGATGACGACCAGGGCCACGAGCGGCCCCGTGAGCAGCAGCAGCCACGGCGTCATCGCGACGCGGAGGAAGTACCGCTCCTGGATCTCGGCCCAGTCCGTGGCCGTTCCGTAGACGGCGAGGATCACGGTGCTCGCCGCCAGGGCGGTCCACGCCCTGGCGCCCTGCACCCGCGCCATGAACGGGTCCAGTACGCGGGGATAGGCGTGTACGGGGAACAGCCGGTGCGACTGCCGACAGGCCGTGCGGGCCAGCGGATAGGCCAGGAGCAGCAGCAGCGGCGGCCCGATGAAGACCAGGAACAGCACCCAGATGCACCCGGGCAGGCGCACGCCCTTCAGCACCTCCCACAGTGGCGGCCAGTCGCCCTCGCGGAGCTGCTCCCACCGCGCGCGGCGCGGCGCGCGCGGAGGGTGGCCCGGCCGGGGCGGCACCCCGCCCGGGTGCCATGCCGGGCCGTACGGATGGCGTCCGCCACCGGGACTGGTCACACGGGGTCCCCTTCCTGTGCCGCGGGCGCCGCCGGAGTCTCCGGAGGGCCCTTCCTCCAGTCAACTCCCGGCGGCGGCAAGGGAAGTACGGCCGGACCACCATCGCCCCGACCTCGCCCGGGAAACGCCCCGCCCGGCCGCCCCGGCCTGATCCGGGCGGGGGCCGGGCGGGGTGCTGGGCGTCGGCGGCGGCCCGGTCAGGCCGGCCCTCCCGGCCGTGGCGCGGCCCGTGTCCGGTACGGGGCGAGGATGGCGTTCAGCCACTCCTCCCCCTCGGGCGTACCGAAGTCGACCCTCCCCGCGGCCACTTCCTCCAGCGGCGGCGCGGTGCCGCAGCGGTCCTCGAAGAGGACGGCGACCCGGTCGGCCGGCTCGCGCTTGGACGGCCAGACGAAGCCCTGCGCCCAGGGCGCGCGACGGCGCCGGATCCAGTGGCCCCAGTCCCGGGTCTGGGGATAGTCCGCCGCCTCGGCGTGGACGAGCCACGGGTCCTGGGCGACGGAGGCCAGGTCCGCGCCGGACACCAGCGGGACGACGTCGACGTCGGCGGTGAGCCGCAGGAGGGACAGGCTGCGGCGTTCGAACGCGGTGCGGGGCAGGAGCCGTACGGAACCGTCGCTGTCGAACGGGATCGACCGCAGCAGTACCTCGCACACCGCCGCGCCCGCGCCGAGGCCCAGGTACAGGTAGCCGTACGGGTCGTAGGGCGTGCCGTCGAAACGGCCGCCGTAGTAGAAGGGGTGGGCCGGACGGGAGTTGAAGGCGGTCGGGGCGCGGTGCGTGCCGTGGACGCGGTAGACGGGCGTGCCCGCCGGCAGCGTGGCACGGTTCGGCTCACCGGGCGGGGCGTCCGGCGGCGGGTACTTCGGCACGGCCCCTCACCCCTCCCCGAGCGTCCGCGCGGCGCCCAGCAGCTCCGGGTCGCGGCCGCGCCCGAGGAGGGCGGCGGGTGCGGTGCCCGTCCAGGCGTTGGCGGACAGCCACCAGTCGGCCGCGCCCCACGGGTCGCAGGCGGCGCCGAGCAGACCGTTGACCTCCCGTACGACCGCCCAGGGCAGCGCCGCGGCCTCGAACTGGAAGGCGGGCAGGCGGCGTCGGCCGTCCACGTCCGTGAGGACGATCAGCCCGGGGTCGCCCGCACCTTCCTCCCCCTCCGCCTCCGCCGGTATCGCGGGTGCGGCGAGCAGGCGGTCGCGGACCGGGCCGAGTACCGGGCCGACCATCGGGTTCCCGTCGACGAGGAGGAGGCACAGGTCGAGGGCGCGGTACCCGTGCGCGGGCGGGGGCGGGGACGCGCCGGCCAACCGCGTACCGTCTCCGTCGCCGCCTCCGTCGCCGAGCAGCCGGGCGGCCTCCCGGGCGGGCAGGGCGTCGAGCACGCCCCGTACGGCCCCGTCCGCGACGGCGGCCCGGTCGGGGGCCGTCCGCAGCTCCGCGAGCCGCCGCCGCAGCGCTTCCCGGGCACTCGGGGGCACGAGGGCCGACAGCCTGGCCCAGTCGGCGGCGAAGGCCGCCAGCATCGCCGTGGAATCCATCCGCACCCGTCTCCCCCCGCGGCGTGCACCGGCCGCTCCCGTGGCCCACGGTATGCGTGCGCCCCGCGCCTGTCCGCTGCTTGACGGATCGCCTACGGCTACCCGAGGCGGCGGTCCCGGGCCTCGATGGGGACGTCGTTGATGCTGGCCTCGCGGCGGCGCATCAGGCCGGCCTCGTCGAACTCCCACTGCTCGTTGCCGTGGCTGCGCCACCACTGGCCGGAGGCGTCGTGCCACTCGTACTCGAAGCGGACGGAGATGCGGTTGCCGGTGTAGGCCCAGAGCTCCTTGCGCAGCCGGTAGTCCAGCTCGCGTTCCCACTTGTCCGCGAGGAAGGCGCGGATCTCGGTACGGCCGGTGAGGAAGCGGTCGCGGTTCCGCCAGACGGAGTCCTCGGTGTAGGCGAGGGCGACGCGCTCGGGGTCGCGGCTGTTCCAGGCGTCCTCCGCCGCCCGGACCTTGGCGCGGGCTGACTCCTCGGTGAAGGGCGGCAGGGGCGGACGTACGGCGGTGTCGGTTGCTGACATGGCGAGCCTTTCAGGGGTTGGCCCGATCGGGGAGAACGGGCGTTCTCACCGTAGAGAACGAGCGTTTTCCACGCAAGCGGAACTCGGTTACGCTGCCTTCATGGACTCCCCCGTGACCGATGACGAAGCCCGGACCAGGCTGCTGGACGCAGCGGAGGCACTGTTCTACGCCGATGGCATCCAGGCCGTCGGCATGGACCGCATCCGCGCGGAGTCGGGCGTCGCGCTCAAGCGGCTCTACCGGATCTTCCCCGCGAAGGAAGCCCTGGTCACGGCCTACCTGGAGCGGCGGGACCAGCGCTGGATGGCCGGCCTGAGGGAAGCGGTCGCCGGGGCACCGGACCCGGTCACGGCGGTCTTCGACTGGCTGGCGACCTGGTTCGCGGAGCCGGGCTTCCGGGGCTGCGCGTTCCAGAACGCCTACGGGGAACTGGGCGCGGGCCCCGCCGGGGTCCTGGACGTCGTCCACCGCCACAAGGCGGAGCTGCGGGACCTCCTGGCCGGCCTGGTCGGCCCCGACGGCCCGCCGGGACTCGCCGACCAGCTGCTGATCCTGGTCGAGGGCGCGACGGCGGTCGCGTCCCTCGACCCCGGCCCGGCCCCGGCCCACCGCGCCGCCGAAGCGGCCCGCACGCTACGGGAACACCCCTGAACCGCAGCCGGCCCCCGGCGCCCGGCCCCTGACCGACGCCCGGGGCGGGTGCGGGCCCGCCCGGGGTGCGCGCGCTTGGGCCGGGGCAGAGGAGCGGGCTAGCTCGCGCCGCGCGGGAAGGTGATCTCGACCCGGCGGTTCTTCTTGCGGCCTTCCTCGGTGCTGTTGTCGGCGATCGGGTAGTCCTCGCTGTAACCCCGCACGTCGAACGTCACGCCCGGGTTGGTGACGGTCTTGGCCAGCTCCGTCTGCACGGCGTCGGCCCGCTGCTTGGACAGTTCCTTGCCGTGCTCGTAGCTGCCCTGGTCGTCGGTGAACCCGAAGACCCGCACGCGGGTCGCCTTCTGCTGGTTGATCTCGTTGGCGATGGCCTGTATGCGGGCCGCCGCCTGGGCGTTGAAGACCGCGCTGTTCTCGGGGAAGAGCACCTCGGACTGCAGCGCCATCATGACGGTCTGGTTGGTCTCCTGCCGCCGCTGCTCCCCGCCGAGGTCCTCGACGACCTCGGCGATGTCGAGCACCTTGACGGGCGCGAGGGTACCGCCCTGCGGGATCTTGAGCCCCGGCGAAGCGGAGTCGATCGCCACGGGCGCGGCGGCGGACGGCTCCGTCCCGGGGGGAGCGGTGGGCTTGTCGTCGGCGTGGGCCGCCGTCGCACCGATCATGTGGACCCCCGCGATCACGAGGGCGGAGACGGCTGTGGCTGCGGCTACGCGGTGGCGTGTTGTCATGGGGTCACCCAGAGATTTTGACGGTGGCCGTGGCGAAGGTGGGCAGATTGAAGTCGACCTCGGTGGCACCGGCCGGCGGCGCCGGGAACTGGGCGAAGAACGGAATCGTCTGGCCTGCCTCGATGATGGCCAGGCCGGTGGTGCACAGACACCGGCCTTCCGTGTCTCGAAGCACGTAGTACCGCTTCTTCCCCGCCTTGTCGACCAAGGTCACGCCGGCAACGGATACGCCGCTGGCGTTGAGTTCGTTTCCCCTCCATGGCGCGGTGTTCACGTAGGGAGTACCGCCGGTGTTCTGCAACTGCCCTTCGACGGTGACAAATCCGCCGGCGTCGCGAGCAGCTCTGTTGAGGGTCAAGACCATGCCGGCCTCGCCCTTCACGGTTGCGATCACCTCGACCGGAGTGGCGCTCTTCGACCCACTAGGTCCGGGAGCCGCGTTTCCCGGCGCCTGGGGCTGCGAGGCGGACGGCTGGGTCGGCTCCTTCGACTTTCCGTCCTCGCCGCCGCCGCACCCGGCCAGCACAAGGGTCAAGGCTGCCGCGGCCGCTCCAACCGCTCCCCCACGGACCTTCGCCGTGTGCCGAATGCTCATCTAGGTCGCTTCCTTGTCTGTCGTTCACTGTCATTTGACCAGCCGCACACTGAAGAGCTTCCTCGTCAGCTGGGACAACGGGCCCGGCTTCAAGGGGTCGACGTCGAAAGAACCGCCCCCCTTGCACACGAAGCCGACCGAACTCGGCGTCGCGGGCTCCACCGGAGGGGGTGTGACACCCGGGTTGGGAGAAGAGCTCGGTGTCGGAGTAGAGCTCGGTGTGGGAGTCGGAGTTACAACATTTGCGAGCGAGCAACGCGATTCGATGACGGCGGTCGCATTGGCCGTGGCATGTACCTCTCCAGTGCCTGGAACGACTGAATCCCCCACCGTCCCATTGGTCTTCACGGTGACGGCAAACTCCGGAAGGGCTGCACTGCACTGCACGCTCGCATCGTTCAACCCGGCGAAGCGACCTGCCGCGCCACAGGCACCCACGCCATCGAGCCGTTCGAGCCGGAGGACCGCCTTCCAATCCGCCGGCTTCAGGGCGGCCAGGTCGAGACCGGTGAACGCGTTGTCCCTCGCGTCACGAGCGGCTGCCAGCGCAGCGGCGTCGGCAGCACCTTGCGCGTCGCTGCGCTTGACCCCGGCCATTCCGACGACGAAATAGGCGAGTGCGGCGAAGAGCAGGCCCGCCACCACCACGATGTAAATGGGGAAGGCCTGCCCAGCGTCACCGACCCGCTTGTCCGTCACTTGCCAGCGGTGATGCTTGCGACCGCCCCCGTAATCTTGGTGGTGATCGCCTGACCGACGCCCGTGCCGACGATCGCGCCGATGATGACCACGACCACCAGGATGATGCCCAGGTACTCGAAAGCTGTCTGGCCTCGGTCGCTCGCGCTCTTGTTTCCGTACCGGTTCCGCATCCTCGCCAGGGTGTTCTGCAACATGGGGGTTCCCTCCCGGGCCGGTGCCGCTGTTGATTTGCGGACGGTACGCCGGGTTACGGCTCGTCACCAAGGGTCCCGGGGCCCAAATACGGACCCATTGCGCACTGCGTCTAGCCATGACCGGCCATCCCTGGACGGGCGGTTCCCAGCCAGCGGGCTATGGCTTCGCTGCGGGAGGTGCTGTGGAGCTTCGCGAAGATGCGGTTGATGTGGTTCTTGACCGTCTTCTCGCTGATGAAGCAGGCGCCGGCGATCTGCTGGTTGTTCATGCCGGACGCGATCAGGTCCATGATTTCCACCTCCCGCGAACTCAGCCCGAATCCTTCGGAGTTGGGCATCCGCTCCGTCGAGGGTGCCATAGTTCGTTGCTGTTGCGAAGAGGCGCGGAGTTCCGTGAGGAGGGCGGTCGCCGACGACGGGGTGAAGTGGGGGCGGCCTTCGCGGACGTCGCGGACGGCGCGGAGCAGGTCGTCGGCGGTGAACTCGCCGTGGACGAGGTAGCCCCCCGCACCCAGCAGCAGCGCTTCGCGGACGATCTCCGACTCCCTGCTGTACGTGAGCATCAGGACCGGCGCCAGCCGGACCAGGTGCGGGAGTGCCGAGATGCCGTCCACGCCCGGCATGCGGACGTCCAGCAGGATCACGTCGGGGGCGTGGCGCCGGGTGAGGTGGAGGGCTTCGTGGCCGTCGCGGGCCTCGGCGACGACGCGGAGGTCCTCCGTCGTGGCCAGCAGGGTGCTCAGGCCGGCCCGGACGACGGGGTTGTCGTCGGCGATCAGGACGTGGATCGGGGTCACGGGCTCGCGCTCCCCTCGGGGGTCAGGGCGCCCAGGGGCAGGGTGAGGCGGACCCGCGTGCCGGGGCCGCCGGTGCGCGGGCCGAGGTCGAGGCGGGCGCCGACGGCGGCGGCGCGTTCCGTCATGCCGAGGAGGCCGAAGTGGCCCGTCCGGGGAAGGGCGGCGACGCAGAGCCCGGGCGGCAGGCCGGGGCCGTCGTCCTCGACGTCGAGCGTCAGGTGGGTCCCGTCGGCCGCGACGGCCACGACGATGCGGGCGGCGCCGGCGTGGCGGCGGGCGTTCTCGACGGCTTCCGAGGCCACGGCCAGCAGCTGGCGTGCCACCGCCGAGGGGAGGACGGGGAGCGCAGCGGCCGCCCGGAGTCCGGCGCCGGGGGTGGCGGCCACCAGCTCGCGCAGTCCGCCCAGCAGGCAGACGCCGGGGGCGAGGAGGTCGCGCCGCAGGTCGGTCAGCAGGTCCCGGGACTCGCCGGAGGCCCGCCGGGCGGCCGCGGCCACCAGCTCGGCCTGGCCGCGGATCGCGGCGGGGTCGGACATGCGGGAGAGGGCGTCGGCGGCCAGGGCCAGGCCGTGCAGGGTCTTCGAGACGGAGTCGTGCATGTCGCGGGCGAGGCGTTCCCGTTCGGCGCGGACGGCTTCGGCGACGGCGAGGCGGGCCCGGGTCTCGGTCAGGTCCTGCCCGGCGCGGCCGAAGCGCAGGAGGAGGTCTTGCAGGGAGGCTCCGGCGGCTCCGGCGAGGAGGCAGAGCAGGATCAGGACGAAGCCGCCGCCGACGGCCGCGACGGCGATCGCCTGGGCGGCCGCGTACAGGGCGGAGCCGCGCCAGCCGTGGACCAGCCCGGCGAGGAGGGGGGTGCACAGGCAGACGAAGCCGAGGGGGGAGGCAGCGGTGGCGGTGATCAGCAGCAGGAGGCCGAGGGCGGTGTCGGGGGCGAGGAGCCAGCGGTGGCGCAGCAGCAGCGGCCCGAAGCGCTCCCAGTCGCGGAAGAGGACGTACGAGAGCATGAAGGTGAGCAGGACGGCCGCGCCGACGAGGTAGGTGGGTCCGCCCGGCGCGGTGTTGGCCAGGGCCAGCGGGGCGCCGAGGCCGATCATCACCAGACGGAACGCGAAGACCTGCCGGCACAGCGACTGGAGGGCGTTGGAGCGCAGGCGCAGGGAGGGTTCCGCCGTACGGGGGTCCCGTGCGGCGAACGCTTCGAAGCCCAGCGTGGTCATGGCTCACCCGCCTCCGAGGAGGGCGCCGAAGTCGACGTTCGCGCCGTAGACGAAGCCGCAGACGAGCAGGATCAGCGTGCCGGGCAGCATGAACATGGTGACGGCGAAGGTGGCTTTGGGGACGGCCCGGGCGGCGCGCCTGCGGGCGTTCTGGGCGTCCGTGCGGCGCATGTCCTCGGCGATGGCGATGAGGGTCTCGACGATGGGGGAGCCGAGTTCCTCGCCCTGCTGGAGGGCGGTGACGAACTGGGCGACCTGTTCGGAGTCGTTGCGCCGGCGCAGTTCGTCGAAGGCCTGGCGGCGGCTGACGCCCATGTCCATCTGCTGGAGGGTGATGCGCACTTCGTCGGCCCAGGGGCCCTCGTACTTGTGCGCCACGCGTTCCAGGGCCTGCCGGAAGCCGAGTCCGGCGCTGACGACGACGGCGAGCACGTCGAGGAAGTCGGGCAGGGTCCGCTCGATGTTGTCGCGGCGGACGCGGATCGCGGACCACAGGCCCGCCTCGATCCAGAACAGTCCGAAGGCGACCATCAGGAGGGCGGGCACCAGCTGCCCGTTCATCAGCATGGCGACGGCGCCGAGGCCGCCGAGGAACCCGTACACCGCGCGGCGGGCGGCGTAGCGGTCGATGGTCAGGCCGGACGGGTTGCCGGCCATGTCGATCTGGCGTCGTTTGCGGGCCACCTGCTTGGGGCCCATCAGGCGCAGCACGAGCGGTGCCCAGCGGATGCCGAGGCGGTCGACGAGCGAGCCGACGGCCGTCGTACGGGTGGCGCCGACCTCCAGGGCCAGGGCGAGGTCGGTGGGGAGTTTGACGTCGGCGCGGTAGAGCCGGATGCCGTGGAGGATCCCGAAGACGGAGAGGCCGAGGGCCAGGGCGAGGGCCAGGGGCAGCAGGGCGGTCATGTGGTCGTCCCCCTCACACGTCGATCTTCGAGAGGCGGCGGATGAGGACGAAGCCGAGGGCGAAGAGGCCGAGGGAGACCAGCACCGCCACCTGTCCGACGAGTGCTCCCGTCATGCGGTCCAGGGCTCCGGGCATCATCGCGTTCACCAGCAGCAGCGAGCCGAGCCCGATGGCGGGGACGAGGTAGGCGGTGACGGTGACCTGGGAGAGCTGGGTACGGATCTCCCGGCGGGTCTCCTTGCGCTGTTCCAGGGTCACGGTCAGGTTCCGCAGGCTTCCCACGATCGCTCCGCCGGCCCGGGCGGACAGGACGAGGGTGGAGACCAGGACGACGAGTTCGCGGGAGGGCAGCCGGTCCACGATCTCGCCGAGGGCCTCCTCGATGGAGTGTCCGACGGCCAGGCGGTCGGCGACGCGGGAGAGTTCCTCGCCGGCCGGGGCCTCCAGTTCCTCGGCGGCGATGCCGATGGCCGTGCGCAGGGCCAGGCCGGCCTGGGTGGCGTTGGCCAGGATGCGGGCGAGTTCGGGGAGCTGGTTGATGAAGCGTTCGGTGCGGCGGGCGCGCTGCCAGTTGAGGAAGGCGTTGGCGGCCCAGATGCCGATGAGGCCGGCGACGGGGCCGAAGAAGGGGGCCAGCAGGGAG
Source organism: Streptomyces sp. NPDC044704 (assembly GCF_056433525.1). Classification (NCBI taxonomy): domain Bacteria; kingdom Bacillati; phylum Actinomycetota; class Actinomycetes; order Kitasatosporales; family Streptomycetaceae; genus Streptomyces; species Streptomyces sp. NPDC044704. The sequence goes on from NZ_JBWKGY010000003.1 coordinate 317,568, forward strand.
GCGGAGACCAGCCAGACGCCGGCGATCGCCATGAACATGTAGACGAAGAACTCGCCCGGGGTGAGGTCGAGGCCGGTGGTGGCCAGCTTCAGTTCGATGCCGCGGCCGAGCCGGGTCCCGCGCAGGCGGCGGTCCACGCCACGGAAGCGGCGTCGGCGGCCGGCCGGCTCGGGGGCGCCGCTCGCCGACAGGCGTTCGATGAGGGCGGCGCGCTGGGCCTGTCCGGCGGCGTAGACGTGTACGCCGAGGGACACGAAGAGGCCGGCCAGGAGGGTGGCGCCGAGGGTGAGGAGGACGAGATGGTTCACAGGACGGTCCGAGAGGTGAGCGGGTCGAGCGGGTCGTACCGCTCGTCCGACAGGGCGACCCCGAAGGCCTGGGGAATCGGCTGGCTGTTCATGTAGAGGCGCTCCGCGATCCGGCGCGGCAGCGGGTGGTACGTGAAGTGGCCGTGGACGCGCCCGTCGGCGCCCATGGGCTGGGCGACGTAGCGGCAGACGGTGGTGATGCGGAAGGGCTCCCGGCCGTGGGAGTCGAGGATGGAGATCTCCGTGATGCGGCGCGAGCCGTCGCCGAAGCGGGTCAGCTGGACGATGACGTTGACGGCGCTGTTGATCTGGTCCTGGAGGGCTTCGAAGGGGATCTCGACCTCCGACATGGAGGCGAGGGTCTGGAGGCGCATCAGGGCGTCCTGGGAGCTGTTGGCGTGGACGGTCGCGAGGGAGCCGTCGTGGCCGGTGGACATCGCCTGGAGCATGTCGAGGGTCTCGCCGCCGCGGACCTCGCCGACGATGATGCGGTCGGGACGCATGCGCAGGGAGTTGCGCACGAGGTCGCGGATGGTGATCTGGCCCTTGCCCTCGACGTTCGGCGGCCGGGATTCGAGGCGGATGACGTGCGCCTGCTGGAGCTGGAGCTCGGCGGAGTCCTCGATGGTGATGACGCGCTCGCCCTCCGGGATGAGTCCGGAGAGGGCGTTGAGGAGGGTGGTCTTGCCGGTGCCGGTGGCTCCGGAGACGATCACGTTCATCTTCGCCTGGACCAGCCCGGACAGCAGCAGGAGCATCTGCTCGTCGAGGGAGCCGAGGGCGATCATCTCGTGGAGGGTGAAGGCGCGCGGGAAGCGGCGGATGGTGAGGGTGGCGCCGGTCAGGGAGAGCGGCGGGATGATGACGTTGACGCGCTCGCCGCTGGGGAGGCGGGCGTCGACCATCGGGTTGGCCTCGTCCACGCGGCGGTTCACGGTGGACACGATCCGCTCGATGGTCTGCATCAGCTGCTCGTGCGAGGCGAAGCGCAGGGGGAGCTGCTCGACGCGACCGGACCGCTCGACGAAGATCTGGTCGGGTCCGTTGACCATGATCTCGGAGATGGAGGCGTCTTCGAGGAGGGGTTCGAGCACGCCGAGGCCGAGGGCTTCGTCGACGACCCGGCGGATCAGCTGGGCGCGCTCGGCGGTGGACAGGACCGGGCCCTCGCGGCTGATGATGTGCCCGAGTACGCGTTCCAGGCGCGCGCGGCGCTCGGCGGGCGCGAGCGCGGACATCTCGGCGAGGTCGATCTCTTCGAGGAGCTTGGCGCGGTACGCGGAGACCAGGCGGCCGTCCTCGCGGGGGCTGTGGCGGTCGTCGGGGGTGCTGACCCGGGAACGCAGGCTCATGGGCGGGCTCCGTTCGGGTTCGGGTCGTCGTTGGGCATCACGGCGGTTGCCCTGGCCGGGTCGGGGTTCAGTCCCGGGATGATCGAGTTGATCCGGATGGAAACATTCGCGGTGACGGCGTCGGCGTCCTTGCTGACGGTGACGTCGGCAGTCAGACCGCCCCGTACGGCGGCCCGGCCCGCCGCGGCCCCGCCTGAGCCCTTGCGGGCCTCCACCCGGGCCGCGGTGCGGGCGGCACTGTCCGCCTGTTCGTGGACGTAGGCGATCCAGCCCAGCTGGATCCCGCACAGCGCGACGAACAGCAGGATCGGTACGAATCCGATGTACTCCAGGGCCACTTGGCCCCGGTCCGAGCGGATGCGCCGTCTCATGACTACTCCTCCCTCTCCATGGCCGCACCGGCCGTGCCGTCCAGGGAGCCGAAGTTGAGGCCGGGGAACAGGACGGGGATCTGGACCGTCACGGTCGCCTTGTAGACGCCGCTGGACGGTGGTCCGCATTCCACTTCCATGTCCCAGGCGCCCCCGATGTGCTCCCCCGCCGCCGCCGCGCAGGCCTGGTCGTCGCGCACCGCCCCCGCCCGCGCCGCCTCGTCGGCCGCGTTGCCGACCAGGGAGAAGGCGTAGCCGATCAGTACGCACTCCCACACCGCCGCCACGAGCAGCAGGATCAGCGGGACCATGCCGACGAACTCGACGGCGACCTGCCCCCGGTCGGAGCCGGTGCGCGCGGACCGCGGGGCGGCCATCGGGTCAGCCCTCCCGGCCGCGGCGGAGCCGGGCCACGGGGCCGGGGGCGCGGACGGCGAGGGCGCTGCCCGGGGCGGCCTTGGGGTCGTCGGGGACGGCGAGGAGGCCCAGTTCGCCCGCCAGGGTCCACAGGGCCTGTTTGACGGTGGAGCGGTTGTCGAGGTCCTGGACGCGGCCGGCGTCCACGACGCCCTGGAGTTCCTTGAAGGCGGCCGGGACGGGGGTGCGGGCGACGCGGGTCTTGGTGATCTTCTCTATCAGGGCGGGCTGGATCTCGGTGTGCTTGCTCCAGCGGTTGACGACCACGGTGGTGTCCTCGGCCTTGCGCACCTGGAGCCGTTCCCACAGGCGGACCATCCGCTTGGCCGCGCGTACGGAGACGACGTCCGGGGTGGCGACGAGCACCGCCACGTCGGCCATCTCCACGGCGGTGGCGTTCGCGCCGGTCACCTGGGTCCCGCAGTCGACGACGACGAGTTCGTAGCGGGCGCGCAGGGCGCCGATGACGTGCCGGGCGGCCCGGTCGTCGACCTCCTCGCCGCGTTCGCCCTCGGCCGGGGCCAGCAGCAGGGCCAGGCCGGTGCGGTCGTCGTAGACGGCGTCCTGGAGGACGCGCGGGGAGATGTCCTGGATCCCGGCGAGGTCGGCGATGGAGCGCCGGAACTGGACGTCGAGGTACGAGCCCACGTCCCCGGCCTGGAGGTCGAGGTCCACGAGGGCGGTGCGGCGCCCGGAGGCGGCCGCGGCGAGGGCGAACTGGACGGCGGTGAAGGTGGTGCCGACGCCGCCCTTGGCGCCGGTGACGGTGACGAGCCGGCCGCCGGGGCCGGTGGGGGCGTCGGCGCCCCGCCCGAGGTGGCGGCGTACGCCGGCGGACCACTGGGCGGCGGCCTGGACGCGGGCGGCGAGTTCCTCGTAGCCGAGGGGCAGGCCGACGAGGCCCCGCGCGCCGGAGTCCATGGCGGCGGAGAACAGGCCGGGGCCGGCGTCGGAGGAGAGCAGGACCACGCCGACGGCCGGGAAGCGCAGGGCGACCTCGCGGACGAGTTCCAGGGCCGGGGCGGGGCCGATCCGCTCGTGGACGAGGACGACCTCGGGGAGTTCGTCGACGGACTCGGCGGCCATCCGGCCGAGGGTGTCGAGGAGGGAGGTGGAGTCGGGGACGGGAGGGGCCGGCTCGGCGTCCGGGAGCTGGCTGAGCAGGGCCACGATGGCGCGGGCGGCGTCCGCGTCACCGGCGGCGGGCAGGATCCGGGTGGTCATCCGCGCCTCACTTGTCCCCGTCGAGGGTGTACGTGCGGTCGCTCGGGCTGGGCGCCGAGTCGGTGCCGGGGGCGACCAGGGCCAGGCGTACGTGCTCCGCGAAGGATTCGGCGTACGCGACGCGCTGGGTGTCCTTGGTGTTCAGGGCGAAGGTGATCGGGACGGCTTCGGCGGGGCCGTTGCGGTCGCTGTTCTTCTCCAGGGCGGTGAGCTTGCCGACGCCGAGGACGCGGGCGTTGGCGACGATGATGACCGACCGGGACGGGTCGGTGTCCTTGGCGCCCTTGAAGGTGGCGATGATGTTGACCTTGGCGCCGGAGGTGATCTTGCCGGCCACGCCCGTCGCCGCGTCGATCATGATGGCGATCTCCTGCTCCCCGGCCTGGAGCTGCGGCTTGTCGACGAACATGTCCGTCTGGAGCAGCGAGCCCTTCTTCAGGGTGGTGAGCGCGATCTTGTCCTTGAGGGTGCCGAGGTCGGTGACGGCGGTGTCGGACAGCCAGCGTCGGGGGACCGTGACCTCTTCGAACTGGCCCGCGCCGAGGGCGCTGTAGGGGGCGATGTCTCCCTTGACCCGGTAGGCGACGACTTCGGCCCCGACCTTCGAATTGACGTCGCCGATGACCACGAGGACCCCGCCGAACGCCGCCAGGGCGCACAGGACCGACAGCAGGAGCAGGATGACGCCGCGGCGCTGGCGTGAGTTCATGAGCCGTACTACCTCGCCGTTCTTCGTTCGTTCGGGCCGGTCAGGAGCTGGATCTGGAACGGGCGGCCGCCTCGGGCGGCGGGGCGGCCAGGGGGGCGGAGCAGAATCCGCAGCGGTCGCCGATGAGTTCGAATCCGCACCAGCGGCACTCCTCGCGGCGTACGGAGGAGACCAGCTGGTAGAGCACGGCGGGGTCGGGGATGGCCGCGGCGAACTCGACGAGCTTCTGGGTCGCCCACCAGAGGGGCGAGTCGGCCGGCAGGGGGTTCTCCATGACGCCCTGCACCTGCCAGGCCGGGGCGAGTTCGGCGGTGACCCAGTCGGAGGACAGCTGTCCGCGGGCGAAGGTGAGGTGGGTGGCGAAGCCGGGTCCGGGCGGCAGTACGCCGCCGTGGGCGCCGGCCGCTCCCGACGACCCGAGTTTCGCGAGGTGCGCGGACGGGTGGGCCAGTACGGCGAACTGGGCGCTCGGCGACCAGGACCTGGCGTGCGCCTTGAGGCCGACGGGGACCCGGTCGAGCTTCGCGACCGTGCCGAGCAGGGCGCCCGCGTAGATGTAGTGGGAGAGCAGCCGGGCGGCCGAGGCGATGACCCCGGGGCTGAAGTCGCAGACGCTGAGCTGGCGGAGCTGACGGACCAGCACGGCGGTGCCCAGCGGCGGGAGGTCGATGTCGAGGAGCGCGATCCGGTCGGTCTCCAGGATGGCCCGTACGGTGTGCAGGCGGCGCGAGGTGGCCGCCGGCAGCCAGCTCGGTACGACGACCACGAGGTGGCCGTGCCGGTCGAGCAGGGCGGAGGTCTCGGCGAGCGCGCCCTCCAGGTCCGCCTCGCCGGGCGGGCGCAGTACGGCGGCGCCCGGGGTGTGCCGGTCGGGGGCCGGCAGCACCAGATCGGCGCTGGTGACAGCGATGGCGGTCGGCACGCGAATCCCCCCGTTCACCCGGTACGCCGCGCACGTTCCCGCGGCCGTCACGTACGCGCACGTACTGCGCGACCGCAAACTCCCGACGCGCCTTCCCCCTTGCCCCAGCACCATATCCGCGACCTCCCTGGTGGGGCAGGGCCTTGCGGATTCCCGTGCCGGAAGCACATGTCACAGGTGGCGGGAAACCCGGACAACCGGGATTCGGGGCCCGTCCATTTCAAGCCACATTGCAAAGACCCTTGACACGGGGATTGGTCTGGACCAACTTGGCTGCGCCAGCACATGGTTGCCGGGACCCCCCACTCCCCCTCATTCCGCTTACCCCTTCCTCCCCCCACGGAGCCCACGTGAACCGCATACGCTCCCTCGCCCTGCTGGGCGCGGCCACCCTCGCCGCGGGCGGCCTGACGGCCCTCGCCTCCGGCACCGCCCAGGCCGCCGACGTCAACGTCGCGCGCAACGGCGGCTTCGAGTCCGGCCTGGCCAACTGGTCCTGTTCCGGCGGCACCGGCGCCTCCGTCTCCTCCCCGGTCTACGCCGGGTCCGGTGCGCTGCGCGCCGCTCCGGCGGGCCAGGACAACGCCCGGTGCAGCCAGACCGTCACGGTCAAGCCGAATTCGACGTACACGCTGAGCACCCAGGTCCAGGGCGGTTACGTCTACCTCGGCGCGACCGGCACCGGCACGCAGGACGTCTCCACCTGGACCCCCGGCTCGGGTTCGGGCTGGCAGAAGCTCTCCACGACCTTCTCCACCGGTCCGAACACCACCCAGGTCACCGTCTACACGCACGGCTGGTACGGCCAGAGCCCTTACGTGATCGACGAGTTCAGCGTGTTCGGCCCCGACGGGGGCGGTGGCACCGACCCCGGTCCGGGCATCCCCGGCGCCCCCGCGGGGACCGCCGTTTCCGGCCAGAGCGCGAGCGCGCTCACCCTTTCGTGGAACGCGGTCAGCGGCGCCGCCGGCTACCACGTCTACCAGGACGGGGTGCGCGTCAGGACGGTGACGGAGGCCTCCGCCCAGATCACCGGGCTCGCCGCCTCGACCTCGTACTCCTTCCAGGTCAGCGCGTACAACGCGGCCGGCGAGGGCCCGAAGTCCGCGGCCGTGACGGGGACGACGACGGGCGGCGGCCCCGGCCCCGGCCCGAACCCCTCGGTCCCCAAGCACGCGCTGACCGGCTACTGGCAGAACTTCAACAACGGCGCGACCGTCCAGAAGGTCTCCGACGTCTCCGACCAGTACGACATCATCGCCGTCTCCTTCGCCGACGCCACGACCACGCCCGGCGCCATCACCTTCAACCTCGACTCGGCGGGCCTGAACGGCTACACCGTCGCCCAGTTCAAGGCGGACGTCGCCGCGAAGAAGGCGGCCGGCAAGTCGGTCGTCCTCTCCATCGGCGGCGAGAAGGGCACGATCACGGTCAACGACTCCACCTCGGCGAACAACCTGGCCAACTCGGCCTGGGCGCTGATGCAGGAGTACGGCTTCAACGGCATCGACATCGACCTGGAGAACGGCCTCAACCCGACGTACATGACACAGGCGCTGCGCGCCCTGTCGGCGAAGGCCGGCCCCTCGATGGTCCTGACCATGGCGCCGCAGACGATCGACATGCAGTCCACGCAGGGCGGCTACTTCAAGACGGCGCTCAACGTGAAGGACATCCTCACCGTCGTCAACATGCAGTACTACAACAGCGGCTCGATGAACGGCTGCGACGGCAAGGTCTACTCCCAGGGCTCCGTCGACTTCCTGACCGCCCTGGCCTGCATCCAGCTGGAGGGCGGCCTCGACCCGTCCCAGGTGGGCATCGGGGTCCCGGCCTCGCCGAGCGGCGCGGGCAGCGGCTACGTCTCGCCGACGGTCGTGAACAACGCCCTGGACTGCCTGGCCCGGGGGACGAACTGCGGATCCTTCAAGCCGTCGAAGACCTACCCGGGTCTGCGCGGGGCGATGACCTGGTCGACCAACTGGGACGCCAAGGCGGGTAGCGCTTGGTCCAACGCGGTGGGTCCGAAGGTCCACGGGCTCCCGTAGGCGGTACGTGTGGGGGTGGCCGGTTCGGGTCGGCGCAGCCAGCGGGCTCTTGACCAGTACATGCCACGAGAGCACGCTGTGCGCGTCCGCACGGCTACCCCCACACTCCCGACCCAGGAGAACGCATGCGGCTCCACACCCGCCGGAGGGCCGCCGTCACGGCGGCCCTGCTGGCGCTCGCGCTCGGCGCACCCGCCTACGGCATGAGTGCCACGGCAGCCCCGCCGCCCACCCCGTCCACCGCCACCCAGGACGAGGCGATCGTCCAGTACCGGATCCACGGCCCGTCCACCGCCGAAGACCGGACCGCGCTGCTGCGCACCGGCGTGTCGATCGACGAGGTGGACGACCACACCGTGGTCGTCAGCGCCGACACCATGCAGGCCAAGGACCTCCGCAAGCGCGGCTACCAGTTGACCGCCCTGCCCGGGCCCCCGGACCGCTCCGAGCCGGGCATCGCCGCCGGCACCATGGACTTCCCGTCCGCCGACTCGAAGTACCACAACTACGCCGAGGCGACCGCGGAGATCGACCAGCGCATCGCCCAGTACCCCGGGATCATGAGCAAGAAGGTCATCGGGAAGTCCTACCAGGGCCGCGACCTCTTCGCGATCAAGATCAGTGACAACGTCGCCACCGACGAGGCCGAACCCGAGGTGCTCTTCACCGCGCACCAGCACGCCCGCGAGCACCTCACCGTCGAGATGGCGCTGTACCTGCTCAAGGAGTTCGGCTCCAAGTACGGCACCGAGTCCCGGATCACCAACGCCGTCAACGGCCGCGAGATCTGGATCGTCCCGGACCTCAACCCGGACGGCGGCGAGTACGACATCGCCACCGGCTCCTACCGCTCCTGGCGCAAGAACCGGCAGCCGAACTCCGGCTCCTCCTACGTCGGCACGGACCAGAACCGCAACTGGAACTACAAGTGGGGCTGCTGCGGCGGCTCCAGCGGCAGCAAGAGCTCCGAGACCTACCGCGGCGCGGCCGCCGAGTCCGCCCCCGAGGTGAAGGTGGTCTCCGACTTCGTCCGCAGCCGCGTGATCGGCGGCAAGCAGCAGATCAAGGCCTCGATCGACTTCCACACCTACAGCCAGCTGGTCCTGTGGCCCTTCGGCTGGACCTACAACGACACCGCGCCCGGCCTGACCGCCGACGACCTCGCCGCCTTCAAGAAGGTCGGCACCGGCATGGCGGCGAGCAACGGCTACACGCCCGAGCAGTCGAGCGACCTGTACATCACCGACGGCACGATCGACGACTGGCTGTGGGGCAACCAGAAGATCTTCGCCTACACCTTCGAGATGTACCCGTCGAGCGCGGGCGCGGGCGGCTTCTACCCGCCCGACGAGGTGATCGACCGCGAGACCTCCCGCAACAAGGAGGCGGTGCTCCAGCTCCTGGAGAACGCGGACTGCATGTACCGCTCGATCGGCAAGGAAGCCCAGTACTGCACGTGATCCCCGGCTGACCGGCCGGAAGGCCGGCCGGTCGCCGGCCGGGGGCGCCCCACCGCCAGGGGGGCGCCCCCTCGGCGCGCTCAGCCCAGGACGGCGAGGGCGTCGATCTCGACCAGCAGCCCGGCCGGCAGGCCCACGTAGACCGTGGTGCGGGCGGCCGGGGCCTCCTTGAGGCCCTGCTCCTCGAAGTACGCGTTGTAGATCTCGTTCATCTCGGCGAAGTGGCCCGTGTCCGTCAGGTACACGCGGATCATCATCACGTCGTCCCATTCCGCGCCGCCCGCCTCCAGCACGGACCGGACGTTCTCCAGCGTCTGGAGGGTCTGCTCGCGCAGCGTCGGGCCCGCCGGGGTGGGCGCCCGGCCCTCGACGTGCGGCAGGAAACCGACCTGGCCGGCTACCTGGAGGATGTTGCCCTTGCGCACGCCGTGCGAGAACTTCGCGGGCGGCGCGGTGTGGGTACCGGGGGTGACGGCGGTCTTCTCGGTCACGAGGCGTCCTTGCTGGGTTCGGAGCCGGAGTACTCCCGGCTGATGGTGTCGGCGGTACGGCGTACCAGGGGCAGCAGTTCGAGCAGTTCGTCGGGGCCCGCGACCACGCCGGGCGCCGAGACGGACATCGCGGCGACGACCCGCCCGCCCGGGCCGCGCACGGGCGCGCCCACGCAGTTGAGCGCCTCCTCGTGACCGCCCAGGTCGGCGGCCCAGCCCTGCCGGCGCACGAGGGCCAGCTCGGTCAGGAACGCCTCCGCGTCCGCGGTCGAGCGGGCGGTGTAGCGGGGGTATTCGATGCGCGCGGCCAGGCTCCGCCGGTCGGCCTCCGGCAGGTCGGCGAGGATCACCTTCGCGACGGCGGCCACGGTCAGCGGGACGGGCCGGCCGATGCGGGAGTACATCCGCACCGGGTAGCGGCTGTCGACCTTGTCGATGTAGACGACCTCGTCGTCCTGGTGCAGCGCCAGGTGGACCGTGTGCCCGGTGAGCCGGTTCAGCTCGACCAGGTGCGGGTGCGCGACCTCGCGCACGTCCAGGTTCTCCACCGCCTCGGCGGCCAGCGCGAACAGGCCCGCGCCGAGCCGGTAGCGGCCGTCCGGCTGCCGGTACACGAAGCCGTGCGCGTGCAGGGTCCGCAGCAGCCGCAGCGCGGTGCTCTTGTGCACGCCGAGCCCGTCGGCCACGTCCCCGAGCCCGGCGGGGCCCTTCGCGAGGGCCGGCAGGATCTGCAGCGCCCGCTCCACCGACTGGCTCACGCCGTGTCCTCTCCTACCGTCCGTCTGCGGGATGACCGGCTCCGGCGGCGCACCGGGCTCCGCCCGTTGACCCGCCGTCATCCGGGATGTTAGACAGCATGCAGCGGCATACGCAACGACCGTTGCGGTACGCGCAACAGCTCCGGGAGGCACCCGCACATGCCCAGCGACCCCGTCCAGGCCCTCGCCGACGAACCGGTCGACCACCGGTTCAAGGGCCTCCCCCCGGACGCCGAGCACGCCGGCCTGACCGTCGGCGCCCTCGCCGCCGAGGCCCGCGACCTGTACACCGGCGGGTTCACCACGCCCGTGCTCACCCTCGACGCGGACGCGCTGGAACACAACCTCACCGCACTCGGGGCGTACTCGAGCCGCCACCACCTCGCCTTCGCCCCGCACGGCAAGACCTGTATGTCCCCGCAGCTCTTCCGGCGCCAGCTGGAACACGGCGCCTGGGGCATCACCGCCGCCGTCCCCCACCAGGCCCGCGTCTACCGCGCCTTCGGCATCCAGCGGATCTTCCTCGCCAACGAGCTCGTCGACCCCGCCGCCCTGCGCTGGGTCGCCGCCGAACTCGCCGCCGACCCCGCGTTCCGGTTCGTCTGCTACGTCGACTCCGTGCGCGGCGTCCAGCTCATGGACCGGGCCCTGCGCGGCCAGCCGTCCGTCATCGACGTCGTCGTCGAACTCGGCGCCGGCGAAGGCGCCCGCACCGGCGCCCGTACCGACGAGGACTGCCGCGCCGTCGCCGACGCCGTCGCCGACGCCGACGCCCTGCGCCTCGTCGGCATCGCCGGCTACGAGGCCGAGGTGCCCGGCGCCGACCCTTCGAGCGTCCACGCCTACCTGCGCCGCCTCACCTCCCTCGCCGTCGAGTTCGACAAGGCCGGGCGCTACTCCCCCGACGTCGAGGAGATCGTCGTCAGCGCGGGCGGCTCCGCCTGGTTCGACGCCGTCGCCGACGTGTTCGCCGAACTGCCGGAGCTCTCCCGGCCCGTCCTGAAGCTGCTGCGCTCCGGCGCGTACGTCTCCCACGACCACGGCTGGTACACCCGCCTGACCCCCTTCAACCGGATCCCGGAGGAAGGCGGCCTGCGCCCCGCCTTCCGGCTGTGGACCCAGGTCGTCTCCCGCCCCACCCCCACCCAGGCCTTCGTGAACGCCGGCAAGCGCGACGTCGCCTACGACCTCGGCCTGCCCGAGGCCGAGCTGGTCCGCGACGCCCTCACCGGCGAGGAGCGGCCCGCGACCGGGGTACGCGTCGTCAAGCTCTCCGACCAGCACACCTGGCTGGAGACCGACTCGGCCGAAGACGTACAGGTCGGCGACTGGGTGGCGCTCGGCATGTCCCACCCCTGCACCATCTTCGAGAAGTGGCCACTGATCCCGGTCGTGCAGGCCGACGGAACGGTCACCGACTACGTCCGCACCTTCTTCTAGGCGGCGGCCGTGGACCTGGTCATCCGGGGCGCCCGCGTCGCCGACGGCACGGGCGGCCCCTCGTACACCGCGGACGTCGGCGTGCACGAGGGGCGGATCGCCGAGATCGGCCGGATCCCCGGCGGCGGACGGCACACCCTCGACGCCCACGGCCTCGTCCTGGCCCCCGGCTTCGTCGACATGCACGCCCACAGCGACCTCGCGCTGCTCCGCGACCCGGACCACAGCGCGAAGGCCGCCCAGGGCGTGACCCTAGAAGTCCTCGGCCAGGACGGCCTCTCGTACGCGCCCGCCGACGACCGCACCCTGGCCGGGGTACGGGCCGCCATCGCCGGCTGGAACGGCCCCGGCGACGACGTCGACTTCGACTGGCACACCGTCGGCGGCTACCTCGACCGCCTCGACCGGGCCCACGGCGGGCAGGGCTGCGCCGTGAACGCCGCCTACCTCGTCCCCCAGGGCACGGTCCGCGCGTACGCCGTCGGCTGGGACGACCGGCCCGCCACCCCCGCCGAACTCGACCGGATGCGGCAGCTCGTCGCCGACGGCCTCGCCCAGGGCGCCGTCGGCATGTCCTCCGGCCTCACCTACACCCCCGGCATGTACGCCTCCGGCTCCGAACTGACCGAACTGTGCCGGGTCGTGGCCTCGTACGGCGGCTACTACTGCCCCCACCACCGCAGCTACGGCCACGGCGCCCTCGCCGCCTACGCCGAGATGGTCGAACTCACCCGGCGGGCCGGCTGCGCCCTGCACCTCGCGCACGCCACGATGAACTTCGGCGAGAACGAGGGCCGCGCCCCCGAACTCCTGGCCCTGCTGGACGCGGCGCTCGCCGACGGCGCCGACATCACCCTCGACACGTACCCGTACACCCCGGGCTGCACCACCCTCGTCGCGCTCCTGCCCAGCTGGGCGGGCGAGGGCGGCCCGCAGGCCGTCCTCACCCGGCTGCGCGACGACGCCGAGGCCGGACGGATCCGCCACGCAATGGAGGTGGAGGGATCGGACGGCTGCCACGGCGTCCCCGTCGACTGGTCCACGATCGAGATCTCGGGCGTCACCGACCCGGCCCTCGCCGGACACGTCGGCACCCGCCTCGACGGCTGGGACACCGCCCGCGCACTGCTCCTGCGGGACCGGCTCGCGCCGACCGTCCTCCAGCATGTCGGCCACGAGGACAACGTCCGGGCGATCATGCGCCACCGCGTCCACACCGGCGGCTCCGACGGCATCCTCCAGGGGGCCAAGCCCCACCCCCGCGCCTACGGCACCTTCCCGCACTACCTCGGCCGGTACGTCCGCGAACTGGGCGTGCTCGGCCTGGAGGAGTGCGTCGCCCACCTCTCCGGCCGCCCCGCGGCCCGGCTGCGGCTGCCCGACCGGGGCCTGGTGCGCGTGGGGTACCGCGCCGACCTGGTGCTCTTCGACCCGGACACGGTCGCGGCCGGCTCCACATTCGAGCAGCCGCGGGCGCTGCCCACCGGCATCCCGCACGTCCTGGTCGACGGACGCTTCGTCATGCGGGACGGCCGCAGGACCCAGGTCCTGGCCGGGCGTTCCGTACGCCGTACGGCCGTTCGCGGCTGACACCTACGATGGGCGCCATGGTCGCCTTCGCCCCCGCCGCCCTGCTCTTCCTCGTCCTGTGCATAAGCGCCCGGAGGGACCGCCGCCGTTTCCGCAACGCCGTACTGCTCGGACTGACCGGCATCGCCTTCTCCTTCGCCCTGCTCCTCAAGGTCGCGACGCTGCCGGGCTGGCTGGCCCCCGTCGCCCTGCTGCTGGTCTTCGCGGTGCCCACCCTCGGCCTCGTGGCCGCCGGGGTCTTCCTCGTCGCCAACGGCGTGACGATGGTCCGCAGGGAGGGCACCCGGCTGCCGAACCTCCTGTCGCTGCTCGCCGGCCTCGGGATCTTCGCGATGATCGCGCTGCTCGTCGTCGTGGGGCGTTCCGGATCCGCGGTGCTCGCCGGGGCGGTGGGGACCCTGGCGCTGGTCGTCGGGTACGTCACCTTCGTCTTCCTGTCCTTCCTCGGCTACGCCTTCCTCTACGGCCGGATCAAGGTGCGCGGCGACGTCGACCACGTGGTGATGCTGGGTTCGGGCCTGATCGGCGGGGACCGGGTGCCGCCGCTGCTGGCCTCGCGCCTGCGCAAGGGGCAGCAGATCCACGAGGCCCAGGTGGCGCGCGGCGGACGGCCGCCGGTGCTGCTCGTCTCCGGCGGCAAGGGCTCCGACGAGAAGGTCTCCGAGGCGCGCGCGATGGCGGACTGGCTGATCGCGGAGGGCGTCGCGCCCGAGCACGTCCGGCTGGAGGACCGCTCGCGGACGACCGAGGAGAACATGCTGTTCAGCCGGGAGATCATGGAGGCGGACGACCCCAGGTACCGGTGCGTGGTCGTCACCAACAACTTCCACGCCTTCCGCGCCGCGATGATGGCCCGCAAGGCCGGGGTCAACGGGCAGGTGCTGGGGTCGCCGACGGCCCGCTACTTCCTGCCGACCGCCACGCTGCGCGAGTTCGTCGCCGTGTTCTGGGAGCACCGGGCCGTGAACCTGGGGATCTGCGGGGCGCTGGTCGCCGTCGGCGCCGCGGCCACCGTGACGGCGGCCCTGACCGTCTGACGGCACGGGGGCGGGCGTGCGGAGGTGCCGTGACTCCCCCCTCGGCAGTCACGGCACCTCCTGTTCACGCGGGTCGCGCGGGGGCGGCTACAGCCGCTGCCAGAGCGCCGGGACCGCGGGCGGCTCCCAGCCCGTCTGGGCCTGGTGGCCCTGGAGGCAGCGGTAGCTCGCGCCGCCGTAGGTGACGGTGGCGCCGGTCGCGTACACGGCGCCGGCCTTCCAGGTACCGCCCGGCTCGGGCTCGCCGGGGCCGGGGCCGGGGCCCGGGTCGCTGCCGCTGACCTTGAGGGTGAGGCCGTACGCCGACAGGATCGGGTTCAGCGGCTGGAAGAAGGTGGTCCCGCCGCTGGAGCAGTTCCCGGAGCCGCCCGAGGTCACGCCCTGGGCCTGGCTGCCGGAGATGTAGGAGCCGCCCGAGTCGCCGGGCTCGGCGCAGACCGTCGTCCGGGTCACGCCCGAGATCGTGCCCTCCGGGTAGGTGACGCTGGTGTTGTGCTGCTGGACGGTCCCGCAGTGCCAGCCGGTGGTCGAGCCGGAGCGGCAGACGGAGGAGCCGACGGGCTGCAACACCGAGCCGGTGACCTGGACGTTCGCCCCGCCACTGCCCTTGACGAACGGGGTCGCCGTCCAGCTGCTGTTCGCGGCGACCCAGGCCATGTCATTGCCGGGGAACACGGACGCCTGGAACGAGCCCTGCGCGACCTGGTTGAAGCCGCTCGTCGTGGTCCCGGCCCGGCCGCAGTGGCCGGCCGTCGCGAAGCCCTGGGTGGTGCCCTTGGTGACCGGGAAACCGACGGAGCAGCGGCCGCTGCCGTTCATGTAGTACGCGTCCCCGCCCCGCAGGTCGTACAGCGGGCGCGGAGCCTCGGCGATAGCGACGACCCTGACCGGCGCCGCGGCGGTACCGGTGGCCGCGAGCAGCCGCGCGGCCGCGCCCGGCCGGGTCTCCTCGACGACGACGGTGTTGGTGCGGGTGTCGACGTAGCGCACCGGGGTCTCGGCGGTGGCGGCCCGGTCCAGCGCGGCCTTCGCGGCGTCCAGGTCGGCCAGCGAGCGGCCCACGAGCTTCGCCTCGGCGCCGGCGGCGCGTATCGCGGCGGTGTCGGCGGCGCGGGTGGTGGCGACGGTCAGGGTGCCCGCGTCGGCCCCGTCGAGCCAGGCTCCGGCGAAGGCGGAGCCGAGCCGGGCCCGGAGCCGGGCGGCGGTGGCCCCGGCTTCGGCCTCGTGGGCGAGCCGCGTCCGGGCCTGCGTGGGGGTCAGGCCGAGATCGCGCTGCATGGCGGCGAGCAGTTCGGGCTGGGCGTCGGCGGTGCGCAGGGTTTCCGCGGCCGAGGCGGCGGCGGGGGGCTGCGGCGCGTCCGCGGCGGTGGCTCCGCCGGTGCCGGCCAGCAGCAGCCCGGCGGCGGCCAGGGCGGTACACGCCGCGCGGGCGTGTCGCTTGAGCATGGGGGATCTCCTCGGTTCGGTGGGGGTGTTCGACACCGTAGGAATCCGAACCGGCGTACGGGAGCCGTCGGTTGGCCCCTCCCCCGGTGGTATGGCCGGGCCGGGCGTCCGGCCGAGGTGCGTTCTTGGGCCGGCCGCCGGAGGATGGGGGCCAAGGGGGCAGTGGAAGGGGTACGCGATGGACAGTGAATCGGACCAGCAGCCCACCCGGTCGGACAAGCTCTTCACCGGCGGTGAGCGGCCTTACGACCCTGAGGACCTTGTGATGGCGACCGGCCACGACCCGACTCCGGAGCGGGTCGAGAAGGCGCGCCAGATGATCGAGAAGGAGGGTCCGCAGGTCATCGAGCGCTACCTGCCCTAGGTCGCCTCTTTCGGCCTAAGCCGGAGCACCGGTCGGGCGGCCGATGACGCTGCTGTGGTCCACGGCCCGGGGCGGACACCCCGGGCCGTGGCCTGTTCGTCACCCTCTGCGATGCTGTGTGGCACGTTCCAGCCCCAGAAGGGACCCGACCCGCATGCCTCAGGTGAAGCTGACCACCAGCCTCGGCGCCATCGTCATCGACCTCTACGAGCAGCAGGCCCCGGCCTCGGTCGCGAACTTCCTCGCCTACGTGGAGAGCGGCCACTACGACGGCACGGTCTTCCACCGGGTGATCCCCGGCTTCATGAACCAGGGCGGCGGCTTCACCGCGGACATGCGGCAGAAGCCGACCCGCGAGCCCGTCCGCAACGAGGCCGACAACGGCCTGAAGAACACCCGGTACTCGGTCGCGATGGCCCGTACGAGCGTTCCGCACTCGGCGACCTCGCAGTTCTTCGTCAACACCGCCGACAATCCGGCGCTGGACCACACCTCCGCCACCCCGGGCGGCTACGGCTACGCCGTCTTCGGCGTGGTCACGGAGGGCCAGGACGTGGTCGACTCGATCGCCGGGGTGCGCACCGGCCGCGCCGGCGGGCACGGGGACGTCCCGCTGGTCCCGGTCGTGATCGAGAAGGCCGCGCTGCTGGGCTGAGCCGTGACGGCGGCGCCCGCGGCGGGGGCCCTGACCGGGGCGCCCGCGGCGGGGGCCCTGACCGGGGGCGCTGCCGCTGCCGCCGCCGACCGGGCCAGGGCGTCCGCGTGCGCCGCCCGGGCCTGCTCCAGGACGGCCGGGGCCCGGACCGCCGCGGGCGCGGCCGGATGCCAGCCCAGCAGGTGCCGCCACACGAGCGGGCTCCCGGCGAGCGGCCTGGTCAGCACCCCGGGGGTCACCGGGAACGTCGCCCGGCACAGGCCGACGGCCCGCCCGACCTGGACGAGGTGCACGCACGAAGCGGTGTCCGTCTCGTACACGCAGGCGGGCGCGAACCCGGCGCGCACGCACGCCGCCGCGAAGCAGTCCCCGAAGCAGCCGTCGCCCGGTACGTCGGTCCAGGCCTCGGCGGCCAGTTCCGCCAGCTCGATCTCGGCCCGGTGGGCGAGGGGGTGGTCCTCGGCCAGCATCACGTGCACCGGATCCCGGGCCACCTCCATCCAGGCGAGCCGCCCCGGCTCGGGCGGCGGGCTCTCCCCGCACACCCCCACCAGCGCGAAGTCCAGCCGCCCGGCGGCGACGCCGCCCGCGACCTCGCGCTCCGACCAGGAGGTGTACGTGGTCACGGAGACCCCGGGCTCCTGCCGGGCGATCCGGTCGACGAGCCCGCCGAGCAGCGGCCCGTGCGTCCCCCCGAGCCGGTAGCCGGCCGCCCCCTGCCGGGCGAAGCGCACCGCTTCCTCCTGGAGCTCGCACACCGCGGGCAGCACCACCCGGGCCCGCTCCAGCACCAGCTCGCCGAGCGCGGTGGCCCGTACGCCGTCGCGCCCGCGCACGAAGAGCGCGCCGCCCAGCGCCCGCTCGATCCGCTTGAGCTGGGCGCTCAGCGCGGGCTGCGCGAGTCCGAGCACGGTGGCGGCGCGGGTCAGGCTCCCGGCGTCGGCGACGGCCCGGACGATCTTGAGGTGTCTCAGCTCCAGATCCATGCTCCGAGCTTGGTCCAGACCTGTGCGCATGCGCTACGGGTCTGCCGCATCCAGAATCGAGGGAGGCTCGTTAGCCGTCCGGGGGCCGCCCTACGGAGGTCAGGAAAAATGCACAGCGTCACCGTCGCCGTCGACTGGGACCACCCCACCGACCCGCGCCCCGGCCCGCGCCTCGACCACGTCCGCACCTACGTGACCAGCGGCGGCGCCGACGGCCAGTTGTGGCACGGGGTCCCGACCCTCCTGCTGACCACCCTCGACCGCGCCACCGGGCGGACGGTGCGCACCCCGCTGATCTACGGGACGGACGCGGGCCGCCACCTCCTCGTGGCCGCCGCCTCGGGCGGACCGCGCCATCCCGCCTGGTACCTGAACCTCACCGCCCACCCGGAGGTCCGCCTCCAGGTGGGCCCGGCCGTCTTCCCCGGCCGGGCGCGCACGGCGGACCGGGCGGAACGGGAGACGTACTGGGAGGCGATGACGGCCCTGTGGCCGCTCTTCGACGACCACCAGGCGACGGCGTGGCCGCGCGAGTTGCCGCTGGTGATCGTCGAGCGCGACGGGGGCGCCGGGGGCGTCGGCTAGGGCTGCCGAGCGCGGCGGCCAGGGCTGCCGAGGGCGTCGGCTAGGACGCCTGCGCGGTGCTCGGGTCCTCGAAGCGCACGGAGCGCACGAGGAGGTCGTCGCGGGTGGGGTTGCCGTTCGCCCGCAGCCGCCACTCGGCACCCGTGCAGCTCGCGCCGCGGTAGACGACCACGGGGGTGTCGGTCCGGTTGTGCGGGGCGTAGCCCGGGAGCAGCTTGTCGTCGCCGACGGCACGGAGGTTGATGCACTTGCCGCTGTGCGGGTCGGTCAGGACGATGACCTCCTCGTGTCCGAGGTCGGTGACGTACTTGTACGAGAACTCGCCCGTGGCCGCGACGGCCGAGCCGGGCAGCGCGAGGACCAGGGTGAGGGCGCCGAGGGCGGCGGCGACGGTGCTGCGGAGCTTCATGACGGGGTGGGTCCCTTCCGAAGATGATCAAGAGGTGTTGCGGGCCCGACCCTAGGAGCGCCCGCCGAGGAGAATCGATCCGCCACGACCACCGGGCACGGCGCGCCGCGCACCATCACCCGTTCGGGCAGGACCCCGGCCGCGCGTCACCTCATGCCGCCCCGGCCGGGCACGCGAACGGCGCCGGACCGGACGGCGCCCTACACCCCGGTCGCGGCGGCCACCGCGCTGTAGGTGCGGCCCTCCGCGACGTAGTCGCCCAGCGGGGTCATGCCGAACCCGTCGACGTGCACCTTCCAGGACGGGACGTTGCCCGCCTCGATGAACGCCACCACCGCCTCGGCACGCTCCGCCGCCGCCGCGACGGCCATCGTGAACAGCCCCCGGGCCACCCCGCGCCCGCGGTGGGCGGCATCGACGACGACCGGCCCGTAGAGCAGCCACCGCACCTCGCGCAGCGGACGGCCCTCCCACAGGAGCACGTCCTGGGCCCGGAGCAGCCCCAGGACCGCAGCCGGCGGGTCGGGCAGGTCCCCGGCCACCGAGAGGGCCAGCAGCCCCACGACCGCCGCGTCCCCGTCGCCGTCGTCCGCCACGAGGAGCTCCCCGCCCCGGGCCATGGCCCGCAGGGCCCCGACGCCGAAGGCCCCCTGCACAAAGCCCTGACGGGAGCGCTGCTCCGGCGTCAGGGCGTCGTGGTGGTTGGCCGCGAAGAGCGCGGCCATGGCGGGCGCGTCGGCCTCGGTGGCGTATCGGTAGCGCATGGGCCGATGCTCCCACCGCCGCCGGGGCTAGTCGGCGACGACACCCGTGTTCTGGCAGGCGGTGAGCAGCCAGCGGCCGTCGTCCTGCTTGGAGATCACGTACAGCGGGGCGCCCTTGCTCTCGCCCTCCGGCGACCGGTAGACCTGCCTGACCTTGACGGCCGCGACGTCGGGACGGATGAAGAGCACGTGGGCGACCTCGTAGGTGACCTCACCGTCCCAGCTCGCGTCGGGGAGGACCTTGCGGGTGAACTCCGCGATGGCGTCGAACCCGATGAGGACCTTGCCGTGGGCGGTCGTCCAGATCGCCTCCGGGTGGAAGAGGGCGAGGAACTCCTCGGGGTCCTTGTTCCGCTGGGAACGCTCGACGGTGGCGACGAGCCGGTGGATCGCTTCCATGTCCGCCGCGTGCGACGTGGTCTGGGGGTGGGGCTGGGACTGGGACTGGGGCTGGGATTCCGTCGTCATGCCGAAATACTCATACCTCAACCCGAGTTGAGGTCAAGCCTCAGTGGGGCGGGGGTGGGGCGGGGGGTGTCGGGCGGTCGGGGTCGGGGGTGGGCGGTACCCACTCGATGGGGTCGGGTGTGTGTCGGGGGCTGCCCGTCAGTCCACTGTCCTTCCGTTTCGGTCCGGTCCCTCAAGGGCGCTCACTTCGTTCGCGTCGCTTCGCGATGGCCTTCGGCCACCCTTGACCGACCGGCCCGAAACGAAATGCCAAAGACTGCCGGGAAGCCCCCGAAGGAGGGCAGGGGGGACCGACTGCCCAAAGGTTCCGCCAGCGAAGAGCCGAGGGGCCGGGGGCCGCCCGACCGGGCACACGGCCCCCTCGCGGCCCCTTCCGGGACCAGACCGCCGCCTACCCACCCGAAATGACGACCAGAACGTCCTGGGATGCAGTCAGACGCGCGTCAGATCGCTACGCGCTCCTCTCGGCTCAGCGGCAGCGGCCCGTCTGGGGCTGGACATAGGCCGCAGGAGGCATCTGGGCCCGGTGTCGTCTCAGCGGCCGACGACCGGCCGTGGTCACTTTCACGGGCAGTCTGGGGTCTTTTCTGCCGGGGGTTGGCGTCGCAGGAGTGCAGGCGGGCGGAAGCCGCACGTCAAGGGCCATGGGTGGGGCGTGTGGGCGGCCTATGTCCAGCCCCAGACGGTCGCCGGACGCTAAGCCGAGAGGAGCGCGTAGCGATCAGATGCGCCTGACGGCGCCCCAGGCTGATGTGGTCGTCATTTCGGGTGGGTAAGGAGTGGTTGTGGTCCCGGAAGGGGGCGCGAGGGGGCCGTGTGCCCGGTCGGGCGGCCCCCGGCCCGTCGTCTCATCGCTGACGGAACCCTTGAGGCTTGAGCTCCCCCCTGCCCTCCTTCGGGGGCTTCCCGGCAGTCTTTGGCATTTCGTTTCGGGCCGGTCGGTCAAGGGTGGCCGAAGGCCATCGCGAAGCGACGCGACCGCAGGGAGCGCCCTTGAGGGACCGGACCGAAACGGAAGGACAGTGGACTGACGGGCAGCCCCCGACACACACCCGACCCCATCAAGGGAGCACCGCCCACCCCCGACCCCTCCCAGCACCCCCAGCGTGACGAGCGCAACACCCCCTTCGGGCGCTCCGCCCGCCCCACCCATTCCGTAGGTCGTAGCGACGGCGTGGCCGCCGTTTCCAAGGGTGGAGCGGGTTGCCACCCTCCCATCGCGCGAAACGGGACATTTCCCTCCCTCGGGTCCCGCTCGAAAGGCAGAGCGGGGTGGCGCGGAGCCCCGTAAGCTCCCGTCATGCAGGTGATCCAGTCAACGAAACTCGCCAATGTCTGCTACGAGATCCGCGGACCCGTCCTCGAAGAGGCGATGCGGCTCGAAGCGGCAGGTCATCGCATCCTCAAGCTGAACACCGGCAACCCCGCGGCCTTCGGCTTCGAGTGCCCGCCGGAGATCCTTGAGGACATGCTCCGCAACCTGGGCACCGCCCACGGCTACGGGGACGCGAAGGGGCTGCTCTCCGCGCGCCGCGCGGTCATGCAGCACTACCAGACCAAGGGCATCGAGCTGGACGTCGAGGACATCTACCTCGGCAACGGCGTCTCCGAGCTGATCCAGATGTCGATGCAGGCGCTACTCGACGACGGCGACGAGGTGCTGGTCCCCGCGCCGGACTACCCGCTGTGGACCGCCTCCGTCTCGCTGGCCGGCGGTACGGCCGTGCACTACCGCTGCGACGAGCAGTCCGACTGGATGCCGGACCTCGCCGACATCGAGCGCAAGATCACCGACCGCACCCGCGCGATCGTGATCATCAATCCGAACAACCCGACCGGCGCCGTCTACGACGACGAGATGCTGCGCGGGCTGACGGACATCGCCCGGCGCCACGACCTGGTCGTCTGCTCGGACGAGATCTACGACCGGATCCTCTACGACGGCACCACGCACACCAACACGGCCGCCATCGCCCCGGACCTGCTGACGCTCACCTTCAACGGGCTGTCGAAGAACTACCGCGTCGCCGGCTTCCGGTCCGGCTGGCTGGCGGTCTGCGGGCCGAAGAAGCACGCCTCCTCGTACATCGAGGGCCTCACGATCCTCGCGAACATGCGCCTGTGCGCGAACATGCCCTCGCAGCACGCCGTGGCCACCGCCCTCGGCGGCCGGCAGTCGATCGAGGACCTGGTCCTGCCGGGCGGGCGGATCCTGGAGCAGCGCAACGTCGCCTACGACCTGCTGACCCAGATCCCGGGCGTGACGTGCGTGAAGCCGAAGGGCGCGCTGTACGCCTTCCCGCGGCTCGACCCGTCCGTCTACAAGATCAAGGACGACCGGCAGATGGTCCTGGACCTGCTCCGGGCCGAGAAGATCATGGTCGTGCACGGTACGGGCTTCAACTGGCCGGAGCCGGACCACTTCCGGATCGTGACGCTGCCGAACGCCAAGGACCTGGCGGACGCGGTGACCCGGATCGGGAACTTCCTGGACGGGTACGGCCAGCCGTAGCGGGCCGCCCGGGACCACAGTTCCGGATTCAGCTCAACTTTAGACGGGATCCAATGTAGGATGGTCTCCTGACCACGCAGGAGGCCTCCTCATGTACGAGCCGATCCGCACGAAGCCGGTCGTCCACCGCATGGGCGGCAACCGGACCGACTACCCGCACAGCAGTCGCGGCGAAGCCCTCGACACGCAGCTGGCCGGACACCTCTCCGCGCTGCTCGCCGTCACCGACGAGCTCGGGCTCGACGAGAGCGCCGCGCGCATCGCCGACCAGGTGGCCCGGCTGCGCGGGTCCCGGCCCACCCGGGCCGCTCACGGCCCCGCCGCCGACACCGCCGCGCTGCACCGCCGGGCCCACGACCTCGCCGCCCGCGCCCTCGTCGTCGCCGCGTCCCGCGCCGACACCGCCGCCGCGATCCTCGCCGCCCAGCAGATGGACGCGCACGCCGCCGCCCTCGACTCCGTCGACCTGGCCGGCGCCCACTGACGGCCCCGGTCCGGGGCCGCGGAGGCTCCGGACCGGGCGCCACGAATCCCCGCGGCCCAGCCGCGGCACGCTTCCAGGGCCCGTCCCCCTTCCGGGGTTACCGGAAGGGGGGCGGGTCTTTCGTGTGCCGGGGGCGGGGTCAGGGAGCGGTGAGTTCGGGCGGGAGGGTCGGCGGGTTGCCCTGCGTCCAGGTGATGGTCAGGTCCGCGCGGTGGAGCCGCCAGCCGGCGCCGGTGCGCAGCAGTTCGTTGTCCGTGCGGCCGCCGGAGAGGAACAGCCCTCCGTCACCGGCGAGTACGTGGGTGCTGAGCTGGTTGCCGCGCAGGGTCGCGCGGTCGCCGTCCACCTCGATGACGTAGTTGGATCCGAAGTGCACGGTCCGGTCGAAGAGGCTCAGGGCGGTGCGGACGTTGTCGAGGACGGCCTCGCGTCCCCGCACGTGTCCCGCGGGGGTTTCGGTGCTGGCGTCCTCGGTGAAGTACGCCGCCGCCCACGACCCGTCGAACTTCCGGTCGTCGAGGGAACGGAGATAGCGGTCGAACAGGTCGGCGATCTCGGCGCGGTCGGTCAGGGCCTGGATTTCCGTGTACAAGGTCTGGCTGTCCATGCACGCGATCCTGCTGCCTGGAGCGCGGCCGGGGCCGGACGACAACCGGAATATGTCACAAGGCCCCACGGGACCAGCCGAACCAGCGGCACCAGCAGGACTAGCGGGACTCCGGGGCGGGTTCCGCCGCCGCGACTCCGCACCAGGGGACCGTGGCCGGGGGCCAGACCGGGCCGAGGGCTTCGCCGCGTTCCGTGGCGCCGGGGGCCACGCCGGGGATCTTCACCAGGGCCTGGGCCGCCCGGCCGCCGGCTTCCTCGCGGTCGCGGAACTCCACCGTGACGACGTAGCTCCCCGGCCCGGCGTCCGGGCGGCCCGTCACCTCGACGACGCCGACCACCCGCCGGCTCACCGGATCGACGCGGCACGCGGTGACCCGTACGTCCTGGACCACGGGGCCCGGCGGGGGCGCGGCGGGATCCCGGTCCCCGCCGCTGGCCCACACGTACAGCCCCAGCGGGGCGAACACCAGCAGACCGGCCAGCCCCACCAGGCCGACGAGCCAGCCCTGCCACTTCAATGCCGTCGCACCCATGGGACGATCCTCCCGCCGCCCCGCCCGGCCCACCAGCACCCACGGGCCCACACAGCATTTCGAAGTGGGACCGCCTGGACACCCGACGTTCACTCAACCCGTCGCGGAATGTGGGTTTCCGCGAGCACGCTGCACCCGTGAGACGCATCCTGGGAATCGCTCTGGCGGTCCTCCTGATCGGCGGCGTGATCGCCGTCATCGTCATCGGGAGCCGCGAAGCAGAGGGCACGGCAACGAAGACCGTGCGTGGCGTCATCGGATCGGAGAAGTCCGACTTCTTCCGCGACCCTGACGTCGTCAAGGCCCTTGCCGACAAGGGCTACACCGTGAAGGCGGAGACTTCGGGCTCCTGGGCGATGGACCAACTCGCCCTCAAGGAATTCGACTTCGCCTTCCCCAGCAGCAGTGAACCCGCGCAGGAAATCGAGGCCGCGGCCGGGGTCAAGGGCGCGCAGACGACCCGGCCCTTCTTCTCCCCGCTCGTCGTCATCGCCCGGGCCGACGCCGCCCGGGTGCTCGCCGACAACGGGCTCGCGAAGATGACCGGGAAGAACTCCGGCACGCTCCTGATGGGCCCGTACCTGAAGGCCGCCGGTGAGGACCGGACCTGGCAGCAGCTGCCCGGTTCCGCCGCCCACGCGGAGCTGACCGGCACGGTGTTCATCAAGACCACCGACCCCGCCACCTCGAACTCCGGCGCCCTGTTCATCGCCGCCACCTCCAACGTCGCCAACGGCAACAGTGTGGTCGCCGACGACGCGGGGATCGCCCGGACCGCACCGCTGCTGCGCAAGCTGATCTCCGTACAGGGCGCGCTGGAGCAGAGCACCGACGACCCCTTCCGGGCGTTCATCAGCGGCAGCGGCGAACCGCTGATCCTGGCGTACGAATCGCAGGTGGCCTCGCTGCTGCTGCAGAAGCAGGCGGTGGGGGGAGCCGCCGACATGGTCGTGCTCTACCCGGACACCACCGTCAACTCCCCGCACACCTTCGTGCCGATCAGCGAGGGGGCCCGGGAGCTCGGCACGCTCCTGGCCACCGACCCGAAGCTGCGCGGGCTGACGGTGCGCCACGGTTTCCGCCCGCAGGAGGGCGTGGCCGAGTTCACCGCGGCGACCGCGCCGCACTCCGGCTACCTCAACCCGGGGCTGACCGGCATCCGGCAGGTCGGCGCACCGACCGTCAAGGTCCTGATGGCGCTGGCCGCCCGCGCCAAGGGCCAGGGGGACACGCCATGACACTGACACCGCCCGAGAACGGCCCGCTCGTCCTCACCGCGCCCGGGCCCGTCGCCCCCGTCCGCCGGGAACAGGCGGCCGGCCTCGTCCCGTTGCAGGACGGCGTCCGCGAGGAGATGACCCGCCGGGCCGGGGAGTACGTCGGTTCGCTCGCCGCGATCGACGCCCGCTCCCCCGAGTTCGCGCAACGGATCGGGGAGATCGCCGGCCTCGGCTCCGTCGACGTCCGCAGCGCCGCGCAGCAGTCGAACCGGATGCTGGAGCGGGCCGTGCGCTCGCTCGGTTCGGACGGCGGCGGCGACGCCCAGGCCCGGGTCGCGTCTTCCTTGGTGGAGCTGCGCCGCACCGTGGAGGACCTCGACCCGCGGGACGCGCCCGCGAAGGGGGCCCGCCGGCTGCTGTCGCGGCTGCCGGGCGGCAACAGGCTGCGGGACCACGTGGCCCGGTACGCCTCCTCGCAGGCGACGCTCAACCGGATCGTCGGGGCGCTGCGCGGCGGTCAGGACGAGCTGCGCCGTGACAACGCGGCCCTGCACACGGAGCGGGCCCGGCTCTGGGAGACGATGGGCAAGCTCCAGGAGTACGCGGTGCTCACCGAGGCCCTGGACGCGGCCGTCGAGCAGCGGATCGCCGAGGCCGGGCACACGGATCCGCAGGCGGCCGACGTGCTGCGGGCGGACGTGCTGTTCCCGGTGCGGCAGAAGCACCAGGACCTGCTGACCCAGCTGGCGGTGTGCGCGCAGGGCTATCTGGCGATGGACGTGGTGCGGCGCAACAACGACGAGCTGATCAAGGGCGTGGACCGGGCCGCGACGACGACCGTCTCGGCGCTGCGGATCGCGGTGATGCTGGCTTCGGCGCTGGACCACCAGCGCCAGGTCACCGAGCAGGTCAACGCGCTGCGGGGGACCACCGAGGACCTGATCCGGGGCAACGCGGAGATGCTGGCGACGCAGAGCGGGGAGATCCAGCGGATCGCGGCGGATCCGGCGGTCGGGGCGGAGACGCTGCGGACGGCCTTCGCGCAGATCTACAAGACGCTCGACGCGATCGACTCCTTCAAGGTGCAGGCGACCGAGAACATGGCCGCGACGGTGGAGTCCCTGACCGGGGAGCTGCGGTCGGCGTCGGCGTACCTGTCCCGTACCCGTACGACGAGCGCCCTGGAAGGCGGAGAACGATGAGCCCCCGAGCGGGACACCTGCGCGCGGCGCGCCTGCGCGGACGGCTGGCGGCGGCGGTGGCGCTCGCGGCGGCCCTGCTGGGGGCCTCGGCCTGTACCTCCGGGGATTCCTCCGGGGGGCCGGGCGGGTCCGGGGGGCCGCAGCGGACGGAGTACAAGGAGGGCCGGCTGCGGGTGCTGGCGTCCAGTGAGCTCGGTGACATGGAGCCGGTGCTGAAGGCGGCGAAGGCCGCGACCGGGGTGTCGGTGGAGTTCACCTGGTCGGGGACCCTCGACGCGGTCGAGCAGGTCGCGTCGGGGAAGGCGGACGGGCGGTACGACGCGATCTGGCTGTCGTCCAACGACTACCTGCGGCTGCGGCCGGAGGCGGCCGCGAAGCTCGCCAACGAGACGCCGGTGATGTCCTCGCCGGTGGCGGTCGGGGTGAAGCCGCAGGCGCTGGCCCGGCTGGGGTGGAAGCCGCAGGAGGTGACCTGGTCGGCGGTCGAGGAGGCGGTGGCCGCCGGGAAGCTGACGTACGGGATGACGGATCCGGTGCGTTCCAACTCCGGTTTCTCCGCGCTGGTGTCGGTGGCTTCCGGGCTGTCGGGGGCGCAGGCGGCGCTGACGGAGGAGAACGTGCGGGCGGCGCGGCCGCGGCTGAAGGGGTTCTTCAACGGGCAGAAGCTGACGTCGGGTTCCTCGGGCTGGCTGGTGACGGCCTACCGGAAGCGCGACGACGTGGACGCGCTGGTGAACTACGAGTCGGTGCTGATGTCCATGAACGACCGGGCCAAGGAGCCGCTGACGGTGATCCGGCCGAAGGACGGGGTGGTCACGGCGCACTATCCGCTGACGCTGCTGACCTCGGCCCCGGAGGGGGCTCGGGAGTCGGGCCGGGCGCTGACGGAGTACCTGCGGGGTGCCGGGGCGCAGAAGGCGATCACCGAGGGGACGTTCCGGCGTCCGGTGGCGGCCGGGGTGGCTCCGGCGGCGGGGCTGGACGCCTCGGTGCGGCGGGAGCTGCCCTTCCCCGGTTCGCGGGCGGTCGCGGACGGGCTGCTGGCCTCGTACGAGAACGAGCTGCGGCGGCCGTCGCGGACGGTGTACGTACTGGACACCTCGGGGTCGATGGCGGAGGGTGACCGGATCGGGCGGCTGAAGTCGGCGCTCACCGACCTTACGGGGACGGGTAGTTCGGGAACCGGGGAGAGATTCCGGGACCGCGAGGAGGTGACGCTGCTGCCCTTCGGTGACAAGGTGAAGAAGGTGTTGACGCACGTCGTCGAGCCGGGTGGTCCGGGGGCTTCCCTGGAGGCGATCCGCGGTGACGTGGCGTCCCTCCGGCCGGAGGGGGGCACGGCCGTGTACGGCAGTCTGAAGGCCGCGTACCAGCACCTGGGGCAGGGGAACGCGGACGCGTTCACCTCGATCGTCCTGATGACGGACGGGCAGAGCGGGGACAAGGTGCAGGACTTCGACTCCTTCTACGCCGGGCTTCCGGAAGGCCAGCGGCACACGCCGGTCTTCGCGGTGCTGTTCGGCGACTCGGACCGCAAGGAACTGACCCACATCACGGAGCTGACCGGCGGGCGGCTGTTCGACGCGACCGACGGGAACGGCTCGCTCGACGGTGCCTTCGAGGAGATCCGTGGCTACCAGTAGGGTCCTCGGCTACCTGGAGTCGAAGAAGAACCTGGCCGGTTCGGCCTGCGGGGTGCTGGGGGTGGGGCTCGCCCTGGCCGGGGCGGCCGGCGCGTACTGGCCGGTGGTGGTCGCCGGGCTGTACGGGGCGGGGGCCCTGATCGCCCCGCCGGAGCGGGTGCCGCTGCCGCCGGTCCCGGATCCGGCCGAGCAGCTGGGGGTGCTGCGGGAGGACTTCGGGCGGCTGCGGGAGTACCTGGCGGAGGTCGAGCTGCCGGCGGAGGCCGGGGCGAAGCTGGGCGAGCTGACGGAGCTGTACGGGGCGCTGCTGGCGCCGGGGTGGGTGACCGACGTGCTGGCGGGTGATCCGGAGGCGGTGCACGCGCTGTCGCGGGCGATCCGCGGGGACGTGCCGGAGTGCGTGGACACGTACAGCCGGACGCGGTGGTGGACGCGGCTGGCGGCGGGCGGCGAGCCGCCGGAACGGCATCTGGAGCGGCAGGTGTCGGTGCTGTACGACGAGGCGGAACGCCTGACGGCGGACCTCCGCGAAGCAGAGGCCCGCCGTCAGCAGACGCACACGACCTATCTGGAAGAGCGCGGACGCTCCTGACAGACCAGACGGGTCGGTGTGCAGCGGTGGGAACCGCTTGGTCGGGGGCTCCCACGTTCGTCGGCCCCGGCAGTGGCGGGGCGGGCGGGTCAGCCCAGGCGCTCGACGAGCGCGTGGTACTGGTCCCACAGTTCCTTCGGGGTGTGGTCGCCGTAGGTGTTCAGGTGCTCGGGGACCAGGGCGGCCTCCTCGCGCCAGACCTCCTTGTCGACGGTGAGGAGGAAGTCGAGGTCGGCGGCCGGCAGGTCCAGGCCGTCGAGGTCGAGGGAGTCCTTGGTCGGCAGGATGCCGATGGGGGTCTCGACGCCTTCGGCGGTGCCTTCGAGGCGGCCGACGATCCACTTCAGGACGCGGCTGTTCTCGCCGAAGCCGGGCCACACGAACTTGCCCGCGTCGTTCTTGCGGAACCAGTTCACGTAGTAGATCTTCGGGAGCTTGGCCTGGTCCTTGTCGGCGGCGACCTTCACCCAGTGGGCCATGTAGTCGCCCATGTTGTAGCCGCAGAACGGCAGCATGGCGAAGGGGTCGCGGCGCAGTTCGCCGACCTTGCCCTCGGCGGCGGCGGTCTTCTCGGAGGCGATGTTCGAGCCGATGAAGACGCCGTGGTTCCAGTCGAAGGACTCGGTGACCAGCGGGACGGCGGAGGCGCGGCGGCCGCCGAAGAGGATCGCGGAGATCGGGACGCCCTTGGGGTCCTCCCACTCGGGGGCGATCGTCGGGCACTGGGAGGCCGGGACGGCGAAGCGGGCGTTGGGGTGGGCCGCCGGGGTCGGGGACTCAGGGGTCCAGTCGTTGCCCTTCCAGTCGGTGAGGTGGGCGGGCGACTCCTCGGTCATGCCCTCCCACCACACGTCGCCGTCGTCGGTGAGCGCGACGTTGGTGAAGACGGTGTTGGCGTACATCGTCTTCATGGCGTTGGCGTTGGTGTGCTCGCCGGTGCCGGGGGCGACGCCGAAGAAGCCGGCCTCGGGGTTGATCGCGTAGAGGCGGCCGTCCTCGCCGAAGCGCATCCAGGCGATGTCGTCACCGACGGTCTCGACGGTCCAGCCGGGGATCGTGGGCTCCAGCATGGCGAGGTTCGTCTTGCCGCAGGCGGAGGGGAAGGCGGCGGCGATGTACTTCGGGCCGGCGGCCTCGCCCTGCGGCGGGGTGAGCTTGAGGATCAGCATGTGCTCGGCGAGCCAGCCCTCGTCGCGGGCCATGACGGACGCGATGCGCAGGGCGTAGCACTTCTTGCCGAGGAGGGCGTTGCCGCCGTAGCCGGAGCCGTAGGACCAGATCTCGCGGGTCTCGGGGAAGTGCGAGATGTACTTGGTGGTGTTGCAGGGCCACGGCACGTCTTCCTGGCCCTCGGCGAGCGGAGCGCCGAGGGTGTGGACGGCCTTGACGAAGAAGCCGTCGGTGCCGAGTTCGTCGAGGACGGCCTTGCCCATGCGGGTCATGGTGCGCATGGCGACGGCGACGTAGGCGGAGTCGGTGATCTCGACGCCGATCGCGGAGAGCTCGGAGCCGAGGGGGCCCATGCAGAAGGGGACGACGTACATCGTGCGGCCCTTCATGGAGCCGCGGAAGATGCCCTGTTCGCCCGCGAAGATGTCCTTCATCTCCGCCGGGGCCTTCCAGTGGTTGGTCGGGCCCGCGTCCTCCTCCTTCTCGGAGCAGATGAAGGTCCGGTCCTCGACGCGCGCGACGTCGGAGGGGTCGGAGGCGGCGTAGTACGAGTTCGGGCGCTTGGTCTCGTCGAGCTTCGTGAACGTGCCCTTGGTGACGAGCTCCTCGCACAGGCGCTCGTACTCGGCCTCGGACCCGTCGCACCAGACGACGCGGTCCGGCTGGGTCAGGGCGGCGATCTCGTCCACCCAGGAGATCAGTTCCTGGTGAGTCGTCGGGATGGAAGTGGGAGCCGCGTTGTCGCGCGCCACGATTGCTCCTTGTTGAGGGGTTTGTTTGGTGTTGCCCCGTGGGGGCTGCGACCCGGACGCTTCGCGCTCCGCTCATCCGGTGCCGACCGCACTCATCTGATCATCCGGTGCATGTGCCCATATGTCCAGGGGGCCTCTCACGTGAGCATCGCCACGTCCGTCAATCTTCCGTAAAGAGGACTGACGGAAACCTACGGACCCGTAGGTAGCATGTTGGCCATGACTTCTGACGCCGCCGTCCCGGCCGCCGAGCCCGCTCCGGCCGTCAAGGCCGCCCCGGACTCGACGGCCTCCCCGGTCGCCCAGGCCGCGGAGGCCGTCGAGTCCGCCCTGGAAGCCAAGCCGCTGCTGCGCGGCTGGCTCCACCTGGGCATGTTCCCCGCCGTGATCGTCGCGGGCCTCGTACTGATGGCCTTCACCGACACGACCGAGGCGCGCGTCGCCTGCGGGGTGTACATCCTCACGGCCTGCCTGCTCTTCGGCGTCAGCGCCGTCTACCACCGCGGCACCTGGGGCCCGCGCGGCGAGGCCATCCTGCGCCGCCTCGACCACGCCAACATCTTCCTGATCATCGCGGGCACCTACACCCCGCTCACCGTCCTGCTGCTGCCCCCGTCCACCGGGCGGACCCTGCTGTGGGCGGTGTGGATCGCGGCCGCGGCCGGCATCGCCTTCCGCGTCTTCTGGGTCGGCGCCCCGCGCTGGCTCTACACCCCCTGCTACATCGCCATGGGCTGGGCCGCCGTCTTCTTCCTCCCGGACTTCATGCGCACCGGCGGCATCGCCGTCCTCGTCCTGGTGATCGTGGGCGGGCTGCTCTACAGCGTCGGCGGCGTCATCTACGGCATGAAGCGCCCCAACCCCTCCCCGCGCTTCTTCGGCTTCCACGAGGTCTTCCACTCGCTGACCCTGGCCGCCTTCGTCGCCCACTACGTCGGCATCTCCCTGGCCGCCTACCAGCACTGACGCCCGACGGCGCGTACGACTCCGGCCCCCGGCAGCACGCCGGGGGCCGGAGCCGTTCAGCAGGTGTGACCGTCCCCGTCCTGGTCGAGGCGCAGCGGGTCGCTGCCGTTGACCTTCATGCGTTTCGGGTACCGGTGGGAGGCCAGCCACTCGCAGCGGGCCTTCGTCGTCGGTTTCACCTCCGCCGGGAACCGGGTCGGTACGCACACACTGGCCGTTCCGTAGTGCCGGTCGCAGCCGGCCACGCTCGGCGCGACGGGCACCGAGTCCCGCCGGGCGGGGTTCTTCTTCGGGGCGCCGAGCTCGTTCGCGAAGGTGTGCTCGTGCGCGGCGGGCTGTTCCCCGCGGGCCGCGAGCGCCGGGGCGCCGCCCAGGTGGACCCAGGTCGCCACCGAGGGGACGCCGGCCGCGTCGACGCCGAAGAGCATGTACCAGCCGGGCGGCGCCAGGTTGGGGTTGCTGGTGACGTTGAGGTCGACGGTGGTGCCGTTGACCACGGTCATGGGCAGGTCCACGAACCGCTGGTTCGGGTCGGAGGAGTGGGTGACCGCGGCCGGGCGGATCAGTTCCGCCTTGGCGATGGGCCGGTCGACGGTGATCCGCTGCGTGTCCCCGTACACCCACTGCGTGTCGATCACCGAAGTGAGCCGCGGGCGCGGCCCCTTGAAGAGGTAGGGCGGGGTGTAGACCAAGACGGCGTGGTTGTACGTGCCGTTGCCGGGGTTGTCGCCGACGGACATGACGCGGCCGTCGGGCAGCAGGAACGCGCCCGAGTGGTACGTGCGCGGGATCGGGTCGGCGGCCAGGCCCGCCTGGTAGGTGTTGTTCGTGGGGTCGAAGAAGGAGGCCTCGAAGACCGGGTCGGCGCGGTCGTGGAGGCCGCCGCCGGTCTCCAGCACCTTCCCGTCGGGCAGCAGTACGGCGGACACGTACATCTTGCCTTCGGCTCCGGTCTGCGGGCGCTTGCCCGCGCCGGTGTCGACGAGGCCCTGCGGGAGGTCGGGGCCAGCGGTGTAGGCGGGAGCGGGCTGTTTGAGGTCAATGATGTCGGTGAGCCGGTTGGCGGCCGGGTTGGTCTCGTTGTTGCCGCCGCCGACGGTGAGGACCCGCTGGTCCTGGGCGGGGGGCAGCAGGACGCTCGCCGACTCGTCGCGCTGGTCCTTGTTGCGCAGGCCGGGCACGTCGGTGATGGTGTTGGCGTCGTAGTCGTAGACGGAGGCGCCGGTGCCGGGGGTGCCGTTGCCGAAGGTGTGGCTGCCCGAGTAGAAGAGCCGGCCGTCCTGCATGAGGATCATCGACGGGTACAGGCCCCAGTACGACCAGGTCTGGTTGACCTGGTTCATCGGCAGCCACTTGTGCTGCGCGGCCGAGAACTTCTCCGCGGTGACGTTGCCCGTGGAGTCCTCCTTGAGGCCGCCGAAGGAGATGACGTCACCGTTGCCGAGGACGGTGGCGGACGGGTACCAGTGGCCGCCGTTCATGTCGTTGGTCTTCGTGTACTGCTCGGTCGCCGGGTCGAAGACGTAGCTGTCCTTCAGGCCCTGGTAGCCGACCGTGCCGTCCGCGGAGGGGTAGCCCTTGTTGCCGCTCATCACGAGCACCCGGCCGTCCGACAGCTGCACGTGCCCGGAGCAGAACATGTCCACGGGCGTCGGGACGGTCTTGAAGGTGCCGGCCACCGGGTCGTACACGGCGGAGGTGAAGGTCCCCGCGTTGAACTGGGCGATGTCGTTGCCGGAGCCCGCGATCAGCAGCACCTTGCCGTTCTTCAGGACGACGGCGTGCATCGAACGCACCGGGTTCTGCGCCGGTATCACCTCCCACGCGCCCTTCGCGCACTGCTCGGCCGTCCCCGTACAGGCCGGCTGGGGCGGGACGGCGCCGACCTCCTCCAGCGCGTAGTCGTCGGTGGTCAGGGAGCCCACCCCGTACACGGACAGCCCCCACGCGATCTTGTCGGTGTTCGGCGGGACGGCGGGCGTACGGACCTCCGTGCGCGCCCACGCGGCGCTGACCGGCGGATTCTGCAGGTCGGTCCAGTACTGCCAGCCGGCGGTGGTGTCGTGCCGGAAGACGGTCACCGACACGTCCGGGGTGTTCGACTTGTACCAGGCGGACAGGTCGTACTGGCGGCCCGGCACGACGGTGGGGGCGCAGGTGGTGTTCTCGGTGACCAGCGCCTTGCGGTCGCCGTCCACGCGGCGGGTGAGGGAGACCTTCATCGCCTTGGTACCGGTGTGCGCGTCGGCGACGGTGGCGAAGGTGAAGTCGTTGTCGCCCCAGCCCGATTTGGACCAGCAGGACGGCATGTCGGAGCCGGCCGCGCCGGCCGTCTCGAACCCGGGATTGCTGAGCAGGTTGGGCGGTCCGGCCGTGGCCTGCTGCGGTGCGGTGAGCAGCAGGCCCGCGGTCATCGCCCCGACGGCGAGCAGGGCGGCCCGGCGCCCTGCCCTCCGGCGGATCTTCCTTCGCATGAGGGGTGTCCTTTCGGTGCGGCTCAGCTCCTGGTGACGGTCGCCGCGCGGGAGCCGCGCGGCAGGTAGACGAGCGCTTCGGTGGCGGCGAAGCGCAGGACGAAGGTGGTGACGAGGGCCAGGGCGGTGGCGGGCAGGACGTCCAGGCCGAGCCGTCCGACGAAGAGCGCGATCAGCGGGATGCGCAGCAGCAGGTCGGCGTTGGCGAGGAGCGCGAAGCGGCCGAGCCGGTCGGCCCAGTGGCGGTGGCGGCGGTCGCGGAAGAGGAGCTGTTCGATGAGGAGGAAGTTCCACAGGACCCCGGCCTGGTTGGCGACGATCTCGGCCGGGAGGTAGTGCATCCCGGCGTGGGTCAGCAGCCACAGCGCGAGCAGGTTGGGGACGAACCCGGAGAGCCCGATCAGACCGAAGCCGATCATCCGGGCGAGCGGGGCCGCCGAGCGCAGGGCGGCCAGGTGCGTGAGGAACCGCAGGCCCTCGCGGGCGGTGGACTTGGACTCCCCCGCGTACCGGTCCTGGAACACGAAGGGCACCTCGGCGGTCCGTGCCGGGCGGCAGCGGACGGCGAGCTCCAGCAGGATCTTGTAGCCGAGGGGGCGCAGGGCGTCGGCGGTCACGGCCGTGCGGCGCATCGCGAAGAAGCCGCTCATGGGGTCGCTGATCCCGTGCAGGGCGCGCGGGAAGAGGCCCTTGGCCAGCCACGTCGCGCCCCGGGACACGGCGACGCGGTAGCCGCCGGCGAGCCCGGCCCGGCTGCCGCCGCTGATGTAGCGGGAGGCGACGACGAGGTCGGCGCCGGTGCGGGTGCCCTCGCCGACGAGTTCGGGGACCAGGTGCGGCGGGTGCTGGAGGTCGGCGTCCATGACGACGATCCAGTCCGAGCCGGCCCGTTGGATCCCTTCGACGACGGCTCCGCCGAGGCCGCCGTCCGGGCGCTCGCGGTGCAGGACGGTGACGGGGAAGGGACAGCCGGCGGCGGCCTTCTCGATGACGGCGGGGGTGTCGTCGGTGGAGTCGTCGACGAACAGCACCTCGCAGGGCGGACGGGCGGGCAGGGAGGCCGTGAGTCGTCTCAGGAGTTCCGCGACGTTCCCGGACTCGTTGAACGTCGGGATGATCAGGGTGACGCTGCCGGTCCCGCACGCCCGTGGGGCCGGGGCCTCCGCGTCATCCGGAACGTGCGGGGCGTCCAGGGCGTGCGGGGGCCACAGGTCCTCGCTCATGGTGGTTCAGCTCCCACTCTCGCGGTCGGTGCGACGGATCTCGATGCGGTCCTCGCCCGTACCGAAGACGGCCACCGCGGTCGAGTGCTCCAGTGCAGCCTTCACGGTGGGCAGGTCCGTGGCGTCACGACGCACGGTCGGCGAGGAGACGACGTAGTCGATGTCCCGCCAGCCGCGCGGCAGGGTCTTGGTAACGGCCGGGTCGAGGTCCGCCTTGTAGAACCAGATGGCGCCCGGTCCGGGTTCAAATCCGTGGTGAACAGCGTCGAGCCAGAGCGCGTCGTCGACGAGGACGCGGGTGTTCGCCGGGTCGGCGACCTCGCTGCCGAGCCAGGCGGCGGCCTGCCGGTAGGGGGCGTTGGCGTCGACGGTCAGCGCGGTGCGGTTGCCCTCGTACCAGCGCGGCAGGACGTAGAGCGCCGCGGCCGCGGCGAGTACGCCGACCAGCGCCCGGCGCGCGTACACCCGTGCCCGCCGCTCGCCGGGTGCGCGGCGGCGGCGCAGGACGGCGTGGGTGACGCTGGCCGCGGCGGCGGCGAGGACCAGGGCGAGGAACGGCAGGGCCTGGATCACGTACATCGCGGGCAGGTAGCCCGAGGGCCGCATCGCGACGGCCGCGAGGATCACGGCGGCCAGGGCGGGGCCGGCCAGCGCGCGGGCGGTGACCGACCAGCGGGTGGTGACCAGCAGCAGGACCGCGCCGGCCAGTCCGCCGAGCGGCAGGACGGTGTCGTAGTAGAGCCAGGACCGGAAGACGCCGTGCGCACCGGAACCGGGGTCGAGGATGAAGCCGGAGCCGGGGCGGCCCATCTGGTAGGTGATGCCGTCGATCAGGGAGACGTGCCCGGCGCCGGGCAGCAGCTCGCCGTTGAGGAGGGCGAACAGCGGGTACGAGAGCCCTATCAGGGCGCAGGCGGTGATCGCTCCGGTGACGGCGAACTTACGGGTGTCGCGGTGGCTGTGACGCCACATCGTCACCAGCAGCGCCGGGAGCACCACCAGCATCGTCTCCTTGGTCAGGACTGCGGTGGCGGCCGCCAGTCCCGACCCGAAGTGGTGCCACAGGTGGCGGCTGGGGGACGCGGCGAGGCAGAAGGCCAGCAGCATCCACAGGACGGCGAGGTTGTCGAGGAAGATCTCCCGCTGGAGCACCACGGAGAGCGGGGACAGCCCGAACAGCCCCATCGCCAGTCCGGCCGCCCAGCGCGGCAGCCACAGGCGGCGGGCGAGGACGTAGATCAGCACGGAGCTCGCCGCGGAGACGGCGAGCATCGAGAACCGCATCGGCGCGACGGTCATCGACCCGGGGACGAAGAGGGACGGCAGGTAGGTCAGTCCCGCGACCTGGATCCAGCCCAGCGGCGGGTGGTCGTACCAGTACGTGTAGTGCGCGAGGCCCTCGCCCTGCTGGACGGCCCACGCCTGGGCGAGGTAAGTGCCCTCGTCGTCGCTCAGGGTCGGGAAGTTGGTGATGTTCCAGCCCTGGACGAGGACGATCGCCAGCAGCAGGGTCCCGCAGAGCAGCAGATCGGGCCGCGAGGAGCGGAAGCGGACGAGCGGGCGGGCCGGGGCGGGCGGCCGGACTCCCAGGCCGCCGCGGCTGCGCTGGGCGGGGACGCGCGGCGGGGCGGCGGTGGCGGTCGCGGTGGTCGTGGCGGAGGCGGTTCCGGGCGCGGGCGCGGTGCCGGCCGCGCCGGGCTGGGGATCAGTGGCCGTGGGCAGGGTGGCGGTCACTGGTGGCTGTCCTCTCGGATCGCGGTGGAAGCCGTCGCCCCGGTGAGGTGGGCGCCGGTGTGGCTGGTCAGTTCCCACTCGTTGCGGCCGCGCTGCTCGCGCCATACCGCGCGGATCGCGGCGCCGGCCAGCATCACCTGGTAGAACGGGCCGCCGACGACGAGCTTGAGGTAGTGCACGAACCGCACGCGCAGGCCGTACTGACGGCCGAAGTCGTGCAGGCCGACGATCTCGAACACGAAGGTCACCATCGCCGTGATCATGGGGAGGAAGGTGATGATGGCGACCCCGACCGGTACGTCGAGCAGGACGGCCACGGCGAAGTTCACCGGGATGATCACCCCGGAAGCCGCCTGCATGAACGGCGTCATCAGCGTGTAGCGGGCCAGCCAGCGCTGCCCGCGCCCGGGCAGCTGCTGCCAGTCCTTCTTCCGGTAGACCTGGAGGAAGCCCTGGTTCCAGCGGGTCCGCTGCTTGAGCAGGCTCATCAGCGAGCCCGGGGTCTCCTCCCGGGTGACCATGTCGGAGTCGTACGCGACGACGACCTTCTTGCCGACCGAGGACAGCCGCACGCCCAGGTCGCAGTCCTCGGCGAGGCAGTTCTGGTCCCAGCCCCCCGCCTCGCGCAGCACCTCGGTCCGCACGAAGACCGTGTTGCCGCCGAGCGGTATGAAGCCCTTCTCGGCGTGCAGGTGCAGCCGGGAACGGAACCAGAAGAAATACTCCAGGCAGTTGCGCAGGCTGTACCAGCTGGAGTGGAAGTTGATGAGCTGGACCCCGCCCTGGACCACGTCCGCCCCGGTGGCCCGGAAGGCGTGGTCCACGTGCGAGAGCAGCTCCGGATGGACCTGGTCCTCGGCGTCGAAGACGCCGACGACGTCGCCCCGGCAGTGCGGCAGGGCGGTGTTGAGGGCCTTCGGCTTGTTCTTCGTCTCGTGGTGGTCGACGACGACGCGCACGCGGCCCGGCGCCCCGGCCGCGGCCCGCTCGGCGACCGCCGCCGTCTCCGGGTCGTCGTGGCCGACGATCACGATGATCTCGTAGTCGGCGTGGCCCGATTCGAGCAGCCGGTCGATGGTGTGTTCCAGGACGGCCTGTTCGTGACGGGCCGGCAGCAGCAGCGAGAACGCCAGCCGGCCGCCGCCGTCGGGCCGGTCGAAGCGCGTAGAGGCCAGCGTTTCCGGCGTGCGCCACGCGTGCATCTGCCACCACAGGGTGAACGCGGCCATCCAGAAGAGCGCCAGTGAAATGGCAGAAATGAACACAGACGTGTACAAACTGTCCCCCACAGACATGCCGCAACCCCAGGCGGCGATCGGAACCCCCGGAGGCGACGCGCGGGCCCCCCGGCCCACCGCCTCCGCTTCCCCCTGTCGCGCACCCCCCAGTGCGCGGTCTCGGTTTCTCCCGAAGCCATGAGATTAGGCAGGGAAGATGAAGCGGAGGCACTGCCCAGATAAAAACCACGTTTCCGAGTTGATGTATGCCAACCGGAATTGACGGTACTCCGGGTACTTCAGGGACGAACCGTGCCCAACTGCTCGGCCAGCTCGACCGGTTCGGTCGTAGGCCGCGCGCAGACGAAGTGGCGGCACACGTACGCCGTCGGAAGGTCGTGCACCAGTGTGCGCTCGGCCAGAAGGGGGAACTCGCCTCCGCTGCCGTCCGCCGCGCGCGGCGGACCGACCGCCACCACCGCCCCGGGAGCCGTCCCCAGCAACGCCGTACGGTGCAGCGCGGCCCGGGCCGGATCCTCCGGATGACCCACGACGGCCACCTCGCGCGGCCCGTCGACGAGCGCCTCGGCGACCGCCAGACCGTGCCCGATGAAGCGCGGGGCGCGCGGCCCGAGCGCGTGCACCACCCCGAGCGCCCGCTCGGCCGCCGTGCGGTGGGGCTCCGAACCGGTGTGCGCGGCGTACGACAGCAGCGCCCCGGCGGCGGCCGTCCAGCCGGACGGCGCCGCCGTGTCGGTGGGATCCTGCGGCCGCCGGATGAGCTGCTCGGCGTCGTGCGCGGTGTCGTACAGCGAACCGTCCTCGGCGGTGAACCGGGCCATGACCAGGTCGACGAGGAAGCCGGCGAATTCCAGCCACACCCCCTCGCCCGTCACGGCGGCCAGCGCGAGGAAGCCCTCGGCGACGTCCCCGTAGTCCTCCAGCACCCCGGCGTTCGGACCGACCCGCCCGTCCCGGCTGGTGCGGGCCAGGCGGGCCTTGCCGTCCATGTGGACCCGTACGAGCAGGTCCGCGGCCTCGGTGGCCCGCTCGACCAGGTCCGGGCGCTCGAAGTACGCCCCGCACTCGGCGAGCGCGGCGATCGCGAGACCGTTCCAGGCGGCCACGACCTTGTCGTCCCGCCCGGGCGCGGGCCGGCCGGCGCGGGCGGCCAGCAGCCGCTCCTTGATCCCGGCGAGCCGCTCGGCGTCGAGGGCCGGGCCCTCCTGCGGCAGCTGGAGGACCGACGTCCCGTGTTCGAAGGTGCCCTCCTCGGTCACCCCGAAGTACGCCTGCGCCAGCGCCCCGTCCTCCGCGCCGAGCACCTCGGCCAGCTGCGCGGGCGTCCACGCGTAGTACGCCCCCTCGACGTGCTCGCCGCTGACCGGGTCCTCGCTGTCGGCGTCGAGGGCGGAGGCGAAACCGCCCTGGTCGGTGCGCAGTTCGCGGACCATGAAGTCGGCGGTCTCCAACGCGACCCGCCGGGCGAGATCGGACCCGGTGGCCCGCCACAGGTGTGCGTAGACCCGGCAGAGCAGCGCGTTGTCGTACAGCATCTTCTCGAAATGGGGCACGACCCACTCGCGGTCCACGGAGTACCGCGCGAACCCGCCGCCGAGCTGGTCGTAGATGCCGCCCCGGGCCATGGCCTCGCAGGTGTCGGCGGCCATCTGCAGGGCGCCCTCGGAACCCGTACGGGCGTGGTGGCGCAGCAGGAACTCCAGCACCATCGACGGCGGGAACTTCGGCGCGCCCCCGAACCCGCCGCGCGCGGCGTCGTAGTCGCGGGTCAGGCCGAGCAGGGCGTGCGCGAGCTCCTCGGGACCGGGCGTGCCGGCCTTCCCGTAGTCCAGCTGACGGCCGGCCAGGTCCCGTACGATCCGCTGCGCGACCTCGGCGACCTCCTCGGGCCGCCCGACCCACGCGGTCCGCACTCCTTCGAGCACCTGCATGAAGGAGGGCATCCCGTGGCGGGGCTCGGGCGGGAAGTAGGTGCCGAAGTAGAAGGGTTCGGCGTCGGCGGTGAGGAACACGGACATGGGCCAGCCGCCCTGCCCGGTCGCGGCCTGCACGGCTTCCATGTAGACGGCGTCGATGTCGGGGCGCTCTTCGCGGTCGACCTTGACGTTCACGAAGTGCTCGTTCATGTACGCGGCGGTCAGCTCGTCCTCGAAGCTTTCGGTGGCGAGAACATGACACCAGTGGCAGCTCGAATACCCGACGCTCAGGAACACGGGAACGCCCCGCTCCCGCGCCTCCGCAAAGGCCTCCGGCGACCACGGCCACCAGTCCACGGGGTTGCCGGCGTGCTGGAGCAGGTACGGCGAGGTCTCGTTCGCGAGGCGGTTCGGCATGGGCCCATCCTGCCGCACCGCTCGGTCCGTGCCTCGTTACGGGGCCGTCGGGCCGCCGGTGCGGCCTTGATCCGATCGGCCCATTTCCACACCGCGCCCCACGGGAGGGGTCCCGGCTCCGGCCCCCCTTTCGCCCCGGCTCGATCACGGGGCGGGTGAAGACCGAAGCCGGGTGCGGACGGGTCCGATGTGATCGCCAGGGTGTCAACTCCCTCTGAACTAGCTCAGATTCACTCGCGCTCCCGACCGTCCCGCAGGACACTTGGCGCACGTTTGCGGAGCTCTGCGAGGAGGATGCCGATGCGGGACAGCCATCGTGTCGAGGCCGAGGGTCTGCTGGCCCGGGCCGTCGACGAGGAGGCCCGGCGCGGTGTGGCGGGCTCGCCCGTTTCCGCCGCCGACCGGGAGGCGCTGCTGGGGCGCGGGCTGGAGGCCCTGGACGGGCTCGCGGCCGTGGCGGGCGAGGAGTACGCGGCGTACGTCCGGGCGCTGGACGAGGCCGCGGTCGGGCAGCGGACCCTCGGAGAGGCCTTCCGGAGCGGGAGCACCTCGACGGCCCTGCTGGTGACGGCGGTCGCCGCGGTCGCGGCGGCGGGCGCGGACCTGGCCCTCGGCGTTCCCTCCGGGACGGCGCTGGGGGCCGGACTCGTCGTGGGCGTCGCGGGGGCGGCCACGACCGTGGCGAAGGTGACCGCGGTGCACGTCCCGGCCGCGAACCGGCGGGCCGGGGCCGCGGGCCGCCCGGGCGGCCCCGAACAGCTGCGTCTGCAATGGCTGTCGGCGCTGGAGGTGCGCGGCATACGTCCCTTCCTGGAACACCAGCGCGCCCTGGCGACGGCGGTACGGATCCCCCCGCGCGCCGGAGCCGGAGCCGACTGCGGGGTGGGCGCCGGTGCCGGAGGCCCGGGCGGGAACGGCAACGGGCTCGGGGCCGGGGCCGGTGCCGGTACCCGGACGGCGGGCGGGAGCGGGAGCGGTAACGGGAACGGGCTCGGCCCGGGCGGTTCCGCCGGAACCGGACCTGGGGCGGCGGCCGGGGCGGGCGGAACCTCCCCCGCCGGGGCCGGAGTCGGGCGCGGTGGGGCGGGGCGTGACGCGGCCGGACCCGGTGGAACCGCACCCGCCGGGGCCGGACCCGGACGGACGGGACTCGGGAAGCAGCCCGCGGGCGGGGCCGCTCCGCTGCGCGGGACGGACCGGAGCGCGGAGGCGCGGCGGCGCGGGATGCTGGAGCAGTCGTTCGGGCAGCTCCCGGACTCGGGCGCCCTGTTCACGGGCCGGCGCACGGAGCTGACCCGGATCGCACAGTGGGTGCAGGCGGCGCGGGCCAGCACCGAGACCCGGCCGGTGGTCGTGGTGCTGCACGGCGAGCCCGGATCCGGCCGGACAGCCCTGGCCCTGCGGGCGGCGCACGCGCTGCGGGACCAGTTCCGGGGGGCCTGCCTGGTGGACCTGCGGGGCGGGTCGGCGCCCTCGGAGGCCCCGCTGCCCACCCGGGAGGCGCTGCTGCACCTGCTGAACCGGCTCGGCGCCCCGCGCGAGCAGCTGCTGTTCCGCGAAGGGGCCTCGGCGGAGCAGCAGGTCCGCCGGCTCGGCGAGCTGTACCACCAGCACCTGCGGGGGCTGCCGGTGACGGTGGTGCTGGACGACGCGGTGGACGCGGCGCAGGTGCGCACGCTCGTGCCGGAGCGTTCCGAGAGCCTGGTGCTGGTCACGGCGCGGGAGCCGCTGGAGCTGCCCGGGGACCTGGCGGCGTGGGTGCACCAGTTGCCGGTGGTGCGGCTGGCGGGGCCGGAGGCGGCCGAGATGCTGCGGTCCGGGGCGCGGGCGGCGGGCGAGGCCGCGCCGGGGCCGGCGGCGGAGGCGGGGCTGCTGGAGCTGGGGGCGGGGCTGCCGCTGGCGCTGCGCGTGCTGGCTCCGCTCGGGGCGGCGCGGGCGACCGACAGCGGGGACGGTTCGCTGGAGCACGCCCTGGACCTGGCGTACGTACGGCTGCCCGAGGAGCGGCGCCGGCTGCTGCGGCGGCTGCCGCTGGCCGGGCGGGCCTCGCTGGGCGCGGCCGCGGCGGCGGCGCTGACGGGCGCGGACCGGGCGGAGGCGGGGCGGCTGCTGCGGGAGCTGGCGCATGCGGGGCTGCTGGACCTCGTGCGCGGGGAGCGGTACCGGATGCACGACGCGGTGCGCGCGTACGCGGCGGCGC
Organism: Streptomyces sp. NPDC044704; assembly: GCF_056433525.1. Taxonomy (NCBI): domain Bacteria; kingdom Bacillati; phylum Actinomycetota; class Actinomycetes; order Kitasatosporales; family Streptomycetaceae; genus Streptomyces; species Streptomyces sp. NPDC044704. The sequence continues at coordinate 360,257 of NZ_JBWKGY010000003.1, forward strand.
GGCTGGCGGCCGAGGAGGAGCGGGGGGAGGTCGCGGCGGCGCAGGAGCGGCTGGTCCGCGACTACGCGCAGCTCGCGGACGCGGTGATCCGGATGGTCGACGGGAAGATGTCCACGCGGGCGAACCGCTTCGGGGGGCACGGTTTCGCGTCCCTCGACGCGGCGCTGCGCTGGCTGGACGAGGAGTCCAGCTTCATCACGGCGGCCCTGCGGCACGCGGAGGGGGTGGACCAGCAGGCGGTCCTGGACCTGTTGGGGGCGCTGTGCGATTTCTGTCTGCTGCGCGGGGACCTGTACCGGCTGGGTGAGATCGACGAGCTGACGCGGGCGGTGGGCCGGGCCCGGCCGGCCGGGGCCGAGGAGCCGGCGCCGGCCGACCAGGGGCGGCTCGCGCGTTCGGTGCAGTGGCGCACGGGCATCGCGGCGCGTCAGCTGGGCGAGCTGGACAAGGCGCGTACGTCGCTGAGCTCCCTGGTCGACCAGTACAAGGAGGCGCGGCAGGAGGCGGGGGCGGGGATGGCCCTGGTCTCGCTGGGCATCACGCTGCACCACCAGGGGAACCTGCCCGAGGCGGCGGCCCGCATCCGGGAGGCGCTGGCGCTGCAGGAGGCGCCGGAGCTGGCGGGTGACCGGGCGTGGGGACTGCACGCGCTGGCGGCGGTGGAGCGCGACCGGGCGCACCTGGCGGAGGCGCTGGCGCTGCTGGAGCGGTCGTCGGAGCTGCACCGGGAGAACGAGAGCGTGCACGGGGAGGCGTGGGCGCACTTCCAGCTGGGTCAGGTGTACCTGCGGCTCGGGGACGTGCCGCGGGCGGAGGCGGAGCTGGGCCGGGCACTGGAGCTGTACGGGCGTACGCGGGACGACCGGGGCCGGGCGTGGGCGCTGACGCAGCTGGGCCGGGCCCGGGTGGTGGACGGGGATCCGGGGCCGGCGCAGGAGCGGCTGCGGGACGCGCTGGCGCGTCACCGGCTGGCGGAGGACACGCGGGGGGAGGCGTGGACGCTGTACTACCTCGGGCAGGCGCTGGAGGAGGGCGGTGAGCGGGACCGGGCGGTGCGGGAGCTGGAGCGGGCGCGGACCATGTTCTCGCGGATGCGGGACGTGTACGGGCTGGCGTACGCCCGGCACCATTCGGGCCGGGTCACGCGTGACCAGCGGGCGGCGCAGACGGGGAACCTGAAGAACTCGGGTTTCGCCCGTCAGCTGCTGGTGGACGCGCGGGCGGATTTCCGGCGGATCGGGCTCGCGCACGGCGAGGCGTGGACCTGCCTGGAGCTGGCGGTGGTCGACGCGGGCAACGCGCGGACCGCGCAGGCGCTGGGGCTGTGCGAGGAGGCGGCGGGCCTGTTCGCCTCGTACGGGGACCTGCGCGGCGAGGACTGGGCCCGTTTCCTGCGGTGCACGCTGCTGCCGTACGCGGGCGCGGCGGGCACGGATGGGGCGGGCGCGGACGAGGCGCGCGCGGAGGTGGGCCGGCTGGTGGCGGCCCCGCATCCGCTGCGCGACGGCCGGCTGGAGGACTGCCTGGAGACGTACGGGGTGATCCTGGGACGGGGCGTGGACCCGGCGGAGGGCTGGCAGGCGTGGCGGCTGGGGATGGTCCCGAACCTCCGCTCCCGGGAGGTCATGGGGGTGCCGGTACCGCCGCTCCCGGCGTGACCGGCGGGCCGTACCGCGTACTCGGCGGGCCGGCGGCGCGGCCGCCCCCGGCGGGCACGCCGGCCCGCCCGCAGGCCCAGGGGGCGCGGCCCCCGCCCTCGCTCGGGCTCACCGGCGGGGCGCCGCCCCGGCGGTCAGGGCCCGTGCGGGACAGCCCCGGTGTCAGGCCCCGTCCGGAACGGCCGCCCCGGCCGTCAGGCCCGTCCGGGGACGGGCCTGCCCGGGCTCCGCGGGGCGGCGTTCGCGTGGGGTGTCAGCTGGTGCGGTCCGGGGTGGACGGGTCCTTCGGCGTGGGCGCCGCGCCCGGCGCCGGGGCCTCCTGGAAGTTGACCCGGCCCATGTGCCGGCTCATCGACTTCATCAGGAACCACACGCCGAGGGCGAGGGCCGCGAAGACGATGAAGCCCAGGATTCCGGGGGTCACCTTGTTCTTGTCGAAGGTGTCGCCGGCCAGGGGGAGGAGCTGGGTCAGGGCTGACTGCGTAGCGCTCATAGCTACGCATTCTCCCGGATGCCCGCGAAGAGGTCGGACTCGGGGAGGGAGGTGTCGACGAGCGACTTCGCCAGCTCGTACTCCTCCGTCGGCCAGACCTCCTTCTGGATCTCCATCGGGACGCGGAACCAGCCGCCGTCCGGGTCGATCTGCGTGGCGTGCGCGATGAGCGCCTTGTCGCGGATCTCGAAGAAGTCGGCGCAGGGCACGTGCGTGGTCAGCGTGCGCTCGGTGCGCTCGAACTCCTTCCAGCGCTCCAGCCACTCCCCGTACGGCGACTCCAGGCCGCGCGCGAGGAGCGCCTCGTGGAGGGCGACGGTGCGCGGCTTGTTGAAGCCCTGGTTGTAGTAGAGCTTCTGCGGCTGGTAGGCGGGGCCGTACTCGGCCTCGGGGAACTTCTCGGTGTCGGCCGCGCCGTCGAAGGCCACCATCGTGATCTTGTGGGTCATGATGTGGTCGGGGTGCGGGTAGCCGCCGTTCTCGTCGTAGGTCGTGATGACCTGCGGCTTGAAGGCGCGGATCTTCTTCACCAGCTCGCCCGCCGCCTCCTCCACGTCCGCGAGGGCGAAGCAGCCCTCGGGCAGCGGCGGCAGCGGGTCGCCCTCGGGCAGGCCGGAGTCGACGTAGCCGAGCCACTCCTGCTCGATGCCGAGGATCTCGCGGGCCTCGTCCATCTCCTTGGCTCGGACCTCGTGGATGTTCTCCTCGATGTACTTGTCGCCCTGGAGCTTGGGGTTCAGCACGGAGCCGCGCTCACCGCCGGTGCAGGTCACGACGAGGACGGGCACCCCCTCGGACACGTACTTGGCCATGGTGGCCGCGCCCTTGCTCGACTCGTCGTCGGGGTGGGCGTGGACGGCCATCAGTCGAAGCTGCTCGGTCAAGGCGGGATCCTCTGTGATTCGGCGCGCGGGACGACTCCTATAGTGACCGAACGGGGGCACTGAAAATTCCAGGGGTGACCCACCCCTCCCCGCCGAGAGGAACGATCATGAGCGCGGTGCGCGAAGGGGTCCCCTCGGGCCGGTACGGCCGGTCCGAGGACGAGCGTTCGGACCGCAAGCTCAAGGTGGTCGGATCGGTGCTCGGCGTGGGGCTGCTGGCCGTGGTCGGGTGGATCGGCTGGGACTACGTCGGCGGGCAGAGCGTGAGCGCCGAGGTGATCAAGTTCCAGATCGTGTCGGACTCCGAGGTCAAGGTGCACCTGGAGGTCCGCAAGGAGTCCTCGGTGACCGGTGTCTGCACCCTCAGTTCCCAGGACGAGCAGCACGGCGAGGTCGGCCGTGCGGACTTCACCTTCGGGCAGCGCGACACGCGGGTGGACGAGCTCGTCACCCTGAAGACCACCGGGCGCGCGACGACGGTCGAGCTGGTCGGCTGCCAGGCCGCCTCGGGGCCGTCCGCCGGCTGATCCGGGGACCGCGCCTTCGGCGCCGCGCCCGGGCGGGGGCGCCGATATCCTGGGGGTGACGACCTCCCGCGCCGAGCGGTGCGAGCACTCCCGTGGCGGGAGCGGCGTGGTCGGGGACGGCGTCCGTCCGGAGCGCAATGACACACTTCATACACATGGTGTCCTCCCCCTTTTCTTCCCGAATTGTTAGGCTCGTGGTTTCGCCCGCCGCTGGCGGCTTTGTAGTCCCCTGTACCGACGAGGAGCACCCGTGACCCAGACGAGCGAGAGCGTCACCTGGCTGACCCAGGCGGCGTACGACCAGCTGAAGGCCGAGCTGGACTACCTCTCTGGTCCCGCACGCACGGAGATCGCCACGAAGATCGCAGCCGCCCGCGAGGAGGGCGACCTGCGTGAGAACGGCGGTTACCACGCGGCCAAGGAGGAGCAGGGCAAGCAGGAGCTCCGCGTGCGCCAGCTGACGCAGCTCCTGGAGAAGGCGAAGGTCGGCACCGCGCCCGCTTCGGACGGTGTGGTCGCCCCCGGCACCCTCGTGACGATCGCCTTCGACGGCGACGAGGACGACACCCTGGAGTTCCTGCTCGCGTCCCGCGAGTACGCGTCGTCCGACTTCGAGACGTACTCCCCGCAGTCCCCGCTGGGCAGCGGCGTGAACGGCAAGAAGATCGGTGAGGACGCGCAGTACGAGCTGCCGAACGGCAAGCAGGCCACCGTGAAGATCCTGGCCGTCAAGCCCTTCAACGGCTGATCACCCCTTCCCGCGAGAGCCCCCGTCCGGATCCGTCCGGGCGGGGGCTCTGTCGTGCGCGCGCGAGGTCGTGAGCGCGGTGCCGGTGTCTCAGACCGCCGCCGAGCGGTACTTGCGGACCGCGAGCGTGCGGAAGATGACGATGATCACGAGGGAGTAGATCAGGGACGCCCAGACCGGGTTCTGCATCGGCCAGGCCTCGGAGGTGGACAGGCCCGGGTCGCCGAAGAGCTTGCGGCAGGCCTGCACGGTGGCGCTGAAGGGGTTCCACTCCGCGATGTGGCGCAGCCAGGGGGTCATGTTGCTGGTGTCCACGAACGCGTTCGAGATGAACGTGACCGGGAAGAGCCAGATCAGCCCGCCGGAGGTGGCCGCCTCGGGGGTGCGCACGGACAGGCCGATGAGCGCGCCGATCCAGGTGAAGGCGTACCCCAGCAGGAGCAGCAGTCCGAAGCCGCCGAGGACCTTGCCGATGTTGGTCGGCTCCGCGTAGCCGGGGCGCCAGCCCACGATCAGCGCGACGATCGCGAGGACGAACAGGGTCAGCGCGGTCTGTACGGAGTCCGCGATGGTGCGGCCGGTGAGGACGGCGCCGCGTGCCATGGGCAGGGAGCGGAAGCGGTCGATGAGGCCCTTGTGCATGTCGTCGGCGATGCCGGCGCCCGCGCCGGCGGTGGCGAAGGTGACGGTCTGCGCGAAGATGCCGGCCATGAGGAAGTTCGTGTAGACGGCCGGGTCGGTGCTGGTGCCGATCTGCATGGAGCCGCCGAAGACGTACGTGAAGAGGATCACGAACATCACGGGCTGGATCAGCCCGAACAGCACCATCTCGGGGATCCGGGTCATGCGGATCAGGTTCCGCTTGGCGATCACCAGGGAGTCCTTGACGCTCTGGGCGATGCCGCCGCGCGGGCGGGGGGCGGCGAGTTCCCGCGTGGGGGAGGTGATGGTCACTGCGCGGCCTCCTTGCGCGTCGCCTTGCGGCCCTTGGCGTCGGTCGCGGGCGCGGCCGGGGCGTCGGGGCCGGCCCCGGGGGCCCGGCCGTCGCCGTTCTCGTCCGCCTTGAGTTCGGCCGCGTGGCCGGTGAGGGAGATGAAGACGTCGTCGAGGGTGGGCCGGCGCAGGCCGATGTCGTCGATCTCGACGCCCCGGCCGTCGAGTTCGCGGATGACCTCGGCGAGGAGCTTGGCGCCGCCCGCGACCGGCACGGTGAGCTTGCGGGTGTGCGCCTCGACGGTGGCCTCGCCCTTGCCGAAGCCGGCGAGGACCTCGCGCGCGGTGGTGATGTGGCCGGGGTCGTGCACGACGACCTCGACGCGTTCGCCGCCGGTGCGGGCCTTGAGCTGGTCGGAGGTGCCGCGTGCGATGACCTTGCCGTGGTCGACCACGCAGATGTCGTGGGCGAGGCGGTCGGCCTCTTCCAGGTACTGGGTGGTGAGGAGCAGCGTGGTGCCGCCGGCGACGAGTTCCTCGATGACGTCCCACAGGGCCTGGCGGTTGCGGGGGTCGAGGCCGGTGGTCGGTTCGTCCATGAACATGACGGGCGGGCTGACGACGAGGGCGGCGGCGAGGTCGAGGCGCCTGCGCATGCCGCCGGAGTAGGTCTTGGCGGGGCGGTCGGCGGCTTCGGCGAGGTTGAAGCGGTCGAGGAGTTCGACGGCCCGGGCCTTGGCCTGCTTGGCGCTCATCTGGTAGAGCTGGCCGACCATGTGGAGGTTCTCGCGGCCGGTGAGGTATTCGTCGACGGCGGCGAACTGGCCGGAGAGGCCTATGGAGCGGCGGACTTCGTTGGGATGTTTGAGGACGTCGATCCCGGCGACGACGGCCCGGCCGCTGTCGGGCTGGAGGAGGGTGGTCAGGACACGCACGGTCGTGGTCTTGCCCGCGCCGTTGGGGCCGAGGAGGCCCAGCACGGTGCCTTCGGGGACGTCGAGGTCCACGCCGTCCAGTGCCCGTACGTCACCGAAGGTCTTGACGAGTCCTTCGGCGTAGATGGCGCCTGGCATACGGATTCTCCCAGAGCAATCAGGCCAGATGGTTTCGGGCCGGAAAATCAGGACTTTCCTACGCAAATCCTAGGGGCGCCGGACGAGCCGCGCCCGGCGCCCCTCACGGTACGCGTCATATCGAGCCGTGCCACGCCTTTTTGGCCACCCGTCTTCCGGCCCGCGGGTGTCAGCCGATGACCGTGTACCCGGCCCCGTGCAGCGAGCGCGCCACCTCCGCGCAGTGCTTGGGCCCCTTCGTCTCCAGGTGCAGTTCCACCTCGACCTCGGTGAGCCCGAGGCGCGGGTCGGTCCGTACGTGGCTGACGTCCAGCACGTTCGCGTCCAGCTCGGACAGCACCCCGAGCAGGCCCGCCAGGGCGCCCGGCCGGTCGGCGACCCGCAGCCGCAGCGACAGGTAGCGGCCCGCGGCGGCCATGCCGTGGCGCAGGATCCGCTGGAGCAGCAGGGGGTCGACGTTCCCGCCGGACAGGACGGCGACCACCGGCCCGGCACCGTACAGTTCGGGCTCGCTCAGCAGCGCCGCGACGGGGCTGCACCCGGCCGGCTCGACCACCAGCTTCGCCCGCTCCAGGCACAGGAGCAGGGCACTGGAGAGGGCGTCCTCGGAGACGGTGCGCACGTCGTCGATGAGCTCGCCGATGATGTGGAAGGGGATGTCGCCGGGGCGGCCGACCTTGATGCCGTCGGCCATGGTGACCGGGTTGTCGACCGACACCGGGTGGCCGACCTTCAGCGAGGGCGGGTACGCGGCCGCGCCCGCCGCCTGCACGCCGATGACCTTGACGTCGGGGCGCAGGGCCTTCACGGCGACCGCGACGCCCGCGGCGAGTCCGCCGCCGCCGATGCCGACGAGGATCGTGCGGACCTCGGGGCACTGCTCCAGGATCTCCAGTCCGACCGTGCCCTGGCCGGCGATGATGTCGCGGTGGTCGAAGGGGTGGATGAACACCGCCCCGGTGCGGTCCGCGTGGTCCTGGGCGGCCGCGAGGGTCTCGTCGACGACCTGGCCGTGCAGGCGGACCTCTGCGCCGTACTCCTGGGTCGCGGCCACCTTCGGCAGCGGGGCGCCGACGGGCATGAACACCGTGGAGCGGACCCCGAGGAGCGAGGAGGCCAGGGCGACGCCCTGCGCGTGGTTGCCGGCGCTCGCGGCGACGACCCCGGCCGCCCGTTGCTCGGGGCGCAGGCCCGCGATGCGCACGTACGCGCCGCGCAGCTTGAAGGAGCCGGTCCGCTGGAGGTTCTCGCACTTGAGGTGGACCGGGGAGCCGGTGAGCGAGGAGAGGTGCCGGCTGCCTTCCATCGGGGTGACCCGGGAAACGCCGGAGAGCATCTTCTGGGCCCCGCGGACGTCGTCGAGCATGACCTGGGGGACGGGCTGGGGCACGCGGTAGTTCATACGGCCAGTCTCGCAGCCCCCGCAGGTCACGGCTCATGGACGGCCGGGGCCGGGACCGGCCGGGCGGGGGCGGACGGCACGGGTTAGGCGGGCCGCCGCGGGGCACGGGCGGAAGGGGCGAAATCTCGCCATCCGGGACGGCCCCGGCGCGGCCGGGCCCGTGGGCCGTACCAGTTCTCGTACGCGGCGTACGAGCCGCCGCACGGCCGCGTACTCTGTCCCCCATCCTTGTCGGCCCCATGCGAAGAGAGCCCACGGCCATGCCCTCCATCCCGGCCAGTTCCGACCTGCCCACGGCGGCCGAAGCGCCCGCCGGAGCGGGTCTCCTCGACGCGCTCCAGCACCAGGTCGCGGTGTTCGCCCGGCGGGCGGAGCAGACCCGTCTCGGCGGCGTCGGACAGGCGCGCAACTCGATGGACCGCGCCGCGTACCTGCTGCTGAACCGGCTCGACCTGGAAGGCCCGATGGGCGTCAAGGCCCTCGCGGGCGGGATGGGCATCGACTCGTCGACGGTCACCCGGCAGGTCGCCCCGCTCGTCGACAGCGGTCTCGTCAAGCGGACCTCGCACCCCGAGGACGGGCGGGCCGTGGTCCTCGCGCTGTCCCCGCGCGGGCTGGCCCGCCTGGAGGAGGTGCGGTCCTCGCGGCGCGAGCTGATGGCGCGCGTGACCGAGGACTGGGCCGAGGAGGAGCGCGAGTCCTTCACGACGCTGCTGACCCGTTTCAACCTGTCGCTGTCGGAGCTGATGGCGGCCGCCGTCGAGGGCGGTCCGGCTTCCTGAGCCCCTGGCGCCCCCCGGACGCCCGCGCGGCGATCCGGGTCCGTCCGACCCCTTGACCGGGGTGGTGGCACCGGCCGCAGTATGTGGGCTGTGGACCGGCGTTCGGGGCGCGACCCGGAGTTCGAGGCCTTCGTCGCGGGCGCGGCGGGGCGGCTGCTGCACGTCGCGGTCCTGCTGACGGCGGAACCCCCGTCCGAGGCCGGGGCGGCGCGCCGGCTGCTCGCGGGGGCGCTGGCCCGTACGTACGCGCACTGGAGCAGGCTGCGCGGCGACGATCCGTACGACCACACCCGGCAGGAGCTGTGCGCCGCGTACGCCCGCACGGCCTGGCGGCACCCGGGCGGTACCGGGGTCCTGGCGCGGCTGAGCCCGCTGGAGCGGCTCGTGCTGGTCATGCGGGTCTACGAGGGTGTCGCCGAGGAGGTCACGGCCGCCCAGCTGGGGCTGCCGCCCGAGCGGGTGGAGGCCGTCTGCAACCGGGCCGTCGCGATCATGCGGGCGGGGCCGGGCGCGGGGGCCGGCGGGGGCCCGGGACCGGCCGACGGGGCCGACAGCGCATCCCGGCGAGGGGCGGCATGAGCTCCCTCGACCGTAAGGAGGCCCAGGTCAGGGCGCTGCTGGAGGGTCCGCATCCGGTCGTTCCGGCCGGTCTCGCGGCGGCTGCCGCCACGCACGGCCGGCGGCTGCTGCGCCGCCGCCGGGCCCTGCGCCGCCTGGGCTGGTCGCTGCTGTTCGCGGCGGCGGTGGCCTTCACGGTGTGGGCCTCGCTGACCCGGCCGTGGGTGACGCCGCCGAGCGGCATCTCCCCGCCCCTGGAGGGCTGGTAGCGCTCCAGGGGCGAAGGGGACCGGGTACGGACTAGCCGAGGGCCTGGGTCAGGTCCGCGATGAGGTCGTCGGCGTTCTCGATGCCGACGGAGACGCGGATCAGGTCCGCCGGGACCTCCAGGGCCGAGCCGGCCACCGAGGCGTGGGTCATCCGGCCCGGGTGCTCGATGAGGGACTCGACGCCGCCCAGGGACTCGGCGAGGGTGAAGATCTTGGTGCGGCCGCAGACCGCCACGGCCTCCTCCTCGCCGCCCTCGACGCGGAAGGAGAGCATCCCGCCGAAGTTGCGCATCTGCTTCGCGGCGACCTCGTGGCCCGGGTGCTCGGGCAGGCCCGGGTAGAGGACCTGGGTGACCTTCGGGTGGCGCTTGAGCACCTCCACGATCTTGCCCGCGTTCTCCGCGTGCCGGTCCATGCGCACGGCCAGGGTCTTGATGCCGCGCAGCACGACCCAGGAGTCGAAGGGCCCGGCGACCGCGCCCATCGCGTTCTGGTGGTAGGCCAGTTCCTCGCCGAGGGCCTCGTCCGCGGTGACCAGGGCGCCGCCGACGACGTCGGAGTGGCCGCCCATGTACTTCGTCAGGGAGTGCACGACCACGTCCGCGCCGAGCGCGAGGGGCTGCTGGAGGTAGGGGGAGGCGAAGGTGTTGTCGACGACCAGCTTGGCGCCGGCCGTGCGCGCGATGTCGGCGACCACGGCGATGTCCGTGATGCCGAGCAGCGGGTTGGAGGGGGTCTCGACCCAGATGACCTTCGTCTTCGGGGTGAGGGCGGCGCGCACGGACGCGGGGTCCGAGGTGTCGGCCACCGACCACTCCACGCCCCAGCGGGAGACGACCTTCGCGAAGAGGCGGAAGGTGCCGCCGTAGGCGTCGTTGGGGATGACCACGTGGTCGCCCGGGGAGAGCAGGGTGCGCAGCAGGCAGTCCTCGGCGGCGAGCCCGGACGCGAAGGCGAGGCCGCGGCGGCCGCCTTCCAGCGCCGCGAGGTTCTCCTCCAGCGCGGTACGGGTCGGGTTGGCGCTGCGGCTGTACTCGTAGCCGCCGCGCAGACCGCCCACGCCGTCCTGCTTGTACGTGGACACCTGGTAGATCGGGGGCACGACCGCGCCGGTCAGCGGGTCCGCCGAGTTGCCCGCGTGGATCGCGCGGGTCTCGAAGCTCTGGTGCTCGTGGCTGTCGTCGCTCATGGGCAGATGCTATGCCCCGTCCGGGCCGTGGTCCTCTCCTGGCCTGACGGGTGGGCGACGGGCCGCTGACCTGGCCTCCTGACCTGGAGCGGGGTCCGGGAGCCGGACCATTGGCCTTAGCCCCCGTGCGTCTGGTTCGCTTGGCGGTATGGAGATTCTCTTGGTCCTGATGGCCGTGGTCCTGGTCGTGGCCGTCGCGATGCCGATCGTGCGCCGCGCGCGGGGCGGTTACGGCGGCGGCATCCGCCGGGTGGCGCCCGGCAGCCCCGACGCCGCCGACCCGTCCGACTACGGCTTCGTACAGGAGGAGCAGCTGGACATCCGGGTGCCCGGGCCCGACCAGGACCTGATGGACGCTCTGGGCAACGTCCAGCGCAGCGGTCACTGGCAGGCCGCTTCGGCCCTGCTCGCGGGGACCCCGAAGGAGGGCGAGCAGCGCTGGCAGCGGGTGCAGTCCTTCGGCGGGGCGGCGGCGCTGGAGCTCGTACGGCAGCCCGGGGGCGGGGCGCAGTGGCTGAAGGCCTGGCGGCTGGAGGCGGAGAAGGACGCGGGCGGTGCGCAGGTGCACGCGGAGCTGCTGGTGCAGCAGGCGTGGCGGCACTCGGGCGGCGTGGGCTCCACCGACCACCGGATCATCCTGGAGGAGGCCCGGGACGCGTGCCGCAAGGCGGCGCTGCTGGCCCCGGGCGACCCGGTCCCGCACATCACGGAGCTGGCGGTCGCGCGGGCGCTGGGCTACTCGGAGGCGGAGTTCGACGCCCTCTGGGCGAAGATCATCGACGTGGCGCCGCAGCACATGGGCGCGCACCTGGCTGCCCTGCACTACTGGTGCGAGAAGTGGCACGGTTCGCGGGAGAAGGCCGACGCGTTCGCGCACGCGGCCGCCGCCCGCGCCCCGCAGGGTTCGCTGCTGGCGGCGCTGCCGCTGTTCGCGGTGTACGAGCACCTGCCCGAGGTCAATCTGGTGCAGGGCTTCTACCAGAGCGCGGTCGTGACGCGGGCGGTGGAGGGGGCGATGTACGCGGTCCGCACGGCGCGCGCGGACGACCCGATGCTGGCGCACGTACGGCACCTGCTGCTGGTGTTCCTCGTGAACATGGAGCGCTGGGCGGAGGCGATCGAGCAGGTGCGGCACGTGGACGGGTACGTCGGCGCGCTGCCGTGGTCGACGGCTCCGGACCCGGCGGCGACGTACGCGGTGTACCGGGCGCTGGCGGTGGCGGGGTACGAGGCGAACGGCGGGTCTCCGGCGACGCTGCCGCACTGACCTGGGAGGTCTCTCCGGGATGGCCGGGGAGGTCTCGCCGGAACGGCCGGGGAGGTCTCTGGGGAACGGCCTGGGAGGTCTCCCGGGAACCCCCGGAAGATCGTTGGCCAATAAAGTTGCCGTAAGTGAGGATCAGGCCGCATGATTCCGGCCGTGATCGTCAATCGCGCCGCCCGCGCGCTCGCCACCCGCTGGGCCCGTACCCGCTTCGACCCGGCGGCCTTCGGCCTCCTCCCCCGCGAACGGCTCGACCCGCTCACCGCGGGCCCCGAGGGGGACCCGGCCCGCGCGGCCGAGCGCGGCCGGGTCGCCGCCGCCGCCCACGCCGGCGAGTGGCGGCCCGCCGCCGCCCACGTCCGGGCGGCCGGGACGGACTGGGACGAGCGCTGGACCCGGCTGGAGCTGCTGATCCGGCTCGCGGGCGCCGACGACCGCTGGCTCACCGACTGGCGCGCCGCCGAACCCGCCGACGGCGACGCCGCCACCGTGCACGCCCACCTGCTGGTCAGCCGGGCCTGGGCGGTCCGCGGCTCCGCCGTCGCCCGCGAGGTGCCGGACGGGGACATGAACCGGTTCATGGCGCAGCTGCCCGCCGCGGTGGCCGCCGCGCAGCGCGCCGCCGACCTGGCCCCCGAGGACCCGGCCCCCTGGGTCGTCATGATCACGGCCGCGCGGGCCCTGTCGTACTCGCACAGCCAGTTCGGTGACCTGTGGCGCAACCTCACCCGCCGCGCCCCGCACCACACCGCCGCCCACTGGCAGGCCATGCAGTACTGGTGCACGAAGTGGCACGGCTCCGACGACCTGATGACCGAATTCGCCGAGCGGGCCGTCGCCCAGGCCCCCGCCGGCTGCCTCCTGCCCGGGGTCTACCTCCTCGCGCTGGACGAACTGCGCGGCTCCCGCGCCTCCCGTACCGCCCGCTCCGAACGGAACCGGGCCGTGCTCACCGACGTCGCCCGCCGGCTGGAGACCGTACCCGCCGGCCACGAGGGACTGCCCCGGCTGCGCCACCGGCTCGCGCACCGCCTGGACGAGGCCGGACTGCACGCCGCGGCGCTCGCCCAGTTCCGCGCCCTCGGACCCCACTGCGGCGCCGCGCCCTGGAACACCGACGACGCCGGTCCCGTGGCCGCGTTCGACCTCGCCCGGGGGCGCGCCGCCCACGGCGCACGCCGCGGCTGACCCGCCCGCGGCCTCCCCGCCGCACACCCGGCACCGGCCGTCTCCGGCACCCTTCACCACCCGCACCACCTCTTCATCCCCTGGGGGGACCTGTCCTTATGGGCGCTTCACTCCGCGCGCTGCGCGCGCTCGTCCTGCTCGCCGGCTTCTACCTGCTCGGCGTCGTCCTGCTCGCCGTCCTCGGCCTCCTGGCCTGGGCCAACGGCACCTGGCTGCACGGCGCCGTCGCCGGCAAGATCCTCATCGTCTGCGTGGTCCTCGCGATCCCGATCGTGCGCGGCATGTTCATGCTCCGCACCCCCAAGTCCGAGCCGCTGCCCGGAATCCCCGTCACCGAGGCGCAGGAACCCGCCCTGTGGCAGGCCGTCCGGGACATCGCCGCCCAGGTCGGCACCCGCGCCCCCGACGAGATCCTGCTGATCGACGAGGTCAACGCGGCCGTCGCCGAGGACGCCCGGATGCTGGGCCTGCTGCCCGGCACCCGCCGCCTCTACCTCGGCCTGCCCCTGATGAGCGGTCTGGACGAGATGCAGCTGCGCGCCGTCCTCGCCCACGAGATGGGCCACTACGCCAACCTCGACACCCGCCTCACCCCGCTGATCGCCCGCGGCCGCGCCCAGCTGATCCGCACCATCGGCCACTTCAACGACCGGGCCGACAAGAAGGTGGCCAAGGAACGCGCCCGGCAGGAGAAGCAGGCCGAGAAGCGCATCGCCAAGGGCAAGAAGGCCAAGGAGGTCGACACCAGCGGCGACGGCATCACCTACCGCGCCATGGCCGGGATCTACACCGCCTACGCCAAGTTCTACATGCGCGCCACCCTCACGGCCTCCCGCCGCCAGGAGCTCGCCGCCGACCTGGCCGCCGTCCGCGTCGCGGGCCGCGGCTCCACCGCCTCCGCGCTGCGCGAACTCAACGCCCTCGGGTCCGCCCACTCCTTCTACATGGGCTCCTACGCCACCCTCGGCGTGAACGCCGGCCTGCTGCCCCTGCCCGGCCAGGTCTTCGGCGGGTTCCGCCACCTCCTCGACGCCCGCTCCGAGGAGCTCGACGAGCTGCGCACCGAGCTCTCCGACGAGCCCGCCTCCCCGTACGACTCCCACCCCGCGCTCGCCGAGCGCGTGGCCCGTATCGAGGCCCTCCCCGACGACGGCCGCACCGGCCAGGCCACCCGCCCGTCGCTGGAGCTGCTGTCCGACGCGGACGCGGCCATGGCCGCCCTGGAGCCCCTCGTCCTGACCCCGGAGGCCCTCGCGCTCAAGCGGCTGGACTGGGCGGACCTGGTCCACGAGAGCATGACCCGCTACGTCGGCCAGGGCTCGCAGGACATCCGCGAGGCCGTCGCCGCCGAGGGCGCGGGCGACGGCCTGGCCTCGCTGCTGGACGCGATCGACGCCGAACCGCAGCTGCGCTGGCGGCTCGCCGAGCGCCTCCCGAAGTCCGAGCAGGCCGCCGCCGCGACCGGCCGCGCCGCCCGCGAGTTCGCCCGCCCGGCCGTCCGGCGGGCCCTGAACCAGCTCGTCACCACCGAGCTCACCGCCCGCGGCACCGCCCGCTGGCAGCTGTCCTGGTCCGACTCGGCCGAACTGCGCTACCCGGCCGGGGACTTCGAGGACCGTCTGGAGGCCGCCCTGGACGCGGCCGTCGCCGACCCGTGCGACACCGAACCGCTGCGGAAGCTGGTGCTCGCCCCGTGATCGTCCTCCTCGTCCTCGCCACCCTGCTCCTCGCGGGCGCCCTCTACGTCGCCCGCGGCTTCTACGTGATCCGCAAGGCCAGGAAGCTGACCGAGAAGATCGAAGGCCTCGAAGCCGCCGGAGCGGAACTGCGCGCCCGCACCGAAGGCCTCAAGGCCGAAGCGAAGGCCGACGAGGCGGAGCGGGTCGTCGCCCTCGGCTTCGTACCGGAGGACCGGCTCGACACCGACCACCCCGCGCCCGTCCCGGCCGAACGGACCGCCGCCCTGGCCGCCGTACGGGCCGGGGACTGGGAGGCGGGCGCCGCCCACCTCGAAGCCGCCGGAACCGACTGGGAGGAGCGCTGGCACCGCGTCCGCGCCCTCGCCGAGGCCGCCGTCGAGGACGACGCCTGGCTGCTGGCCTGGCGCGCCGCCCGCCCGCAGGACCCGTCCGCCGCCACCGTCCACGCCGACAACGCCGTCCTCGTCGCGTGGGAGGTCCGGGGGTCGGCCTGGGCCCGCCACACCTCCGCGGAACAGTTCGACGTCTTCCACGACCTGCTGCGCGGCGCCCAGAAGGCCGTCCACACGGCCCAGGAACTCGCCGACCCGGCGGACCCGGTCCCGTACATGGTGGAGCAGGCCGTCGCGCTCGGCCTGATGTACCCGCACGAGCGGTACGAGCGGCTGTGGACCGAGATCGTCTCGCGCGACCCGAAGGGCCTGAGCGCCCACACCAACGCCATGCAGTACTGGGCGCGCAAGTGGCGCGGCTCGCACGAGCGCTCCCTCGCCTTCGCCCGCGACGCCGCCGCCGCGGCGGCGCCCGGCGACCTGCTGTCGCTGCTGCCGCTGATCGCGTACGTGGAGCAGGAGACGTACGAGGACGACCTGAAGGCGGAGGACTTCTACCCCCGGCCGGAGATCCGCACGGCCGTCGACGAGGCCCTCGCCGACCTCGCGGCGGCCGACCCGGCCGACCCGCGGGCGGTCCAGCTGCGCCACGTGCTGGCCTACCTGCTGTTCTGGCAGGACCGGGACGCGGAGGCCGTCGAACAGTTCCGGCACGTCGACGGCCACATCGGCGCGATGCCCTGGTACTACGCGGGGAACCCGAAGGAGCGCTACCTGTACGCACGGAACTGGGCGGTCCGCGTCACCGAGCTGGAGGACTGACCCGCCGCGCGGGGGCAGGGGGGCGGGGAATCCCGGCCCGCCCCCCGCCGTTGTCAGGACTACAAGGAGGGAATCCATGTTCTCGTACCGCCGCACGCCCGAGCTGCCCACCCGCGAGGAGGCCCTGAAGGGCCGCCCGCAGCCGCAGTTCTCCCTGCCCGAGCGCCACACCGTCCTCGGCAACCCCCTGACCGGCCCGTACCCCGCGCACCTGGAAGTGGCCGACTTCGGCCTCGGGTGTTTCTGGGGCGCGGAGCGCAAGTTCTGGCAGACCCCCGGGGTGTGGACCACCCTGGCCGGCTACCAGGGCGGCTTCACCGAGAACCCGTCCTACGAGGAGGTCTGCTCCGGCCTGACCGGGCACACCGAGGTCGTCCGCGTGGTCTTCGACCCCGCGCTCGTCTCCTACGAGACCCTCCTCAAGCTGTTCTGGGAGTCCCACGACCCCACCCAGGGCTTCCGCCAGGGCAACGACGTCGGCACCCAGTACCGCTCGGCGGTCTACACCCACTCCCCTGCCCAGCAGGCCACGGCCGAGGCCTCCCGCACCGCCTACCAGCGCGTCCTGACCGCCTCGGGGCACGGCGAGATCACCACCGCCGTCCTCCCCGCGTCGGAGCGCCCCTTCTGGCCCGCGGAACCGGACCACCAGCAGTACCTCGACAAGAACCCGGGCGGCTACTGCGGCATCGGCGGCACGGGCGTCTCCTGCCCGATCGGCGTCGCCGCCGCCCCCGGAGAGTGACCGGCCGGCCGGCGGCCGGCCCGCTCCCCGACCCGGCGCACGAGCACCTGACCCGGCTCTGGCAGGCCCACAGGCCCGCCGGGCCGGTCCTGCCGTGGGACACCGCCTGGCTGTCCGCCCATTCCTCGGGGTACTGACGGAGGGGCTCAGACCACCGTGACGTGGGCGCGGGCCCACGAGGTGTGGTCGAAGGCGGAACTGCCGTTGGCGTCCTCCACCACGAGGTGGAGGAGGCGGACGCCGGTGACGTCGAGGTCGATGGACGCGGGTCCGCCGGCGGCCGTCAGGGTCGCGGTGGTGTGCAGGGTGCGGCCGTCCGCGCGGACCACGGCGCGGGTGGCGCCGGCGGACGACTGCTGCTTCGAGAAGTCGTCGATGCCGACCAGGGCCGTGAAGCGGGCCGCGCGGCCGCCCAGGTGGTAGACGACCTCCGACGGGGCGTGCACGCCGAGGCCCTTGGCGTACGTCACGCCGCCGAAGGCGATCGGGGTGCCGTCGCCCGCCTCCTTGCGGCCGTTGGAGCGGTCCCGTTCGACGGGGCCCCAGCCGTTGGCGGCGGAGACCCAGGGCAAGTCGCTGAGGTAGGAGTCCCGGGCGGGCGGGGCCGGGAGCGGGGTGAACCGTGCGGGCGCGGTGAAGCGGAACGCGGAGGTCGTGGCGGACGCCGTGACCTCGCCCGGCGCCGCCGCGGGGGACGTCACCTTCCACACCGTCGTCAGGGACGCGCCCGGGGCCAGGGAGGCCGCCGACACCGGACCGGCCGGGGTCGCCGTCCAGCCCGCCGGGACGGCGAGCTCCACCCGGACGTCCGGCCAGGCCCTGGCGGTGCCGTTCGCGAGCCGGGTCGTCACGTTCACCCCGTCCGCGGTCGCCGTGAGCCCCCAGGCCCGGCGCGGGTAGGTCTCCGACCAGGACGCGCGCAGCAGCGCCGTCAGCGAGGCGACCGTCGCCGGGTTCGCGGCCGCCACGTCACGCTGCTCGCCGATGTCGGCGCTCAGGTCGTACAGCTCGAACTGCCACTGCGCGTCCGGGGCGTTGCGGTCCCGTGCGGGGGCGAACCGTACGCCCTTCCAGCGGTCCTTGCGGATCGCCTCGGCGACCCGCTTGGCCCGGCCGCCGTCCTGGGCGTTGGCCCGGGAGGTGACACCCTGCTCGTCCCGGTACCAGTACAGGTGGGAGTGGAGCGGGGCCAGCGCGGCGGCCCCGGCGAGGACGGGGGCGGCGGAGAGGCCGTCGATGTCGGAGGGGGCGGGGGCGCCCGCCAGGTCGGCGAGGGTCGGCAGGACGTCGTAGAGCGGGGTGGGGCGGGCGCTGGTGGTGCCCGCGGCGATCCGGCCGGGGGCCCAGGCGATCAGCGGGACCCGTACGCCGCCCTCGTAGAGGTTGCGCTTGTAGCCGCGCAGCGGACCGTTGGCGTCGAACAGGTCGGGGTCCACCCCGCCCTCCTCGTGGGGGCCGTTGTCGGAGGCGACCAGGACCACCGTGCGGTCGGCGATCCCGCGCGCCCGGAGCCGGTCGACGACCGCGCCGACCTGCGCGTCGAGGAGGCTGATCTGCGCCGCGTGCGCCTTGTTCGACTGGCTCCAGGGCTTCGACGCGTACGCGGTGGTGTCCGGGACCTCGCTGGGCGCGTGCGGCAGGTTCGGGGTGAGGAAGAGCAGGAAGGGGTCCGGTCCGGACGCGTGCTCGTCGATGAAGGCGAGGGCGCGTTCGGCGATCGCCCCGGGGGCGAAGGTGCCCGCCGGCACCGTCTCCTTGGCGCCGTTGTGCCACAGGTAGGAGGGGTAGTACTGGTGGGCGTGGCTGTGGTCGATGTACCCGTAGAACTCCTCGAAGCCGCGCGCCGACGGATGGCTCGGCTGGTCCGCGGTCTCCGGGCCGAAGCCCCACTTCCCGAACAGGCCCGTACGGTAGCCGCGCGCCCGGAGCACTTCCGCGAAGGTGGTGTCCCCGGCGCCGAGACCGGCCTGGCCGCCGCTGCCCGGGTTGGCGCGGACCGGCGCGTGCCCGGTGTGCAGGCCGGTCAGCAGGGCCGCCCGGGAGGGGGCGCAGACGGCGGCGGCCGCGTAGGCGTCGGTGAACTTCAGCCCTTCGGCGGCGAGTTGGGCGATGCGCGGGGTGGTGATCAGCTTCTGGCCGTACGGGGCGAGGTCGCCGTAGCCGAGGTCGTCGGCCAGGATCACCACGAGGTGGGGCGCCGAGCCCGCCGCGGCCCCGGCGCTCTCCGCGGCGGACGCCGGTGCGGACGCGGGCAGTTGGGGCAGGGCGGCCAGCCCGACGGCGGCCGCGGATCCGGCGAGGAAGTGGCGGCGGCTGGGCATGGTGAACTCCTTGGCTGCGACGGGGCGGTGAGGAGATCATCGGCAGCCGGGCCGCGCGAAGACCATGCACGGGGCGTGAAGAACGTGTGACGCGGCGGGCCGGGCCCGCTTGACCTTGCCCCTGGTGTCAGGGTTGTTGCCTGACCCCATGAACACCACACACACCACGCACACCACCCGCGCCCCGCACAGCACCACGGCCGTCACCGACGCCACCCGCCGGCGCGTCGTCCTCGTCACCGGCGGCGGCACCGGCATCGGCCGCGCCACCGCCCGGGCCTTCGCCGCGGACGGCCACCGGGTGGTCGTCGTCGGCAGGCGCCCCGGACCCCTTGCCGACACCGCCGCCGGACACCCCGGGATCCACCCCCTGACGGGGGACGTGGCCGCGCCGGGCGGGCCGGAGCGGCTCGTACGGGAGGTCCTGGACTCCCACGGGCGTCTGGACGTGCTCGTGAACAACGCGGGGATCGTGCGCAGCGGCCCCCTGGACGGCCTCGCGGACGGGGACGTCACCGACCAGCTGGGCACCAACCTCGTCGCGCCCGTCCTGCTCACCCGGGCCGCACTGCCCGCCCTGGAGGCCGCCGGGGCCGGGGTCGTCGTCAACGTCACCACCGCCGTCGGGCAGCGGGGCTGGCCCGGGAACTCGGTCTACGCCGCGACCAAGGCGGCCCTCGACAGCCTCACCCGCAGCTGGGCGGTGGAGCTCGCCCCGCGCGGCGTCCGGGTCGTCGCGGTCGCTCCGGGCGCCGTGGAGACGCCGATCGCCGCGCACCAGGGGCTGAGCGCGGAGCGGGCCGCCCAGGTAAGGGCCTGGCAGGTGGCGCGCACTCCGCTGGGGCGGGTGGGACGGCCGGAGGAGGTCGCCTGGGCGGTGTGCCGGCTCGCCGATCCGGCGGCCTCGTTCGTGACGGGCGTCGTGCTCCCGGTCGACGGGGGCGCGTTGCCCGCCTGAGACGATGGGTCCGTGCTCATCGGGGAACTCGCCGCGGCGACGGGGACCAGCGCCCGCGCCCTGCGCCACTACGAGCGGGCCGGGCTGATCTCGTCGGAGCGGGCCGCCAACGGCTACCGCGTCTACGGGGCCACGGCCGTCGTACGGGTCCGCAACATCCGCACCCTGCTCGACGCGGGGCTCACCCTCGCCGACGTGGAGGTGTTCCTGCCCTGCCTGGACGGGGACGTGGCCGCCGCGCCGCCCTCCCCGAAGGGGCTGGCGGTGGCCCGGGAACGGCTCGCCGTCCTGGAGGCCCGGATCGCCGCGCAGACGGCCGCGCGCGACCGGCTCCGCAGGGCCCTGGGAGCGCTCTGAGGGCGGCCCGCCGGCCCCTGGACCCGCAGGACCGCCCCCGGTCACCCCGTCGGGGTCAGATCGTCGCCGCGTCGATCACGAAGCGGTAGCGGACGTCGCTGGACAGGACCCGCTCGTAGGCCTCGTTGATCTGGTCGGCGCCGATCAGCTCGATCTCTGCGCCCAGCCCGTGCTCGGCGCAGAAGTCGAGCATCTCCTGGGTCTCGGGGATGCCGCCGATCATCGACCCGGCGAGGGTCTTGCGGCCGCCGATGACGGAGAACAGGTTCAGCTCGACCGGCTCCTCCGGCGCGCCGACGTTCACCAGCGCTCCGTCGACCTTCAGCAGGGCGAGGTAGCGGTCGAGGCCGAGCGGCGCGGAGACCGTGGACACGATGAGGTCGAAGGTGCCGGCGAGCTCCTCGAAGGTGCTCGGGTCGCTGGTCGCGTAGTAGTGGGAGGCGCCCAGCTTCAGGCCGTCCTCCTTCTTGCGCAGGCTCTGCGACAGGACGGTGACCTCGGCGCCGAGGGCGGAGGCGATCTTCACGCCCATGTGGCCGAGCCCGCCGAGGCCGACGATCGCGACCTTCTTGCCGGGGCCGGCCTGCCAGTGCCGCAGCGGGGAGTAGAGGGTGATGCCGGCGCACAGCAGCGGCGCGGCGACGTCGAGGGAGAGGCCGTCGGGGATGCGGAGGGTGTAGTTCTCGTCGACGACGATGTGGCTGGAGTAGCCGCCGTACGTGGGCGCGCCGTCCTTGTCGAGGGCGTTGTAGGTGCCGGTCATGCCCTTGACGCAGTACTGCTCCTGGCCGCGCAGGCAGTACTCGCACTCCCGGCAGGAGTCCACGAAACAGCCCACGCCCACCCGGTCGCCGACGGCGAACTTCGTCACGCCCGCACCGGTCTCGGTGACGATCCCGGCGATCTCGTGGCCCGGGACCATCGGGAAGATGCCCTCGCCCCAGCCGTCGCGGGCCTGGTGGATGTCGGAGTGGCAGATGCCGGAGTACTTGATGTCGATGAGGACGTCGTGTTCGCCGACCGGGCGGCGCGGAACGGTGACGCGCTCCAGCGGGGCCTTGGCGGCGGGGGCGGCGTAGGCGGGGACCTGGGTGACGGACATGGGGGTGATCTCCTCTGACGAGGACGCCGGCGGTGACGTCGCACGGTGGGCGACGCCGGGGGGCCGGCATCCGGTGCTGCGGTACTTCCACCTTGCCCCGGTCCGCGCGGCCCACCCAGACCCCTGCTGTGCCTAGGACTGCCGGACCTACCCTTGGCGGGGTCAGGATGACCCCCGCAGCGCGCACCCCGCACGGGGATACTGGTGGTATGGACCAGCTTGATCAGCGAGCCGAACTGGGCGAGTTCCTGCGCACCCGCCGGGCCCGGCTGCGCCCCGAGGACGTGGGCCTGCCCGACTACGGGCGCCACCGCCGGGTCCCGGGGCTGCGCCGCGAGGAGCTGGCGCAGCTGGCCGGGGTGTCAGTGGCGTACTACACGCGCCTGGAGCAGGGCCACGGCCACAACGTGTCGGCGGAGGTCCTGGACTCCATCGCGCGGGCGCTGCGGCTGGACGCCACGGAGTCGGCGCACCTGACGCACCTGGCGAGCCCCCGCACCCGCGGCCGCAGCCGGTCCCGGCGCCCGCAGCGGGTCCGCCCGGAGCTGCGCGGCCTGATGGAGGCGATGGAGGGCGTACCGGCGTACCTGGTGGGGCGGCGGCAGGACGTCATCGGCTGGAACCGGCTCGGGGCGGCCGTCTTCGGGGACTTCGGGGCGCTGCCGGCGGCGGAGCGGAACCTGGTGCGGATGGTGTTCCTGGACCCGGCGACGGCCGAGCTGTACGCGGAGTGGGAGTGCCGGGCCTGCGAGGTCGTCAGCAACCTGCGCATGTACGCGGGCCAGTTCCCCGACGACGAGCAGCTGTCGGTGCTGGTCGGGGAACTGTCCGTGAAGAGCGAGGAGTTCCGCAGGCTGTGGGCGGCGCACACGGTGGCGGACAAGAAGACGCACGGGGTGAAGCGGCTGCGCCACCCGCTGGTGGGCGAGCTGGTGCTGCCCTTCGAGACGCTGGCGCTGCCCGACGACCCGGCGCAATTCCTGGTGACCTACCACGCCGTGCCGGGCTCCCCCTCGGCGGACGCCCTGCGGCTGCTGTCGTCCTGGTCGGCGCCGGCCCCGACGGAGGCGCCGGCCGCCCGCGCGGAAGAGCCGGCCTGAGGCGCGGGCGCACCACCCGTCGTCCCCGGTCCGAGTCGTCTGCGGCCCGTCGTCCCGGGTCCGACGTCTGCGGTCCGTCGTCCCGGGTCAGAGCTGGAGCTGGAAGATCGCCGCGCCGCGCTCGCGCCGGTAGCCCAGGGCCTCGTTCACGGCGAGCATCGGGCCGTTCCCGTCGGCGACGGTCGTACCGATCCGGCGCAGCCCGGGGTGCCGTGCCGCGACTTCCGCCCGCATGCGGAGCTTGACCGCGCGGCCCAGGCCGCGGCCCCGGTGGCCCGGTACGACGACGGTGTCGTACTGGAGGGCGCGCGGCCCGTCCGGGTCCGGGAGGACCAGCGCGGTGTAGGCGGCGATCTCCCCGGCGGGGGTGACGGCCGCGACCATCAGCATCTTGCCGCCGCGGTCCAGGACGAGCCGCTGTGCGGCGTGCACCCGCTCCGGGGTCCAAGCCGTGAACCGTTCGTCGGAATCCCCGCTGGGGGCCTCCTCCATCGCCCCGTGGGCCACGGCGGCGGCCGGGGCCCAGGCGTCGGGGACCAGGCCCGACCAGGTGAGGAGCTCGTACCCGGCGACGTCCGGGGCCTCCGCTTCCGTCGCCTCCGCGAGTTCCTGGACGTACCAGGCCATCGGGAGGACGTTCTCGAAGCCGAGGGACTCCAGGAAGGCCTGCCCGGGGCCGCCGAGGTCGGCTCCGGTGGACACGGAGGTCCGGCCGTCGGCGATCAGCTCGGCGCGGACCCGCTCCCACAGGGCGGTGCCGACGCCGCGGCGGCGGGCGTCGGGGCGGACCGTCAGCTCGTCGAGGAAGGCGGTGTGGGTGTTGCCCTCCTCCGTGAACAGCAGCAGGGCGGCGTGGCCCTCGCCGTCGGCCTCGGCGCAGTGGAGGAACCGGCCGCGGGCCGGCGGTACGCGCAGCCGCCCGGCGGCCTCCAGCCGGGTGGGGGCGGGTACGCCGGGCAGTGCGGCGGCGTCGGCTGCGTGGGCGGCGACCTGCACCGCCCACCACGTGTCCACGTCTTCGTCGGTCGGGGGCACGGCCAGCACGTCGATCTTCGTCATGTTCCCGACCTTAGGCCGTGCCGTCACGGTCCCGCCCGCCCGGCCCCGAACGCGCGGACGGCGGGGAGCCCTTGCCGGGCTCCCCGCCGTCCGGGGTTCAACTGGTGGTGGCGCGGGCCGTCAGGAGGCCGAGCCGGCCTTCCACTCCGCCCAGTCCATGTTCCAGCCGTTGAGGCCGTTGTCCGGCTTGATGGTCTTGTCCGGGGAGTTCACCACGGTGACCACGTCGCCGATCAGCGAGTTGTCGAAGAACCACGCGCCGGGCTGGTTCGGGTCGTTGGCACCCTTGGCGTCGTTCAGACCGACACAGCCGTGGCTGGTGTTGCTCTTGCCGAAGATCGAGTCCGATCCCCAGTAGTTGCCGTGGATGAAGGTTCCGGAGGTGGACAGCCGCATCGCGTGCGGGACGTCCTTGATGTCGTACTCGCCCTTGCCGTCGTTGCCCTTGAAGCCGACGGTGGCACCGTCCATCCGGGTCTCCTTGAACTTCTCGGAGATCACCATCTGGCCGTTGTACGTGGGGTTCTCCGGGGAACCGGCCGAGATCGGGATGGTCTTGAGGACCGCGCCGTCGCGGGAGACCGTCATCGTCTTCGCCTTCACGTCGACGGTGGAGACCTGGCTCCGGCCGATCTTGAAGGTGACGGTCTTGTTCTGCACGCCCTGGATGCCGGGCGCGCCCTGCACGCCCTGGAGCGCGAGCTTCAGGGTGACCGTGGAGTTCGCCTGCCAGTACTTCTCCGGGCGGAAGTCCAGGCGCTGGTTGCCGAACCAGTGGCCGACGACCTCCTGGCCGCTGCTGGAGCTGACCGAGATCGCCGCCTGGACCGCCTTCTGGTCCTTGATCGGCTTGTTGAAGGTGATCGAGACCGGCATGCCCACGCCGACCGTCTGGCCCTCGTCCGGGACGAACGAGCCGACGAAGCTGTTCTCCGGGGAGAGGGTGGTGAACGAGGCGTTCTCGTGCGCCTCGCGCCCGGCCTCGTCCTTCGCGGTCGCCGCCAGGGCGTACTTCGTGGAGCGCTTGAGCGCTCCGTCCGGCTTCCAGCTCTTCCCGTCGGCGGCTATCTTGCCCGCCACGACGGCGCCCTCGGAGCTCTTCAGCTCGACCTGGGTCAGCTTGCCGTCGCTGACGGTGACGTTCGCCGCGTCGGTCAGACCTATGTTGGTGGAACCGTCCTTGGGCGTGATGGCTATCTTCGCCTTGGAGGCGTCCTTGGCCGCCGCCGCGTCGACATCCGCCTGCGCCTTGCCCGTCTCCGCGCTGCCCTGAGGCTTCTCGCTACCCCCGTCGTTGCAGGCCGAGAGCATCAGTACGCCACCGAGCACGGCGGATACGGCCACCAGGGACCTTCTCCGCCGCATGCTGTACGTCCTCACACGTCACTCCATCGTTGCCGGAAACCCCGAGGCTGCATTCCCGGGATTGGGCCGGGCAGGGGGCATGACCCCCTGCTCGTCCTGACAACGCGTTAACGACGCGGTTCGGTTCCACACTCCGTTCGAATGTGTGCAACCCCACGGTCAGGCGTTGTCCGCCTCTTCCTCGAAGTCACCATCTTCCTCGTCGAGGTCCCACTCCAAGGACTCGGGGTCGTATTCGACGGGTTCGCTGCTCCAGGAGGCCTGCGCCAGCTCGACTCCGGGCAGCTCCGCGACCAGGTCGGTGGGGTCCACCAGGTAGGCCAGCGCCTCCGATTCGTCCTGCCGGACGGCGGTTTCGGCGTGGCCGCGCTCCTCGTCCGGCATGAACTCGTCGGCCTTGATGTGCCCGAGCGCCGCCCCGATCAGCGCCTCGGAGTCGGACACCTCAAGTACCAAATCAACTCGAAGTCGTACAAATCGTGATGTCTCAGAAGGGTTCATACGACGGAGAGTAAGCCCGCGACAGCCTCGACTTTCCCACGACCCGCCCCTTTCACTAGCATCTGCGCACACGGCCAATTCGCTGCTTCCGCAAGGGGGATCGCCCCGTGTCCGCACGTCGACCGCTGCTCACCGCTCTCGGAGCGACCACCCTCCTCGCCGCCCTGTGGTTCGTCCCGTCGGCGAACGCCACCGCTCCGGGGCACCACCCGTCGGGGGCCGCCCGCGCCCCCCCCCCCCCCCCCCCCCGCCCCCGGGCCCCCCGGGGCCCCCCCCCCCCCCCCCGGGCCCCCCCCCGGCGGGCCCCCCCCCCCCCCCCGACTCCGCCAACACCGGCACCGTGAACGGCGGTGCCACGGAACCCGACGCCGGTTCCGGTTCAGATTCCGGTTCCGGCTCCGCATCGGACTCCGCGTCGGACTCCGCCTCCGACTCTGGCTCCGACGGAGCCACCGTCACCCTGTCCCTCGCCGACACCGGCAGTACGGACACCACCCCCTACGTCATGGGCGGCACCCTCTGCCTGGGCCTCGGCGCCGGGTTCGTCGCCTTCTCCGTACGCCGCTCCCGCGCCCTGTAGCAGCGCAGGAAACCCACAGACAGGAAGAAGGGCCGTGCCCCGGGGATCACTCCCCGGGGCACGGCCCTTCACTTCTGGCCGGGGCCCGTCAGGCGAGGGGACCCGTCACCGGCTCCACCGCCGCGACGAGGCCGCCCGCGCGGACGAAGGCGTCGGCGGCGGCCAGGTCGGGGGCGAGGAAACGATCCGGCCCGGGACCCTGCACGCCCGCCGCGCGCGTCGCCTCGATGGCGGCCCGGCTGGCCGGCGCCGGGGTCAGGCCGTGGCGCAGTTCGATGGCCCGGGTGGCCGCGTACAGCTCGATCGCGATGATCCGGGTCAGGTTGTCGATCGCCGTGCGCAGCTTGCGCGCGGCCGACCAGCCCATGGAGACGTGGTCCTCCTGCATGGCCGAGGAGGGGATCGAGTCGGCGGACGCCGGAACCGCGAGCCGCTTCATCTCGCTGACCAGGGCGGCCTGCGTGTACTGGGCGATCATCAGACCGGAGTCCACGCCGGCGTCGTCCGCGAGGAACGGCGGCAGGCCGTGGCTGCGGTTCTTGTCGAGCAGCCGGTCGGTGCGCCGCTCGGCGATGGAGCCGAGGTCGGCGGCGGCGATGGCCAGGAAGTCCAGTACGTACGCGACCGGGGCCCCGTGGAAGTTGCCGTTGGATTCCACGCGCCCGTCGGGCAGGACCACCGGGTTGTCGACGGCGGCGGCCAGCTCGCGGGAGGCGACCAGGGCGGCGTGCGCCATGGTGTCCCGGCCGGCGCCCGCGACCTGCGGGGCGCAGCGCACCGAGTAGGCGTCCTGGACGCGCGGGGCGGACTCCTCCTGGAAGTGCCCGGTCAGGCCGGAGCCGTTGAGCACGGCGGCCATGTTGGCGGCGGAGGCGCCCTGGCCGGGGTGCGGGCGGATGGCGTGCAGCTCGGGCTGGAGCACCTTCTCCGTGCCGAGCAGCGCCTCCAGGGTGAGGGCGGCCGTGATGTCGGCGGAGGTGTAGAGCGTGCCGAGGTCGGCGAGGGCCATGACCAGCATGCCGAGCATGCCGTCGGTCCCGTTGAGGAGGGCGAGGCCCTCCTTCTCGCGGAGCTCCACCGGCTCGATCCCGGCTTCGGCGAGCAGCTCGCCCGCCGGGCGGACGGTGCCGTCGGGGCCCTCGGCGTCGCCCTCGCCCATGAGCGCGAGCGCGCAGTGGGAGAGCGGCGCGAGGTCGCCGGAGCAGCCGAGGGAGCCGTACTCGTGGACGACGGGGGTGATCCCGGCGTTCAGCACGTCGGCCATGGTCTGGGCGACCGAGGGCCGCACGCCCGTGTGCCCGGAGGCCACGGTCTTCAGCCGCAGGAACATCAGGGCGCGCACGACCTCGCGCTCGACGCGCGGGCCCATGCCGGCGGCGTGCGAGCGGACGATGTTGCGCTGGAGCTGCGCGCGCAGCTCGGGGCTGATGTGCCGGGAGGCGAGGGCGCCGAATCCGGTGGAGACCCCGTAGACGGGCTCGGGCTTGGCGGCCAGCGCGTCGACGATCTCGCGGGCGCGGCCGAGGGCGTCGAGCGCCTCGCCGGACAGCTCGACCCGCGCGTTGCCGCGGGCGACGGCGATGACGTCCTCGGCGGTGGTCCCGGACGTCCCCACCACGACAGTGTGCATATCCATATTCAGCACCCTACGGACTGAATCCCTTCATGTCACTAGCCGAGTTCGTCACGATCAAGCCCCACGACCACCCCTTACTTCGCCCCGTCGGCCTCAGCCCCTGCCGCGGAAGCGCCGCCGCTCCCCCGGCTCCTCCCGGGCGGCCGCGTCGGCGAGCCGCACCACGGCGGTGTCGCGTCCCGCGACGACGGGCAGCGGCGAGCGGGCGGCCTTGGCCTTGTACTGGGCGGCGTCGGCGAGCCGGAACAGCCGCCGCGAGGACTTCACGAGCCCGATGGGGTCCCCGGTGGAGGCGACCCCGCAGGCCACGCCCTCCCCGAGTTCGAGGGCGGCGGCCCGCCGGCACACCTCCTCGGTGACGCGGACGACCTCGTCGGCGGACGGCCCGACGCTGACGAGGCAGAACTCGTCCCCGCCCAGGCGCGCCACCAGGGTCCCGGCCAGCATGGCCCCGCACAGGCTCAGGACGGACCCGAACCGTTCCAGCAGCCGGTCGCCCATGGCGTGGCCGAGGGTGTCGTTGACCTTCTTGAGCCCGTTGAGGTCGCACACGACGAGGCTGA
The DNA here is from genome assembly GCF_056433525.1 of Streptomyces sp. NPDC044704. Lineage (NCBI taxonomy): Bacteria > Bacillati > Actinomycetota > Actinomycetes > Kitasatosporales > Streptomycetaceae > Streptomyces > Streptomyces sp. NPDC044704. Next base: position 388,366 of record NZ_JBWKGY010000003.1, read on the forward strand.
CGACGGCCGCGGTCCGGCGGTGCTCCTCCAGGGCCTCGTCGAGGCGCATGTCCACGGCCCGCCGGTTGGCGAGCCCGGTGAGGGGGTCGGTGAAGGCGAGCCGCCGCGCCTCTTCGAGGCGTTCGTTCTGCGCGAGCCCGGCGGCGACGACGGCCGCGAGCACGGTCGCGAACTCGGCGTCGTCCTCGTCGAAGTCGGGCAGCCCCTCGTCCCGGGCGACGTACAGCTCCCCCCAGGCGCGGCCGCTGAGCACGACCGGAGCGACCACGCAGGTCCCGCGCCCGCGGCGGCGCAGGGCCTCGCCCCGCCACCCGGGGCGGCTGCCGACGGCGCTCTCGACCCAGGCGTGGGGTCCGCCGCCGCCGGCCCAGCGTTCGTGGAGGAACTCGGTGATCTCCGGGAAGTCGTGCACGGGGTAGGACTCGTCCTCGGGGAACTCCTCCTCGCCGGCCCGCCGCTCCCCCTCGTTCACGAGGACCCGCAGCCGGCCCCGCTCGCGCTCCCAGGCGGAGATCGCGGCGAAGGAGCCGTCCATCGCCAGGCGCGCCCCGCGCGCGGCCGCCCGGACGCTGTCCCGCGGCGCGCAGGCGGCCGCCATGGCCTGCGCGAGGCCCACGACGGCTCGCAGCCGCCCGTCAACTCCCATCACCCCAGATTAGGGAGTTTTGTCCGAATCGGTGATGGCTGGTGCGGCATTCGGTGGCACGCGGCCACGAACCGTGACCGCGCCACCCGTCCCCGCCGGCGCCGGGCAGGCACGACTCCGGCGACGCGGCCTCACTGCCCGGGCCACTCCGGCTTGCGCTTCTCGTTGAACGCCGCCACGCCCTCGGCCCGGTCCCCGGAGAAGGCGACCGTGCGCCAGGCGGCGTCCTCGATCTCCAGCCCGGCCGCCAGGTCCATGCCGTGCCCCAGCCGCAGGGCCCGCTTGGCCGCGCGCAGCCCGACCGGGGAGTTCGCCGCCATCCGCGCGGCCAGCTCCAGGGCCCGCGTACGGTCCTCACCGGCCGGAGCCAGCGAGTCGACCAGCCCCAGGGCGAGGGCCTCCGCGGCCTCGACCCGGCGCGCCGTGAAGATCAGCTCGGCGGCCCGCGCCGCCCCGACCCGGCGCGGCAGCAGCTGCGTACCGCCACCGCCCGGGATCACGCCGACCGACACCTCGGGCAGGCCGACCACCGCCGTCTCGTCGGCCACGATCACGTCGCAGGCCAGCGCCAGCTCGAAGCCGCCGCCGAGCGCGAAGCCGTGCACCGCCGCGACCGTGGGCACCGGCAGTTCCAGCACGCCCCCGTACGCCCCGCGCGTGGTCGGCCGCTGCCGCACCAGCTCGGCGTCCGACAGCGAGTTGCGCTCCTTGAGGTCGGCGCCCACGCAGAACGCCCGCTCGTGCGTCGAGGACAGCACCACGACCCGTACGGAGGCGTCGGCGGCCAGCGCCGCGCACGCGGCCCCGATCGACCGGGCCATCTCCGTCGAGACGGCGTTCATCGCCTTGGGCCGGTCCAGCACCAGCTCGGCGACCACGCCGCCGTCGCCATGGCGCCGCACCGCGACGAACTCCCCGTACCGGACCTCGTCCACAGCCACGCCACCCTCCCGGTTAACGAACGTTACGTCGGGATCTTAGGCGTCCGCCGCGTCAGCGACCAGGGCTCCACGACACCCAGCCCGCGGACCGGCCGCTGCCACATGGGCTGGAGCGCGAAGCGGTAGGTCCCGCCGCCCTCCTCCAGCTCCGCCGACTTCTCCGAGAGCGGCGCCGCGCCGACCCGGCCGAGCTCCTCGGCCATCGCCCCGTCCACCAGCACCGCGTCCTTCGGCGCTATGGAGGTGAGCCGGCTCGCCAGGTTCACCGTCGTCCCGAACACGTCGCCCATGCGGGTCGTCACCGTCCCGAAGGCGATGCCCACCCGCAGCTCGGGCATCTGCGGATCGGCCTCCATCGTCTCGATCAGCCGCAGCGCGATCTCCGCCGCCGTCGCCGCGTCGTCGGCGCAGTACAGCACCTCGTCGCCCAGCGTCTTGATCAGCCGGCCGCCGTGCGCCGCCACCAGGTCCGCCGCCGTCGTCTCGAAGGCCTCGACGAGCTCGCCGAGCTCCTCCTCCTCCAGCCGCCGCGTCAGCCGCGTGAAGCCGACCAGGTCCGCGAAGCCCACCGCGAGGCGCCGGTCGACCATCTCCTCGTCGTCCGCGACCTGCACGACCCGCCCCGTCGCCGCCGCCAGCTGGCGCCGCCACACGTAGACGAGGAACTCCTCCAGCTCCGGCAGCAGCAGCTCGACCAGCGGGTACGTGACCTCCGTACGCGTCATCCCCGGCTCGGGCGGCTCCGTCAGCCCCTCCAGGAAGGAATCGATCTGCCATTCGGCCAGACGGGCGGTCGTCTGCCCGGTGGACCGGGCCACCTGCACCGCCATCGGCTCGGACAGCAGCCCCGCCTCCACCAGACCCGCCAGACGCCGCAGCGCCAGTACGTCCGCCTCCGTCAGCGCCTTGGCCTGCCCGATGTCCGCGAAGCCCATGGCCCGCCAGAAGCGCGAGGCCAGCTCCATCGACACCCCGGCGCTGCGGGCGGCCTGGAAGGGCGTGTACCGGCGCTCGGCGCCCAGGATCAGCTGCTCCAGCCGGATGGCCAGCGGATCGGCCGTCGGCTGCGCCGTGTGGTCCACCTCGTGGTGCGGCGTGTGCTGGTCCCGCCCGATGGGGGTGCCGGGACCGCTCGCGGAACCGGACCCGGACGCGCTGGACGAAGAGCCGTCGACGGTCAAGGGCCGCCTCCTGTCCATTCCGTGCGCACTGCCGAACCGAGTGATCACCGGGAGGACCGGGATCGCCTAAACCATACGGCAGGTGTGCCGTACCTCACTCCCTCTCCGGAGGACGGGCTCCGGCATATTCACCCGGCGATCCGGCCCCGCCGGCGTCCGGGGCGCGGGGGCCCGTGGGCGGGGCCCCCGGCTGCGGCGCCCCCGGCAGCGGAGCCGCAGCCGCGGGGACGACCGCCCCGCCCGGCCGGGCGACGGCCGCCCCCGACGCGACCCCGCGCCCGCCCCCGCCCGGCCGGGCGACGGCAAGGTCAGTGGACCGACCTCAGGTGCACCACGTCGCCCGCCCCCACCGCCTCCCGCTCGCCGTCGGCCGTACGGATCACCAGCCGCCCGTCCGCGTCGACCGCTTCGGCCGTTCCGGTGAGGGCCCGCCCGCCCGGCAGGTCCGCCCGCACGTGCTTGCCGAGGGTCGCGCAGCCCGCCGCGTACGCCTCCTGGAGCCCGCTCGCGCCCGGGTCGCCCCCGGCCTCGCGCCAGTTCCCGTACCACTGCTCCAGCGAGCGCAGCACGCTCTTCAGCAGCGGGTCCCGGTCCGTCGCCGAGGCCTTGGCCAGCAGCAGCGAGCCCGCGGCCGGTACGGGCAGCTCGTCCTCCGTCAGGGTGACGTTGAGGCCGATCCCCACGACCACCCCGTCCGCGACCCGCTCCGCGAGGATCCCGCCGGTCTTGCGCTCGTCACCGTCCACCGTGACCAGCAGGTCGTTGGGCCACTTGAGCGCGGTGTCCACGCCCGCCGCCCGGGACAGGCCGGCCGCGGTGGCCACCCCGGCCAGCAGCGTCAGCCACCCCCACCGCTCCTCGGGCACGGCCGGGCCCGGCTTGAGCAGGACGGAGAAGAACAGCCCCGACCGGGCCGGCGCCGTCCAGCTGCGGTCGAGGCGGCCGCGCCCCGCCGTCTGCTCCTCGGCGACGAGCACCGCCCCCTCGGGCAGCGCGGCGGCCCGCGCCGCGAGATCGGTGTTGGTGGACCCCGTGGCGGGGACGACCTCCAGGGAGGTCCACAGCCCGCCCTCGGTGACGAGGGCCCGCTGGAGGGCGGCGGCGTTGAGGGGAGGCCGGTCCAGGCTCGACCAGCGTCCCGCGGAAGCTCCGGATGAAGCATCTGATGGCGTCATGCAAGTCAATGTAGGTGTGTCAAACGCCGCACTGCCGAGCGCCATGCCCGCCGATACGCTACGCACCAGTAGCCAGCAGCAGTCAATCAATTGACCAGGCAGTTGACACCACACAGGGAGCCGCGACCCCGATGTCACAACCCTCAGAGCCGATCGACATCCACACGACCGCGGGCAAGCTCGCGGACCTGCGGCGCCGAGTCGAGGAAGCCACCCACGCAGGTTCCGAGCGAGCCGTGGAGAAGCAGCACGCCAAGGGCAAGCTGACGGCCCGTGAGCGGGTGGCACTGCTGCTGGACGAGGGGTCCTTCGTAGAGCTGGACGAGTTCGCCCGGCACCGCTCGACCAACTTCGGGCTGGAGAAGACCCGGCCCTACGGCGACGGCGTCGTCACCGGCTACGGCACGGTGGACGGCCGGCCCGTGGCCGTCTTCTCGCAGGACTTCACGGTCTTCGGCGGAGCCCTCGGCGAGGTCTACGGACAGAAGATCATGAAGGTCATGGACTTCGCGCTGAAGACCGGCTGCCCGCTCGTCGGCATCAACGACTCCGGCGGCGCCCGCATCCAGGAGGGCGTCAGCGCGCTCGGCATGTACGGCGAGATCTTCCGCCGCAACGTCCACGCGTCGGGCGTGATCCCGCAGATCAGCCTGGTCGTCGGCCCCTGCGCCGGCGGCGCGGTGTACTCCCCCGCGATCACCGACTTCACCGTCATGGTCGACCAGACCTCGCACATGTTCATCACCGGACCGGACGTCATCAAGACGGTCACCGGAGAGGACGTCGGCTTCGAGGAGCTCGGCGGCGCCCGCACCCACAACAGCACGTCCGGCGTCGCCCACCACATGGCGGGCGACGAGAAGGACGCCATCGAGTACGTCAAGTCCCTGCTGGCGTACCTGCCGTCGAACAACCTGTCCGAGCCGCCCGCCTTCCCCGAGGAGGCGGACACCGAGGTCTCCGGCACCGACCTCGAACTCGACGCGCTCATCCCGGACAGCGCGAACCAGCCGTACGACATGCACACCGTGATCGAGCACGTGCTCGACGACGCGGAGTTCCTGGAGACGCAGTCGCTGTTCGCCCCGAACATCCTCACCGGCTTCGGCCGCGTCGAGGGGCACCCGGTCGGCATCGTCGCGAACCAGCCGATGCAGTTCGCCGGCTGCCTCGACATCAACGCCTCCGAGAAGGCTGCACGATTCGTCCGGACGTGCGACGCTTTCAATGTCCCGGTGCTGACGTTCGTCGACGTACCGGGCTTCCTCCCCGGCACCGACCAGGAGTACAACGGAATCATCCGGCGCGGCGCCAAGCTGATCTACGCCTACGCCGAGGCCACCGTCCCCCTGATCACGGTCATCACCCGCAAGGCCTTCGGCGGGGCCTACGACGTCATGGGCTCCAAGCACCTCGGCGCGGACCTGAACCTGGCCTGGCCGACCGCCCAGATCGCCGTCATGGGCGCCCAGGGCGCGGTCAACATCCTGCACCGCCGCGCCATCGCCGAGGCGGAGGCCGCCGGCACCGCCGACGAGACCCGCGCACGGCTCATCACCGAGTACGAGGACGCCCTGCTCAACCCCTACACGGCGGCCGAGCGCGGCTACGTCGACGCGGTGGTCATGCCGTCCGAGACCCGCGCCCACGTGGTGAAGGGCCTGCGCCAGCTGCGCACCAAGCGGGAGTCCCTGCCCCCGAAGAAGCACGGCAACATCCCCCTGTAAGCCCCCGAGGAGGTCTCTGTGGTGATCAAGGTCGTCAAGGGCAATCCGACCCCCGAGGAGCTGGCCGCCGCACTGGCGGTGGTCCAAGCGCGCGCGGCGGCGCTGGCCTCGGCCCCGTCGGGCGCGCCCCGGGTACCGGACGAGTGGGCCGCACCCGCCCGGGTGGCCCGCCAGCGCGTACCGCGCCCCGGGCCGCGCGCGTGGGGCCGTACGTACTGGCCCGGCCAGGGCTGAGGCCCGGCCGAAGATGACGTGAACGGACGGTGGCGCCTGAGTACGAGTACTCAGGCGCCACTGCCGTACCGGCGCCAGGATCGGAACATGCTCTGGTCAGACCCGAAGGACGAGCCCCCGAAGGACATGCGGGACGCGCAGGCGATGCTCCGACGGCTGCTCGTCGTCCTCGTCCTCGCGATGGTCGTGGGCGTGTACGTCCTCGGCGTCGCCCCGTTCTAGTGCCGTGACCGGCCGCGGCACCGTGCGGCCTCCGGGGCCGTCCTACGATGGCCCCCATGACCGCAACCCCTCTGCCCGGAAACCGGCGTCGCACGCTGGTCCTCGCCTCCGCCTCCCCCGCCCGGCTGAACCTGCTGCGGCAGGCCGGGCTCGCCCCGCACGTGATCGTCAGCGGCTTCGACGAGGACACGCTGAACCACGACAACCCGGCCGACCTGGCACTGGCCCTGGCCGAGGCCAAGGCCGCCGTCGTGGCGGGCCTCCAGGAGGCCGCGGGCGCCCTGGTGATCGGCTGCGACTCGGTGCTGGAGCTGGACGGCGAGGCGCTCGGCAAGCCGGCGGACCCCACGGAGGCCACCGCCCGCTGGAAGTCGATGCGGGGCCGGTCGGGCGTGCTGCGCACCGGGCACTGCGTGATCGACACGGCGGACGGCCGTCAGGTCTCGGCGACCGCCTCCACCACGGTCCGCTTCGGCGAGCCCACGGACGCGGAGGTGGCGGCGTACGTGGCGAGCGGGGAGCCGCTGCACGTCGCCGGCGCGTTCACCCTGGACGGCCTGTCGGCTCCGTTCATCGACGGCATCGACGGCGACCCCGGGAACGTGATCGGCCTGTCGCTGCCGCTGCTGCGCTCCCTGCTGGGCGAACTGGACGTGGCCATCACGGACTTGTGGGCCTGACCTCCCCGCGCGGCGCCGGGGGCGCCTGCGGCGGGCCGTCGGAGGCGTCCGCGGCGGGAGCGGCGTAGAGGATCAGGCTCAGGACCAGCAGGCACAGGACCAGCATCAGCGCGGCGAAGACCATCCAGCCGGAGAGTCCGACCGACAGCGTGCCGAGCAGCCCGTGGACGACGGCCGCGACGACGAGCACGACGCGGGCGAAGCGGCCGGGCGGCAGGTCCCGTACGGCGGCGACGGCGAGCAGGACGGCGCACAGGAGCAGGAACGCGCCGATGCCGGCGCCCATCACGTAGGTGGCCGTGGACATGAGCTCCGGGTCGCTGCCCGCGATGGACATCGACTGGTTCGCGGTGGTCCTGCCCAGCACGAGGTGGACGAGTACGAGCAGCGCCGCTTCCGCGACGAGCACGACCGCGGCCAGCCCGGCCACGAATCTGCGCAGCACGACGCCCCCATCCCCCACACGTCACAAGCGTGTTCGACGTCCTGGAGGCTACTAACGAGTAAACCTGCGGACAAGAGGCCGGGGCGGCTTCGTTACGGAGGCCCCCCGTGACGGCTCTCACGCAAAGAATGCATAGGCCGTTCGTAGGGACTCCACAAAGAATCAGCAGGGGCCGCTGACCCGGTGAACAGAGACCTCCGCCGTCCAACAGGGTTACTGTGCAGTCTGGGATCTCCCTGACCTGGGGCGACACAAGGGTTTTCAGACTCGAGCCTGCCTCGAATCACGCTCTGTGTGGGCAAGCTCACCTCTGGATCAGGGTCGAAAGGCCGTGTCGACTGTCCCTAAACTCAGCTTGTTTCAAGGAGGGAGCCATCGTGCGCAAGGTGCTCATCGCCAACCGTGGCGAAATCGCTGTCCGCGTTGCTCGGGCATGCCGGGATGCAGGGATCGCGAGCGTAGCCGTCTACGCCGATCCGGACCGGGATGCCCTGCACGTCCGCGCGGCAGACGAAGCTTTCGCGCTGGGCGGTGACACCCCGGCCGCCAGCTACCTCGACATCGCGAAGGTCCTGCAGGCCGCCGCCGACTCCGGGGCGGACGCCATCCACCCCGGCTACGGCTTCCTGTCGGAGAACGCCGACTTCGCCCAGGCCGTCATCGACGCGGGCCTCACCTGGATCGGACCGCCGCCGCAGGCGATCCGCGACCTCGGTGACAAGGTCGCCGCCCGCCACATCGCCCAGCGCGCCGGCGCCCCCCTGGTCGCCGGTACCCCCGACCCCGTCTCCGGGGCCGACGAGGTCGTCGAGTTCGCCAAGGAACACGGCCTCCCCATCGCCATCAAGGCCGCCTTCGGCGGCGGCGGCCGCGGCCTCAAGGTCGCCCGCACCCTCGAAGAGGTGCCGGAGCTCTACGACTCCGCCGTCCGCGAGGCCGTCGCCGCCTTCGGGCGCGGCGAGTGCTTCGTCGAGCGCTACCTCGACAAGCCGCGGCACGTCGAGACGCAGTGCCTCGCCGACTCCCACGGCAACGTCGTCGTCGTCTCCACCCGCGACTGCTCCCTCCAGCGCCGCCACCAGAAGCTGGTGGAGGAGGCCCCCGCGCCGTTCCTGTCGGAGGCGCAGAACGCCGAGCTGTACGCCGCGTCGAAGGCGATCCTGAAGGAAGCCGGCTACGTCGGCGCCGGCACCGTCGAGTTCCTCGTCGCCGCCGACGGCCTCATCTCCTTCCTGGAGGTCAACACCCGCCTCCAGGTCGAGCACCCCGTCACCGAAGAGGTCTCGGGCATCGACCTCGTCCGCGAGATGTTCCGCATCGCCGACGGCGAGGAACTCGGCTACGGCGACCCGGTCCTGCGCGGCCACTCCATCGAGTTCCGCATCAACGGCGAGGACCCGGGCCGCGGCTTCCTGCCCGCGCCCGGCACCGTCACCAAGTTCGAGCCGCCGTCCGGCCCGGGCGTGCGCCTCGACGCGGGCGTGGAGTCCGGTTCGGTCATCGGCCCGGCCTGGGACTCCCTGCTCGCCAAGCTGATCGTCACCGGTGCCACCCGCGAGCAGGCCCTCCAGCGGGCCGCCCGCGCCCTCGCCGAGTTCAACATCGAGGGCATGGCCACGGCCGTCCCGTTCCACCGCGCCGTCGTCACCGACCCGGCCTTCGCCCCGGCGGAAGGGCCCTTCACGGTCCACACCCGCTGGATCGAGACCGAGTTCGTCAACGAGATCAAGGCGTTCACGGCTCCGGCCGCGGAGGACACCGAGGACGAGCCCGGCCGCGAGACCGTCGTGGTCGAGGTCGGCGGCAAGCGCCTGGAGGTCTCCCTCCCGTCGTCGCTGGGCATGACCCTGGCCCGTACCGCCGCCGCGGGCGGTGCGAAGCCCAAGCGCCGCGCCGCGAAGAAGTCCGGCCCGGCCGCCTCCGGCGACACCCTCGCCTCCCCGATGCAGGGCACCATCGTCAAGATCGCCGTGGAGGAGGGCCAGCAGGTCAACGAGGGAGACCTGGTCGTCGTCCTGGAAGCCATGAAGATGGAGCAGCCGCTCAACGCGCACCGCTCCGGCACCATCGTCGGTCTGACCGCCGAAGTCGGCGCCTCCCTCACCTCCGGCGCCACCATCTGCGAGATCAAGGACTGACGTCCGCGACGCGCCGAACGCGAAGGCCCCGCCCGGTCCGCCCGGGCGGGGCCTTCGCGCATCCGCGTCCGCTACCGCCGGCGCAGGTCCGCGACCCTCGCCCGCTCACCGGGCTCGGCCATCGCGGCCGGCCTCAGGGCCCCGGGTCCGCCGCGCCGCTGGACCGGGAGGGGGGACTCCCGCCGGGGCCTGCGCCCCTGCATCCCGTCACCGCCCGCACCGCCGCCGGGACCCCCGCCGGAGGCCACCGCCGCGCCGGCCACGGTGATCTGGACGCCCTGGTCGGCCAGCGCCTGGAGCTCGGTACCCGCCCGGTCGTCGTGCGGGGGCGGCTCGTCGGTGACGAGGCGGGTCATGACGTCCGTCGGCACGGTCTGGAACATGGTGTCGGTGCCGAGCTTCGTGTGGTCGGCGAGGACCACCACCTCGGCGGCGGCCTGCACCAGGGCCCGGTCCACGCTCGCGGAGAGCATGTTGGAGGTGGACAGCCCGCGTTCGGCGGTCAGCCCGCTCCCGGACAGGAAGGCCCGCGAGACCCGCAGCCCCTGGAGGGACTGCTCGGCTCCGCTGCCGACGAGGGCGTAGTTGGAGCCGCGCAGGGTTCCGCCGGTCATCACCACCTCGACCCGGTTGGCGTGCGCGAGCGCCTGGGCGACGAGCAGCGAGTTGGTGACCACGGTCAGCCCGGGCACCCGCGCCAGCCGGCGGGCCAGTTCCTGGGTCGTGGTGCCCGCGCCGACGACGATGGCCTCGCCTTCTTCGACGAGCCCGGCCGCGACATCGGCGATGGCGGTCTTCTCCGCCGTGGCGAGATGGGACTTTTGCGGAAAGCCGGATTCCCGCGTGAAACCGCCCGGCAGTACCGCACCGCCGTGCCGGCGGTCGAGGAGTCCTTCTGCCTCCAGTGCCCGCACGTCCCGCCGTACGGTCACTTCGGAGGTCTGGACGACGCGGGCGAGCTCCCGGAGCGATACCGCTCCGTTGGCCCGCACCATTTCGAGGATCAATTGGCGACGTTCTGCAGCGAACACGAAACTGACAGTAACCCGGACGACCGTCTGCTTTCAGCTCCTTGCGCCGGAATACCGAAGTTGTCCGTAAAGCGGGTCGACAAGTGGTATACGCGGCCGGGTGGACCCTCGGCCCGCCGCGCCGCGCCCCCACCCCGTCCGGGCGCCCACCCCAACCCCCCTACGGGAAGGGGTGGTTGACGGTTCCTCAGGCCTCACCGGCGGCCTTGCGCGTGTGCAGCTGGCGGGCGACCTCGGCGATCGAACCGGACAGCGAGGGGTACACGGTGAACGCGTTTGCGATCTGCTCGACCGTCAGGTTGTTGTCGACCGCGATCGAAATGGGGTGGATGAGCTCGCTCGCGCGGGGCGCGACGACCACGCCGCCGACCACGATGCCGGTGCCCGGGCGGCAGAACAGCTTCACGAAGCCGTCCCGGATGCCCTGCATCTTCGCGCGCGGGTTGCGCAGCAGCGGCAGCTTCACCACGCGGGCGTCGATCTTGCCGGAGTCCACGTCGGCCTGGGTGTAGCCGACGGTCGCGATCTCGGGGTCGGTGAAGACGTTCGAGGAGACCGTCTTCAGGTTGAGCGGGGTGACCGCGTCGCCGAGGAAGTGGTACATCGCGATCCGGCCCTGCATGGCGGCCACGGAGGCCAGCGCGAAGATGCCGGTGACGTCGCCGGCCGCGTACACGCCGGGCGAGGAGGTGCGGGAGACCTTGTCGGTCCAGATGTGCCCGGACTCCTTGAGCCGGACCCCGGACTCCTCCAGGTTCATGTCCTTGGTGTTCGGGATCGCGCCGACGGCCATCAGGCAGTGCGTGCCCGTGATGACGCGGCCGTCGGAGAGGGTGACCTCGACCCGGTCGCCGACCCGCTTGGCGGACTCGGCGCGGGAGCGGCCGACGACGTTCATGCCGCGGCGGCGGAAGACGTCCTCCAGGACGGCGGCCGCGTCCGGGTCCTCGCCCGGCAGCACGCGGTCGCGCGAGGACACCAGGGTCACCCGGGAGCCGAGGGCCTGGTACGCGCCGGCGAACTCGGCGCCGGTGACGCCGGAGCCGACGACGATGAGCTCCTCGGGGAGCTCCTCCAGGTCGTAGACCTGGGTCCAGTTGAGGATCCGCTCCCCGTCGGGCATCGCGTCCGGGATCTCCCGGGGGTGCCCGCCGGTGGCGATCAGGACGGCGTCGGCGGTCAGGATCGTCTCCGTGCCGTCGGCCGCGGTGACGATGACGTCGCGCGTGCCGTCGATGCCCTGCGGGCCGCCGAGCTTGCCGCGGCCGCGCATGACGCGGGCGCCGGCCCGGGTCACGGAGGCGGTGATGTCGTGGGACTGGGCGAGCGCGAGGCGCTTGACGCGCCGGTTCACCTTGCCGAGGTCGACGCCCACGACGCGCGCGGCCTGCTCGATGTGCGGGGTGTCGTCCGCGACGACGATCCCCAGTTCCTCGTACGACGAGTCGAAGGTCGTCATGACCTCGGCGGTCGCGATGAGGGTCTTCGAGGGCACGCAGTCGGTGAGCACCGACGCCCCTCCCAGACCGTCGCAGTCGACGACGGTCACCTCCGCGCCGAGCTGGGCCCCCACCAGGGCCGCTTCATACCCGCCGGGTCCGCCGCCGATGATCACGATCCGGGTCACGAAAAGTCCGCCTCACGTCTACCCGGCCGGCTGCCGCCCCGGCCGGCGTTCCGGGGGGTCTCCCCGGGGGATGCATTCCGTGCTCCATTGTCCCGCACGCTTCAAGGTGCTTCGCCCCCGGTCCCGCCATCCGGGCACGCGTGCCCGGCCGCCCCTCCCGTACCCTCGAGCTCATGTCGCTCTACGCCGCGTACGCCGGCAACCTCGACCCGCGGCTGATGACGCGCCGCGCTCCGCATTCGCCGCTGCGCGGCACGGGCTGGATCAACGACTGGCGGCTGACCTTCGGCGGCGAGCAGATGGGGTGGGAGGGCGCCCTCGCCACGGTCGTCGAAGCCCCCCGCCACCAGGTCTTCGTCGCCCTCTACGACATCGCCCCGCTGGACGAGGAGTCCATGGACCGGTGGGAGGGCGTCGGAATGGACATCTACCGCCGGATGCGGGTGCGCGTGCACACGCTGGACGGCGAGGAGGCGGCCTGGGTGTACGTCCTCAACGGCTACGAGGGCGGCCTGCCCTCGGCGCGCTACCTGGGTGAGATCGCCGACGCCGCCGAGTCCGCGGGCGCCCCGCACGACTATGTGATGGAACTCCGCAAGCGCCCCTGCTGAGCCCTCCCGCAGCGGCTCCTCCCCGCCACGTCCCGGGCCCCGCAAGGGCCGGCGGGGACGATTCGGCGGAAACGACAAGGCAACGATCCGAACACCGTGAGCTGTGCCATCTACGCGCGTAGGCCGAGAGCGGCTACGCTCGTCGGCGTGAACGCATCTGTTACCGACCCCTTCGCCGCCGCCGACGCCGCCGCCACCCGCCTGCGCGAGCTGACCGGCGTCGATTCCCACGATGTCGCCCTCGTCATGGGCTCCGGCTGGGCCCCCGCCGCAGAGGCGCTCGGCGCCCCCGAGGCCGAGTTCCCGGTCACCGAGCTGCCCGGCTTCCCGCCCCCGGCCGTCGAAGGCCACGGCGGCAAGATCCGCTCGTACAAGATCGGCGACAAGCGCGCGCTGCTCTTCCTCGGCCGGACCCACTACTACGAGGGCCGCGGCGTCGCCGCCGTCGCCCACGGCGTCCGCACGGCCGTCGCGGCCGGCTGCAAGACCGTCGTCCTGACCAACGGCTGCGGCGGTCTGCGCGAGGGCATGAAGCCCGGCCAGCCCGTCCTGATCAGCGACCACCTCAACCTGACGGCCACCTCGCCGATCGTCGGCGCGAACTTCGTCGACCTCACCGACCTGTACTCGCCGCGCCTGCGCGCGATGTGCAAGGACATCGACGCCTCCCTCGAAGAGGGCGTCTACGTGCAGTTCCCCGGCCCGCACTACGAGACCCCGGCCGAGATCAACATGATCCGCGTCATGGGCGCCGACCTGGTCGGCATGTCCACCGTGCTGGAGGCCATCGCCGCCCGTGAGGCCGGCGCCGAGGTGCTCGGCATCTCCCTGGTCACCAACCTGGCGGCGGGCCTGTCCGGCGAGCCGCTGAACCACGAAGAGGTCCTCCAGGCCGGCCGCGACTCGGCCGCCCGCATGGGCACGCTGCTGACGCAGGTCCTCGCCCGCATCTGATCGACGTACGAGAGGTAAGGCGGAAGCAGTGCAGGAACAGGACGACCTGATCACCCGGGCGCAGGCCTGGCTGGCCGAGGACCCCGACCCCGAGACGGCGGCCGAGCTCGGCCGGCTCGTCGAGGCGGGCGACACGGCGGAACTCGCGGACCGTTTCTCCGGCACGCTCCAGTTCGGCACCGCCGGACTGCGCGGCGAGCTCGGCGCCGGCCCGATGCGGATGAACCGTGCCGTGGTCATCCGGGCCGCGGCGGGCCTCGCGGCCTACCTCAAGGCCCAGGGCCACGCCGGCGGCCTGGTCGTCGTCGGCTACGACGCCCGCTACAAGTCGGCGGACTTCGCCCGTGACACCGCCGCCGTGATGACCGGTGCCGGACTGCGCGCGGCCGTACTGCCCCGGCCGCTGCCCACGCCGGTCCTCGCGTACGCCATAAGGCACCTGGGCGCCGTCGCCGGCGTCGAGGTGACGGCGAGCCACAACCCGCCGCGGGACAACGGTTACAAGGTCTACCTCGGCGACGGCTCCCAGATCGTGTCCCCGGCGGACGCCGAGATCGCGGCGGAGATCGACCGGATCGAGGCCCTCGCCTCCGTCCCGCGCCCCGAAGCCGGCTGGCAGGACCTCGGCGACGAGGTCCTGGAGGCCTACCTGGAGCGTACGGACGCCGTCCTGACCCCGGGTTCCCCCCGGGGCGTGCGGACCGTCTACACGGCCATGCACGGCGTCGGCAAGGACGTCGTCATGGCGGCCTTCGCCCGGCACGGGTTCCCCGAGCCGGTGCTCGTCGCCGAGCAGGCGGAGCCGGACCCGGCCTTCCCGACGGTCGCCTTCCCCAACCCGGAGGAGCCGGGCGCGATGGACCTGTCCTTCGCGAAGGCCGCCGAGACGGACCCGGACATCGTGATCGCCAACGACCCGGACGCCGACCGCTGCGCGGTGGCCGTCCCGGACGCGACGGCGGCCACGGGCTGGCGCATGCTGCGCGGCGACGAGGTCGGCGCGCTGCTGGCGGCGCACCTGGTGCACAAGGGCGCCCGGGGCGTCTTCGCGGAGTCCATCGTGTCCTCCAGCCTGCTGGGCCGGATCGCCGAGGCCGCGGGCGTGGGCTACGAAGAGACCCTGACGGGCTTCAAGTGGATCTCCCGCGTCGAGGGCCTGCGCTACGGCTACGAGGAGGCGCTCGGCTACTGCGTGGACCCCGAGGGCGTCCGCGACAAGGACGGCGTCACCGCCGCCCTGCTGGTGGCGGAGCTGGCCTCCGAGCTCAAGGAGCAGGGCCGCACCCTGACCGACCTGCTGGACGACCTGGCGCTGGCCCACGGCCTGCACGCCACCGACCAGCTGTCGGTCCGCGTCTCCGACCTGTCGGTGATCGCCTCGGCGATGGCCGCGCTGCGCGCGGAGCCCCCGGTGTCCCTGGCGGGCCTGCGGGTCGTCTCGGCGGAGGACCTGTCGGTCGGTTCGGCCGCGCTGCCGCCCACGGACGGCCTGCGGTACCACCTCGACGGCGACTACAAGGCCCGGGTGATCGTCCGCCCGTCGGGTACGGAGCCGAAGCTGAAGTGCTACCTGGAGGTCGTCGTCCCGGTCGAGGACGCCTCCGACCTCGCCCCGGCCCGCGGCCGCGGCCAGGGCGTCCTGGACGCGATCAAGAAGGACCTGTCGGCCGCCGCCGGGATCTGATCCCTTCCGCGCGCCGCCCGTCCGTACAAGGCGAAGGCCCCCCGAGCTCCGGCCCGGGGGGCCTTTCCCGTACGCGGGGACGCGCGGGCGCTCAGGAAGCCGAGGGGGACGGGCCCGGGGTGGGGCGGACCAGCTCGCCCAGCGTCGGCACCGACTCCGGGCGGGAGCGGACGGCGTCCGTGCACTCCCAGGCGCGCGGCGGATCCGCGTCGGGCCCGCCCAGCACCACCGGACCGGGCCCGGCCGAGATGGCGTCGCTGCCGGCCAGCGTGCACACGATCTGCGACAGCGCCACCGGCGGCAGGTCCTCCGGCTTGCGGCTCAGCCTGACGGTGCCCGCCGGGTCGCCCGTCCGCGGCGGGGCGGCCGTCAGCCCGTCCCTGACCCCGCTCGTGAAGCCGGCGTCCCGCTCCTCCGCCGAGAGCGGCCGCTCCAGCTGTTCCAGCAGCGCCTGGGCGACCAGGACCTCCGCGTCCCGGACCGGCCTCTTCTCGGGCACCGGAACGATCCGCTCCACGCCCACCAGCTGCGAGCCGCACACCAGTTCCACCGTGGCCCGGAAGCCCTGCACCCCGCTCTGCCCCTCCGGCCGCTCCGGGGTGTCGCAGGACACCCGCGAGGGCGCCGCCCCCACGTCCACCGGCACGGTCGTCGCCCGGATCCCGCACGCGGAGGTCCCGCCCAGCAGCAGCGCCGCCACGACCCCCGGCAGGACCGCCCTACGCGTCCACGTCACCCGTACTCACCTTCCCCACGTCCCCCGGCAGCCGCAGGGTGAAGACGGCCCCGCCGTCCGCCCCGTTCTCGGCCGTGATGTCGCCGCCGTGGATGTGCGCGTTCTCCATGGCGATCGACAGGCCCAGCCCGCTGCCGTCCGACTTCGGCCGGGACGCGCTCGCCTTGTAGAACCGGTCGAAGACGTGCGGCAGGACCTCCTCGGGGATGCCCGGCCCGTTGTCCTTGACGGTCACCACCAGCCAGTCGTCCTCGACGGCCACCGACACCCGCACCGGCGAACCGCCGTGCTTGAGCGCGTTGCCGATCAGGTTGGCCAGGATCACGTCGAGCCGCCGCGGGTCGAGCCGCGCCACGATCCCCCGCCCGGCGTCGAGTTCCACCGCGTCCAGCCACGCCCGCGCGTCGATGCACGCCGTGACCTGGTCGGCGACGTTCACGTCGTCCAGCACCAGCCGCGCCGTCCCCGCGTCGAAGCGGGTGACCTCCATCAGGTTCTCCACCAGGTCGTTCAGCCGCCGGGTCTCGCTCACCACGAGGCCCACCGCCGGCGCGATCATCGGGTCGAGGTCGTCGACCTCTTCCTCCAGCACCTCGGCGACCGCGGTCAACGCCGTCAGCGGGGTGCGCAGTTCGTGCGACATGTCGGCGACGAAGCGGCGGCTGGCCTCCTCGCGCGCGCTCATGTCGGCGACCTTCTTCTCCAGCGCCTCCGCCGTCTTGTTGAACGTGTGGGAGAGGTCGGCGAGTTCGTCCGTGCCCGACACGTCGAGCCGGTGGTCCAGTTCGCCCTCGCCGAGCCGGCGCGCCGCGTCCCCGAGCCGCTGGATGGGCTTCAGCACCGTCCGGGCGGCCGCCTGCGCGAGGAGCGCGGAGCCGAGCAGGGCCAGCCCCGTGGCGATCGTCAGCGACCAGCCGAGCGCGTTGAGGTCGTCCCGTTCCGTGGCCAGCGACTTGTACATGTAACCGGTCGGCCCGCCGCCCACGATCCGCGTCCCGCCCACCAGGTACGGGTTGCCCTGGGGCTTCGTCCGCTGCCAGTACATGTGGTACTCGGCGTCGTTGGCGGCCGTGGTCTTCTGCCGGTCGTTCACGGCGTGCTGGAGGGACTTCGGTACGTCGTTCAGCCCGAAGGAGGCCGCCCCCGCCGCGCCGAACACCTTCCGGCCGTCCTTGCGCTCGTGCACCAGCAGCACGCTGTAGCCGGGGCTGCTGCCCGCCATCAGCTCGGCGGCCCGCTGCATCTCCTCCGGCGTCGGCTCGGCGGGCAGCGCGGCGGCCCGGAGCTGCATCTCCTGACGGAAGTCCCCGAGGGCCGCGTCCTGGGTACGGGTGAGCACGGCCTCGCGGTTGAGCCAGTAGGCGATCCCGGAGGCCGATACGGCGGCCGTCAGCGCGACCAGGGCGAACACGACGAGGAGCCGCAGCCGCAGGCTGGTCCAGCGCCTGCCCGCGAACAGGGCTCGGATCACTGCGGTGAGTCCAGCCGGTAGCCGACGCCGCGGACGGTACGGATCAGGGTGGGCGAGGAGGGCACTTCCTCGACCTTGGCGCGGAGCCGCTGCACGCAGGCGTCGACGAGCCGCGAGTCGCCGAGGTAGTCGTGCTCCCAGACCAGGCGCAGCAACTGCTGGCGCGAGAGGGCCTGGCCGGGCCGGCGGCTGAGTTCGAGCAGCAGCCGCAGCTCGGTCGGGGTGAGCTGGAGGTCCTCGCCGTTCTTCGTCACCGTCATCGCGGCCCGGTCGATGACCAGGGAGCCGAAGACGGCGGAGTCGCTCGCCTCGCGTTCCCCGCGGCGCAGGACGGCGCGGATCCGGGCGTCGAGCACCCGGCCCTGGACGGGCTTGACGACGTAGTCGTCGGCTCCCGACTCCAGGCCCACGACGACATCGATGTCGTCGCTGCGCGCGGTGAGGAGGATGATCGGCAGCTGGTCGGTGCGGCGGATCCGCCGGCACACCTCGAAGCCGTCGATCCCGGGCAGCATCACGTCGAGCACGATCAGGTCCGGCCGCTGCTCGCGCAGCAGTTTCAGGCCGTCCTCGCCCGTCGCCGCGGTGGCCACACGGTGGCCCTGGCGTGACAGGGAGAGTTCGAGGGCCGTGCGGATGGCGTCGTCGTCCTCGATCAGCAACAGGAAAGGCACGCGCTCATTCTGTCCCATCGGCCGTCGGGACTTCGACCGTCGGGCGCCGTGGATCGGGCCACGGGCCGCTGTGACAGGCCTGTGACAGTCGAAGGACACCCCGGTTATGTCCGGCGGGCAGTCTTCTGTCATCGAACCAACGGACCGAAGCAGACTCCACGACGGGGGGCGCGAGATGAACACGCTGCACAGCACCACGACCAGCGCGGTTGTCACGCGGCTGCACGATGTGAACCGCCGGGCGGGTGTCCGTACGGCGCCGGTCGCCCGTCCGCGGCCGGTGCACGTCACAGCCATTGACGCGAACCAGTACCAGGCGGTTCCCGCCGCACCGCGAACTCCTTCCTCCGCTTCGGAGGCCGAGTTCACGGCGTACGTGCAGGAGCGCCGCGCGGCCCTCTTCGCGACGGCCTTCCACCTCACCGGTGACCGTCACGAGGCCGAGGACCTGCTGCAGAGTGCGCTGTTCTCCACGTACCGCGCCTGGGACCGGATCAGCGACAAGGCGGCCGTCGGCGGCTACCTGCGGCGCACGATGACGAACCTGCACATCAGCGCGTGGCGGCGGCGCAAGCTCAACGAGTACCCGACCGAGGAGCTGCCGGAGACGGCCTCCGACACGGACGCGATGCGCGGTACGGAGCTCCGCGCGGTGCTCTGGCAGGCGCTGACCCGCATCCCGGAGCCGCAGCGCACGATGCTGGTGCTGCGCTACTACGAGGGCCGCACCGACCCGGAGATCGCGGAGATCCTGGGCATCAGCGTCGGCACGGTGAAGTCGAGCATCTGGCGGTCGCTGCGGCGGCTGCGGGACGACGAGGCGCTGAGCTTCGGACGTGACGAGGCGGAGTCCTTCGGGGAGCTCGTCGCGTAACACAGACCATGGGCCAGGGGGTCCGTCCTACGGGGGTGGGACGGAGGCCTGCGGGGGGAAGAGGCGGGATCAAGCGGTCGGGGGTCCGCGTGATCCCGCCTCTTCGTATGTCCGGCTGCGCGTGTCCGAGGGGGGACCGGGTCAGGCCGGGGTGGTCGCGGTGCGGTGGCGGCCCGCCGCGGCGGCGGCCAGGCGGCCGAGGGCCTCGTCGCGGCCGCAGGCGTGGGCGCCGAGGGCGGTGTGCCGGGCGACGATGCCGCGCTCGGAGCGCATCAGGCGCCAGCCGCGGCGCAGCAGGAACGGCAGGGACTTGCGGCCCTCGCGCAGGTCGCGTGCCAGCCGGCGGCGGAAGGTGGTCGAGGGGCGGCCGCGCAGGCAGATCGCGTCGGCGAGGAGACCCAACTCCTGGCAGCGGGCCACGACGTCGGCGGCGAAGATGCCCTCCGCGATGAACAGCGGGGTCCGCGCTATGTCCAGGGTCTCGGTGCCGGTCCGCGAAGAGGTCGCGATGGAGTACTCCGGCACCTGCGTGCGGCCCGTGGCGCAGAGTTCCGCGATGGCCGCGACGGCGGCGTCCGCGTCCCACGAGAGCGGGGAGTCCCAGTCGATGTCGGAGCTGCCCCCGACCAGCGGGAGGGTCGGGTCGGTGCCCTCCTTGTAGAAGTCGTCCAGGCGCAGTACGGGCAGCCCCGAGCGGGCCGCGAGCGAGGACTTGCCGGATCCCGAGGGTCCGGTCAGCAGCACGACGCGCGTAGGCAGAGGAGAGCAGCTCACGGGAGACCAGTGTGAGGCATGACCGGGCGTAACGGCACACCCGTGACGGCCCCTGCGACAACCCTCACACGGCGGCCGGGCCGCCGGTTGGAATCGGGGAACCCGCCTCGACTACCCTGTGTGCGCACGCGACTACGACCACAGGCGGGAACCCATGGCACGTCACGCAGCTCCCACCCCTCCGAAGCGCCTCCGGGCCGCCGGTCTGACCCTGTCCATGGCCGGGGCGGCCCTGGCCATGGCGGCCGGCGGGGCCCAGGCCGGTGAACTCTCCGTCCCGGCGGCGCTGGCGGGGGTGACCGACCCGGTCACGAACCTGAAGGTGAACCCCCTCGCGAACACCGGCGTGGACCCCCTCGACAACGGCGTCGCCACGCAGGTCGCGGACTTCCCGTCCGTCGGCACGGGCATGGTGACGGGCGCCCTGACCAAGGGCCCGTCGGTCGGCGAACTGCCCACGGCGGCGGTGTCCTCGCTGCTGGGACCGGTGCTCCCGAAGGCCTAGCGCCGTGGGCACGGGAAGGCCCCGACAGCGCGGGGGTCGCTGCCGGGGCCGGTTCATGAGCGGGTGCCGCCCGTACGTCTAGTACGAGGAGCCGCCCGCGCCGAGCGAACCCGTCGGGTGCCAGACCGTCTTGGTCTCCAGGAAGGCGGTCATGCGCGCCGTGCCCGGGTCGGCGCTCCAGTCGTCCACAGGCTGTGGACGCAGGACGCGCTTGAGGTTGTCGGCCGCCGCGATCTCCAGTTCCTTGGCGAGGGCCGCGTCGGCGCCCGCCAGGTCGATCGCGTTGACGTCCTGGTGGGACGCCAGGTGCGGGCCCATCTCGGAGGCCTTGCCGGACAGGATGTTGACCACGCCGCCGGGCAGGTCGGAGGTGGCCAGCACCTCGCCCAGGGACAGGGCGGGGAGCGGGGCCTTCTCCGAGGTGATCACGACGGCGGTGTTGCCGGTCGCGATGACCGGGGCGATCACCGAGACGAGGCCCAGGAAGGACGAGTCCTGCGGGGCCACGACCGTGACCACACCGGTCGGCTCGGGGGTGGAGAGGTTGAAGAACGGGCCCGCGACGGGGTTGGCGCCGCCGACGATCTGGCCGATCTTGTCGGTCCAGCCGGCGTACCAGACCCAGCGGTCGATGGCCGCGTCGACGACGGCGGCCGCCTTCGACTTGGACAGGCCCTCGGCCTCGCCGACCTCGCGGACGAACTGCTCCCGGCGGCCCTCCAGCATCTCGGCGATGCGGTAGAGGATCTGGCCGCGGTTGTAGGCGGTCGCGCCCGACCAGCCGCCGAAGGCCTTGCGGGCCGCGACGACCGCGTCACGGGCGTCCTTGCGGGAGGAGAGCGGGGCGTTGGCCAGCCACTTGCCCTTGGAGTCCGTCACTTCGTACACCCGGCCGCTCTCGGAGCGGGGGAACTTCCCCCCGACGTACAGCTTGTAGGTCTTGAAGACGTTCAGACGCGTCGCGGACTCAGACATCGAGGTACCCCTCCAGGCCGTGGCGACCGCCTTCGCGGCCGAAGCCCGATTCCTTGTATCCGCCGAAGGGCGAGGTCGGGTCGAACTTGTTGAACGTGTTGGCCCACACGACACCGGCGCGGAGCTTGTTCGCGACCGCCAGGATGCGCGAACCCTTCTCCGTCCAGATGCCGGCGGAGAGGCCGTACTGGCTGTTGTTGGCCTTGGCGACGGCCTCGTCCGGGGTGCGGAACGTCAGCACGGACAGGACCGGGCCGAAGATCTCGTCGCGGGCGACGGTGTGCGCCTGGGTGACGTTCGTGAAGAGCGTCGGGGCGAACCAGTAGCCGGCGGTCGGCAGCTCGCACGCCGGGGACCAGCGCTCGGCGCCCTCGGCCTCGCCGGTCTCGGCGAGCGCCGTGATCCGGGCGAGCTGCTCGGCGGAGTTGATCGCGCCGATGTCGGTGTTCTTGTCGAGCGGGTCGCCCAGGCGCAGCGTGGAGAGGCGGCGCTTGAGGGAGTCGAGGAGCTCGTCGTGGATCGACTCCTGGACCAGCAGGCGGGAGCCCGCGCAGCAGACCTGGCCCTGGTTGAAGAAGATGCCGTTGACGATGCCCTCGACGGCCTGGTCGATGGGGGCGTCGTCGAAGACGATGTTGGCGCCCTTGCCGCCCAGCTCCAGGGTGACCTTCTTGTCGGTGCCGGCGACGTGGCGGGCGATCTTCTTGCCCACGGCGGTCGAGCCGGTGAAGGCGACCTTGTTGACGTCCGGGTGCTCGACGAGGGCGGCGCCCGCGTCGCCGTAGCCGGTCAGGATGTTGACGACGCCCTTGGGCAGGCCGGCCTGGCGGCAGATGTCCGCGAAGAACAGCGCCGAGAGGGGGGTCGTCTCCGCCGGCTTGAGCACGACCGTGTTGCCGGTGGCGAGCGCCGGGGCGATCTTCCACGCCAGCATGAGGAGGGGGAAGTTCCAGGGGATGACCTGGCCCGCCACGCCCAGCGGGCGGGGGTTGGCGCCGTAGCCCGCGTGGTCGAGCTTGTCGGCCCAGCCGGCGTAGTAGAAGAAGTGCGCGGCGACCAGGGGGAGGTCCGCGTCGCGGGTCTCCTTGATCGGCTTGCCGTTGTCCAGGGTCTCCAGGACGGCCAGCTCGCGGCTGCGCTCCTGGATGATCCGGGCGATGCGGAAGAGGTACTTGGCGCGCTCGGAGCCGGGCAGCGCGGACCACTTCTCGAAGGCCTTGCGGGCGGCCTTGACGGCACGGTCGACGTCGGCGGCGCCCGCCTGGGCGATCTCCGCCAGCACCTCCTCGGAGGACGGCGAGACGGTCTTGAAGACCTTGCCGTCCGCGGCGTCGGTGAACTCGCCGTCGATGAAGAGGCCGTAGGAGGGGGCGATGTCGACGACCGAGCGGGACTCGGGGGCCGGCGCGTACTCGAATGCGGATGACTGCATCTTCATGTCCATGATCTCAGTCCACCGTCACGTAGTCGGGTCCGGAGTAGCGTCCGGTGCTCAGCTTCTGGCGCTGCATGAGCAGGTCGTTCAGCAGGCTGGAGGCGCCGAAACGGAACCAGTGGTTGGAGAGCCAGTCCGCGCCGACGGTCTCGTTGACCAGGACGAGGAACTTGAGGGCGTCCTTGGTGGTGCGGATGCCGCCGGCGGGCTTCACGCCGATCTGGATTCCGGTCTGCGCCTTGAAGTCGCGGACGGCTTCGAGCATGAGCAGCGTGTTGGCGGGGGTGGCGTTGACGCCGACCTTGCCGGTGGAGGTCTTGATGAAGTCGGCGCCCGCGAGCATGCCGATCCAGGAGGCGCGGCGGATGTTGTCGTAGGTCGACAGCTCGCCGGTCTCGAAGATCACCTTGAGCCGGGCCGCCGTGCCGTCCTCGCGGACGCAGGCTTCCTTGACGGCCTTGATCAGCTCGTACGTGTCGAGGTAGCGGCCGGCGAGGAAGGCGCCACGGTCGATGACCATGTCGATCTCGTCGGCGCCGGCGGCGACGGCGTCACGGGTGTCGGCGATCTTCACGGGCAGGGCGGCACGGCCCGCCGGGAAGGCGGTGGCGACGGAGGCGACCTTGACGTCGGCGCCGTTCAGGGCCGCCTTGGCGGTGGCCACCATGTCGGGGTAGACGCAGACCGCGGCGGTCATGGGCGTCGTACGGTCGGTCGGGTCGGGGTGGACGGCCTTCGTGGCGAGCGCCCGGACCTTGCCCGGGGTGTCCGCACCCTCGAGCGTCGTCAGGTCGATCATCGAGATGGCCAGGTCGATGGCGTACGCCTTGGCCGTCGTCTTGATCGAGCGGGTGCCGAGGGAGGCCGCGCGGGCCTCCAGGCCGACTGCGTCTACGCCGGGCAGCCCGTGCAGGAAGCGGCGCAGCGCGCTGTCGGACGTCGTCACGTCAGCGAATGCGGTGAGGGTGGTGGGCATGGTCACCAGATGAGCATATCTACGCGCGTAGCTGCCTGTCACCCCCCACGGCGCACATATGGGCGTGACATCCGCCATCGGTGCGGGAGCGCTTGCCCCGCTCGCGCGTGCGTACGGCACAATCGGCGGCATGACTACGCCCTCCCCCCACGAGCCGGTCTACGACGACCGCGTCTACCGCTCCCCCATGGCCGTCGTCACCGGGGTGCTGATGCTCGGCATGATCGGGTGGCTGTGCGGGGACGCCGTCGTGCGGGGCGAGGGGGTGGGCCGCTGGATCGGGCTGGCCATCGCGCTCTTCGCCGTGCCGCTGACCGTGGCCTTCACCATCCGGCCGGCCGTCTTCGCCAATGACGACCGGATGCGGGTGCGCAATCCGTTCCGCGTCATCGAGCTGCCCTGGGCCGCCGTGGACGCGGTGCGCGCCGGGTACTCGGCGGAGGTGCTGGCGGAGGGGGCGAAGTACCAGCTCTGGTCGGTTCCGGTGTCGCTGCGCGAGCGCAAGAAGGCCAGCCGGCAGTTCAGCCGGCGCGGGGCGCTGAGCGGCAAGGGCCTGGAGAAGGACGGCGCCGCCGCGCCCGCGGCGCCCGAGCGGGCCGCCGCCGACAAGGTCGTGGACGAACTGCGCGAGCTCGCCGAGCGGGGTGCGGCCCGGCCCGGCGCGCAGGGCTCCGTCAGCGTCACGTGGTCCTTCGAGATCATCGCGCCGGCCGTGGCCGGCGTGGTGCTGCTCATCGTGCTGCTCGTCACGGGCTGACCACACCCGCGGAGCGGAACCGCCGCCGCCGGGGGGTGCGTCCTCGCAGGTGTGCACCGTCATGAGGGCAGCGGCAGCGCCGCCACCGCCACACAGCTCCCGCTCCGGCCCCGGCTCCTGAGCGGGGTCCTGCTGGCCGCGCATCTGGTCGTCGTGGGCTGGCTGACCCTGCGGCCCCTGGACGTGCCCTGGGCCGCGGCCGCCAATCTGACGCCGCTGGAGGGGATCCGGGCGGACCTGACGTACGGGCCGCTGGAGGCCGCCCGGCGGATCGGGGAGGGGCTGGCGCTGCTGGCCCCGCTCGGGGTGCTGCTGCCGCTGGCCGGGGGGCGGCTCGCGCCGACGCCACTGTCGGCGTGGTCCTCCCTGGCCCGTACCGCGGCCGCCGGGATGCTGGTCTCCCTCTGCATCGAGATGCTCCAGACGGCCGTCCCCGGACAGGTCGTCGACGTGGATTCCGTACTGCTGAACACGGCCGGGATGGTGCTCGCGCACGTGGCCGTCGTCCCGGCCCTGAGGGCCAGGCTCCGGCGTTCTCAGGGGCCCACCCCGAGAATTACCAGGGTCGGGCTCGGCCGCTGGACCGAGGTCCTGTCGGCGGTACCGCGCGAGTATTGAGGCATCGCGCAGGGGGAATTCCCGAGGCGCGGTCCCCCTACGAAGGAGAAAGCCATGAGCGCGATTACCCGCCCCCGTGACGGACGGATGATCGGCGGCGTCTGCGCCGGCCTCGCGCGACGTTTCGGAATCAAGACGAAGACGATGCGCGTCATCTTCGTGGTCTCGTGCCTGCTGCCCGGCCCGCAGTTCCTGATCTACCTGGCGCTGTGGCTGCTGCTGCCGAACGAGAAGTACGGGACGGGCACCGGTTCCGCCTCCGCGGCCTGGTGAATTCCGCCGGAGTTCCGCGCCGCGCGGCCTGGTGAATTCCGCCGCGCGGGCCGGTTCCGCGCCGCCGGGCCGGTCAGCCGGCCTTGGAGACCTTGTCCAGCTGCTTGTCGGCGACTTCCTGCGGGACGGTCGCCGTCTGACCGGCGCCGGCCACGTTCAGCGCCATCAGCCGTACGACGGTGTCGCCCTCCCGGGCGACGACCAGGTGCACCTGCGCCGACACCCCGCCGGCGGCCGCGATCGTGGTCCAGCTGACGCTCTCGTCACCGGCGGTCTTGTACGGGACCGCCTTCACGTCCCGGTAGCTTCCGGTCTGCTTCTCCACGGTGGCGGAGAAGCCCGTGCCGCAGGCGGCGACGGCGTCGCGGAGCCGGGAGACGAGGCGCTTGGCGTCGCCCTCCGCGTACGAGCTGACGGAGGCGGAGACGGCGAGGCCGACCTGCTTCTGGGAGCCGATGCCCCGGTTCACGGTCTCGCGCGCGGCGGGGTCGGGTTTGTCGCCCATGACGTCGGCGAGGGGCTGGCAGGCCTTCTTGTCGGCCTGCGGCTGGCCGTCGGGGGCGTTCGGGTTCTTGCCCTGCGCGGAGATCTGGTAGCCGGCGAGGTCGCCCTGTTCGAGGGCGGCCCGCTCCAGCCCGGTGGCCGCGGCCCTGGGCGTGGCGGAGCCGGACCCGGGCGCGCCGGGCGCGCCCTGGGAGGCGGCGGCGGAGCCCTTGGGGTCCGGGGCCCTGCCCGACGCGGGGGAGCCCGCGCTGCTGCATCCGACGGCTGCCAGGAGCAGCGCGGGAAGCAGCGCGACCGTCGTCACGGGCGCGGTGGATCGTGCCTTGAAGCGCATGACGGAACCTCATACCCCGTACGTCGACCGGAAGTTACGGGCGATCGTGGCACACGGCGCGGCGCGGCGCACACCTCCTCGAAGAGGCGTGCGCCGACCGCACGCGCGTACGCGTCGCGGGGTGTCAGCCGCCGAGGCCGGGCAGGCCGCCGCCGCCCGCGGTCAGGCCGCCGAGGAGACCCGTGACCGGGGCGGCGGGGTCGGACGACTGGCCCTCCTGGCCCTGCTCGGTCTGGTTCGTGAGCGAGCTGGTGGCGCTGGTGACGGAACCGAGGGCGTCCGTCAGGCTGGCGGCCGGGAGCGCGGCGGCGGATGCGGTGCCGGCGGCACCCGCGGCGAGGGCGGCACCAATGACAGCGACACCGAGGGACTTGGCAGCAGACTGCTTCATGAAAGATCGTCCTTGCGACGGGGAATTGAGCGGCTCCGCAAGCTAGTCACTTGAAACCCCCGCCCGCAAACATCCTCTAATACGAGAAAGCGCCCGGGAATTGCTCCTCCCGGGCGCTTTCAGTCCGTCATGCCGTGGCCTAGGCTGAGACGGAACCGCTGGTCGAGGCGGTCTGGCGGAAGAGCCACTCGGACTTCAGCTCCGCGTACCCCGGCTTGATCACGTCATTGATCATGGCCAGTCGTTCATCGAAAGGAATGAACGCGGACTTCATCGCATTGACGGTGAACCACTGCATGTCGTCGAGCGAATAGCCGAAGGTGTCGACCAGGTGCTCGAACTCGCGGCTCATGCTGGTGCCGCTCATCAGCCGGTTGTCGGTGTTCACGGTGAGCCTGAAGTGCAGCTTCCGCAGCAGGCCGATCGGGTGCTCGGCGTACGAGGCGGCCGCGGCCGTCTGCAGGTTCGAGGTCGGGCACATCTCCAGGGGGATGCGCTTGTCCCGGACGTACGAGGCCAGGCGGCCCAGCGTGACCGAGCCGTCCTCGGCGACCTCGATGTCGTCGATGATCTTCACGCCGTGGCCGAGCCGGTCGGCGCCGC
Source organism: Streptomyces sp. NPDC044704 (assembly GCF_056433525.1). Lineage (NCBI taxonomy): Bacteria > Bacillati > Actinomycetota > Actinomycetes > Kitasatosporales > Streptomycetaceae > Streptomyces > Streptomyces sp. NPDC044704. Next base: position 415,562 of record NZ_JBWKGY010000003.1, read on the forward strand.
ACCACTGGAGGGCCTGCCAGATCGACGGCAGGCCGAAGGCCTCGCCCGCGTGGATCGTGAAGTGGTTGTTCTCGCGCTTGAGGTACTCGAAGGCGTCGAGGTGGCGGGTGGGAGGGAACCCGGCCTCGGCGCCGGCGATGTCGAAGCCGACCACGCCGTTGTCGCGGTAGCGGTTGGCCAGTTCCGCGATCTCCAGCGCGCGGGCCGCGTGGCGCATAGCGGTCAGCAGGGCGCCGACGCGGATCCGGTGACCGTTGGCCTTGGCGCGGCGCTCACCCTCGCGGAAGCCGTCGTTGACCGCCTCGACGACCTCTTCGAGGGTCAGGCCGGCTTCCAGGTGCTGCTCGGGGGCGTAGCGGATCTCGGCGTAGACGACGCCGTCCTCGGCCAGGTCCTCGGCGCACTCGGCGGCGACCCGGAAGAGCGCCTCCTTGGTCTGCATGACGGCGCAGGTGTGCGCGAACGTCTCCAGGTAGCGCGGCAGGGAGCCGGAGTCGGCGGCTTCGCGGAACCAGACGCCGAGCTTGTCTGCGTCGGTCTCGGGGAGGTTCTCGTAGCCGGCCTCACGGGCCAGCTCGATGATGGTCCCGGGGCGCAGTCCACCGTCGAGGTGGTCGTGCAGGAGCACCTTCGGGGAGCGGCGGATCTGGTCCGGCGTGGGCAGGGTGGGGGTCTCGCTCGTCATCTGGGCACTCTAGCTCCTACGCGCGTAGAGCGTAGCCTCGGCAACGGTCGTCGATATGTAACAGTGACCGTGCGGACGGGTGGCGTACACCTCCCGGTCTGAGACTGTTCCGCCATGGCACAGCATGCGCCGCAGGCGCGCGGGGCCCGCTTGGGGCGGGCCGCCGGAGCGAACGGTTCGGTCTCGACGGTCAGTGGTGTGGTGCTCCTGCTCCCCGGGGCGTCCAGACTCCTCCCCGGCCCCCTGCGTCCGCTCGCGCGGGCGCTGGCCCGCGCGGGCGGGACGGACGGGCTGGTCGCGCACACGGTCCTGCACGGGTCCGGGCCGCAGGAGGAGGCCGCCGGCTGGGCGGCGGACGAGGCCTTACGGAGGTACGGGGACGTGCCCGTGTGCCTGGCCGGGTACGGGGCGGGCGGCCGCGCGGCCCTGCGCGCGGGCGGTCACGGGGCGGTCAACACCGTCGTGGCGCTCGCCCCTTGTCTGGGCGGGGCGGCCGGGGACGGCTCCCCTGAACCGGTGAAACACCTCGCGGGGCGGCAGGTGCTGATCGTGCACGGCACCAACGACGCGCGCAGCGATCCGGAGTCCTCGTTCCTGCTGGCGGCCCGGGCGAAGAAGGCGAATCGTTCCACGTGCCGCTTCGAGGTGCATTCGGACGGGCACGGACTGCGCGACCACCAGGCGGAAGTGGTCGCCCTCGGCGTGGACTTCGTCCTGGGCTCGATGGTCTCGGGGCGGTACTCGCGCCCGGTCACGGACGCGCTGGCGGCTCCGCCGCCGCTGGGCCTGCGGATGCCGCTGGCCTCGGGCTTCGGACGCTCCCTGCGGGGCTGAAGGCCGCCCGGAGGGGTCAGGCGAGGCCGCGGTCGGGGCGGCGGGGCAGCGGGGCGCGCGCCCGGGGGCCGGAAGTGAGCAGATCGGCGGCCCGGTCCAGCGCGCTCCTCAGTAACGCGGCGGTCGGGGCGGTGGCCAGGAGGTGGGCGTGGTGGAGCGCACCCGTCGGGGCGGCCCTGACGACGACGCCCTGCGGGACCTCCAGCCGCGCCCGGACCACGCCGGGGACGGCGCGGGCCGCCGCGAGGCGGGGGCCGGCCTCGGCCAGGCTCCGGCCGGGCGGGAAGTCCACGTACCGCAGCCCGGCGTGGGCCGCGCGCGTACGGCGCACCGGGTCCGGGAGGCCGAGCCCGGCGGCCAGGGCGAGGGCGAGCACGTCGGTGCCGTGGGCGAGGCGCAGCAGCTGGGTCAGTTCCTCGGGGCCGGGCCGGGCGTGGGCCTCGACGAGGCGGGGGCCGCGCGGGGTGAGGACGACCTCGGTGTGGGAGGGGCCGTCGCGGTGGCCGGCGAGGTCCAGGACGCCGCGTACGAGGGCCCGTACGGCCTCGGCGGCGGCCGGGTCCAGGGCGACGGGCAGCTCGTGGCCGGCGGCGGTGAGGCCGGGGCCGGGCAGGCGGCGGGTCCAGCCGAGGATCCGGTGGCGGCCCTGCCGGGAGAGGGCCGCCACCGCGAGTTCGGGGCCCTCCAGGTACTCCTCCACCAGCAGGTCGGTGACCTCGGGGTAGTGCGGGGCGGCGGCCTCCGCCCCGGCCGCGTCACCGACGAACCGCACGCCCTCTCCGTCGGCGCCCGCGCGGGGTTTGACGACGCAGGGGTAGCCGATGAGGCCGGTGAGGAAGGGGATCAGGGAGGCCCGGCCGCAGCGGGCGAAGGACACGGGCCCGGCGGGGTGCAGGGAGTTGGAGCGGGCGCGCAGGGCGGCCTTGTCCATGAGGGCGGTGACGGCGGCGGCCGGGGTGCCGGGCAGGCCGAGGGCCTCGTTGGCCCGGGCGGCGGCCAGCGCCGAGGCGGGGCCGAAGCCGAAGACGGCGGCCCGGCCGTGACGGACCTCCGCCAGCCGGCCGACGGCCTCGACGAGGCGGGGGTGGTCGCGCCAGTCCGTCCGTACCCGCCGCTCCGCCCCCTCACGGTCGGATGGCACCGACGGATCCGGCGCGACCACCACGGTGCGCGCGCCCGCACGGCGGGCGGCGGCAACCTCGGCGGGGCGCGGGCTCAGCAGGACTGCCACGGGCTGGTGCCGCCGGCCGGTCGGTCCTTGCCGCATACCGCGCTCCCCCCGTCACGCCGTGGCTCCACTGTGCCGGTTCGGCATATGCCGGAGGGGCCCGGTCAGGCGTCGAGTTGCCGCCTTGCGGGAACACGAGGGGTTTATAAACGGTCACATGCAGGGACGAATACGCATATGCCAGCCGATGCCGACGGAGCCGATGGGGTGCACGGGGTGGACGGGGCCGAGGGCCTCCACGGAGGCCACGGGGGCGAGCTGAGTCCCGCCGCGCGGCGCCTGTACGCGTACGCGGTGGAGCGGCACGCCTTCGCCGCGGCGGAGGCCACGGCGGCCCTGGGCGCCCGGGCCGGCGCCGCGATCACCGAACTGGCCGCCGCGCACCTGCTCCAGCGGGCCCCGGGCGACGGGCCGGAGCGGTGGAGCGCGGTGGCGCCCCGGGCGGCGGCGGCCCGGGTACTGGCCCCGCTGGCGCTCCTCGTACGGGAGACCCACGACGAGATGGACCGGCTGCGGGGGCGGCTGGAGGCGCTGGTCCCGGCGTACGAGGCGGGGGCCGCGCACCGGGAGCTGAGCGGCTCGGGACACCTGGAGCTGGTGACCGACCTGGGCGCGGTACGGGGGCTGATCACCGAACTGGCGGCGGGGTGCGAGCGGGAGCTGCTGACCTCGCAGCCGGGCGGGGGCCGGCCGCTGGAGACGCTGGAGGACGCGGTCGGGCGGGACGAGTCGCTGCTGGCGCGCGGGGTGCGGATGCGGACCATCTACCAGCACACCGCCCGCTACTCGCGGCCGACGGCGGCGTACGTCGAGCGGGTGACGGCGCTGGGGGCGCAGGTCAGGACGCTCGGCGACGGGCTGATGCGGATGCTGATCTTCGACCAGCACACGGGGCTGATGGCGGTGCCGGACCGCAACGGGGCGGCGCTGGTGGTCCGGGAGCCGAACGTCGTGCACTTCATGACGGCGGCCTTCGAGCGGTCCTGGCTGGGGGCGGAGCCGTTCCCGGTGACGGTGAGCCCGGACGCGGCCCGGTCGATCTCGGAGGAGCTGCGGCAGACCATCGTGCGGCTGCTGTCGGAGGGGCTGGAGGACAAGGTGATCGCGCGCCGGCTGGGCATGTCGGAGCGGACCTGCCAGCGGCACATCGCGGAGATCATGCGGGCGGTCGGCGCCAAGTCGCGCTTCCAGGCGGGGTACTTGCTGTCGGCGGGGCCGGCCTCCGGGCCGCCGCCGGGGGCGGCTGGGGCGCCGGGGCCGGGGGCCTAGCGTCGGCGCCCTCAGGCCGGCGGTTCCAGTTCCGGGATGAGGCGGCCTCGGCGGGACAGCAGGAAGCGCTTGAACTCGGCGACGGGCGGGGTGTCCGGGTGGCCGTCGAGCCAGGCGACGCCGATCTCGCGGACCGCGCGCGGGGCGGTGACCGTCAGCTCGACCACCCCCGGGCGGGGTACCGCCGGGGGCGGCAGCAGGGCCACGCCCAGTCCGGCGGCGACGAGGCCGCGCAGGGTCTCCGCCTCCTCGCCCTCGAAGGCGACCTTGGGCGTGAACCCGGCCTCCGCGCACAGGTCGTCGGTGATGCGGCGCAGGCCGTAGCCCGCTTCGAGGGTGACGAAGGTTTCCTCGGCGGCCTCGGCGAGCCGGATGCGCTTGCGCCCCGCGAGGCGGTGGTCGTCCGGGACCACCAGGCGCAGCCGCTGCTCGTCGAGCCGGCGGGCGACCAGGTCGGGGGCGTCCGGCAGTGGCGAGGTGAGGCACAGGTCGAGTTCGCCGGCCCTGAGCTTCTCCAGCATGGCCTCGCCGTAGTTCTGTACGAGGGAGAACCGCACGCGGGGGTGGTCGGCGCGGAAGGCGCGGATCAGGCCGGGTACGGTCTCGGGGCCCAGGGTGTGCAGGAACCCGAACGCGACCTTCCCGAAGGCCGGGTCGGCGTCCTGCTGCACGGACTCGGCGGCGCGGGCGATGCCTTCGAGGGCCTGTTCGGCGGAGGCCAGGAAGGTGCGGCCGGCCGTGGTGAGGGAGACGGTACGGCCCTTGCGGGCGAACAGCGTGACGCCCAGGTCCTGTTCGAGGCGGACCATGGCCCGCGACAGGGTGGACTGCGGGACGCCCAGCTCGTGCGCGGCGCGGGTGACGTGCTCGTGCCGAGCCACCACGACGAAATGGGCGAGCCGGGGGGCCAGCTGGCGTGTCACGGCCATGTCTTCTTCGTAACGGTTCATTGACATCCGCCGCCCTGATCTGTGGTGATGCGTGAGTGGATCGATTATGGCGAATCTGTGCATTGGACGCATGAAAAAGGCGGGCCTACGGTCGTCGTATGCCTCCCGCTCATACCGGGGCACCCGTCACCTCGGGTGCCTCCACCCTGTCGTCCCCTTCCGCTCCGCCCGCCGCGGCCCCCTCGCCGGTGAACGTTCCCGCCGAGCCCGGCCGCCCCGGCTACCGCCGGATGAGCCTGGCCCTGTTCGCCGCGGGCCTCGCGACCTTCGCGCTCCTCTACTCCACCCAGGCCCTGCTGCCCGCGGTCTCCGCCGGGTTCGGCGTGACGGCGGGTCAGGCCAGCTGGACGGTGTCCGCGGCGACCGGGGCGCTGGCCCTGTTCGTCCTGCCGCTCAGCGCGCTGTCCGAGCGGTTCGGGCGGACCCGGATGATGACCTGGTCGATGGTGGTGGCGGTCGGCGTCGGCCTGCTGGTGCCGTTCGCGCCGAACCTGGAGTGGCTGGTGGCGCTCCGCGCGGTGCAGGGCGCGGCGATCGCCGGGATCCCCGCCTCCGCGATGGCGTACCTGGCGGAGGAGGTCCGGCCGAAGGCGCTGGTCGGGGCGATCGGCCTGTTCGTGGCGGGCAACTCGATCGGCGGGATGAGCGGCCGCATCGTCACGGGCTGGGCGGCGCAGCTGTGGGGCTGGCGGGCCGGGCTGCTGAGCGTGGGCCTGATGGCGCTGGTCTGCGCGGTGGCCTTCCTGGTGCTGCTGCCCCGGGCGCGGTTCTTCCGGCCGGCTTCGCTGAAGCCGCGCGCGGTGGGACGTACCGTCGCCGGTCACCTGCGCGATCCGCTGCTGCTGCGGCTGTACGGGATCGGCGCGCTGTTCATGACGGTGTTCGGAGCCGTGTACACGGTGATCGGCTACCGCCTGGTGGACGAGCCGTTCTCGCTGGGGCAGGGCGTCGTCGGGTCGGTGTTCCTGGTGTACCTGGTCGGTACGGTCTCCTCGGCGGCCGCCGGGAAGCTGGTGGCCCGTGCCGGACGGCGCGGGGCGCTGTACCTGGCCGTGACGACGACCGCGCTGGGGCTGCTGCTGTCGCTGTCGGACGCGCTGGCCGCGATCCTGCTGGGGCTGGTGCTGATCACCGCGGGGTTCTTCGCGGGGCACGCGGTGGCCTCCGCGGCCGTGAGCCGGACCGCGAAGACGGGCCGGGCGCAGGCTTCGGCGCTCTACCAGTCCGCGTACTACCTGGGCTCCAGCGCGGGCGGCACCCTGGGCGCGCTGGCCTACCACGCCTCGGGGTGGGCGGCCACGGTCGGCATCGCGCTGCTGGCGGTGGTGGGCGTCGCCTCGATCACCCTCTACGGGTCCCACGCGGCCCGCGCCGAGCGGCGGCTCGCGCTGCCGGCCGCGACCGCGCGCTGACGGGCCGTCGGCGGTCCGCCCGGGGCGGGCCACCGGCCGAAATCCGTCCGGAAAAGTACTGTTCAGCCCGCTGACGAACCCGCTCGCCGTCACTACGCTTCCGCCGAGCGCAATCGCGCCGGTCATCCGGGCCGTGGTCCCGGAGGACGCACAGCGAACCGGGGAGGGACCGAATGGGTTCGATACGCATGCGCGCGGGGCGGCGGGCGGCGGTGGTGTTCGGCGGGGCGCTGGCCCTGGCCGTGCCGATGGTGGTCGCCGGGGGCGGGGCGGCGCAGGCCGCGTCCTGCAACGTGACGACCGGGCCGTACCAGCGGCAGGTGGAGCAGTTCCTCGGCAGGCCGGTGGACGGGGTGCAGTCCGCGGCCGACTGCAAAGCCATCCAGTCCTTCCAGGCCACGCACGGGATCACCCCGACCGCCGGCTACGCGGGCCCGCTGACCTGGCAGACGATGAGCACGATGCTGGCGCAGCGGGCGGCCGGGAAGAACCCGAACGCCGACAAGAAGTGTCCGACCAACCTCGGGCGGATCGCCTGCGTCGACCTGACGCGGCAGCTGACCTGGATCCAGGACGGCGCGACGCTGAAGTACGGGCCGGTGCCGGTGCGCACGGGCAAGGCGGGGACGCCGACCCGGACCGGCCTGAAGAAGATCTACTACCGCAGCATCAACCACTGGTCGACGATCTACAACGTCGCGATGCCGTACTCACAGTTCTTCGACGGCGGCATCGCCTTCCACTCCACGCCCAAGAGCATGTGGAACCCGCCGGGGTCGGGCGGCTGCGTCAACATGACCACCACGGACGCCAAGGCGTACTGGAGCATGCTGGGCAACGGCGAGGACGTGTTCGTGTACGGGCGCAAGCCCGGAACGTGACGGCTCGACGCTCTGCGGCTGCCGTTGTCGGTGCCCTCGGGTAGTTTCCGAAGCAACGGAAACCTTCTGGGGGACGGACGGCAGCCATGAGTGACCTCGCGACGACACCACCGGAAGCGGACCTCGACACCGCGATGGACCGCTACCGCGTGGAGCTGACCGGATACTGCTACCGGATGCTCGGCTCGGCCTTCGACGCCGAGGACGCGGTGCAGGACACGTACGTCCGCGCGTGGCGCGGCTTCGACAAGTTCGAGGGCCGTTCCTCGCTGCGCTCGTGGCTGTACCGGATCGCCACCAACGTCTGCCTGGACCTGCTGAGCGCCGGCAACAAGCGGGCCCGCCCGATGGACCTCACCGCCCCGCAGCACCAGGCCTCGGCCGTGCTCAGCGAGCGGCCCGAGGTGACCTGGCTGGAGCCGGTGCCCGACGGGCGGGTGCTGCCGCAGACCGCCGACCCGGCGGAGATGGCCCTGGCGAAGGAGTCCGTACGGCTGGCGTTCGTCGCGGCGCTCCAGCACCTGCCGGCGAAGCAGCGGGCCGTACTGATCCTGCGGGAGGTGCTGGCCTGGAAGGCGGACGAGGTCGCGGTGCTGCTGGAGACCACGGTGGCCTCGGTGAACAGCGCGCTCCAGCGGGCGCGGGCCACGCTCGCCGCCCAGCGGATCCGGGAGAGCGAGGCGGCGGACCCCCTGGACACGGACCAGGCGAAGCTGCTGGAGCAGTACCTGTCCGCCTTCGAGGCCTACGACATCTCGCGGCTCACCGCCCTGCTGCACGAGGACGCGGTGCTGTCGATGCCGCCGTTCGACCTGTGGCTCCAGGGGCACGCGGACATCGCCGCGTGGCACCTCAACCAGGGCATCGGCTGCAAGGGCTCGCGCCTGGTCCCGACCACGGCGAACGGCATGCCGGCCTTCGGCCAGTACCGGCCGGACCCCTCGGGGAAGGGGCACACGCCGTGGGCGCTCCAGGTGCTGGAGGTGTCAGAGGGGCGGATCACCGGCCTGAACGCCTTCCTCGACACCGCCCGCTGGTTCCCGCTGTTCGGGCTCCCCGAGCAGCTCGACGAGTCCGACGAGGTGCAGTAGCCCGCGCAGGGGCGGGCCGGCTCCGGTGACACGGAACGGGCGGTCCCGTGCGGTGAGCCGCAGCCGGGCCAGCGCCTCGACGGCGCCCAGGCCCGGGGCGGTGACGGCCCCGGCGTCGCACACCACCGCTGCGGCGCCGGCCTCGTACAGCAGCTCCAGGCGGGCGCACAGCCCCGGCACGTCCTGCGGGACCGGTGCGGGGCCGGGCAGGACGAGTCGCATGATCTCCACGCAGGGGTGACTGCCGGGGACGGCCGAACTCATCGGCGGCGGCCGCCCGGCTCACGGCGCGGGGAAGGCGGAGGTGTCCGGCGTGACCGGTCCCGGGACGGCGAACGGGACCGGCGGGGGTCCGCCGGTCCCGTTCATCCGAAAGGGGAGCCGCAGGTCAGGCGATGCGGTCCAGGACGATCGGCGTGGCGGAGAAGGCCGTGCCGGCCGGGGCCACGTCGTAGGAGCCGTCCAGCGAGGCGAGGGCGTACTCGAACTTCTCCGGGGTGTCCGTGTGCAGGGTCATCAGCGGCTGGCCCGCGGTGACCGTGTCGCCGGGCTTGGCGTGGAGCTCGATGCCCGCGCCCGCCTGCACCGGGTCCTCCTTGCGGGCGCGGCCCGCGCCCAGGCGCCAGGCGCCGACGCCGACCGCGTACGCGTCGAGGCGGGTCAGGACGCCCGAGGCGGAGGCGGTGACCACGTGCTGTTCCCGGGCGACGGGCAGGGCCGCGTCCGGGTCGCCGCCCTGGGCGGAGATCATCCGGCGCCACACGTCCATCGCGGAGCCGTCGGCCAGGGCCTTCTCCGGGTCGGCGTCCTTGACCCCGGCGGCGTCCAGCATCTCGCGGGCCAGGGCCAGGGTCAGCTCGACGACGTCGGAGGGGCCGCCGCCGGCGAGGACCTCGACGGACTCGCGGATCTCCAGGGCGTTGCCGGCGGTGAGGCCGAGCGGGGTGGACATGTCGGTGAGCAGGGCGATCGTCTTGACGCCGCTGTCCGTGCCGAGGGCCACCATCGTGGAGGCGAGCTCGCGGGCGTCCTCGATGTTCTTCATGAAGGCGCCGCTGCCGACCTTGACGTCGAGGACGAGCGAGCCCGTGCCCTCGGCGATCTTCTTCGACATGATCGAGGAGGCGATCAGCGGGATGGCCTCGACGGTGCCCGTGACGTCGCGCAGGGCGTAGAGCTTCTTGTCGGCGGGGGCCAGGCCGTCGCCGGCCGCGCAGATGACGGCGCCGGTGGTGTCGAGGACGTGCAGCATCTCCTCGTTGGACAGCAGCGCGCGCCAGCCGGGGATGGACTCCAGCTTGTCCAGGGTGCCGCCGGTGTGGCCGAGGCCGCGGCCCGAGAGCTGCGGGACGGCCGCGCCGCAGGCGGCGACGAGCGGGGCGAGCGGGAGGGTGATCTTGTCGCCGACGCCGCCGGTGGAGTGCTTGTCGGCGGTCGGGCGGGAGAGGGAGTCGAAGTTCATCCGCTCGCCGGAGGCGATCATCGCGGCGGTCCAGCGGGCGATCTCGGCCCGGTTCATGCCGTTGAGCAGGATGGCCATCGCCAGCGCCGACATCTGCTCGTCGGCGACGACACCGCGCGTGTACGCGTCGATGACCCAGTCGATCTGCTCGGGGCTCAGCTCACCGCGGTCCCGCTTGGTCCGGATGACGGAGATGACGTCCATGAGGTGACTTCCTTCTACGCGCATAGAGATGAGGGGTGTAACGGGGGAGGAAGAGAAACCGACGGCCCTCCGCCCCGGGCAGGGGCGGAGGGCCGTCGGCACGGCTATCTCAGGTGGTCGGGCCCGAAGGCCTGCGGCAGCATCGCGCTCAGCGGCAGGATCCCGTCCGGCGTCTCCACCAGCAGGTCCGGGCCGCCGAACTCGTAGAGCAGCTGGCGGCAGCGCCCGCACGGGACGAGGATCTCGCCCTTGCCGTCCACGCACGTGAAGTGCGTGAGGCGGCCGCCGCCCGTGGCCTGCAACGAGGAGACCAGGCCGCACTCGGCGCACAGGCCGAGGCCGTAGCTGGCGTTCTCGACGTTGCAGCCGGTGACGACCCGGCCGTCGTCGACGCGCGCGGCCACGCCGACCGGGAAGCCCGAGTAGGGGGCGTACGCCCGGGTCATCGCGTCCCGGGCGGCCGTCCGCAGGGCTTCCCAGTCCACTGCCGCGGGCGGGGTCACTTGCCCTGGCCCTTGCGGTACGGCATGCCGTCCGCCTTGGGCATGCGCAGGCGCTGCGCCGACAGGACGAGCACGAAGAGCGTCGTCAGGTACGGGGCGGCGTCCACGAACTGGCTGGGCACCTCGTCCGTGAAGGCGTACCAGAGGTACAGCAGCACGGCGAAGGCCGCCGAGATGCCGGCCTGGACGTACTTCTTCTTGTACAGCTGCCAGGCGAGCACCAGGGTGAGCAGGATCGCGACCAGCAGCAGCATGGCGTGGACGTTCTCCGCGCCGCCGCGCAGCTTGAGGCTGTCGGTGAAGCCGAAGAGGCCGGCGCCCAGCGCCATGCCGCCCGGCATCCAGTTACCGAAGATCATCGCGGCGAGACCGATGTAGCCGCGGCCGCCGGTCTGGCCCTCCTGGTAGATGGGGCTGGCGACGATCGACAGGAACACGCCGCCGAGGCCGGCGAGGGCGCCCGAGACGATCACGGCGATGTACTTGTACTTGTAGACGTTGACGCCCAGCGACTCGGCGGCGACGGGGTTCTCGCCGCAGGAGCGCAGTCGCAGACCGAAGGTGGTCCGCCACAGCACCCACCAGGTGCCGGGGATCAGCAGCAGCGCGAGGACGGTCAGCAGGGACAGCTCGGTGACCAGGCCGCCGATGACGCCGGCGAGGTCGGAGATGAAGAACCAGTGCTTGCCCTGGAGGTCCGCCATCCAGTCGGACAGACCCGGCACGGTGATCTTGTAGATCTCCTCGACGCGCGGGGACTGCTTGGAGGAGCCGCCGGGCGCCTCGGCGAACGTGAAGTTCGACAGGTACTGGGTGAAGCCCAGCGCGAGGATGTTGATGGCCACACCGGAGACGATGTGGTTGACGTTGAAGGTGACCGTGATGATCGCGTGCAGCAGGCCGCCGAGGGCGCCGCCGGCGATGCCGACGAGGACGCCGGTCCACGGGCCCCACTGGTAGCCGGCCCAGGCACCGAACCAGGTGCCGAGGATCATCATGCCCTCGAGACCGATGTTGACGACGCCCGCGCGCTCGGCCCACAGGCCGCCGAGGCCGGCGAGGCCGATCGGGACCGCGAGGGAGAGGGCGCCGGAGACCTGGCCCACGGAGGTCAGGTCGTCGGCCCCGCTGATCACGCGGACCAGCGAGACCAGCGCGAGGCCGCCCGCGATGATCAGCATGATCCAGGGCAGGGTGAGCTTCTTGCGGCCGCCCGGCTTCTTGGGGGCGGCGGCCGTCGCGGAAACGGTGCTGGTGCTCACGCCGCGACCTCCTTGTCGGTCTTGATGGCGTGGCCCGCGGCCAGTTCCGCGCCGACCTTCTGCTGCTGTCGGCGGATTCCGTAGCGGCGGACGAGTTCGTACGAGACGACGACGGCGATCACGATCAGGCCCTTCATGATCGTGCCGATCTCCTTCGCGTAGCCCTCGGTGTCGAGCGAGGCCGAGGCCTTGTCGATGAAGGCCATCAGGAACGCGGCGAAGAGGATGCCGACCGGGCTGTTGCGGCCGAGCAGCGCGATGGTGATGCCGGTGAAGCCGACGCCGACGGGGAAGGACAGGTTGTACGTGTGGGTCTCGCCCAGCAGCTGCGGCATGCCGGACAGACCGGCGACCGCGCCCGAGATGAGCATCGCGGTGACGATCATCTTCTTGGCGTCCACGCCGGAGGCCTGGGCGGCGGACTCGCTGGCGCCGGTGGCGCGCAGGTCGAAGCCGAAGCGCGTGCGGTTGAGCACGAACCAGTAGACGATGCCGAGCGCGAAGGCCACGAAGGTGAAGCCGTAGATCTCCAGGCCGTCACCGATGGACAGGGACGGGAACCAGCCCGACTCGGCGATGTCGCCGGTCGTCAGGTCGTTGGAGCCCTCCGGCTGCACGCCGAGGTTCTCCGGCAGGATCAGCCAGGCGATCAGGCTGGTCGCGATCGCGTTCAGCATGATCGTGGAGACGACCTCGCTGACGCCCCGCTTGGCCTTCAGCACGCCCGCGATGCCGGCCCAGAACGCACCGGTGAGCATGGCGACGAGCACGATCAGCAGGATGTGCAGCGGACCGGGCAGGGTGACGGCGGTGCCGACCACGGCGGAGACCATCGCGGCGAGACGGTACTGGCCGTCGACGCCGATGTTGAAGAGGTTCATCCGGAAGCCGATGGCCACGGCCAGGGCCGCCAGGTAGTACGTACCGGCCTGGTTCAGGATCAGGACCTGGACGTCTTCGTAGCCGGCGTTCTCCACCATGAGGCGCAGCGGCTCGATCGGGTCGATGCCCGTCGCGGCCAGCACGATCACGGTCAGCAGGAAGGCGCTCACCAGGGCGAGCACGGGTCCGGCGAAGCCGAGGAGCAGCCGGTCCTTGTCGAATTTCTTCATCGGGCCTCGTCCTCCGGTGCTTCGGTACCCGCGTCGGTACCGGCGGCGGAGTGGTTGTCGGTGGCTTCCAGGTGCCCGGAGGCGGCGCCCGTCATGGCGGTGCCGAGCTGCTCGGCGTTGACGGTCGCGGGGTCGGCGTCCGCGACCAGGCGGCCGCGGTAGATCACGCGCAGGGTGTCGGACAGGCCGATCAGCTCGTCCAGGTCCGCGGAGATCAGCAGGACGGCCAGACCTTCGCGGCGGGCCTCGCGGATCGCGTCCCAGATCTGCGCCTGCGCACCGACGTCCACACCACGGGTGGGGTGGGCGGCGATGAGGAACTTCGGGTTGTGGCTCATCTCGCGGCCGACGATCAGCTTCTGCTGGTTGCCGCCGGAGAGCGAGGCCGCGGTGACGTCGATGCCGGGCGTGCGGACGTCGTACTCGCGCACGATCCGCTCGGTGTCCTTGCGGGCGGCCTTCGGGTCGAGGATGCCGCGCTTGGAGTTCGGCGTCTCGGTGACGTGGCCCAGGATGCGGTTCTCCCACAGCGGGGACTCCAGCAGCAGGCCGTGCCGGTGGCGGTCCTCGGGGATGTACCCGATGCCGCCCTCGCGGCGCTTGCGCACCGTTTCCTTGGTGATGTCCCTGCCGTCCAGCGTGATGACGCCCGCGTCGGCGGCGCTCATGCCCATGAGGGCTTCGATGAGCTCGGTCTGGCCGTTGCCCTCGACGCCGGCGATCCCGAGGATCTCGCCCTTGTGGATGGTGAAGCTGACGTCGTCCAGCAGGAGGCGTCCGACCGCGACGTGCTCGCGCAGGGAGGAGTCGTCCTGGTCCGCGCCCGCCATGGTCTCCGGCTCGACGGACACGACGTCGCCCGCGGCGACGGTCAGGTTCGACACCGTCAGCATCGGGACGGTCGTCACGGTCGACTCGCGGGTCTCCGGCGAGGGCAGTTCCGCGCCGACCATCAGCTCGGCGAGCTGCTTGGTGGTGGCGGTCTTCGGGTCGGCGGTGCCGACCGTGGTGCCGCGCCGGATGACGGTGATGTCGTCGGCGACCTTCTTGACCTCGCCCAGCTTGTGCGAGATGAAGATGACCGTCAGGCCCTCGGACTTGAGCTCGCGCAGGTTGTCGAAGAGGGCGTCCACCTCCTGCGGCACGAGCACTGCGGTCGGCTCGTCGAGGATGAGGATCTTCGCGCCGCGGTAGAGGACCTTGAGGATCTCCACGCGCTGCCGGTCGGCGACGCCGAGGTCCTCGACCAGGGCGTCGGGGCGCACGCCGAGGCCGTAGGCCTTCGAGATCTCCAGGATCTTCTTGCGGGCCTTGGAGCCGATGCCGTAGAGCTTCTCGCCGCCGAGAACCACGTTCTCCAGGACGGTGAGGTTGTCGGCGAGCATGAAGTGCTGGTGCACCATGCCGATCCCGCGGGCGATGGCGTCGCCGGGGCTGGAGAAGGTGACCTGCTCCCCGTCGATCGCGATGGTGCCCTCGTCCGGCTTCTGCATGCCGTAGAGGATCTTCATCAGGGTCGACTTGCCGGCGCCGTTCTCGCCGATCAAGGCATGGACCGTGCCCTTGCGGACGGTGATCGCGATGTCCTTGTTGGCGACGACGCCGGGGAAGCGCTTGGTGATGCCGTGCAGTTCTACGGCGGGGGGCGGGCTGGACGCGTTGATGACGCACTCTCCTTGGCGCGGAAGGAGCTGGAGGCAGGGGGAACAGGGCGGTCGATCGGCCGGGCGGGTGGGCGGGAGCAGGACGGTATCGCGTCCCCGATGCCTCTACGCGCGTAGCACTGTCGAAAGTGAAAACTTGCGACCAACTGGCCACGAGTCAACACGGAACGTGTCCGACGAGGTGCGGGGTCCGGGAGCGGCGAAGACCGCTTCCCGAACCCCGGAAACCACGCTGGACTTGTCAGACGGAACCCTACGGGGCGGTCTTGACGGTGATCTTCTTGGCGATGATGTCGGCCTTCGCCTTGTCCACCGCGGTGATGACGTCGGTCATCTTCTTGTACTCCGGGTTGGAGTCGGCCAGGCCGACGCCGTCCTTGTCCAGGCCGTAGCGGATCTCACCGGTGGTCGGCTTGCCGTCCTTGACCGACTTGATCAGGTCGTAGACGGAGTCGGAGACGTCCTTCGTGACCGAGGTCAGGATGGAGTTCTTGTACTTCGACAGACCGGCCTGGTTGTACTGGTCGGAGTCGACGCCGATGGCCCACTTGCCCTTGGCCGAAGCGGCCTCGATGGCACCGGAGCCGGCCAGGCCCGCGGCCGCGTAGATCACGTCGGCGCCGCCGTCGATCTGACCCTGCGCGGCGGCCTTGCCGAGGTCGGGCTTGGCGAAACCGTCGAAGTTCGGCGGCTGGGTCAGGTAGGTGGAGAGCACCTTGGCGTTCGGGTTGGTGTCCTTGACGCCCTGCTCGAAGCCCGCCTGGAACTTCTTGATCAGCGGAACCTCGACACCGCCGATGAAGCCGACCGTGCCGGTCTTCGAGACCTTGGCGGCGGCGACGCCGGCCAGGTACGAGCCCTGCTCCTCGTTGAAGACGAGGTTGGCGACGTTCTTGTCCTGCACCGAGGTGTCGTCGATGATGCCGAACGTGGTGTTCGGGAACTTCGGGGCGACCTTCTTGATGGCCGGGCCGTAGGCGAAACCGACGCCGATGACCGGGTTGTTGCCCTTGCGGGCCAGCTCGGTGAGGCGCTGGACCTTGTCGGCCTCGCCCTCGCCGTCCGTGGGCTCCGCCTCGGCGCCCTTGATCTTGAGTTCCTTCTCGGCCTTCTCGAGGCCCGCGTAGGCGGCGTCGTTGAACGACTGGTCGCCGCGGCCACCGATGTCGTACGCGATGGCGGCGCTGGCCTCGGAGGAGCCGGAGCTCGACGAGGAAGCGGTGCTGTCCGAGGACTTCTTACCGCCACAGGCGGTGGCCGAGAGGGCCAGCGCCGCGGACGCGATGCCCACGGTGGCGATCCTGGTGATCCGGCGCAAGGGGAGGCTCCTTCAAAACCTGACCGAAGCGCCACGACCGGCGCTGGTTTCGCGGCGATCGTAACGCGCGTAGATGTCAGTTAAAGGCCCGTTCATGAGTCGTTATCGGATCGTCGCGAACCGGACAGTGACCGATCGGTAACTGGTGGGGCGCCCAGCCCTTGCGTACCAAGGGCTGGACACCTCCACCGGAAGACCGGCGGGTGTTGTAGGGACTTCCGCCCGTCCCCGGGCCGAACGCCCCCGCGCGTCCTACCGGACCGGCGCCGCGCGCAGTCCGTCGAGGAGCGCCGCGGCGGTGAAGAACTCCACTCCGACGCCGATCGCGGACTCGTCCACGTCGAAGTCGCCGCGGTGCAGGTCCCGCTTGGCGGTGTCCCCGGGCCCGCGGACGCCGAGGCGGGCCATGGCGCCGGGGACGTGCTCCAGGTACCAGGAGAAGTCCTCCCCGCCCAGGCTCTGCTCGGTGTCCTCGACCGCGTCGGCGCCGAGGCGGACCGCCATGGCCTCGCGCAGCAGCTCGGTGACGGCCGGGTCGTTCACCACGGGCGGCACCCCGCGGACGTGGTTGATCTCGAACTTGGCCCCGTGCATGGTCGCGACCTCGTCGATCGCCGCGTGGAGCATGTCGGGGGCGTCGTGCCAGGCGTTGAGGTCCAGGCAGCGGACGGTCCCGGACAGCTCGGCGTGCATCGGGATCACGTTGCAGGCGTGCCCGGCCTCGATCCGGCCCCAGGTGACCGACATGCCCGAGCGGGCGTCCATGCGGCGGGTCAGCAGCGCCGGGACGTCGACGGCCACGCGGGCGGCGGCCGTCACCAGGTCGGTGGTCAGGTGCGGGCGGGCGGTGTGCCCTCCCGCGCCGGAGAGGCTGACCTCCAGACGGTCGCACGCCGAGGTGATCGGGCCGGCCCGCAGCCCGATCCGGCCCGCGTCGACGCGCGGGTCGCAGTGCACGGCGATGATCTTGCCGACCCCGTCCAGCACCCCGGACTCGATGGCGTCGCTCGCCCCGCCCGGCAGGACCTCCTCGGCCGGCTGGAACAGCAGCCGTACGGGCCGGGGCAGCATGCCCTGGCGTTCCAGCTCGGCGAGGACCAGACCGGCGCCGAGGACGACGGCGGTGTGCACGTCGTGGCCGCAGGCGTGGGCGCGGTCGGGGAAGGTGGAGCGGTACGAGACGTGCGTCTTGGCGTCCGGGATGGGCAGGGCGTCGATGTCCGCGCGCAGGGCCAGCATCGGCCGTACGCCGTCCCACGTCCCTACGTCACAGATCAGGCCGGTGCCGGACTTCAGCACGCGCGGGCGCAGGCCGGCCTTCTCCAGCCGGGCCTTGATCGCCGCCGTGGTGCGGAACTCCTGGTGTCCTAGCTCGGGATGCATGTGCAAGTCCCGCCGGAAGGCGATCAGTTCGGCACGCAGGTGGTCCGGAAGTTTGCCGGGCAGCTCGGGCCGGTCGGGCGTGCCGGGCAGGGCGGTCTGGGACTCGCGGGACATCAACTGGTTCACCCGTTGAAGGGTAGGCGCACGAACGGGTCAACTGGCTGGAGATCACAAAAAGTTCATGCCGTTAGGGGAAAGAAACCCGGCCTCTGGACGCATGATCGGATGCGCCCGGGGGTACACTCGCGCGCTCATCCGGCCGCCGGAGCGGCCTGCGCGGGCAGTCTGCGCACATCACGGGCGGTGTCGGTGACCCCGGCGAGGAAGCTGCGGGCCCTCGGCGAGGCGGCGGCGGTGAGCCAGGCCGGGTCGACGGTGCGGACGGCCACGGTCACCCCGGTACCGGACAGGGCGTACGGCAGCGTGTGGACGACCGTGGACGGAAAGCTGACGACGGTCCGGCCGATCGGCCCCCGGCGGGCGATCAGCTCCAGCGGCAGGTCCGGACGGACGATCTCCAGCCCGATCGCCTCGCTCAGCGCGCGCAGCTTCTCCGGGGACTCCCGGCGGTGGGCGAAGTACCGGGTCACGCCGTGCTCCAGGGTCAGCGTGCGGACGGCGTCCAGGTAGCGGTCCGGATCGACGACGCCGGTCTCCACCAGGGAGGTGCCGACCAGGTCGGTGCCCTTGGTCAGGCGGGGCGGGCCGAAGCGGGAGCGCGTCCAGGCGAAGTCGTTGACCCGCAGCTCCATGCCGGGCAGGGCGGTGACCGGCATCGACGTGAACACCTCCACCCGGCGGCGCTCCCCCGGGGTCAGCCGGCGGCGGGCCGTGCCGGACACCGGGGCGTACGCGAGCTCCCGCACCCGGGCGGCCGGGCCGCCGCCGGTGCGGTGCCAGCGGCGCAGGCGTTCGCCGCGGCCGAGCTGGGCGACGAACTCCATGGTGGCGGTGCCGTCGTCGACGACCACCAGTTCGGCGGCCCGGGCCGGGGCGAGCAGCAGCTGGACGAAGCGGGAGAAGGGGTCGCCGATGACGATCCGCTCGGCGGCGCGGACGGCCGAGGCGAGCGAGGCCAGGGCCTTCAGGGGGGTGCCGGAGCCGCCGCGGGCCTCCTGCCAGTGGACCTGGTACCCCTCGTCGCGGGCGATCCCGGCGACCCGGCGCAGCTGGCCGCGGGACATGGGGTCGGTGGGGGGCAGCACCACGATCCGCGGCGGTTCGGCGGGCGGGGCGGGGCGGGGGCGGCGGCCGCGCTGGGGCGGTACGCCGTCGAGGAGGGGGGCGGGGGTGCCGGGGGTTCCGGCGGGGCCGGGGGTTCCGGCGGGGCCGGGGGTTCCGGCGGGGCCCGCGGGGGTGGCGCCGCGGGCGTGCGCCCACTCCAGCACGTTCAGGAGCTGGACCGGGCTCTCGACGAAAGCCAGGGTGGAGCTGGGGGCTGAGGGAGACACCACGTACTCCTCGTCGGGGGGAGGGCCGGAGCGGAGGTCAGACCGCTGCCGGGACCGGGGCCTGGACGCGGCGGAGCTTCTTCATCGGGCCCAGTTCGGAGTCGTAGACCCGCTTGACGCCGTCGCCGAGGGCGGTCTCGATGGTGCGGATGTCGCGGACGAGGCGGGTGAGACCGCCGGGTTCGACGGAGGCGGCCTGGTCGGAGCCCCACATCGCGCGGTCGAGGGTGATGTGCCGTTCGACGAAGGTGGCGCCGAGGGCGACGGCGGCCAGGGTCGTCTGGAGGCCCGTCTCGTGCCCGGAGTAGCCGATCGGGACGTTCGGGTACTCCTCCTGGAGGGTGTTGATCACCCGCAGGTTGAGCTCCTCGGCCTTGGCCGGGTACGTCGAAGTGGCGTGGCAGAGCAGGATGTTGGCGCTGCCGAGCACCTCGACGGCGTGGCGGATCTGCTGCGGGGTGGACATGCCGGTGGACAGGACGACGGTGCGGCCGGTGGCGCGCAGGGTGCGCAGCAGTTCGTCGTCGGTGAGGCAGGCGGAGGCCACCTTGTGGGCGGGGACGTCGAACTTCTCCAGGAAGGCGACGGCCTCGGTGTCCCAGGGGGAGGCGAACCAGTCGATGCCGCGCTTGGCGCAGTGCGCGTCGATGGCGAGGTAGTCGGCCTCGCCGAACTCGACGCGGTGGCGGTAGTCGATGTAGGTCATCCGGCCCCAGGGGGTGTCCCGTTCGATGTCCCACTGGTCGCGGGGGGTGCAGATCTCGGGGGTGCGCTTCTGGAACTTGACGGCGTCGCAGCCGGCTTCGGCGGCGGCGTCGACGAGGGCGAAGGCGGTACCGAGGTCGCCGTTGTGGTTGATGCCGATCTCACCGACGACGTAGACGGGACGGCCGGGGCCGGCGGTGCGCGAACCGAAGCTGCGGAGGCGGGAGTCGGGGCTGACGGTCATGGCGGGTACGGTCCTTCGATCGGTGTGCGGGAAGGCGGCGGGGGCGGCGGGGGCCGCGGGTACGGGGGTGGCTCGGGGTGTGGGGGCTGGGGGCTGGGGGTCGAAGAGGGGGGACAGGAGGCGGGCGCGGGCCAGGTCGTGGGGGTCGTCGACCTCCAGGACGCGGGCCGGGTCGGCGGCGACGGGGAGGGTGCGCCCGAAGAAGCGGTGCCGGGCGGCGCGGAAGCCGGGTACGGCCATGGCGTAGGCGGCGCCGGTCTCCAGCAGTTCCACGGGCCGGTCCTGACGGCGGGGCCGGTGCGCGGCCTGGTGGTTGACCCCCGTTCCGGTGCCGTCGGGTCCGGGCCGCCAGAGGAATCCGTGGAACGGGGCAGCGGTCAGGGCCGAGTCGGCTGCTCCGGACGCGACGGCGACGGCGACGGACTCCACGTCCGAGGGGGTCAGGAAGGGGCTGGTGCACTGCACCAGGAGGACCACGTCCACGGTGGTGGCGCGGGCGGCCTCGAAGACGTCCAGGGCGTGCAGGACCGCGGCTTCGCTGCTCGCGGTGTCGCCGGAGAGCTCGGCCGGGCGGTGGATCACCTGGGCCCCGGCGGTACGGGCCACCGCGGCGACCGCCTCGGAATCGGTGGAGACCGCGACGTCGGTGACGGTGGGCGCGGCCAGGCAGGCGAGGACGGCGCGGGCGACGAGCGGCACCCCGCCGACCGGGGCGGTGTTCTTGCCCGGAACCCCCTTGGAACCGCCGCGGGCCGGGATCACCGCGAGGACCCTCACAGCTCCCCCAGCCTGCGGATGACGGGGGCGACGCGCTGGACGCCGTGCCGGTACGCCCCGCGGGCGGCCTCGCGCAGGTGGGCCCGGAGCCAGCGGCGCGCCCCGGACTCCGCCGCCTCCGGGCGGGCCGCGCCGGGGAGCGGGGTCCCGTCGATGCCGAGGTGGTGGCGGGCCAGGATGCCGGGCAGGTATCCGGGCGCGGTGGCGGGGGTGTAGTACGGGGCGACGGCCGGGAGCCGCTCGCGGGCGAGCAACTCGGCGAGCCGGGCCCGGGCGACGGCGTGGGCGTCGGCGTGGCCGCCTTCGGCGCGGGCACCGTCCGTGCGGGGGCCGCTGTCCTGGACGGGCTCCTCGGCGGCGGGCCGTACGGAGAGCAGGCCCGGCGGGCCGTCGGCGCCGGGGGCGGAGGCAAGGACTTCGGGACGGACAGCCTCCGCGGCCGGACGGGCCGGGAGCGTGACGGGCAGGGGCCGGTGGGGTGGGGTCACGCCGTGGGTGGCCAGCCAGTGGGGGTTGCCGTGGGGGAGGAGGCCTTCGTCGAGGCGGTCCCACGAGGTCAGGCAGCCGGAGCCGAGGAAGTGGTGGTTGCCGAGGGCCTCGCGGACGCCGAGGTCGGTCAGGACGGCGGTCGGGATGCCCCGGTGCAGGGACTCCAGGGCGGCGGTGGAGGACACCGTGACCAGCAGGTCGGTGCCGTCCAGCACCTCGCCCATGTTCCCGTAGACCAGCCGGCAGTTGGCCGGCAGCCCGCCGGGGAGCCGCTCCGCGAGGCGCTGGTAGGGGTGCTCCTCCAGGTGCGTGGTGTGCTCCCCCGGCCGGCTGCGCAGTTTGACGAGCACCTCGCGCCCGGGGTGGAGCCGGGCGTGGCCGGCGGCCCGCTCCAGGAGGTACGTACGGTCGGCCCGGCTCTCCGGGACGGAGGGCTGCACGGCGAAGACGACGGTGTGGGCGCCGCCGCCCGCGGGGGCGTACGGGGCGCCGCCCAGGAAGGGCAGGGCGGTCTCGGTGACGGCGCCCGCGTCCGCGCCGACCCCCTCGTACACGGCGCGGAACCGGCCGGCGTCGTGGCGGGAGTTGGCGAGGACGAGGTCGGCTCCGTGCCGCAGCAGCAGCCCGTCGGCGAGCTTCTCGTAGACGACGCCGACGTACCCGGTGACGAGGACGGGCCGGGCGGCCGGGCCGGGCCACAGGGCGCGGACCCCGTGCAGGACGGCCTGGACGGCGCCGCCGACGAGGGCGAGGACGACCACGTCGAAGCGTTCACGGCCGAGTTCGGCGAGGAACTGCGCGCAGGTCACCTCCGTCGGGAGGCCGTCCGTGACGACGCCGGCCTCGCCGAGCTGGCGCGGGGTGGGGGTGGCCCGGCCGCGCAACAGGTACCCGGTGACCCGGCGGTGTTCCGGGTCCGGGGCGAGGCGGCGGGCGGTGAGGGCGCCCCATTTCCACCGCGTATCGGAATCGGCGATGACGGCGATGCGAAGATCGGCTCGGCTGCTGCTGAGTGGCACTGGCACCCGGCAGAAGCTATTCCGCATTTCCGGTGTTCGGCCCAACGAACGCACAACGGCGGGTTAACAACCCGTCGACGAAATGCGAAAGCGTGCGGGTTAACGCGCCCGCCGCGCTTCGTTCACATGGAATCCGTGTCCGGGCCATGGTGAATGACGGCCCGCGCCCTATTGTCTCGCGGGTGCTCAAGCTCTCTGTCGTCGTGCCGTTCTACAACGTGCAGACATACGCACCGGATGCCCTGAAGAGTCTCGAACTGAACTCCCGCGAGGATTTCGAGTTCCTGCTCGTCGACGACCGTTCCACGGACGGGACGCCCGAGCTGCTGGAGCGGGCGGCCGCCGCGCTGCCCGGGGCGGTGCACCTCAGACGGGACCGCAACGGCGGGCTGGCCACGGCCCGCAACACCGGGCTGGACGCGGCCTCCGGGGAGTACATCGCGTTCCTCGACGGCGACGACTGGCTGGAGCCGGGGCACCTGTCCCGCACCCTGGCCGCCATCGAGGCCCTGAACTGCGATTTCGTTCGGACCGACCACGTCCAGGTGACGGGCCGCGCCCGGAGCGTGCAGCGCGTCCCGTACGGGCCGCAGGGCGTGGTGGCCGATCCGCGCGCCGGGATCCTGCCGGTCTCGCGGGCCACCGCGGTGGACTACCCGTACGCCTGGGCCGGGATGTACCACCGGCGGCTGCTGGACCGGGGGCTGCTGCACTTCACGGACGGGCTGCGGACCGCGGAGGACCGGCCGTGGATCTGGCGGCTGCACCGGGAGGCACGGTCCTTCGCGGCGGTCGGAATGCCCGGGATCTTCTACCGGCGCGGCATTTCCACGTCCTTGACGCAGATCGGTGACGAACGGCAGCTCGATTTCATCCGCGCATTTGATCAAGTACTGGCGGACACGGCCGCCGACCCGGAATCCGAACTGCTGCTCCCCAAAGCCGTCCGAACGTATTGCGCGATTATCGCGCACCATATCGGGTCCATCGAGAGGTTCGAACCTGCCGTGGCCAGAAAACTCCGGTCGTTGAGCGCGGCCGCGCTCGGCCGCATGCCCCAGGCGGTACTGGACGGGTCCCTGGCCTCGATGGACGCCGAACGCGCCGCCCTCCTGCGCAAACTCCGCCGCCGCACCTCCGCGCGCGCCGCGGGAGCCGCCGCGTGAACGGCCCCGGCGTCACCCAGCTCTTCCTCGCCTCCACGCTGTACGGGACGGCCACGCTCGCCGCCGCCCTCGACGCGGGCGTCCTCCCCCCGGCCGGCCGGCGGATCCTGCTGACCAGCAACCACTCCCCCGCGCCCGAGATCACCCCGGGCCTGCCCGGTCTGCCCGGCTTCGCCGCGCTGCGCACCCGCTTCGACGAGGTGCTCGACTGGAACGCCGTCGTCGCCCCGCAGCACCCCAGCACCTGGGCCCCGCGCCCGGAGGACGTCCCGCTGTGGGAACGGCAGCTGCGCTCACTGTGGGGGCTCGGCGAGGACCGGGTCGAGCTGGTCGTGGAGTCGCTCCAGGTGCCGCCCGCGCAGAGCCTGTGCCGGCTCTTCCCGGGCGCCGCGGTCGAGGTCTACGCCGACGGCCTGATGTCGTACGGCCCCACCCGCTTCCGCCTCGATCCGCAGATCGGCATGCGGGTGCGGCGGGTCCTGCACCTGGACCTGGTACCGGGGCTGGAACCGCTGCTGCTCACCGAGTTCGGGGTGCCGGCGGAGGTGATCCCCGCACCGGCCGTCCTGAAGGTCCTGGCGGAACTGGCGGAGCTCCCCGGCCCGGCCCTTCCCGTACCGCCCGCCCGGGACCCCGCCCCGGGGTCCGGTGAGGACGCCGGGGCCGAGGCGCCCGCCCTGCTGCTGGGGCAGTACCTCTCCGCGCTGGACCTGATGTCCCCGGCGCAGGAGGAGGAGCTCCACGTGGAGATGGTGCGGGGCGCCTGTGAGTGGGGCCACCGGGAGCTGGTCTTCAAGCCGCACCCCAGCGCCCCCGCCGCCTACTCCCGGCGGGCGGAGGAGGAGGCCGTGCGCCTCGGGGCGCGCCTGACGGTGCTGGACGCCCCGGTGCTGGCGGAGACGCTGTACCAGCAGCTGCGCCCGGCGCTGGTGGTGGGCTGCTTCTCGACGGGACTGCTGACGGCCCGGGCGCTGTACGGGATCCCGGTCGCGCGCGCCGGGACCGGCGCCATACTGGCCCGCCTGGCCCCGTACCAGAACAGCAACCGGATCCCGCTGACGCTGGTGGACGCCCTCGTCCCGGACCTGGCCGGACCGGCGCCCGACGGGCCCCCGGCCGATCTGCCGGGTCTGGTCGCCGCGGTCGGCTTCACCATGCAGCCGCGGGTCCTCGCGGAGCGCCGGGCGGACGCCGAGCGCTACCTGGCGCGGCACCTGACGGAGCAGACCTGGCGGTACTTCAAGCGCCGCCGGCTGACCGCGCTGGGCCTGCCGGGCGGGATCCCCGCCCAGCTGGCGTTCCTCCCGCGCAGTCCGGCCGTGCGCCGGGTGGTGCACCGGGTGCGGCGCCGGCTCGGCGGGGTGGCCGGGGGGAAGCCGTAGCCGCGTTCAGCTCGTGGCGAGCTTGGCGGCGAAGCCCAGGAAGAGCACGCCGGCCGCCGAGGTCGCCCCCGCCGACAGGCGCTTGCGGCGGCGGAAGGCGGCCGACAGCCGGGTCCCGGTGAAGATCAGGGTGGACAGGTAGACGAAGCTGACCAGCTGCGACACCAGCCCGAGCAGCAGGAACGACAGCGCCGGGTAGGCGTAGCCGGGGTCGACGAACTGCACGAAGAACGACAGCAGGAACAGGATGGCCTTCGGGTTGACCAGGCTGACCAGCAGCGCCCGCCGGTAGGGCCGCTCGGCGCCGCCCTCCGGCGCCTCGCCGGTCAGCAGCTCCTCCTGGCGGGCCTTGCGGTCGCGCCACATGCCCCAGGCGGCCCGCATCATGCCGACGGCCAGCCAGCCCAGGTATCCGGCGCCGAGGAACTTCACCACGGTGAACACCACCGGGCTCGCCTGGAGCAGCGCGCCCGCCCCGGCGGCGGTCAGCACCATGAGGACGGTGTCCCCGGTGAAGACACCGGAGGCCGCCTTGTAGCCCTCCCGCACCCCGCCGCGCGCGGCGACGGACAGCACGTAGAGCGAGTTCGGCCCCGGCAGCAGAATGATCAGCACCAGGCCGGCGAGGTACGTAGGAAGATCTGTCACACCCAGCATGCGCAGGAGTGTCGCACAGGTACGCACCTGTCCCGCCAGTGAGTTTCACCAGCTGGAACCGGAGGGCTCGTACGTCCCCCACACCTCCCGCAGCACCCCGCACACCTCCCCCACCGTGGCCCGCGCCCGCAGGGCCTCCTTCATCGGGGGGAGTACGTTGCGCTCCGTCCCGGACGCCGCCCGGCGCAGGTCCGCCAGCGCCGCCGCGAGCGCTTCCCCGTCCCGTCCGGCCCGCAGCCGGGCGAGGGCCGCGCACTGGCGGGCCTCGATCGCCGGATCGACCCGCAGCGGTTCGTACGGCTCCTCCCGCTCCAGCGCGAACCGGTTCACCCCGACCACCACCCGTTCTCCGGACTCCTGCTCCCGCGCGATCCGGTAGGCGTTCCGCTCGATCTCCTCCTTCTGGAATCCGGCCTCGATGGCGGCCACCGCCCCGCCGAGCTCCTCGATCCGCCGCATCAGGGCGAGCGCCGCCGCCTCCACCCCGTCGGTCAGCCGCTCCACCGCGTAGGACCCGGCGAAGGGGTCCGCGGTGTGCGGCACGTCCGTCTCGTACGCGAGGACCTGCTGGGTGCGCAGGGCGAGGCGGGCGGACTTCTCCGTCGGCAGGGCGATGGCCTCGTCGAAGGCGTTGGTGTGCAGCGACTGGGTGCCGCCGAGCACGGCGGCCAGCGCCTGCACGGTGACCCGTACGAGGTTCAGCTCGGGCTGCTGGGCCGTCAGCTGGACCCCGGCGGTCTGGGTGTGGAAGCGCAGCATCAGCGACCGGGGGTTGCGGGCGCCGAACTCCTCCCGCATGACCCGGGCCCAGATGCGGCGGGCCGCCCGGAACTTGGCGACCTCCTCCAGCAGCGCGGTCCGTGCGACGAAGAAGAAGGACAGCCTCGGCGCGAACTCGTCGACGTCCATCCCGGCGTCGAGCGCGGCCCGTACATAGGCGATCGCGTCGGCGAGGGTGAAGGCGATCTCCTGCGCGGGCGAGGCCCCGGCCTCGGCCATGTGGTAGCCGGAGACCGAGATGGTGTTCCACTGCGGGAGTTCGGCGCGGCAGTAGCGGAAGGTGTCGGACGTCAGCCGCAGCGACGGGCCGGGCGGGAAGATGTACGTCCCGCGCGCGATGTACTCCTTCAGTACGTCGTTCTGGACCGTGCCCGTCAGCCGCTCCCCGCCGATGCCGCGTTCCTCGGCGACCAGCTGGTACATCAGGAGCAGCAGGGCCGCCGGGGCGTTGATGGTCATCGAGGTGGAGACCTGGTCGAGGGGGATGCCGTCGAACAGCACCCGCACGTCCTCGACGGAGTCGACGGCGACTCCGACCTTGCCGACCTCCCCGCGGGCGAGCGGCGCGTCGGAGTCGTGGCCCATCTGCGTGGGCAGGTCGAAGGCCACCGACAGGCCGGTGCCGCCCGCTTCGATGAGGCGGCGGTAACGGGCGTTGGACTCGGCGGCCGTGCCGAACCCGGCGTACTGGCGCATGGTCCAGGGGCGGCCGGTGTACATCGTGGGATGGATGCCCCGGGTGTACGGGTACTCCCCCGGCGCCCCCAGGCTGACGGCCGGGTCCCAGTCCGTCAGGGCCCGCGGTCCGTAGACCGGTTCGATGGGGATGCCGCTCTCGGTGCGTGCGGTGGGACGGACCATGGTGCGAACCCTCCGTGTCCGTGGGGCCGGAGGGCCCACGGGCTGGTACAACCGTCCCGCGACGGCCGCTGGTCACAATGGCGCAACATCCGGAGACGGTCTGCAACTGTCCACGCCCGCGAAGCATCACCTAGATACACGACGTTGAAATCGGGGGACCGCGATGTACCGCCAGAGAGTCATGATCCGCACGCTCGGCCTTGCCGCAGCTGTCGCATTCGCCGCGACCGCCTGCGGCCCCCAGAATCCGGGTGCGGCCGGGCCGGGCCCGTCCTCGCCGGCGGGCAGCTCGCCGGCCGCTTCCCCGTCCGGCCAGGACGACAAGCCGGGCGGGTCCTCGCCGGCGCCGTCGTCCTCCTCCGCGGCGTCCGCGTCGGCGTCGCCGGGGCAGCCGTCGGCGCAGGGCGGCCCCAAGCCGATCATGGCGAACGGCGACGAGAGCGACCAGATCCGCGAGCTCCAGGCGCGGCTGCGCCAGCTCAAGCTGGTGTCGGTGGCCCCCACCGGTTTCTACGGGTCGAAGACCACCGCCGCGGTGAAGAAGTTCCAGACGGACAACGGGCTCCCGGCGACGGGTTCCGTGGACGACGCGACCTGGCAGAAGATCCAGGGCGCCAGCAAGAAGCCGACCGACCAGGAACTGCGCCCGCCGACCACGAACGAGGTCGACGCGCCGGACCCGCGCTGCATGACGGGCCGGGTCATGTGCATCAGCAAGGAGAGCCGCACCCTCGCCTGGATGATCGACGGCAAGGTCGTCTCCACGATGGACGTCCGCTTCGGCTCGGAGAACACTCCGACCCGCGAGGGCGAGTTCAAGGTGGAGTGGAAGGCCAAGGAGTGGACGTCGACGATCTACCACACGTCGATGCCGTACTCGATGTTCTTCAGCCAGGGCCAGGCGGTGCACTACTCGTCCGACTTCGCGGCCCGCGGCTACGACGGCGCCTCGCACGGCTGCGTGAACGTCCGGGACAAGGCCCGGCTGTCGACCCTGTTCGAGCAGGTCCAGGTGGGCGACAAGGTCGTCGTCTACTGGTGACGCGCCGCCGGTGATCCACCGGCGGGAAGTTGAGGGCGCGGGCAGGGCCGGGGGAACGTGCCCCGCCCGCGCCGGTTGCGCAGAGCCCAGGGGTACGGGGGGAACCCCGGCTCATGCGCGGCCGATGACCAGTCGGCTCGTTATGTACTGCGCCGCCGGTTCGAAAAGTGTTACCGGAGTGCGCGGCGGCGTCGCGCGGGCCGTCCGGACCCGGCTCAGCGGCGGTTGCGGAAACCGAGCGAGCTGCCCTGGGGGCTGGGGGTCGGCGCCTTGAGGATGTCGGTGCCCGGCCCTTCGGAACCGCTCTGCGGGAGGCCCTCGCGGGGTCCGTCCAGCACCGCCTCGCAGTACCGCGGGATCAGCGCGAGGGCTCCGGCGAGCTTGCTGAGGCGTGCGCGGCGGTCGTCGTTCATCCGCCCCGCCCGGTAGCTCTCGCACAGGTCGGCGGCCCGCACCTGCTTGTCGCGGTCACGGTCGCGGTCCTTGCCGCTGCCGGTGCCTTCGGTCTTGTCGGTGCGGTCGGTGACCGTGTCCCGGCCGCCGTCCACGGCGCCGTTCACGCCCGAGCCGGATCCCGACCCGGTGCTGGCACTCGTACCGGTGCCGGCGCCGGGGAGGTGCGGGGCGGAGGCGCTGCCCGAGGTGGTGCCGGGCGTCGTACGGGTGTCCGTGCCCGGCATCCGCGATGTGCCCGGGGAGGCGGCGAAGCCGTCGACGCCGGGTTGCGCGGAGGGGTCCGGGCGCGGGATGAGCGGGGCGGGGCCGTCGTTCTCCCCGCCGGCCGGCCGGTCCGTGTCGGCGCTGACCGAGACGGCCGGAGCCGGTCCGGCGGTGTGGCGCGCGGCCCGGTCCAGCAGGCCGCTGCCGGCGGCGGCCGCGATCCCGCCGACCGCGACGCCGGCCAGGGCCGCCGCGAGGCCGAAGCGCACGGAGGTGCTCGTACGCCGCTGCGCGGGGACCCGTACGGGGGGCAGCGGGGTGAGGGAGACCAGGGGTTCGTGGGCGGCGGGCTCGCCGGCGGCGGGCCGCCGCGGGGCGGCGCCGGCGGGCCGTGCCGCACGGAAGGCGGCCACGGCGGCGTCCTCGCCGGGCAGTTCCCGTCCGGGCTGCCGGGGCACGGACAGGGAGTCCAGGGCGGCGCGCAGGCGGGCGGCTTCGGCCCGGGCCCGCGGATCGGCGCCCGCTCCGGCCGGGCCGGCGGGTTCTCCGCGCAGCAGCCTGTCCGCCGCGGCTGCGTCCAGCCACCCGTTGTGCTCGTCGGCCATCACATGTCCTTCTGCGTCCGCCAACGTGAATGCGTCACACCGGTTTGTTCTACGAGGCCCCCGGCCCGTCCGCGCTGCGCCGGTACGGCGTCAAGATCGCGCTCCCGTGCCTGGTCATCGGCATTATGGCCGACGCAGGGGCCGAATTCCGCTTCGAGTTCGGCAGTGCCCAGCAGTTCCGCGAGCCTCTTCAGTCCCCGGTGTGCGGCGGTGCGGACCGCGCCGGGGCGCTTGCCCAGGGTCTCGGCGGCGCTCTTCGCGTCGAGGCCGACCACCACGCGCAGGACGACGGCCTCGGCCTGGTCCTGCGGGAGCTGGGCTATCAGCGCCATGGTGCGGCCGGTGGACAGGGCCTCCATGGCGGCGCTCGCGGTGTCGCTGTCGGCGGCGTGGCCGCTCAGCTCGCTGTCGTCGCCGCCGATGGCGGGGCGGCGGCCGCGCATCCGTATGTGGTCGAGGGCCCGGTTGCGGGCGATGCGGGCGGCCCAGCCGCGGAAGCGGTCGGCGTCGCCGGTGAAGGAGTCGAGGTCGCGGGCGATCTGCAGCCATGCCTCGGACGTCACGTCCTCCGCGTCGCCGTCCCCGACGAGCGTGCGTACGTATCCGAGCAGGCGCGGGTGCACGGCGCGGTACACAGTCCGGAACGCGTTCTCGTCGCCGTCCTGTGCCGCGAGCACCGCGGCGGTCAGCTCCGCGTCGTCCCCCAGCAAAGTCCCCAACCCGTTCACTGTCCTGTACGTGTGGCGCAAATCCGCACGTTACGGCTTTCAAGCACCTCTCGTCCACGAGTTGTACAACCTGCAACCAACCCTGCGCGGAGCGAGGTGTGACACAAAACGCACTCGCGGCGCTGACAGGGGTACGGGCTTGTCGCACGAGTCCGTGTCGGATGGCGACCGGGGCCTCTCCTGTGGGGGGTGGCGGCCTCGGTCGCTCTCCTCTCCGGCACACCCCCCGCGCAGCCGCCGGTACGTCCTTCGGTGAGCCCTTCCGCGCGCACGTCATCCTTTCGGCTCACTTCCGGGTGAAAACCCCGCATGGGTACGACACTCACCGCCCGAGATCGCTAGCGTGGCGGTACACCCGCGCCACGCCCCGAGGAGAGTTCCGCTGTCCAGCCATCTTCCGGCACAGGTCCGCGGCGCAGCCTCCGGCTCCGGGCTGGCGCGATTCGACTCCCTGCCCCCCGAAGCCGCCCGGGCCGCGCTGCTGCACTGCTGCGGCAGCCGGCGCTGGGCGCACCGCGTGGCCGCTCACCGCCCTTACCCCGACACCGCCTCCCTACTCGCCGCGGCCGACGAGGCCTCGTACGACCTCTCCCAGGGCGACCTCACCGAGGCCCTGGCCGCGGAGTCCTCGGCGGAGCTGGGGCACGGGGCCCCGTACGCGGCGCTGCTGGCCCTGGACGCGGCCCGCGCCGAGTACGAGCGGACCTTCGGGCACGCCTTCGTGATCTGCCTGGACGGCCATCCGCCCGAGGAGCAGGTGGACCAGCTGCTGGGCGCGATCCGCCGCAGGATGGCTCACGAGGTGGACGAGGAGCGGTCGATCTCGGCCGACGAGCTGCGCCTGCTCGCGCAGGCCAGGCTGGTCCGGCTGCTGGACCGGCTGCCCTCGCTGCTGGACGGACTCGACGGGACCGACTCGGCCGATGGGCTGTCTGAGGCCGATTTCGGGCTATTCGCCCCTGTGGGATAGTCCGTCCGTGCCTGTTTGATCACACCGATGGCCCCCGCGCGAGGGAACCGACAAAGCGTCGCTACGATGTCCGGGGCCGGAGGACCGTACCCGGCCGGGCCCGACCGACAAAGAAGCCGGCTGGCCCCCGCCCCGCTTCCGGAGGGTTTTCCGTGCCGGCTGGAACGTTGTACCGCGGCCGGGAAGGAATGTGGTCCTGGGTGGCTCATCGAGTCACCGGCGTCCTCATTTTCTTCTTCCTGTTCGTACACGTCCTCGACACCGCTCTCGTCCGCGTCTCCCCTGAGGCGTACGACGATGTCGTGGCTACCTACAAGACTCCGATCGTCGCGCTGCTGGAGTACGGCCTCGTCGCCGCAATCCTGTTCCACGCGCTCAACGGTCTCCGTGTCATCGCCGTGGACTTCTGGTCCAAGGGCCCCCGCTACCAGAAGCAGATGCTCTGGTCGGTCGTGGGCGTCTGGATCGTGCTGATGGTCGGGGCCCTGTACCCCGTACTGGGCCACGCCTACCTCGAACTCTTCGGGAAGTGACACGCATGTCTTCTGACACTTCTTTCGAAAAGGGCATCGGTGACGTGGAGGGCGTGTCCCTCTACGACGTCGACAACCCGGCGCCTTACATCGAGGCCCCGCGCAAGCGCACCGGCAAGACCCCGCGCTCCACCCGCGGCAACTTCGAGATGGTCGCGTGGCTCTTCATGCGCCTCTCGGGCATCGTCCTGGTCGTGCTCGTCATCGGCCACCTGCTCATCCAGCTGGTGCTGGACGGCGGCGTCTCCAAGATCGGCTTCGCCTTCGTGGCCGGCCGCTGGGCGTCCCCGTTCTGGCAGGTCTGGGACCTGCTGATGCTGTGGCTGGCCATGCTGCACGGCGCCAACGGTCTGCGTACCGTCATCAACGACTACGCGGAGCGCGCCAACACGCGGCTGTGGCTGAAGGGCCTGCTCTACACCGCCACGGTGTTCACCATCCTTCTGGGCACGCTGGTGATCTTCACCTTCGACCCGAACATCCGCTAGGCAACGGGGCTGAGGCGAATCCCATGAAGATCCACAAGTACGACACCGTCATCGTCGGCGCAGGTGGCGCCGGCATGCGCGCCGCCATCGAGGCGACGAAGCGCAGCCGCACCGCCGTGCTGACGAAGCTGTACCCCACCCGCTCCCACACGGGCGCCGCGCAGGGCGGCATGGCCGCCGCGCTGGCCAACGTGGAGGACGACAACTGGGAGTGGCACACCTTCGACACGGTCAAGGGCGGTGACTACCTGGTCGACCAGGACGCCGCCGAGATCCTGGCGAAGGAGGCCATCGACGCGGTCCTCGACCTCGAGAAGATGGGCCTGCCGTTCAACCGCACCCCGGACGGCACCATCGACCAGCGCCGCTTCGGCGGTCACTCCCGCAACCACGGCGAGGCGCCGGTCCGCCGGTCCTGCTACGCCGCGGACCGCACGGGCCACATGATCCTCCAGACGCTGTACCAGAACTGCGTCAAGGAGGGCGTGGAGTTCTTCAACGAGTTCTACGTCCTGGACCAGCTGCTGGTCGAGGAGGACGGCGTCACGAAGTCGGCCGGCGTGGTCGCGTACGAGCTCGCCACTGGCGAGATCCACGTGTTCCAGGCGAAGGCCGTCATCTACGCCTCCGGCGGCACCGGCAAGTTCTTCAAGGTGACCTCCAACGCGCACACCCTCACGGGTGACGGCCAGGCGGCCTGCTACCGCCGCGGCCTGCCGCTGGAGGACATGGAGTTCTTCCAGTTCCACCCGACGGGCATCTGGCGCATGGGCATCCTGCTGACGGAGGGCGCCCGCGGTGAGGGCGGCATCCTCCGCAACAAGGACGGCGAGCGCTTCATGGAGAAGTACGCGCCCGTCATGAAGGACCTCGCGTCCCGCGACGTCGTCTCGCGCTCCATCTACACCGAGATCCGTGAGGGCCGCGGCTGCGGTCCCGCCGGTGACCACGTGTACCTGGACCTGACGCACCTGCCGCCGGAGCAGCTCGACGCGAAGCTCCCGGACATCACCGAGTTCGCCCGTACGTACCTCGGCATCGAGCCGTACACGGACCCGATCCCGATCCAGCCCACCGCGCACTACGCCATGGGCGGCATCCCGACCAACGTCGAGGGTGAGGTCCTGCGCGACAACACCACCGTCGTCCCCGGCCTGTACGCGGCCGGCGAGGTCGCCTGCGTGTCGGTGCACGGCGCGAACCGCCTGGGCACGAACTCGCTGCTGGACATCAACGTCTTCGGCAAGCGCTCGGGCATCGCCGCGGCCAAGTACTCGGCCGAGAACGACTACGTCGAGCTGCCGGAGAACCCGGCGCAGCAGGTCGCCGACCTGGTCGAGCACCTGCGCAACTCCACGGGCCACGAGCGGGTCGCCGACCTGCGTCTGGAGCTCCAGGAGACGATGGACGCCTGCGTGATGGTGTTCCGTACGGAGCAGACCATCAAGACCGCGGTGGAGAAGATCGCGGAGCTGCGCGAGCGCTACAAGAACGTGTCCGTCCAGGACAAGGGCAAGCGCTTCAACACGGACCTGCTGGAGGCCATCGAGCTGGGCAACCTGCTCGACCTGGCCGAGGTCATGGCGGTGTCCGCGCTCGCGCGCAAGGAGTCCCGCGGCGGTCACTACCGCGAGGACTACCCGAACCGCGACGACGTCAACTTCATGCGCCACACCATGGCGTACCGCGAGGTCGGCGCCGACGGCAAGGACTCCGTCCGGCTGGACTACAAGCCCGTCGTCGTCACCCGCTACCAGCCGATGGAGCGTAAGTACTGATGGCCACCCCGACCCTCGACAAGATGGAGGCGGCGGCCGCCGCCTCGCCGTTCATCACGGTCACCTTCCGGATCCGCCGCTTCAACCCGGAGATCTCGGAGGAGTCGACCTGGCAGGACTTCCAGGTCGAGATCGACCCGAAGGAGCGCGTGCTCGACGGTCTCCACAAGATCAAGTGGGACCTGGACGGCACGCTGACCTTCCGCCGCTCGTGCGCGCACGGCATCTGCGGCTCCGACGCGATGCGGATCAACGGCAAGAACAGGCTCGCCTGCAAGACGCTGATCAAGGACATCAACCCGGAGAAGCCGATCACCGTCGAGGCCATCAAGGGCCTCACGGTGATGAAGGACCTCGTGGTCGACATGGAGCCCTTCTTCCAGGCGTACCGGGACGTCATGCCGTTCCTGGTCACCAAGGGCAACGAGCCGACCCGCGAGCGCCTGCAGTCCGCCGAGGACCGCGAGCGCTTCGACGACACCACCAAGTGCATCCTGTGCGCCGCGTGCACGTCCTCGTGCCCGGTGTTCTGGAACGACGGCCAGTACTTCGGCCCGGCGGCGATCGTCAACGCGCACCGCTTCATCTTCGACTCGCGCGACGAGGCCGG
Organism: Streptomyces sp. NPDC044704; assembly: GCF_056433525.1. Taxonomy (NCBI): domain Bacteria; kingdom Bacillati; phylum Actinomycetota; class Actinomycetes; order Kitasatosporales; family Streptomycetaceae; genus Streptomyces; species Streptomyces sp. NPDC044704. The sequence goes on from NZ_JBWKGY010000003.1 coordinate 449,765, forward strand.
TGAGCAGCGGCTGGAGATCCTGAACGACAAGGACGGCGTGTGGCGTTGCCGCACGACCTTCAACTGCACCGACGCGTGCCCGCGTGGCATCGAGGTCACGAAGGCCATCCAGGAAGTCAAGCGCGCCCTGATCACGCGCCGCTTCTGACCTTCCCGCCGCGGACCCGTCCGCCTGCGCCGAGGCCCGCACCCCTCCGGGGGTGCGGGCCTCGGCCGTTCGGGGCCCACGCGGCCCCGCGCGCGGGGTACGGAGGCGGCGGCCGCTGTGGAAAGATCGGCCGTATGAGTGAGCAGCAGCCGAATCCCTATGCGGGCGGTCCGGGGCAGCAGCCCGGTCAGGGCGACTACACGTGGGGCCCGGGCGAGCCCAGTTACGGCTACCCGCAGCCCTACCCGGCGGCGCCCCAGCCCTACCAGCCGACCATCGGCGCGGGCCTGCCCGCGCCCGTGCCCGGCCCGATGGGCGGCGCCGGGTTCGCCCTGGGCGACATCACCATCTCCGGCGACCAGATCATCACCCCGTCGGGGACGATGCCGCTGCGGGGCGCGATGTGGAACGCCACCGACTTCTCGCGCACCGAGGAGAAGATCCCGACGCACGCGATCGTGCTGGCGATCGTCTTCGCCCTGCTCTGCCTGGTCGGCCTGCTGTTCCTGCTGATGAAGGAGAAGGTCACCACCGGCTTCATCCAGGTCACGGTCACCTCCGGCGGCCGCCACCACTCGACGATGATCCCGGCGACCGACGCCTACGCCATGCAGTGGGTCATGGGCCAGCTCAACTACGCCCGCTCCCTGAGCGTCTGACACCTCCCCACCCCGTACTCCTGACCAGGGGAAACGGGGTGGCGGTGGGCACCGGCCCGGGGCAGGATCGCGGGATGATCCTTTCCCATGACGTGACCGGTCCCGTCGGCGCGCCCACCGTCGTCCTGCTGCACTCCTCCGTCTGCGACCGGCGCATGTGGGACCCCCAGTGGGTCCCGCTCGCCGAGGCGGGCTTCCGCGTCGTCCGTGCCGACTTCCGGACCTGCGGGGACTCCCCCGCCGCCGAGGCCCCGTACAGCGACCACGGCGACGTACTGGCCCTGCTGGACCGGCTGGGCGTCGAGCGGGCCTCGTTCGTCGGCTCCTCCTACGGCGGCCGGATATCCCTGCTGATCGCCGCCCTGCACCCCGAGCGGGTCGCCCGCGTGGCACTGCTCTGCCCCGGACGGCCCGGGCTGTCGCCGGACGGCCCGGAGGTGCGCGCGTACGGGGCCGCCGAGGACGCCCTCGTGGCGGCCGGGGACCTGGCGGGAGCGGCGGCGCTGAGCGCCCGCACCTGGCTCGGCCCGGAGGCCGACGAGGCCGCGCACGCCGCCGTACGGGAGATGGAGCTGGGCAACCTCAAGGGGGCCCTGGCCGCCACCGGGGGCCACGAACTCCCCGAGCCCGAGGTCGACCTGGGGTCCGTGACCGCCCCGGTGCTCGCCGTCGGAGGGGCCCACGACCTCCCCGACTACCGGCGCATCCCGGCCGGCCTCCCGGCCCTGATCCCGGGCGCCGAGTACCGCGAACTGCCCTGGGCCGGCCACCTCCCCTCCCTGGAGCGGCCGGAGGAGATCACGGACCTGCTGATCGGGTTCCTCGGCGCCCGGTAGGACATGCACGCATCCCCCCAGCCCCCTGAACTTGTTCAAAAGCAAGCTTGAACCTGTTCAAAAAGAGGTCTACAGTCAAGGACGTCAGCAGTTGAACACGTTCAAGGGGGCTGAGGGCAATGGACCTCACCGTGGTCGCGTACGTCATCTACCTGCTCATCAGCATCGGGCTCACCGTCTGGGTGGCCCGTACGCTCAGCCGCAACGGCCGGGTCTTCATCGGCGACGTCCTCCAGGGGAACGAGAAGCTCGCCGACGCCGTCAACCAGCTCCTGGTGGTCGGCTTCTACCTCGTGAACATCGGGTTCGTGACCCTCTACCTGCGGTCGAGCGAGGACATCATCGCGGCCCGCGACCTCTTCGAGGCACTGTCGGTCAAGCTCGGCGTCGTCCTGCTCGTCCTCGGCGTCATGCACCTCGGGAACGTGTGGGTGCTCAACAAGATGCGCCGCCGGGGCGTCATGGAGCGTCAGCAGACCCCGCCCGTCGCCCCGCAGGGGTGGACCGCCCCGGCCGGAGCCTGAGCGGTGCGGCCGCGGTCGGCGCCCGTCCGCCACCTGACCGTCCTCTACGACGCCAACTGCCCGGTCTGCGTGCACATCCGGCACTGGCTGCTCGCCCAGCGGTGGCTCGTACCGCTGCGGCTCGTACCGGCCGCGTCCTACGAGGCCCGGCACCGCTACCCGGCGCTCGACCACCGGGCGACCCTCAGGGAGATCACCGTGATCGGCGACCAGGGCCAGGTGTGGAGCGGTACCGACGCCTTCATCGTGTGCCTGTGGGCCCTCGCCGAGCACCGCCCGAAGGCGAACTGGCTGGCCACACCGGCCGGCCGGCCCTTCGCCAAGGCGGCCATGCACACCGCCGCCGCCGTGCGCCACGCGGTACGGACCAACCCCGAAGCGGAGCACGGGGACCCACTCTGTGACGACCAGTGCGCCGTACCCCGATAAGGTCGGACACCGTGACAGATCAGAAGGCGCCCAAGAGCGAGCAGACCCGGACGCTCATCCTCGAAACCGCGCTCCGGCTCTTCCAGGAGCGCGGTTTCGACAAGACGACCATGCGGGGCATCGCCAAGGAGGCAGGGGTCTCGGTCGGCAACGCGTACTACTACTTCGAGTCGAAGGAGCACCTGGTCCAGGGCTTCTACGACCGGATCGGCGCGGCCCACCAGAGGGCGGTCCGGCCCATCCTGGACCAGGAGACCGACCTTCAGAAGCGGCTCGCGGGGGTCCTGACGAGCTGGCTGGACATCGCGGCGCCCTACCACGAGTTCGCCTCGCAGTTCTTCAAGAACGCCGCGGACCCCGAGAGTCCGCTCAGCCCCTTCTCGCCGGAATCGGAACCGGCGCGCAAGGCGGCGATCGACATGCACCGCGAGGTGCTCGCCGGCGCGAAGACGAAGGTCCCGGACGAACTGGCCGACGTACTGCCGGAGCTGATGTGGCTCTCGCAGATGGGGCTGGTCCTGTACTGGGTGTTCGACCGCTCGCCGGACAGCCAGAAGACCCGGCGGCTCGCGGAGCGCGGGGCACAGCTGACGACGCGGGGCATCGTCCTTGCCCGGTTCCGGGTGCTGCGTCCGCTGGTGCGCGAGGTGCACGAACTGTTCGCGGACTTCCTGCCGGGCATGGCCCAGACGGCGGTCGCGCGCGGCAAGCGGGCCTCGGACCCGCATCCCGGCGAGGAGTAGCCAGGAGTACGGGCCGCGACCGCCCGGTTCAGGCTCCGAGCACCAGGAGGGTCGCGAGGGCGGGGCCGAAGGCGCCGCCCAGCTGGTAGCAGAGGGTGAACAGGCCGATGGCCGCGGGCCGTCGGCCGGCGTCGGGGGCACTGGCCACGGCGTGCGTGGACAGGACGGCGTTGGCGGCGGAGGCGGTGAACACGCCCGCCGCCGTGGCCGCCAGCAGCAGCGGGGCCGAGTCCGCGAGGAGCGCGACGAGGGCCGAGGCGGCGCCGGTCGCGACGAGGACCGTACGGACGGCCGTGCGGCTCATGCGGGCCGAGGCGGCGGCGAGCGGCCAGGACAGGGCGGATCCGGCGAGCAGGGCCACGAGCTGTCCGGCCCCGGCGGAGCCCGTGTCCCAGCCGGCGCGCTCGGCGAGCAGCCGGGGCACCGACAGCAGCACGGTGAAGTAGGACGTCGACAGGACGAGCGCGAGCAGCGCCGAGACGAGGAAGACGGGCGAGCGCAGCAGGACGGCCGGTACGAAGCCGTCGGGGCAGCGGCGTACGTGCAGGACGAGCAGTGCGGCGGCGGCGAGGGCCGCGCCCAGGGCGGCGAGCGGAGCGGTCGCCAGCAGCACCAGGGCGGTCGCGAGCACGGTCAGCAGGGCCGCGCCCCGGGCGTCGAAGCGGCCCGGCGCGGGCGCCGCCGGCGCCCGCCCGGTGTGGCGGAGGACGGCCGGGACGGCGAGCAGGGTGACCACCGGCACGGCGAGGGCCAGCCGCCAGGACACCGCCTGCGTGAGGACCTGGCCGAGCAGCGGTCCGGTCGCGCCGAGCATGCCGAAGCCGGCGCTGATGACGCCCATCCGGCGGGCGGTCCCGGCGAGGCTGATCGCGGCGGCGACGAAGCCGGCGCCGCCCGCGGCCTGGGCGCAGCGGCCGAGCAGGGTGAGCGGCAGCCAGGGGGAGACGGCGACGAGCACGGCGCCGGCCAGGGTCAGCGCGGCGGCCAGGTGGAGCAGGGCCGCCAGGCCCCGGCGGCGCAGCAGCCCGGCGAGCAGCGGGGTGCCGACGGCCACGGCCCAGCCGAAGGCGGTGAGCAGCTGGGCGGCGGAGCCGACGGGGACGCCGAGGGAGCCCGCCAGCTCGGGAAGGATCAGCACCGGCGCGTTGGCCCCGGCGGCGAGGGGCGTGGCCAGCAGGGCGAGCCACAGGACGGGAACGGGCCGGACCGGGCTCCCGGCGCGCTCGGCGCTCCCGCTCGGGCCCGGTGCGACCGGGGGGTACGGGGTGTTCGCGGGAGTGCCCGCGGGGGTGCTCGCGGTGCTCGCACGGGTGGTGGCAGACATGGCCCGACCCACTTCCTCAACCTTGACAATCTCAACGTTGAGATAAAATCAGGCCCACTACCTCAACGTCAAGTGTCTTAACGTTGAGGTATTCTCGCGGCATGGAGAACGACATGGTGGCCCACGTCATCGGACAGTGGACGGCCGAACGCCCCGACCTGACGGACGGACTGTGGCCCGTCGAAGCGCTGGCCCGGATCCAGCGGATGGCCCGGATCATCGACAAGCAGCTCAAGACCTTCATGGCGGAACACGGCCTGGAGGTCGGCGAGTTCGACCTCCTCGCCAGCCTGCGCCGCTCGGGCCCCCCGTACGCGCTGACCGCCGGGGCCCTGATCCCCGCCGCCATGGTGACCTCGGGCGCCATCACCAACCGCATCGACCGCCTGGAGGCCAAGGGGCTCGTGGAGCGGGTGCGCGACGAGACCGACCGGCGCTCGGTGCGGATCCGGCTGACGGACCGGGGCCTGGAGATCAGCGGGAAGGTGATGGAGGCCCACCTCGACCACTACGCCCGGCTGCTGGAGCCCCTCGGCCGCGAGGGGTCCTCCGCCCTCGCCGAGGCCCTGCGCACGCTCCTGCTGGCGCACGGGGACACGCCCCCGCTCGACTGAACGGGGGCGTCGCCCGGAGGAACCGGTCCGTCAGACCGGGTCCGTCACAGCCAGTTCAGCTCCCACAGGCGCCAGACGCCCGTGCCGTCGGAGAGGTACTGCGCGCCGGTGACGGCCTCGCGGGACATGACGTAGTCCTTCTTCTGCCAGATCGGCAGCATCGGGACCTGCTGGGCGACGGCCTTCTGGAGTTCGCGGAAGTCGGCGGCCGCCCCGGCGCGGTCCGAGAAGGACTGGGTGCGGGTGATCAGCTCGTCGACGGTCTTGTCGGAGAAGCCGTTGTTCATGCTGGACCCGGCGCCGACCAGCGGGGCGAGGAAGTTGTCGGCGTCCGGGAAGTCGGCGATCCAGCCGATCGTGTAGGCGTCGTACGCGCCGGCCGCGTACCCCTTCTGGAAGTCCGCCCACTCCTGGACCGGCTTCACGGTCACCTGGAACAGGCCGGTGGACTCCAGCTGCCGCTTGATCTCCCCGGCCTCGGCCTCGTTCGCGCCGCGCTGGTTCACGCCCAGCGTCAGCGTGACGGGAGCGGTGATCCCGCCGTCCTTGAGGAGCTTGCGGGCGAGCGTGCCGTTGGGCGACGGGTACGCGTCGTAGAAGGGCGTGCTGTGCGCCGCGATGCCCGCCGGGACGAGGGAGTAGAGCGGGGTGACCGTGCCCTTGTACACGTCGCCGGAGATCTTCGAGCGGTCCAGTACGGCGGCCACGGCCTGGCGGACGGCCGGCTTCTCCGCCGCGGAACCCGGGCGGACGTTGAAGACCACGGCGCGGGTCTCGCTACCGCCGGACGCCTGGTAGCGGGTGTCCTTCATGCCCGGGTTCAGGCCCGCGAGGACCTCGGGCGGCATGTCGCGGTGCGCGACCTCGACCTGCCGCTCCCGCCAGGCCTTGTCGAGGTCGGCGGAGTCCTCGAAGTACCGGACGGTGACGCTCGCCCGGGCGGGCTTGCCCTGCCCCTTGTAGGCCGGGTTGGGCTTCAGCTCGGCGCTCTCGCCCGGCTCGTACGCGTCCAGGACGTACGGGCCCGTGCCGTCGGCCCCGTTCCCCTCGCGGAGCGCGCCGGCCGGGTACTTCTCCTTGTCGACGATCGAGGCGGCACCCGTCGCGATCTTGAAGGGGAAGGTGGCGTCGCGGGCCGACAGGTTGAAGGTGACCGTGCGGCCCTCGGCCTTCACCGACTCCAGGGTGTTGAACAGCGGGGCGGGTCCCTGGTCGGAGTTGATCCGCTTGATCCGGTCGAAGGAGAACTTCACGTCCTCGGCCGTGACCGCCCGGCCCCCGGGGAACTTCAGGTCCGGGCGGAGCTCGCACTGGTAGGTGGTCAGCTTCTGCCCGACGAACTTGCAGGAGGACGCGGCGTCCGGGACCGGGGTGTCCGAGCCGGTCCTGATGGTCAGGAGCGACTGGTAGACGTTGCTGAACAGCGCCCAGGATCCGGCGTCGTAGGCCCCGGCCGGGTCGAGCGCCGAGACGACGTCGGTCGTCCCGACCCGGATCACGCGCCTGCCGTCGTCCCCCGTGGGCAGCAGCATCCACCCGCCGACGCCCGCCACCCCCAGGACCAGCCCGGCCGCGATGGCCTTCGAGCGGACAGACCGCATCCCCTGAACCCCCGATATTCGAACCCGCTATCCGATAATCGGTCACCCAATCACGGAAAAGCAGCCACGGGAAGGTCCGCGATGCCCGGTCGGCCCTGGTCAGGCCTGGTATGAGGCAAGTTCGACGACGGTGATGTCGGACGGCGCCCCGACCCGGACGGGCGGACCCCAGGCTCCCGCTCCGCGGGACACGTACAACTGGGTGTCGCCGTAGCGCTCCAGGCCCGCGACGGTGGGATTGGCCAGCTCGGCGAGGTACTTGCCGGGCCACAGCTGTCCGCCGTGGGTGTGCCCGGAGAGCTGGAGGTCCACGCCGTGCCGCACGGCGTCGTCGATCACGATCGGCTGGTGGGCGAGGAGGACGGACGTACGGGACCGGTCGCGGTCGCCGAGGGCCGCCTGGAAGTCGGGGCCGTGGCCCTCGGTCTCGCCGGCCACGTCGTTGACCCCGGCGAGGTCGAAGTACGGGAGCTCGCGGCGGGCGTTCTCCAGCGGGGTCAGGCCGAGCTCACGGACGTGGTCGACCCACTGCTGGGCGCCGGAGAAGTACTCGTGGTTGCCGGTGACGAAGAAGGTGCCGTGCCGGGACGTGAGCCGGCGCAGCGGCTCGGCGGCGGGGCCGAGGTCCTGGACGTCACCGTCGACGAGGTCGCCGACGATCGCGATCAGGTCCGGCTGCGTGCGGTTGACGGTGTCGACGATCCGCTGCGCGTGGGCGCGCCCCAGGACCGCACCCAGGTGCACGTCGCTGACGACGGCGATGCGGAAGCCGTGCGCCGCGCGCGGCAGCCGGGCCAGGGGGACCTGGACCCGCTTCACGCGCGGCCCGCGCAGCACCCCGTACGTTCCGGTGCCGACGGTGGCGGCGGTGGCGACCAGGGCCGCGCCGCCGAGGGTCCGCGCCACGAACAGCCGGCGGGTGACCCCCTCGGGTCCCTCGCCCGGGCCGCCCTGCGCCACGGGGGCCGCGGCCGTGGCCAGGTCCCCGGGACCCGCGCCGGCCGCGCCGGCGTCACCCGCGTGGCCGGAGTCGCCGCGGCCGGAGTCGCCCGGGCCCGCCTCCTCGCGGACCAGCGGCTCCGGCTCGTGCGGGGCGGAGCCCCGTCCGGCTCCGGCTGCCAGGGGCGTGCGGGCCGGGCGGCGCAGCCACACGCGGCGGACCACCTCGGCGACCAGCATGGCCAGCGTCAGGTACAGCAGCACCGCCAGCCACATGAAGCCCGGCCAGGCGACGGTCCGCTGGAGCCAGAAGGGCGCGCCCGCGCGGCCCGCCGTGAGGGCGGCCAGCGCCAGCACCGGCAGCAGGAAGGCGGCGACGGTGCCCGCGCGGCGGACCGGGCTGCCCGGCCGCGTCGTGTCGCGGAACAGCCGGATCCAGAGCCAGCGGTGAACGAACACCAGCAGCGTCAGGACCGCCAGAGCGATCAGAACAAAGACAAATACGGTCATCGTGATTCCCGACGCAGAGCCAGCACGCCACGCAACCCGATCACACCAACGGCCGTCCCCAGGAGAAAGGACGTCACCGCAAGGAGAAAGTGGACCCAGAAGTACCCCGTAGGGTCACCGGCCGTGTCGAAGGACAGGCCGCTGGCGTTCTTCCACAGGTTCCGGACGAAGGACACCCAGATGAACCAGCTCCACACTCCGAAGGCGAGCAGGAACCAGGAGGAGGTGCGGCTGAGTTTCATGACCCCAGTATCGGATCGGTACCCAGGACGGACGCGCCGGGGTGGGCTGTCCCGGCGGTGGTTGCGGCGGGTTGGCCGGTCCACGACGGCGGACAGCCCATCAGGATGTACTTTCACCTGCGTGTCTGCCAAGAAGACCGCGCTGACGGTCCTTTCCGCCGCGCTGCTGGTTCCCGCGATGCTGGCGCCGCCCGCCCACGCCGACCCGGAACCCCCGCCGCCGGCCGCCGACGGGAAGGGACAGCCGCCCAGGGCCAAGGCGGCTCCCGCGCCCCCCGCGGCGATGTCCAGCGTCGGCGGTGCCTCGCTCGGCCAGCCGGGCACCCAGGTGAACCTGCTGCCCGGCGCGCCCGCCCTGCCGGCGAACATCACCGGGCGTTCCTGGATCGTCGCCGACGCCGAGACCGGGGAGGTCCTGGCGGCCCACAACGCCCACTGGCGGCTGCCCCCGGCCTCGACCATGAAGATGCTGTTCGCGGACACGGTGCTGCCGGGCCTGCCCAAGGACAAGGTCCACAAGGTCACCGACGAGGAGATGTCCGGGGTCGGCCCGGGCAGCAGCCTCGTCGGGGTGAAGGAGGACCACGAGTACACGGTCCACGACCTGTGGCTCGGGGTGTTCCTGAAGTCCGGCAACGACGCCGTGCACGTGCTTTCGGCCATGAACGGCGGCATCGACAAGACCGTCAGGGACATGCAGGCGCACGCCGAGGAGCTCCAGGCGCTGGACACCCACGTGGTGTCGCCGGACGGCTACGACGCCCCCGAGCAGGTGTCGAGCGCCTACGACCTCACCCTCATCGCCCGCTCCGGCCTCCAGAAGGAGGACTTCCGGGAGTACTGCGGCACGGTGACGGCGAAGTTCCCCGGCCTCCAGGAGGAAGGCAAGCCCCGCGACTTCTTCGAGATCCAGAACACCAACCGGCTGATGACGGGCGCGGGCGGCATCAGCCCCTACAAGGGCATCGCCGGGGTGAAGAACGGCAACACCACCATGGCCGGATCCACCTTCACTGGCGCCGCCCAGCAGGGGTCGAAGAAGCTGCTGGTCACGGTCATGAACCCGGACACCGGCGGGGCCAACTCGGTGTACGAGGAGACCGCCGCGCTCTTCGACTGGGGCTTCGCGGCGGCCGGGAAGGTCCGGCCGGTGGGCGAGCTGGTGCCGCCGAAGAGCGCGGACACCACCTCGTACGGCTCCCCCGCCCAGTCGCACGAGAACAGCCCGACGGCGGGCGGCGACGACTCGGGCAGCAGCGGCATCGGCACGGCGATGGGCATCGCGGGCGGGGCGCTGGCCGTCCTGGCCGGCGGGGCGTTCGTGGTCAACCGGCGTTGGCCGCGCGGCCGCCGGGGCCCGGGCAGCCAGGGCGGCCTGGACGCCTGAGCCACCCGGCCGGAGCCGGGCCCGCCGGCCGGGCGGTCGGCGGTGAGGCGGCCCGGCGGTGAGGCGGTCGGGCGGCCCGGCGGTCGGGGCGTCAGGCGGGCCGTGGTGCGGGCGCCGGGTCCGGCCGGGGTTCCGCGTCCGGCCCGGACCCGGCTTCCGGCCCGTCACCGGGCTCCGGGTCCTGCGCGCCGTCGCCGTCGCCGTCGGCGTCGTCGCGGGTCGCGGTCCAGGCGGAGCAGAACAGCAGCAGCTTGGCCATGAAGTTGATCCACAGCAGCAGGGCGATCGGCACGCCGAAGGCCCCGTACATGCTCTTGCCCGCGACCTCCCGCATGTAGCCGCTGAGCAGCAGCTTCAGCAGCTCGAAGCCCGCCGCGCCGATCAGGGCCGCCTGGATCAGGCGGCCGCGCGGGGGTTCGACCCCGGGCAGCAGGGTCAGGACGTAGAGCAGCAGCAGGAAGGCCGCCACCACGCCCACCAGGAAGGCCGCGGACCGCAGCACCGCCCCGCCCGCGCCCGCGGAGGACAGGCCGAGCGCCTCGCCGGACTTGCCGACCGCGCTGGACCCGATGATCGACGCCGCGGCCGAGGCGATGCCGGCGCCGCCGAGGCCGAGCAGGACGAGGGCGTCCTTTCCCTTGCGGGCGAAGGGGTTGCCCTCGTCCTCGTCGTCCCTGTCCCACACCGCGCGCAGGCAGTCCCGCATCGAGCCGATCCAGCCGATCCCCGTGAAGAGCAGCAGGGCGCCAGCGACGAGACCGATCGTGGCGGCGTTCGCGACGAGCCCGTTGATGTCGAGCTGGTCGGAGATGCCGGGGACCTGGTCGGAGAGGTTCTTCTGCAACCGGTCGAGCTGCTCCTGGCTGAGCAGGGCGGCGCCCACGGCGGCCGCGACGGTGATCAGCGGGAAGAGCGCGAGGAAACTGATGAAGGTGATGGCGGCCGCCAGCCGGGTCCAGTGCACCCGGTCGAGCCGCTCGTAGGAACGCCACGCATGCGTCCGCATGGCGGCGGACGCCAGCGGCCCGATCACCGGGAGTTTCGTCAGCCAGTCCATGGGGCCACCGTAATTGAGCTGCCGCAAATAGCCGGGATTGCCGGTTTCGGGTACTACGGTCGTCGATTGTGACTTTTCGCCCGACGGCCCGTCCGTTCCACATCCTGGTCCTGCGAAGGCTCAGGTTCCGCGCCTTCCAGGCCCTGCGCCCGCTGCGTCAGGAGCGCCGCGCCGATGCCTCGGCGGCCGTGGCGGCGGGTGACCCGGACTGTGCGGGGACGCCCGTCGGACCGCTGCCGAACGGGTACTCGCGCAGTTTGCGCCAGACTCCGTCCGAGCCCTGCTCGTAGAGCGCGAAGCCCTCGCACAGCCACTCGGCGGCGTAGTCGGCGAGCTCGGCGAAGGCCCGGTCCATCGCCTCCTCGGAGATCCCGTGGGCGACCGTGACGTGCGGGTGGTACGGGAACGCCAGCTCCCGGTTGATCGGGCCCTCGGGATCACGGACGCGGCCCTGGAGCCGGGTGCAGCCCGGGGCGCCCTCGGCGAGCTGGACGAAGACGACCGGCGAGAGGGGACGGAAGGTACCCGTCCCCGCGAGCCGCATCGCGAAGGGACGGGAGGACAGCGCGACCTCGGCCAGGTGGGCCCGGATCTGCGGCAGCCGGTCCGTGTCCACCTCGGTGGGCGGTACGAGGGTGACGTGCGTGGGAATGCCGTGCGCGGCGACGTCCCCGAAGCCCGCGCGCAGCTCCTGGAGCCGGCTGCCGTAAGGCTCCGGGACCGCGATCGAAACGCCGAGCGTTACGGTCCCCACGTCTGTCTCCTCCGTGTGTCTGTGTGCGCGGTTGCCGGGCGGCGGTGGTGCTGCCGCTCAGTGTGGCGGCAGCACCCCCCCGACCGCCAGGGGCCTCGGTCCGTCAGTGCTTCGCGGGCAGGAAACCGAGGCGGTCGTACGTCTGCGCGAGGGTCTCGGCGGCGACCGCGCGGGCCTTCTCCGCACCCTTGGCCAGCAGGGAATCCAGGGTCTCCGGGTCGTCCAGGTACTCCTGGGTGCGCTGCTTGAAGGGTGTGACGAAGTCGACCATCACGCCGGCCAGGTCGGTCTTCAGCGCGCCGTAGCCCTTGCCCTCGTACTTGGCCTCCAGCTCGGCGATCGTCTCGCCCGTGAGGGTGGAGTAGATGGTGAGCAGGTTGCTGACGCCGGGCTTCTTCTCGGTGTCGAAGCGGATCTCCGCCTCGGTGTCCGTGACGGCGCTCTTGATCTTCTTCTCGGTGACCTTGGGCTCGTCGAGGAGGTTGATCAGGCCCTTGGGGGAGGACGCCGACTTCGACATCTTGATCGTCGGGTCCTGGAGGTCGTAGATCTTCGCGACCTCCTTGACGATGTGCGCCGCGGGGAGGGTGAACGTCTGGCCGAAGCGCGTGTTGAAGCGCTCGGCCAGGTCGCGGGTCAGCTCGATGTGCTGGCGCTGGTCCTCGCCGACCGGGACGGCGTTCGCCTGGTAGAGCAGGATGTCGGCGACCTGGAGGATCGGGTACGTGAACAGGCCGACGGTGGCGTTGTTGACGCCGCCCTTGGCGGACTTGTCCTTGAACTGGGTCATCCGGCTGGCCTCGCCGAAGCCGGTGATGCAGTTCATGACCCAGCCGAGCTGGGCGTGCTCGGGCACGTGGCTCTGGATGAAGAGCGTGCACCGCTCGGGGTCCAGGCCGGCCGCGAGGAGCTGGGCGGCGGAGAGGCGGGTGTTCGCGCGGAGGTCCTTCGGATCCTGCGGCATGGTGATCGCGTGGAGGTCGACCACCATGTAGAAGGCGTCGTGCGTCTCCTGCAGGGCGACGTACTGGCGGATGGCTCCGAGGTAGTTCCCGAGGTGGAACGAACCGGAGGTGGGCTGGATACCGGAGAGCGCGCGAGGACGATCAGAAGCCATGGCCCCATTCTCTCAGGTGCGGGGGCGGGCCCGTGCCCGCCGCTGGCCGGAACCCTGCCGGTGGACCCCGGCACCGGCCGTACCCCGCACGGGTACCGGACGGTAGCGGGGCGGCCTGATCTTGCCCCGGTCGAGCGACCGCTTACCGCGGGGCCCGGGCGGTACCGCTGCCCGGGCCCCGCGGCGGCGAGGCCGGCCGGGTGACGGCCCGAGTTACGACAGCGGGAGGCCCGGGGCCGGGAAGGCCGCCATGAGGTCGCCGACCTCGGCGCGGACGGCGGCGAGGGCCGCCTCGTCGCCCTTGGCGGCGGCGTCGACCGACCGGGAGATCCAGTCCGCGACCAGCGGCATGTGCTCCGCCGACAGGCCGCGCGAGGTCAGCGACGGGGTGCCGATGCGGATGCCCGACGGGTCGAACGGCTTGCGCGGGTCGAACGGGACCGTGTTGTAGTTCACGACGATGCCCGCGCGGTCCAGCGCCTTGGCCGCGACCTTGCCGGGGACCCCGCGCGAGGTCAGGTCCATCAGGATCAGGTGGTTGTCGGTGCCGCCCGACACCAGGTCGAAGCCCCGGGCCAGCAGTTCGGCGGCGAGCGCCTTCGCGTTGGCCACCACCGCGTGCGCGTACGCGGTGAAGGAGGGCTGCGCGGCCTCGTGCAGGGCCACCGCGATGCCCGCCGTGGTCTGGTTGTGCGGGCCGCCCTGGAGACCGGGGAAGACCGCCTTGTCGATGGCCTTCGCGTGCTCCTCGCGGCACATCAGCATCGCGCCGCGCGGACCGCGCAGGGTCTTGTGGGTGGTCGTGGAGATCACGTCGACGTGGTCCGCCGGGGAGGGGTGCGCCCCGCCCGCGATCAGGCCCGCGATGTGGGCCACGTCGGCGACGAGGACCGAGCCGGCTTCCTTCGCGATCGAGGCGAAGGCCTCGAAGTCGATCGTGCGCGGCAGGGCCGTACCGCCACAGAAGATGATCTTCGGTCGTTCGGCGAGGGCCTGCTCGCGCACGGCGTCGTAGTCGATGCGGCCGGTACCGGCGGAGACGCCGTACTGCACGCCCCGGAACCAGGAGCCCGTCGCCGAGACGCCCCAGCCGTGGGTGAGGTGCCCGCCCATCGGCAGGGCCATGCCCATCACCGTGTCGCCGGGCTTCGCGAAGGCGAGGTAGACGGCGAGGTTGGCGGGGGAGCCGGAGTACGGCTGGACGTTGGCGTGGCCGACCCCGAACAGGCCCTTCGCCCGCTCGATCGCCAGGGCCTCGACGCGGTCGACGTTCTGCTGGCCCTCGTAGTAGCGGCGGCCCGGGTAGCCCTCGCTGTACTTGTTCTGGAGCACCGTGCCGGAGGCTTCGAGCACGGCGGCGGACACGTAGTTCTCGCTGGGGATCAGGCGCAGGGTCTCGGCCTGCAGCACTTCTTCCGCCGCGACGAAGGACGCCAGTTCGGGGTCGGTCGCGAAAAGGGCGGGATGGCGGCGCGCGGTCATGGCGGGTCCTCCGGGGTCGATGTCGGTTCGTCCCCGCGAGGCCCAGGCGAGCGGCCCTGTGTGCGGTCGTGCGCGCACGACTCCCCCGGAGTCGGTTCTCCGTGCGCCAGTCGCCGTGCGTACCGCCCACCTTAGCGGGCGCGCCGCGCGAAAGGTTTCTCCTCCCGCCCCGCGAGCGAGGATGCACAGTGACGCCACCCTCGTCACAGGACTTGACGGACGATCGGAGACCCCGTGTCGACAACAGCTGATGCCATCCGCTCCGCCGACGCGCACAGCGCGCACAACTACCACCCCCTGCCCGTCGTCGTCGCGTCGGCCGAGGGGGCGTGGATGACCGACGTCGAGGGCCGCAGGTTCCTGGACATGCTCGCCGGCTACTCGGCCCTCAACTTCGGCCACGGCAACCGGCGTCTGATCGATGCCGCCCGGGACCAGCTGGAGCGGGTCACCCTCACCTCCCGCGCCTTCCACCACGACCGCTTCGCCGACTTCTGTACGGAGCTCGCGGCGCTGTGCGGCAAGGAGATGGTGCTGCCCATGAACACGGGCGCGGAGGCCGTGGAGACGGCGGTGAAGACCGCCCGCAAGTGGGGCTACGAGGTCAAGGGCGTCCCGGACGGCCACGCCAAGATCGTGGTCGCCGCCGACAACTTCCACGGCCGGACCACCACCATCGTGTCCTTCTCCACGGACCACGACGCCCGCGACCACTTCGGCCCCTACACCCCCGGCTTCGAGATCGTCCCGTACGGGGACCTCACCGCGCTGGCCCACGCCGTCACCGAGAACACGGTCGCCGTACTGCTGGAGCCCATCCAGGGCGAGGCGGGGGTGCTGGTGCCGCCGGCCGGATACCTGACCGGCGTACGGGAACTGACGCGCGAGCGGAACGTCCTGTTCATGGCGGACGAGATCCAGTCGGGCCTCGGGCGGACCGGGAAGACCTTCGCCTGCGAGCACGAGGGGGTCGTCCCCGACGTGTACATCCTGGGCAAGGCGCTCGGCGGCGGTGTCGTACCGGTGTCCGCGGTGGTGGCCGACCGGGACGTCCTCGGGGTGTTCCGGCCCGGCGAGCACGGGTCCACCTTCGGCGGGAACCCGCTCGCCTGCGCGGTCGCCCTGGAGGTGGTGGCGATGCTGCGCTCGGGCGAGTACCAGCAGCGGGCCGCCGAACTCGGCGACCACCTGCACCGCGAGCTGAACCTGCTGGTCGGCGCCGGTGCGGTGACCGCCGTGCGCGGGCGCGGTCTGTGGGCCGGCGTGGACATCGACCCGGCCCGCGGGACGGGCCGGGAGATCTCCGAGAGGCTGATGGAGCTCGGCGTCCTGGTGAAGGACACCCACGGCTCCACGATCCGCATCGCACCGCCGCTGGTGATCTCCAAGGAGGACCTGGACTGGGGGCTGGACCAGCTCAGGACCGTCCTCGCCGGCTGACGGACGGAACGGTCAGAGGATGACGTGGGGCAGGAAGCGGGCGTACTCGTCCGTGACCGGCCCCGCCGATTCCCGGATGCCGAGCCCGGCCGCCTCCTCCTCGACGACCCACGCGCCGAGGACGACGCGGTTGCCGTCGAAGTCGGGCAGGGGTGCCAGGGCCTGGAAGACGTACGTCTCCCCCTCGGCCGGGACGAACGGCTCGCCGTCCTCGCCCGCCTCGTGGAGCGTGACCCCGGCGCCCTCGCGGCCCAGCAGCGGCTTGGCCACGTAGCCGGTGGAGTCCGCTCCGGCGAGTTCGCGCGGGCCGTCGAGGTAGGCGGGGAGCAGGTTCGGGTGCTCGGGGAACAGCTCCCACAGGACCGCCAGCAGCGCCTTGTTGGCGAGCAGCATCTTCCACACCGGCTCGATCCACACGGTGGTGCCGGAGCCGCCGCCCTGGTCGTAGGTGCCGAGCACCTGCGGCCCGAACTCGTCGGTGGCCAGCCATTCCCACGGGTAGAGCTTGAAGCAGGCGCGGATGAAGCGGAGCTTCTCGTCCACGAACCGGCCGGACAGGCTGTCCCAGCCGATCTGCTCCACCGACAGGTGGTGGGTCTCGATCCCGGCCTGCTGGGCGGTCTCCTGGAGGTAGGCGACCGTCATCAGGTCCTCGCCCAGCTCGTCCGTCTCGGAGTGCGCGAAGTGCAGCGGACCGGGCGGCAGCAGTTCGGCCTGGCGGCGCCAGGCGTCGACGAGGCGCTCGTGGAGGGAGTTCCACTGGTCGGCGCCGGGGAAGCGCTCCTCCATCCAGAACCACTGCGGGCTCGCCGCCTCCACCAGGGAGGTCGGCGTGTCGGCGTTGTACTCCAGCAGTTTGGCGGGGCTGCCGGACCCGTCGTAGCGCAGGTCGAAGCGGCCGTAGAGGGAGGGCTGCTCGGCGCGCCTGCGCCAGGACTCGGTGATGAGCGTGACCAGCTTCGGGTCGGTGATCCCGAGGTCCGCGAAGCGGTCCTGTTCGACGATGTGCGCGGCCGCGGCCAGGCACATGGCGTGCAGTTCCTCGACGACCCCCTCCAGCGCCTCGACCTCCGGGAGCGTGAAGGAGTAGTACGCGCTCTCGTCCCAGTAGGGGCGCAGGGAGTCGTCGGGGAAGCGGGTGAGGGGGTAGATCAGGCCCTGTTCCTCGACGGTCTTCTGCCAGTCGGGGCGGGGTTCGATGGTGTGGCGCTCCACGGGATCAGCCGCCGCTGGAGCCGGAGCCGCTGTGGCCGCCGATGCCGCCGCGGGTGACCGCCGACTTGTCGAAGCTGCCGCCGGCGACCTTGCCGGAGCTGACGTAGCCGCCGTAGTAGTACGAGCCGTGGCCGCCGCTCTTGCACTCCTTGCTGTTCAGGTGCTCCAGCGTGGAGCGGGACGCGCAGCGCCGGTCGGGCTCGTCGGAGCTTCCGCAGGCCACGAGGCTGGCGGCGAGCAGTCCCACGCCGCCCAGGGCGACCCCGCCCGACCGCATCCGGCGCCGGTTGGTGTTGCTGGTGTCCATGTGAATTTCGCTCCCCCTGTGTGGCGTGTGCTGCCGACGGCTGCCGACAGAGTAGAGCGGGGGCGCGGGGGGATGGAATCCGGCCGCCGTCACACCCTTGTCACGGTGGTGACCTAGAGTCGCTTCGTGCTGATTGGGATGATTTGCGCCCTGGGTGCGGCGGTCTGCTTCGGTACGGCGTCGGTCCTCCAGGCGGTGGCGGCCCGGTCGACGGCGCCGGGGACGGGGTCCGGCGTGGACACCGCGCTGTTCCTGCGGGCGGTCCGGCAGTGGCGGTACGTGGTGGGGCTGTGCCTGGACGGGGCCGGTTTCGTGCTCCAGATCGTGGCCCTGCGGCACATCCCGATCTACGCGGTGGGCGCGGCGATGGCCTCCAGCCTGGCGGTGACGGCCGTGGTGGCGGCGCGGCTGCTGCACGTACGGCTGTCGGGGCGGGAGTGGGGCGCGGTGGCCGTGGTGTGCGCGGGGCTGCTGATGCTGGGGCTGGCTTCCGGGGAGGAGGGGTCGGGCACCGGGCCGGCGGCGCTGGGGTGGGGGCTGCTGGTCGCGGCCGGGCTCGTCCTCCTGGTGGGGGCGGCGGCGGGGCGGCTGCCGGACGGCTCGCGCGCACTGGTGCTGGGGCTGGCGGCGGGGACGGGTTTCGGGGTGGTGGAGGTCGCGGTCCGGCTCATCGACTCCTTCGAGCCGGGCGAGTTGGCGAACCCGGCGCTCTACGCCCTGCTGCTGGGCGGGGCCGCCGGGTTCCTGCTGCTCACCTCCGCGCTCCAGCGGGGCTCGGTGACGGCGGCGACCGCCGGCCTGGTGCTGGGCGAGACGGTCGGCCCGGCGCTGGTGGGGGTGGCCTGGCTGGGCGACCGGACCCGCGAGGGGCTGGCCTGGCTGGCGGTCCTCGGCTTCGCCGTGGCGGTGGCGGGCGCGCTCACCCTCTCCCGCTTCGGCGAACCGCCGGCGCCGGAGCCCGGGGCTCCGGCGTAGGGGGCGCCCCGCCGGGCGCATCCGGCCCCGTTCATCCGGCCGGCCGCGCAACGGATGCCGCCCGCGTCCGGCCGGGGCAGGCTGCGGGCAAGGACAGCCACCACCGCACAGACGAGGACCCGTGCCATGTCCCACCTCCGGCGCATCGGCGTCATCACCGGGGCGGCAGCGCTGCTGCTCACCGCCACCGCCTGCTCGGGCCTCGGCCGGAGCACGGTCGGCACCCTCACCTTCCGCGGCCACGACTCGCCGCTCGAAGTGACCTACAGCAACACCCCGGTCAAGGGCTGCCACCGCATCAACGTGCCGCACGGCGCCACCCACGTCCACAACAACACCCTCGTCGACGTCGTGCTGTACCGGACGCCGGACTGCAAGGAGCTGGACCCGGAGGGCGGCATCTACGTCGCCACCACCCTCTCGAACGTCACCGCCCCCGACAGCCTGCCCTGGCGCAGCTTCAGCGTCATCCACTGACCGCCGGGCTCAGGGCAGGGCCGCCACCAGCGCCGCGAGCGCGGGGGCCCAGGCGCTGTCGGAGGGGGTGCCGTACCCCACCACCAGCGCCTCCCGTGCGGGCATGGCGGAGTCCGGGTGCCGGTAGCCCGCGAGCCCCTCCAGGGCCAGGTCCTGCCAGGCCGCGGCCTGCACCAGCGAGCGCTCCGTCCCCTCCGGGAGGTCCAGTACGGCGTGCAGCCCGGCCGCGATGCCGGAGACGGGGACCTTTCCGGCCAGGGCGGCCACCAGCTCGTCCCGGCGGCGCCGGTAGCGCAGCCGCATGCCGCGCACGTGCCGGTCGTAGGCCCCCGAGGTGACGAACCGCGCCAGCGTCAGCTGCTCCAGGGCGCTGGAGGTCCAGTCGGTGCGGCCCTTGGCCGCCAGTACCTCGTCCAGCAGGTCCGGCGGGACCACCATCCAGCCCATCCGCAGCGCCGGGGAGAGGGACTTGCTGGCCGTGCCCAGGTAGACCACCCGGTCCGGGTCGAGGCCCTGGAGCGCCCCGACGGGCTGGCGGTCGTAGCGGAACTCCCCGTCGTAGTCGTCCTCCAGGATCAGCCCGCCGGTCGTCCGCGCCCAGTCCACCGCCGCCGCCCGCCGGCCGGGGGTGAGGGCGGCGCCGGTCGGGAACTGGTGCGCGGGGGTGAGGAGCACGGCGCCGGTCCGGGACCCGAACCCGGGCAGGTCCGTGGTGCGGGCCCCGGCCCCGTCCAGCCACAGCGGCCGCGTCCCGAGACCGGCCCCGGTCAGCAGCTCGCGGTGGAGGTCCAGGCCGTACCCCTCCACCGCCACCTCCCGCACCCGCCGCTCCCGCAGCACCCGGCCCAGCAGCATCAGGGCGTGCGCGAAGCCGGCGCACAGCACGATCCGGTCGGGGTCCGCGTAGACCCCGCGCGCCCGCGCCAGGTAGCCGGCGAGCGCCTCGCGCAGCTCCACCCGGCCGCGGGGGTCCACCGCGTAGCCGAAGGCCTCGTTCGGGGCGTCGGTCAGCGCCCGCCGGGCCGCCGCGAGCCAGGCCGCACGGGGGAAACCCGCGAGGTCCGGCGAGCCGGGCAGCAGGCTGTACGCGGGCCCCCGGCGCGCGGGGCGGCGTACGCGGGCGGCGGCGGCCGCCCGGCGCGGCCGGGCCCGCTCGGCGACCCGGGTACCGGAGCCCTGCCGGGCCGTCAGCCAGCCCTCGGCGACGAGTTCGGCGTACGCCTCCGCGACCGTGTTGCGGGCGATCCCGAGGTCGGCCGCGAAGCTCCGGGAGGACGGCAGGCGGGTGCCGGGCGCGAGCCGTCCGCTGCGCGCGGACTCCCGCAGCGCCTCGGTGAGCGCGGCGCGCAGGCCGCGGCCCGCCGAGAGGTCGAGGTGCAGGTCGGCGCCGAAAGTGGCCCAGGATCCGGTCATGGATGTGGACCATACCGGCGGGCCGCCCGCTCCTTACGGTGGAGGCATGAGCAACCACACCCACACCACCGCACCGGCCGCCGAACACGCCCCCCGCATGCAGATGGCCAAGCTGGCCCCCGAGTTCTACAAGGCCGTCATCGGCCTGGAGATCGCCGCCAAGAAGGGCCTGGACCCGGCGCTCGTCGAGCTGGTCAAGATCCGCGCCTCGCAGGTCAACCACTGCGCCTTCTGCCTCGACATGCACACCAAGGACGCCCTCGCGGCGGGCGAGAGCGTCGAGCGCATCGTGCAGCTCACCGCCTGGGAGGAATCGCGGCACTTCTACACGGAGAAGGAGCTGGCGGCGATCGAACTGACCGAGGCCGTCACCGTCCTGACGGACGGCTTCGTGCCGGACGAGGTGTACGCGAAGGCCGCCGCGCACTTCGAGGAGGCCGAGCTGGCCCAGCTGATCGCCGTGATCGCGACGATCAACGTCTGGAACCGGATCGGCGTCACCACCCGTAGCGTCCCGGGGCACTACACCCCGGGCCAGTACAAGCAGGGCTGAGGCGGCGGACCCCGTTCACTCCGGCCGGAAGGACTCCAGGGCCGCCGTCAGGTGCGCCCGTACGGTCTCGGCGTCGGTGGCCGGACCGGCCGCGAGCAGGGCCCACCGCTCGCCGCCCGGCGTGGTGACGATCCGCTCCACGCCCCGGCGGCGGCCGTGGGACGCCGCGCTGTCGTACTCGTAGACCAGCTCGCAGGCACTGCCGTCGACCGGTTCGAGGGAGACCTGCCGGTAGCCGGGGTTCGCGTCGTCCAGGGTCTGCGAGGACAGCCGCAGCAGCTCGCACGCGCCCGTCGAGGCGGACTCGCCGACCCGGAAGATCTGGAGGAGCGCGCTGCGGTCGCCCGGCAGGCGGTAGAAGGATCCGCTGCCGGTCTCGTCGTGGCTGCGCTCCCAGCCCTCCGGGACGGCGACCGAGAAGCCCGCCTCGTTGCGCACCACGCTGTAACCGCCCGCGCTCGCCGACGGGCTCGCGCCGGCGCTCGGGCCGTCCGAACGGGTGGGGGGCACCGCGGACGCCGGGGGCGCCGACGGCTCCGGGGCGCCGGACGCCGAGACGGACGGGGCCGGGGCCGCGTCCTTCCCGTCGTCCCCCTGCCCGCTCAGTACGAACCACCCCGCCACACAGGCTCCGCCGACCACGGCGGCCACGGCGCCCGCCACCAGCGGCCCGCGCCGCGCCGACGGCCCGCCCGGCCTTGAGGACCGGGGCGGCATCGGCGGGGGCGGCGGCGGCTGCGGGGTCCAGGCCACGTACTCGGGCGGCGGCGGGGGCGGAAGGGACGGGAGTCCGGACCGCGGCGGGTCCGCGGGCCGCGGCCCCCACTCCCAGCGCTGCGACGGGGGGTTCTCCTGGGCGTCGTCACCGGCGGCCACGGCTCAGCCCCCCAACGACGCGAGGAGGACCCGGCGCAGTCGTGGGCCCGGCCGGCGTACCGCTCGGGGGCATCAGGGGCTCGGTCACCGGGTGACCTTATTTTCGGCTTACATCCACCCGACAGCCGAATTCACGCCAAAGCGCCCCGGCCAGGTTTGGCCGGGGCGCTCGGACGACAGCGGAAATCATCCGTCCGGGTGAACCGGACGGGCGGATCAGATCAGGCCGAGCTCGCGCACCGCGTCGCGCTCCTCGACGAGCTCCGCCACGGACGCGTCAATGCGCGCACGGGAGAACTCGTTGATGTCCAGGTTCTGGACGATCTCGTACTTGCCGTCCTTGGTGGTGACGGGGAAGGAGGAGATGATGCCCTCCGGGACGCCGTAGGAGCCGTCCGACGGGATGCCCATCGAGGTCCAGTCGCCCGCGGCGGTGCCGTTGACCCAGGTGTGCACGTGGTCGATGGCGGCGTTGGCGGCCGAGGCGGCCGAGGACGCGCCACGGGCCTCGATGATCGCGGCGCCGCGCTTGGCGACGGTCGGGATGAAGGTCTCGGCGAGCCACAGCTCGTCGCTGACGACCTCGGCGGCGTTCTTGCCGGCGATCTCCGCGTGGAAGATGTCCGGGTACTGGGTCGCCGAGTGGTTGCCCCAGATGGTCAGGCGCTTGATGTCGGAGACGTCGGCACCGGTCTTCGCGGCGAGCTGCGAGATCGCCCGGTTGTGGTCCAGACGGGTCATCGCGGTGAAGCGCTCGGCCGGTACGTCCGGGGCGGCGGCCTGCGCGATGAGCGCGTTGGTGTTGGCCGGGTTGCCGACGACGAGGACCTTGATGTCGTCCGCGGCGTGCGCGTTGATCGCGGCGCCCTGCGGCTTGAAGATGCCGCCGTTGGCGGAGAGCAGGTCACCGCGCTCCATGCCCTTGGTACGCGGGCGGGCGCCAACGAGCAGCGCGACGTTGGCGCCGTCGAAGCCCTGGTTCGGGTCGTCGAAGATGTCGATGCCCTTGAGGAGCGGGAAGGCGCAGTCGTCGAGCTCCATGGCGGTGCCCTCGGCGGCCTTCATGCCCTGGGGGATCTCCAGGAGGCGGAGCTTGACCGGCACGTCCGCGCCGAGCAGGTGGCCGGAGGCGATGCGGAAGAGCAGCGCGTAGCCGATCTGGCCGGCAGCGCCGGTCACGGTGACATTCACGGGAGTGCGGGTCATGGCCTTCTCCGTTAGACAGCTGGCGGTGGGGCGTCCCTGCCCCATGTGCTGGGCCCCAAGTGCTGGGAGGACGCCGCTTCGCAGCCTGTGAATCTTGACGTGAAGAGACATCCGCCGTCAGGCTATCCGACCCGCGGGGCCCCCAACCCCCGGACCCCTGTGGTCCACGGCACACGGGCCCCGTTTTCGGGCCGCTCCACCGCTCCTCCGCCCCGCCACCGCCCCGCCACCGCTACTCGACGCGGAAGACCTCGCCCGTCCGGTGCCCCTCCACGGACCGGACGTAGGCGTTCGCCGCGCGGGCGACCGGGACGGGATCGCATCCCGCGAAGGTGTCCCCGTACGCGTCCATGGACTCGGTGAAGACGGTCGGGCTGACCGCGTTGATCCGCTGGCGGCCGGGGAGCTCGATCGCGGCGGCCCGTACGAAGGCCTCGACCGCGCCGTTGACGAGGGAGGCCACCGATCCCGTGAGCAGCGGCTCGCGCGCCAGGATCCCGGTGATCAGGGTGAACGAGGCGTGCGCGGGCAGCCGCGGGGCGCCCTGGCGGACCAGCTCGATCTGGCTGACGGCCTTGCCCTCCAGTCCGGCGCGGACGTCCTCGACGGTGAGCTCCCCGAGCGGCCGCCACGGCACGCTGCCCGCCGCGCAGGCCACCGCGTCCACGGCACCCACGGCGTCGTACATCGCCCGGACCGATTCCGGGTCGGTGATGTCGACGTGGACGTCCGCGTCCGTGCGGGAGGCCGTGACGACCGCGTGGCCGCGCCCGCGCAGGGCGTCGAGCACCGCCCGGCCGAGCGTTCCGTTCGCCCCGACGAGGAGGACCTTCTTGCCGTTCGCGGTGTCCGCGGTGTCCGCGGTGTCCGTGGTGTGCAGCGTGTTCATGGACCGAGCATCCCCGCCCGGCAACCGTGAAGTCCAGCTACCTCTCCTACACGGACCATTAAGCTGAACTCATGCTTGACGTGAAGCGGATGGTCATCCTCAGGGACCTGGCGGAGCACGGGAAGGTGACCGTCGTCGCCGACCTGCACCGGGTCACCCCCTCCGCCGTCTCCCAGCAGCTGCGCGCCCTGGAGGCCGAGGCCGGCGCCCCCCTCGTCGAGCGGGAGGGCCGCGGACTGCGGCTCACCCCCGCCGGAACGGCCCTGGCCGCCGCCTGCGAGCCGGTCCTCGCGGCCCTGGAACGGGCCGAGGGCGCCGTACGGGCCCTCGACGACGGCCCCGTCGGGGACCTGCTCGTCGGCTGCGCCCCGAGCGCGCTGGCGACGGTGGCCGCCCCGCTGCTCGCCGCGCTCGCCGCACGCCACCCCGGGCTGCGGCCGCGCATCGTGCAGGCCGATCCCGAGGACGCCCTGCCGCTGCTGCGGCAGCGCCGGCTGGACGTGGCGGTGACGTACGCGTACCCGCTGCTCGGCGCACCTCCCGCGAGCGGCACCACGGCGGTGCCCCTCTTCGACGACCCGCTGTGCCTGGCGGTGCCCCGGGAGCTCCTGCCCGCGTACGGGAGGCAGGGGCTGGCGGCGC
The DNA here is from genome assembly GCF_056433525.1 of Streptomyces sp. NPDC044704. NCBI lineage: Bacteria > Bacillati > Actinomycetota > Actinomycetes > Kitasatosporales > Streptomycetaceae > Streptomyces > Streptomyces sp. NPDC044704. The sequence goes on from NZ_JBWKGY010000003.1 coordinate 474,124, forward strand.
TGCGGGAGGCCGACTGGGTCTCGGCGCCCGCCCCGAGCAGCTGCCGGGAGATGCTCGTGCACGCCTGCCGCAACGCCGGTTTCACCCCGCGCGTCGCGCACGAGTGCGCGGACCTGCGGGCCGGGCTGTGGCTGGTCGCCACCGGGCGGGCCGTGTCGATCCTGCCGAAGCTGCTGTGCGACGCGCCGCCGCCCGGCACGGCGGTGGTGGAGCTGCCGGGCCGGGGGCGGGTCCTGGAGGCGCAGGTCAGGGCGGGGACGGAGACCCGGCCCGCGATCGCGGCGGCCCTCGGCGCCCTGACGCGCCTGGGAACACGGTGACGCGTCCCAGCGCACGGTGACGCGACTCAGCGCACGGTGACGCCTCTCAACGCACGGTGAAGCGGACCGCGCTCTCCAGGAACGGGATCTCCAGCAGCGGCTTGGGCCCGATGACCAGCGCGAGCAGTGTGATCGCCACGCCCAGCAGCCCGTACGTGACCATGTCCGTGAAGCGGGAGCGCACCGCGAGCATGCCCACCGACGGCAGCAGGCGCCGCAGCACCGAGGCCGCGATCAGGGCGATGCCGATCACCAGGCAGCCCGCGCGCGGATGGCCCGTCGCCGTGGCCAGCAGCCCGACCGCGGTGGCGGCCAGGACGCTGAGCATCGGCCACTGACGCGCCGGCGCGGACACGGCCCCGGGGATGGCACGGCCGCCGCCCTCGGGACGGGCCGTGTCCTGGGTGACGGCGGGGAACCGCCGGGACCTGGCCGCGGCGCCGGCAGCCGTGCCGGGACCACCCGGGTCCCCGGCCCGGGCCGGGCGCGCGGGCCCCGGCGTCCCCGGCGTCTCCGGCCCCGGGGGCGCGGGCACGTCGGCCCCGGCGCCGTCGGCCCCGGGCGCCGGTACCGGCCCGGCCGCCCCGGGCTCCTCCGGTTCCGTGCCCGCGTCCGGGCGCTCCGGCCCCGGCTGCCCTTCGGCGGCCGGGCCCGTGGCGTCCGCGTCCGCGTTCGCGTCCTGCTCAGCCCGCACTGGTGATCCGTTCCGCCGCCTCGACGACGTTCACCAGCAGCTGGGCGCGGGTCATCGGGCCGACGCCTCCCGGGTTCGGGGAGATCCAGCCCGCCACCTCGGCGACGCCCGGGTGGACGTCCCCGACGATCTTGCCGTTCTCGTCACGGCTGACGCCGACGTCGAGCACCGCCGCGCCCGGCTTCACGTCCTCCGGCTTCACCAGGTGCGGAACGCCCGCCGCCGCGACGACGATGTCCGCCTGGCGCAGCAGCCCGGAGAGGTCGCGCGTACCGGTGTGGCACAGGGTCACGGTGGCGTTCTCGGACTTGCGGGTGAGCAGCAGCCCGATGGACCGGCCGACGGTGATGCCGCGGCCGAGGACGACCACGTGCGCACCGTTGATCTCGACCCCGTGGTGGCGCAGCAGCTCGACGATGCCGTACGGGGTGCAGGGCAGCGGGCCCGGCTCGTTCAGCACCAGGCGGCCCAGCGACATGGGGTGCAGGCCGTCGGCGTCCTTGGCCGGGTCCATCAGTTCGAGGACGCGGTTGGTGTCGATTCCCTTGGGGAGCGGGAGTTGGACGATGTAGCCGGTGCAGTGCGGATCGGCGTTGAGCTCCCGGACGACCTGCTCGATGTCCTCCTGGGAAGCCGTGGCGGGCAGTTCGCGCTGGATGGAGGCGATGCCCACCTCGGCGCAGTCCTTGTGCTTTCCGTTGACGTACCAGCGGCTGCCCGGATCGTCGCCGACGAGCAGGGTGCCGAGGCCGGGGGTGATCCCCCGGGCCTTCAGCGCCGCCACTCGGGCGGTCAGTTCGGACTTGATCGCGGCTGCGGTGGCCTTGCCATCGAGAATCTGGGCGGTCATGCGGCCATCCTCCCGGATGGAGTGGCCCCGGTTCCAGTCAAGGCGCTCGGCGGGGTCCACCGTTGATTGCACTTGCACAACAAGTCAGGGGGGCCGTGCGAACCAACTGGACAAGCCGTGGTCACCCCGACGACGATGCAACGACCAGAGTGCCGCGGGCAGTGCCGGGGGGCGGACCGCTAGTTCCAGAGTTCCTCCGCGCGTGTTGCCGTGCGTCCCCGCACTTCCACGGAGGAACCACCCAAGATGAGCTTCGGCGACCCGAACAACCCGTACGGACAGCAGCCCCAGGCCCCGCAGGGCCAGCCCGGCTACGGCTACCCGCAGCAGGCCCCCCAGGGCGTCCCGGCGCAGGGCGGCTACGCCTACCCGCAGGGCACCCCGGGCGGCGCCTACCCGGGCGCGCCGGTCACGATGCCCGGTGGTGTCAAGGCCGCCCGCGTCATGCTCTGGGTCATCGCCGGCCTCCAGATCGTCGGCATCGGCGTCCTGTTCGCCGCGATCGCCCTGATCCAGCAGCTGAAGGACGACCCGGAGCTGCAGGGCAACGCGCAGTTCGAGGACATGGCCAAGCTCGGCTCCGGTGTCCTGTACGCGCTGATCGCCCTGGCCGTGGTCTACATGGTCGCGTCGATCGTGCTGGCCATCAAGATCGGCAAGGGCGGCAACGGCGTCCGCATCGGCATCATCGTGTACGCGGCCCTCGGCATCCTGCTGAGCCTGTACCCCTTCTTCCCGCTCAGCCTGGTGCACCTGGTGCTGCTGATCCTGGCCCTCGTCTTCGTGGCGAAGTCGGACGGCTCGGCCTGGTTCAACCGCCAGCGCTGATCCACGGCCCGTACGTCGAAGGCCGCGTCCCGCAGTGCGGGGCGCGGCCTTCGTCGTACGGGGACCGGGACGGTCAGTGGAAGAAGTGGCGGGTGCCGGTGAAGTACATGGTCACGCCCGCCTTCTTCGCGGCCTCGACGACCTGCTCGTCACGGACCGAACCGCCCGGCTGGACGACGGCCTTGACGCCCGCGGCGGTCAGGATCTCCAGCCCGTCCGGGAACGGGAAGAAGGCGTCGGAGGCGGCGTACGAACCCTGGGCGCGCTCGGCACCCGCCCGCTCGACGGCCAGCTTCGCCGAGTCGACGCGGTTGACCTGCCCCATGCCGACGCCGACCGAGGCGCCGTCCTTGGCGAGCAGGATCGCGTTGGACTTGACGGCGCGGCAGGCCTTCCACGCGAAGGCGAGGTCGGCGAGTTCGGCCGGGGACAGGGCGTCACCGGTGGCCAGGGTCCAGTTCGCCGGGTCGTCGCCCTCGGCCTGGAAGAGGTCGCTCTGCTGGAGCAGCGCGCCGCCGCTGACGGGCTTGAGGTCGCCCGGCTGGTGCGGGGTCCCGTCCACCTTCAGGACGCGGATGTTCTTCTTCTTGGCCAGGATCTCGACCGCGCCGTCCTCGTAGGCGGGCGCGGCGATGACCTCGGTGAAGATCTCCGCGACCTGCTCGGCGAGCTCGACGGTCACCGGGCGGTTCACGGCGATGACGCCGCCGAAGGCCGACAGCGGGTCGCAGGCGTGCGCCTTGCGGTGGGCCGCGGCCACGTCGGTGTCCACGGCGATCCCGCACGGGTTGGCGTGCTTGATGATCGCGACGCAGGGCTCGTCGTGGTCGTAGGCGGCCCGGCGGGCGGCCTCCGTGTCCACGTAGTTGTTGAAGGACATCTCCTTGCCGTGCAGCTGCTCGGCGTTGGCGAGCCCGCCCGGCTGCCCGTCCGTGTACAGCGCGGCGGCCTGGTGCGGGTTCTCGCCGTAGCGCAGGGTCGACTTGCGCTCCCAGGCGCCGGCCAGGAACTCGGGCAGCGCCGCGTCCTCGGACTCGGGCGCGTACGCGTTCGTGAACCAGGAGGCCACGGCCACGTCGTAGGCGGCCGTGTGCTGGAAGGCCTCGGCCGCGAGCCGCTTGCGGGCGGTCAGGTCGAAGCCGCCGTTCTTCGCCGCGTCGAGGACGTCGGCGTAGCGGGCGGGGCTGGTGACGACGGCGACCGAGGGGTGGTTCTTGGCGGCGGCGCGGACCATCGAGGGGCCGCCGATGTCGATCTGCTCCACGCACTCGTCCGGGGTGGCACCCGACTGGACGGTCGCGAGGAAGGGGTAGAGGTTGACGACGACCAGGTCGAAGGGCTCGACGCCCAGCTCGGCCAGCTGGTTGCGGTGGTCCTCCAGGCGCAGGTCGGCGAGGATGCCGGCGTGCACGCGCGGGTGCAGGGTCTTGACCCGGCCGTCGAGGCACTCGGGGAAGCCGGTGAGCTCCTCGACCTTGGTGACGGGCACCCCGGCCGCGGCGATCTTCGACGCGGTGGAGCCGGTGGAGACGAGCGCGACGCCCGCCTCGTGCAGGCCGCGGGCCAGCTCTTCCAGTCCCGTCTTGTCGTAGACGCTGACGAGCGCACGACGGATCGGCCGCTGGGTCGTGGTCGGTTCGTTGCTGTTCGCGCTGTCTGCGGTCTCTACGCGCTCTGCGGCGGTCACTGGATTGTTACCTTTCGTCCCTCAATGCGGTAGCCGTGCCGGGCCAGGCGCCCCACGACGTCGACGAGCAGCTGACGCTCGACTTCCTTGATCCGCTCGTGCAGAGCGGCTTCGTCCTCCCCGTCCCGGACCTCCACGACACCCTGGGCGATGATCGGCCCGGTGTCCACGCCGCCGTCCACGAAGTGGACCGTGCAGCCGGTGACCTTCGCGCCGTAGGCGAGGGCGTCCCGTACGCCGTGCGCGCCGGGGAAGGCGGGGAGGAGGGCGGGGTGGGTGTTGATGAACCGGCCGCCGAAACGGTCGATGAAGCTCTTCCCGACGATCTTCATGAACCCGGCGGACACCACGAGGTCCGGCGCGTGGGCGGCGGTCGCGGCTGTGAGGGCGGCGTCCCACTCCTCACGGCTGGCGTGGGCCTTGACGGGGCACACGAAGGTGGGGATCCCGGCCTTCTCCGCCCGTTCCAGGCCGGCGATGTTCTCGCGGTCCGCGCCGACGGCGACGACCTCGGCGCCGAATCCCTCGGCTCCGCCGGGATGGGCTTCGATGGCGTCGAGCAGGGCCTGGAGGTTGGTGCCGGAGCCGGAGACCAGCACGACCAGGCGGGAGGCGGGCATGGGAGGCCCTTTCTTACGGGAATGCCGTTGTTCGTCTTGTGTGGTCGTACGAAACTACGACGTGCCGACTCATGGGCAACCGTACGAAGCCACCGACCGCCTGCAACGATACCTGTACACCCGACCGCCCCCGAGGGACGGGGGGACGGGCGAGCGGTAGCGTCTGGCATACAAGCCGCGCACGCCGCGGAGCGCGCCGCAGGGCGCGGCACGCGCCGCGACCACGACACAGGGGAAGTAACGCACTCGATGCCGGACCGCCGTCAGCCCGACTCCTCGACCGACGACAACCCCTTCGCGGCGCCCCCCGAGGGCCGGCCCGACCAGCCGTGGAAGCCGCGCGGCGGCGCCCCCGGCGGCGGCCCCGGCCCCGGCGGAGGTCCGGGCGGCGGCCCCGGGGGCCCCGGCCAGGGACCCGGGCAGGGACCCGGAGGCGGTCCGGGCGGCGGCCCCGAGAGCGGTCCGGCGCGCTGGGACCCGATGGACCCGGTCCAGCGGCGGGCCCGGTACGCGCTGCTGGCGGGCATGTGGGGCTTCTTCTTCGGCATTTTCGGGATCCCGTCGATGGGCCTCCTGCTGGGCGCGCTCGCCATGTACTGGGGCATCAGCGCACTGCGGGGCCGCCCCGCGACCGACGCCGAGAAGGCCTCGGCGGCGGTGGCCGGCACCCCGCCGAAGCCGGACGGCCTGGCCGCCCTCGGCCCCGCGGCCCGCCCGCAGCGGGCGGCGGCGGTCAGCGGCCTGGTGACGGCCTCGCTGGCGCTGCTCCTCGCGGCGAGCTCGTACGCCCTGCAGATCGCGTACAAGGACTTCTACGTCTGCCGCGACGACGCCCTGACCCGCACGGCGGAACTCCAGTGCAACACCCTGCTCCCGGACAACGTCGTGGGTGACGTCCTCAAGGTCCAACGCTGACCCGTGGGCGCCGCGATCAGGATCTTCAGGCTCTTCCGCTACCAGCCGTGCGGACACGAGCTGCTCGTACGCGTCGCCCGGCCGGCCGCCCCGAACGCCGCCCAGGGGGCGCTGGACGCCGCCGACGACGAAGCCGACTCGGCGACGGAACGTCTCCGCACCCGGTGGGAGCAGCGGCACCTGCGGTCCGCGTGCCCGCACCGGCACACGTCGAGCCTGGTCGCCGAGATGCAGGAGGAACCGGTCGGGGAGGACCTCTTCGGCCCGGGCGGCCGCCTGCTCGGGGTCTGGGTGGCGGGGACGAAGTACGGCGCGCCGTGGGTGGTCCTCGGAACCGCGCCGACCGAAGACGGGTTCTGGCACCGGGTCCAGGACGACCCCGCCCTCCTCGGCCTCGGCCCCCTGGCGCCCGCCGAACTGCACCACGTCCATTTCCTCACCACCGAGGACGGCCCCTCACCCCGCCCGTCCTGACGGGACGCCCCACGGCGGCCGCCACCGCCCGACCGGGATCGGGCCCCGAGGGGCCCGACCCCTCCGCCCGCGCACCGACCCCCGGCCACCCGCGACCGCGTGACGCCCCTGGGCCGCGCCGGTCGCCCGGGTCGCGCCGACCGGCCGGACGCGGCCGGTGCCGTGGACCGCAACGCCCGCCCGGCCGTCCGGGTTCGGAACCCCGAGGGGCCCGGCACCGGAGCCGGCCCCCGGCCACCCGCAACCGCGTGACGCCCCTGGGCCGCGCCGGTCGCGCCGACCGTGCCGACCTGCCGGACGCGGCCGGTGCCGTGGACCGCAACGCCCGCCCGGCCTGATCGGGCTCCCCCCTCGCACGGGCGTGAGCGCCCGGGGCGCGAGGCCGGAGCGGAGGCATCCCTCGGGCCCCGCCGCACGCCCGGCGGGAGTTCACGGACTCCCCCTGGGCCGTCCCTGGGCCCGGAGCGCCGGGCTCCACCGATCACAGGCGCGTGAACGGCCGGGGGGCGCCGACGGCACCGGGGGTGCCCCGCCCGGAGCCCGGTCGAAGCGGTCACGGCGGGCTCGGACACCGGCTCCCGGGGGCCCGGCGGACGCGGCCCGGGGGCCGGGCAGGTCCCGGTACCGAAACACGGGCGGGCCCGGGCCACCGGCGCAGGGGACGGCGACGCGAGTGCCTGGTGCGGCGCCCCGCACAGCGGAGGGGACGCCCGAGTACGGGACCCCCTCGGACGCCCCGACGACGCGGCGTCGCGGACGCCCTCCAGGGGGCCGGGCCGCCGGACGCCCCCGACCACCCGCGCGGGAGCGGCCGGGGGCGCGGGGCCGTCAGTCCTCGGGGGGCCGGCGCGACAGGATCCGGGCGCCCGCCACCGGGGGCAGCAGGGGTGCCGAGGGGGCCGCGACCGTACGGGCCGGGGACGCGAGCGGACCGGCCGCCGGGTCAGCGGCAGCCCGGTGCTCCGTCTGCACCGGCCGCACCGCCACCGGGTCCGAGGGCTCCGGTGCCCGGAGCGCCGGGACCGGCCCCGGGGTCAGGGGCGGAGCGGGCGCCGGGGCCGGGGGCACGGGCCACCCGGGGGAAGGCGGCGCGGTAGGGGCCTGGTCCCGGGGCTGCGCCTGGGCCCGGAACGAAGCCGCCGCCGGGACTGCGGGCGAACCCGGGGCCGGGGCCGCGCCCGGGGCAGGCTGAGGCCGGGGCGGGGGCTGCGCCGCAGGTGCGCGGCGGGACGGTGTCGGCGGAACCAGGGGCTGGGACGCGTTGCGGAGGGCCGCCCAGCGGAGTTCCCGTACGCCCGAGTCGTGCCAGGTGTCCCCCGCCGCCTCGGCGGCCGCCCCCCGGGCCGGCCGCGTCCGCCACGCGTGCACCCCGACCGCCAACGGCACCGCCAGCGCCAGCGTCCACGCCGCCGCCGCACCCCCGACCGCCCACCACACGGGCCCGAAGCTCGCCAGCGCCGCCGTTCCCATCGGGCCGCCGGACACCGCCGCCAGACCGGCCATCGCCAGCCCGCACACCAGCGCACCCAGCGCCGCCGTCAGCGCGGTCTCCCCGTACGAGACCTCCCGGGCCCGCCGTACCGCGAACCATCCCACCGCCAGCCCGGCGGCCACCGGAACCCCGGCCGCCGCCCACGTCACCGGCGTCCCCGGCCCCTCCGGCGGCAGCGCCGCCAGCAGCGGGAACCTCGGCAGCGCCGCCGCGCCGTCGAAGCCGAGCGGGGTCGCCGTCGCGCCCGCGCCCAGCGCGAAGCCGGGACCGAGCCCGTAGGCCGCACCCCACACCATCGCGTTCGGGATCAGCGCCAACGCCAGCAGCAGGACCGCGAACCGCCCCGACCACACCCCGGTCAGCGTCAGGAACGACGACTGCACCTCCGCCCCGTGCCACGCCAGCGAGGCCCCCACGAGCAGGGTGCCGCCGCCCAGCAGGACCAGGACCCCGGCCGCCCCGGAGCGCAGCGCCAGCGCGTAGCGGGGGCGCGTGACGGCCTTCCGCACGCTCCTCGGAACCCAGTCGGGCAGCGGCCCCAGCGGCCGCCCCTTGGCGGTCCACACCCCGACGGCGGCGGCGAGCACCGCCACCAGGGGCAGGTGCCAGGCGGCGCTGAGCGGATCGGCCGGCATCGGCCCGCCCGCCGCGTACACCGTGGCCAGCGCCCCCACGGTGAGGTAGCCGCAGGTCACCGCGGAGAACACGGCGCCGGCCGGCAGCACCTCCTCCCCGTCCGCCCCGGCCGCGTCCCCGGAGGCGCTGCCGAGGCGGGCCGCCCGCCGCATCAGCAGGACGGGCAGCGCCACCAGCAGCAACGGCGTCACGCCCACGGGTGCGGGCACCCCGGAGAGGGTTTCGTAGCGGACGAGCTCCGTCCCGTGGGCCATCAGCCACAGGCCGGCGGCGAGGTGCAGCGCACCGCCCGGGCCGCTGTCCGGATAGGGGGAACTGATCCACAGCACGATCACGAGCACGGCGAGGAAGCCGAGCCCCAGTCCGGCGGCCACGGCGCCGCCCAGCACGCAGGCGGCGGCCGCCGGAGAACGGCGCCGCACACCGGGGCGCGGGGCCGCCGGCAACGGGGTCCCGAGTTCGGTCACTTGGGTCACCCCGCCATGGTGCCAACGACACGCGCTATGGGCGGGTAACAGGCGAATGCCCGTGGTGTCGCTCAATATACGTTTATGTACTTTTTCGCCCAAGGCTGCCGGGTCGCGGGGAGTGTGGCATGACACAAGGCGTCGATACGACCTCCGGCTCGGAACTGGGCCTGCCCTCACCCAAGGAGCGCCGCAGGCTCCGCGAGGCGGGCGAACTGACCCACGAGGAGGTCGCGGAGGCCCTGGGGGTCACCGCGGCCACGGTCCGCTCCTGGGAGTCGGGCCGTACCGAACCGCGCGGGCGCAAGCGCGAGGTGTACGCCGAGATCCTGGCCCGTCTGGCGGCGGTCGACGCCGTCCTGGCGGCGGACCCGCCCGACGCGCGCCGCGTCGCGACCGCACCGCCGCACCCCCCGGAACCCCCCGCACCGCCCGGGCGCGCCCCGGCCGCCCCCTTCGCCGGCTGGGCGCCGCGTTCCACCGGCGGCGTACGGGCCTCCGCCGCCGGGGGCCAGGGCCGGCCCGCGGGGTCGGGCACCCGGCCCAAGGCGGCGGCCAAACGGGCCGCCAAGCCTCCGGCCGGCGCGGCCCGCCACGAGACGAAGGCCCCCGTCCGGACCGGAGGCGGCAGTTCCGCCGGCGGCCCGCCGCCCTCGCCCCCGCCGTCCGCTCCACCCCCGGCCGCCCGGCCGGCCACCCCGCCCGCGGACGCGCCCGGACCCGCCGACGCGCCCGGACCGGCGGCGCCAGCCGGGGCACCCCCCAGCACGCCCGCGAACCCGGGATCCGGAAGCCAGGCATCCGGGCCGCGGGCGCCCGAGCCCCACACCGCCGACGCCCCGGCCCCCGAAGCCCGGACCCTTGCCCACCCGGCCCCTGACGCCCCGGCATCTGAGGCAGCGGCACCTGACACCGCAGAACCTGACGCGCCGGAACCTGACATCCCGGCACCCGAAGCCGAAGCGCCCGAGGCCGGTGCACCTGAAGCCGGTGCACCCGAACCGCACCCGCTCGAACCGCACCCCCTCGAACCGCAGCCGCCCGAGGCCCGGGCGGCGGAGGCGGACCGGTCGGGGGTGCTCGGCCCCGTCCAGGCCTTCGACTCCCTCTACGCCTACGCCGCCCCCGCCTTCATCCGGCAGGCCTACCTGCTGACGGCCCGCCGCGCCCTCGCCCACGAGGCGGTGGAGCGGGCCTTCCAGCAGGCCTGGGACCGCTGGCCCGAGGTGGCGGTCGACCCCGACCCGGTCGGCTGGGTGCGCGCGGCCGTGTACGAGTACGCCCTCTCGCCCTGGCACCGGTTCCGCCGCGCCCACCGGCACCCCGACAAACCGCCGGCCGAGCCCGCCGACCGGATCGTGCTCGACGCGCTGCTCGCGCTGCCCCCGGTGCACCGCCGGACCGTACTGCTCTACGACGGCGTCGGCCTCGACCTGCCCGACACCGCCGCCGAGACGGAGGCGAGCACCCCGACCACGGGGAACCGCCTGCTCAACGCCCACGCCGAGCTCTCGGGCCGGATCCCCGAGATGGCCGGCCTGCCGCCGGAGGAACAGTCCGCCCTGCTGCGCGAACGGCTCGGCGCGGTCGTGCCCTCCGTACGGCTGGAGCCGCGCCCGGCGGCCGTCGTGCGCGCCGCCGGGGAGAACCGCGGCCGGCGCTGGACCCGGGCCGGGCTCGTCATGACCGCGCTGATCGCCGTGGCGACGGCCTACACCACCGCGACGGCGCCGAGGGAGTACGAGCCCCCGGCCTCGCCCGCGCGGAGCGTGACCGGCGTCCCGCCGCACAGCGGCCCCCAGCGGCTCACCGAGCAGAGCCGGGAACTCCAGGACAAGCTGCGCGCCGATCCTGCGGCCGGGCCCGCACGGGTGTCGCCCAGTACGGAATGAGGAACGGGCGTGGCCCGCACCCCGAGGGGTGCGGGCCACGCCCGTGCTGTCCCGCTGCCGTCCGTCCGTACGCCGGTGCGCGCCCGTACGTCCGTCCGGCGACCGGTTACTTGGCGGCGTTCAGGATCTCGCGCGCCAGCTTCGCGGTCTCGGTCGGCGTCTTTCCGACCTTCACGCCCGCGGCCTCGAGGGCTTCCTTCTTGGCCTGTGCGGTGCCGGAAGAACCGGAGACGATGGCGCCGGCGTGGCCCATGGTCTTGCCCTCGGGGGCGGTGAAGCCCGCGACGTAGCCGACGACCGGCTTGGTGACGTTCTTCGCGATGAAGTCCGCCGCACGCTCCTCGGCGTCGCCGCCGATCTCGCCGATCATGACGATGAGCTCGGTGTCCGGGTCGGCCTCGAAGGCCTCCAGGGCGTCGATGTGCGTGGTGCCGATGACCGGGTCGCCACCGATGCCGACGGCGGAGGTGAAGCCGATGTCGCGCAGCTCGTACATCATCTGGTAGGTCAGCGTGCCCGACTTGGACACGAGACCGATCTTGCCGGGCTTGGTGATGTCGCCCGGGATGATGCCGGCGTTGGACTGGCCGGGGGTGATCAGACCCGGGCAGTTCGGGCCGATGATCCGGGTCTTGTTGCCCTTGGCGGTCGCGTACGCCCAGAAGGCGGCGGAGTCGTGCACCGCGATGCCCTCGGTGATGACGACGGCCAGCGGGATCTCGGCGTCGATGGCCTCGACGACGGCGGCCTTGGCGAAGGCCGGCGGGACGAAGAGGACGGAGACGTTGGCGCCCGTCTTCTCCATCGCCTCGGCGACGGAACCGAAGACCGGGACCTCGGTGCCGTCGAAGTCGACGGTGGTGCCGGCCTTGCGCGGGTTCACGCCGCCGACGATGTTGGTGCCGTCAGCCAGCATCAGCTTGGTGTGCTTCATGCCCGTGGCACCGGTCATGCCCTGGACGATGACCTTGCTGTCCTTGTTGAGGAAGATAGCCATGTGAGTCTGTGACCTCTGCCCTTACTTCGCAGCCGCGAGCTCGGCGGCCTTGTCGGCCGCGCCGTCCATGGTGTCCACGCGCTGCACCAGCGGGTGGTTGGCGTCCGACAGGATCTTGCGACCCAGCTCGGCGTTGTTGCCGTCGAGGCGGACGACGAGCGGCTTGGTGACCGCCTCGCCCTTGTCCGCGAGCAGCTGGAGCGCCTGGACGATGCCGTTGGCGACCTCGTCACACGCGGTGATGCCACCGAAGACGTTGACGAACACGGACTTGACGTCCGGGTCGCCGAGGATGATCTCGAGGCCGTTGGCCATGACGGCGGCGGAGGCGCCACCGCCGATGTCGAGGAAGTTGGCGGGCTTGACGCCACCGTGGTTCTCACCGGCGTACGCGACGACGTCGAGGGTGCTCATGACGAGACCCGCGCCGTTGCCGATGATGCCGACCTCACCGTCGAGCTTCACGTAGTTGAGGTTCTTCGCCTTGGCGGCGGCCTCGAGCGGGTTCGCGGCCGCGTGGTCCACGAACTCCTCGTGACCCGGCTGGCGGAACTCGGCGTTCTCGTCGAGGGAGACCTTGCCGTCGAGCGCGATGATGTCGCCGTTGGCGACCTTCGCGAGCGGGTTGACCTCGACGAGGAGCGCGTCCTCGGCGATGAAGGTGGCCCACAGGGTCACGAGGACCTCGGCGACCTTCTCGGCGACCTCGGCCGGGAACTTCGCCAGGGCGACGATCTCGCGGGCCTTCTCGATGGTGACGCCCTCGTTGGCGTTGACCGGGACCTTCGCGAGGGCCTCGGGGGTCTTCTCCGCGACCTCCTCGATGTCCATGCCGCCCTGCACCGAGGCCATCGCCAGGAAGGTGCGGTTGGTCCGGTCGAGGAGGTACGAGACGTAGTACTCCTCGAGGATCTCGGGAGCGGTCTCGGCGATCATCACCTTGTGGACCGTGTGGCCCTTGATGTCCATGCCCAGGATGTCCGTCGCACGGGCGACGGCCTCGTCCGGGGTGGCGGCGAGCTTGACGCCGCCGGCCTTGCCGCGGCCGCCGACCTTCACCTGCGCCTTGACTACCGACTTGCCGCCCAGCTTCTCGGTGGCCTCGCGAGCCGCCTCAGGCGTGTCGATGACTTCACCGGCCAGCACCGGTACACCGTGCTTGGCGAAGAGGTCCCTCGCCTGGTACTCGAACAGGTCCACGCGCGTCCGTCCCTTGTCTTCAAAGATTCGCAGTGATTCGCGGTTGTCTGCTATCTGCGTGGGCGTGCCGCGGAGGGCAACGTGACGGCGCTGTCACAGGGGAGGCGCACACGGTGACCGTGGACGCGGCATGTCCGTCCCGCAGGTTATCCCCGGGGGGCGTAGGTCCCTAAATCGCAGATCACACCTGAGCGGTGATACCTGTCACAGATCGCCTCACGGTTGAACTGCGTCTTCGTGTGATCTGCCGATTTACGGCCGCGTTCCCCGGGGCCCGGCAGCGGCGGTTCCGGAGCGGCCCCGGGACCGCTCCGGAGCCGCGCCCGGGCCGGTCAGGGGACCGGCAGGGGCCGCTTCTCCAGGGCCGCCGCCATCACGTCCGGGAACAGGTCCGGGGTGCAGGCGAAGGCGGGGGCGCCGAGGGCCGCGAGCGCCGCCGCGTGTTCGCGGTCGTAGGCGGGGGCGCCCTCGTCGGAGAGCGCGAGCAGGGTCACGAACTCGACCCCGGCGCCCTTCATCGCGGCGACCCGCTTGAGCATCTCGTTGCGTATGCCGCCCTCGTAGAGGTCGCTGATCAGCACGACCACCGTGTCGGCGGGCCGAGTGATCTTCGACTGGCAGTAGGCCAGCGCCCGGTTGATGTCGGTACCGCCGCCCAGCTGGGTGCCGAAGAGCACGTCGACGGGGTCGTCGAGCTGGTCGGTCAGGTCGACGACCGCGGTGTCGAAGACGACCAGACGGGTCGCGATCGACCGCATGGAGGCCAGGACCGCCCCGAAGACGGAGGCGTAGACGACGGACGCCGCCATCGACCCCGACTGGTCGATGCAGAGGATGACCTCCTTCTTCACCGACTGCGAGGCCCGGCCGTAGCCGACCAGCCGTTCGGGGACGACCGTGCGGTACTCGGGCAGGTAGTTCTTGAGGTTGGCGCGGATCGTCCGGTCCCAGTCGATGTCCCGGTGCCGGGGCCGGCTGATCCGCGCGGACCGGTCCAGGGCGCCCGTGAGGGTGGCCCGGGTGCGGGTCGCGAGGCGCTTCTCCAGCTGCTCCACCACCTTGCGGACGACGGCCCGCGCCGTCTCCTTCGTGGTGTCCGGCATGGCCTTGTTGAGGGAGAGCAGGGTCCCGACCAGGTGGACGTCGGGTTCGACGGCCTCCAGCATCTCCGGCTCCAGCAGCAGCGCGGACAGGCCGAGGCGCTCGATCGCGTCCCGCTGCATGACCTGGACCACCGGGGCGGGGAAGTACGTACGGATGTCCCCGAGCCAGCGCGCCACGTGCGGTGCGCTCCCGCCGAGGCCGGCTGACCGCTCCCCCGAGGTCCTGCGGGAGCCGGTCGCGCCCCCGCCACCGCCGTACAGCGCTCCCAGCGCGGCGTCCATCGCCGCGTCCCGCCCGGTCAGCGCGCAGCCGGTGCCGTCGGCCTCTCCGCCGCCGAGCACCATCCGCCACCGCCGCAGCCGCTCCGCGTCCCCGCCGCCCTCCGCGACCCCGGCCGCCACCTGATGCCCCGTTCCCGCCATGTCCCCGTCCCTCTCTCCTGGTTCCGCCCTGCCACCACACCTGCCACCCGCCACGGACCCCGCCCCGCGCCGGACCTGCCCTCGCCGGATCTGCCCGTCGCCGGACCTGTCCGCCACGGGCCCCGCCCCGGCCTCACCGGCCTCCTCGCACCGGCCCCGCCTCTCCCGCACCCCTGCCGCCACCGGCTCCGCCGGCCCTGCCCACCAACCACTCCTCCCGTCCTGAGGCCTTGCCCCACACCGGCCGCTCTGCCCGTCACCGGGCCCATCCGTCACCGCCCCGACCCGCCACCGGCCCCTTCCTGTCCCGCCCCCCGCCGCTCACCCCGCCCCCGCTCGGCACCCTGCACTGCTGTCAGGGGCCCGCCGACCGCCCGGTCCGGCCGTCACCCGGCCGGCCCTCACCGGCACCGACCACGTACCGCACCGCTTCCCCGGCCGCATCCGGGACGGCCGGGGCAAGCGCCCGCGTCCCGCCCGGCCGGCCGTTCCTCAAGCCGGTGCCGGGATCGGGGTCGGGCCGGCCGGGGACGCGGCCCCCTCCTCGGCCGCGGCCAGCAGCATCCGGACCAGCCCGGCCACCGCGTCCGCGCGGGCGGCGTCCAGTTCCGGGGCGAAGCCCGCCGGGGCCCCTGCGGGACCGGCGGCGGCCGACGGTCCGCCCCCGGGACCGCGCCGCACCAGTTCGCCCAGGGTCCGCTTCACCCCCGGCTCGTACGCCCCGAACGTCCGCCGCAGCAGCGGCAGCACGTCGATGAAGGCGCTCTCCGGCACCGACACCAGCCACGCGTCGATCAGGCCCAGCAGCCGGTCGTCGTGGACGAGCAGCGTGCCGCCGCCCGCGCTCCCCCCGGCGAACCCCTCGATCCAGCCCGCCGCGTCGGCCGGGGCGGACGCCGGTGACAGGGCGAGCCCCATCAGCCGCGCCGTCTCCTCGGCTTCGAGCCGGCCCTCGTCCAGCAGCAGCCGCGCGGCCCGGCCGCGTATCAGCCCGGGCACGCTGTCCCGGCCGGCCAGCGTCCGCAGCACCGCCGACCAGCGCTCGCGCAGCCCCCCGGCCTCCTCCGCGTCCGCCAGCAGGCCGACCGCCCCGTGCACCCCGTCGACGTGCCGGCGCAGCTCCGCCGCCCCGTCGGCGTCCAGCCCGGCCCCGCAGGCGGGCGGCAACGCCACGCAGATGCGCTCGGCCAGCCCGGCGGCGACCGTGCCGAGAGCCGCCGCGTCGGTACCCCGTACGTCCCCGTACCGCAGTGAACGGGCCAGCGCGGGCAGCGCCTTGGCGAGCCGCGCCACATCGGTGTCGAGCGCCGCCCGGTCGGCGAGCGCCTTCAGCACCGCCGGCAGCGCCCGCGACAGCCCGGCCAGCAGGCACCGCTCGGCCAGCGCCGTGACCTCGCCCAGCTCCTCGGCCCCGGCCGCGTCGGCCTCGGCCTTGGCGGTGGCCGCCCCGAGGACGGTGGTGCCCCAGATCCCGGCCTCCGCGACCCGTACCGACAGCTCCGGCTCCCAGCGGAGCCGCCAGGTCTCCCGGAAGGTCCCGGTGCTCCCCCGGGAGGCGACGGGAACGCCCCAGTCGATCCCGAGCAGCCGCAGCCGGTGCAGCAGCAGGGACTTGGCCGCGTCGGTGTCCTTGCGCAGGTCGAGTTCCAGCTCGCGCTGCTGCGCCTCGGCCTTGAGCCGCAGCGAACGCAGGCTGCGGGTGAGGTCCCGCTGGAGCGGTACGACGGGCGCCGCGTCCGGGACCTCGCCGAGGACGTCCCCGACCACGAGCCGGTCCTCGACCAGCGCGAGCGGTACGTCGGAGCCGTCGCACATGACGGCCCTCACCGCCTCCAGGGTCTCCGCGAGTCCCGGCAGCGGGCGGCCGCGCACGGCGGCCAGGGTCCCGGCCAGCCGGACCGCCTCGATGACGTGGGCGGAGGAGACCTGGAAGTCCTCCTCCCGCAGCAGGCCGGCGACCTTGGTCAGCCAGCGTTCCACGGGCCGGTCGCGGGCCGCGAACAGGTGGGCGTACCAGCCCGGGGAGGTGATGCCCGCGCCGTACCCGCCGGCCCGGGCGAGCCTGCGGTGGGTCCAGGGCACCCAGGTGGTCTCCACCTTGACCTTGGGCAGGCCGGCCAGCAGGGCCTTGTCGGCGGCCGCCGTGGTCCGGGCCGCCAGCGCCGGGACGTGCCAGGCCCCGCAGACCACGGCGTAGTCGTCGCCGAACTCCCGGCGGGCGGCCCGCATCCGCTGCCGCATGTGCGCCTCGCGGACCGCGTCGCGCGGATGGCCGCCGTCCCCGTAGGCCTCGCGCAGGGCCCTCATGGCCTCCGCGAGGGCCTCGAACGCGGCCGACGGGTTCCGGACCGCCCCGGTCCCGCGGTGCTCGACCACGTCCTCCCACCAGCGTTCGGGGTCGTCGTACCCGGCGGTCGCGGCCAGCACCGCGAGCGGATCCAGCCGGACGTCCCCGACTCCCTCCCCGCCAGACTCCCCTCCGGGCACCCCGCCGGACTCCGGGCCGCCCTCCCCTCCGGGCTCCGCGTCCGGGACCGGCACGGCCAGCGTCTGCGCGGCCGGCAGGTCGATGAACCGCACCGGCACGTCCCGGGCCTGCGCCCAGCGGATCGCGACCCACTCCGGGGAGAAGGCGGCCAGCGGCCAGAACGCGGCCCGGCCCGGATCGTCGGCGGCGTGCGCGAGCAGGGCAACGGGCGGGCGCATCCCGGGCTCGGCCGCCAGCGGCAGCAAGGCGTCCCCCTCGGGCGGGCCCTCGATCAGGACGGCCCGCGGCTGCGCCGCGTCGAGCGCGGCCCGCACCGCGCGCGCCGAGCCCGGCCCGTGGTGCCGGACGCCCAGCAGGAGCGGCCCCTTGGCTGCCGGACTCATGCCGAGACCTCCCGGCAGGCGCGGTAGAAGTCCTTCCAGCCGTCCCGCTCGCGGACCACGGCCTCCAGGTACTCCTGCCAGACGACCCGGTCGGCGGCCGGATCGCGGACGACGGCGCCCATGATCCCGGCGGCCACGTCGGACGGGCGCAGGACGCCGTCCCCGAAGTGGGCGGCGAGGGCGAGCCCGCCGGTGACGACGGAGATGGCCTCGGCGGTGGAGAGGGTGCCGCTGGGCGACTTCACCTTCGTACGGCCGTCGCCGGTCACCCCGTCGCGCAGCTCGCGGAAGACGGTGACGACCCGGCGGATCTCCTCCAGGCCCTCGGGCACGGCCGGCAGGTCGAGGGAGCGGCCCATCTGGTCGACGCGGCGGGCGACGATGTCGACCTCGGCGTCCGCGGTGGCGGGCAGCGGCAGGACCACGGTGTTGAAGCGGCGGCGCAGCGCGCTGGAGAGCTCGTTGACCCCGCGGTCGCGGTCGTTGGCGGTGGCGATGAGGTTGAAGCCGCGCACGGCCTGCACCTCCTGGCCGAGCTCCGGTATCGGGAGCGTCTTCTCGGACAGGACGGTGATGAGGGTGTCCTGGACGTCGGCGGGGATGCGGGTGAGTTCCTCGACGCGGGCGGTCATGCCGTCGGCCATGGCCCGCATGACGGGGCTGGGGACGAGGGCTTCGCGGCTCGGTCCGTGGGCGAGGAGGCGGGCGTAGTTCCAGCCGTAGCGGATGGCTTCCTCGGGGGTGCCGGCGGTGCCCTGGACGAGGAGGGTCGAGTCTCCGCTGACGGCCGCGGCGAGGTGTTCGGAGACCCATGTCTTGGCGGTTCCGGGGACGCCGAGCAGGAGCAGGGCGCGGTCGGTGGCGAGCGTGGTGACGGCGACCTCGACGATGCGGCGCGGGCCGACGTACTTGGGCGTGATGACGGTTCCGTCGTCGAGCGTGCCGCCGAGCAGGTAGGTCGCCACGGCCCACGGGGAGAGCTTCCAGCGGGTGGGACGGGGGCGGTCGTCGGCGACCGCCAGGGCTTTCAGTTCGTGGGCGAAGGCGTCCTCGGCGTGCGGTCGCAGGGCTTCTGTACGGCCTTCGTTCTCGGGCGTGGTCATGGTCCCCCTCCAATGCTCTCCAGCCGCTTCCGGCTGCTGCACCCAAGGTGCACCATGCCACTGACAACACCCCCCGCCTGAGCCGTTGTTGCAGGTCAGAGCGATTGTCAGTGGGGGTCCCTACGGTTGTTCCCATGACTGAGCAGGGGGTTCGCTGGACGGCGGAACAGGTACTGGCTCTGGCTCCTGACGATGCGTCACGCAAGGCGGGGGGCAGGCTGGGCGGGGCGGGTCCGTGGTCGCAGACCGGAGGTTCCGCTTCCGGTGCGGTGTGGGGGTTGTGCAAGGGCAGCGGCAGCAAGCCGTACCGGACGGTCGTGGACCTGACGGGCCCGGCATACAAGTGCTCCTGCCCGAGCCGGAAGTTCCCGTGCAAGCACGCGCTGGGGCTGCTGCTGCTCTGGGCGGCGGAGGGGACGGGGGATCCGGGCGAGGCGCCGGACTGGGCCGGGGAATGGCTGGCGGAGCGGGCGGCCAAGGCCACCCGGCCGGCGGCCGCGACGGGCAGACCGGTGGACGAGGAGGGGGCGAGACGCCGCGCGGAGCGGCGGGCGGAACGGATCGGCGCGGGCGTCACCGAGCTGGAACAGCGGCTCGTGGACCTGCTGCGCGGCGGTCTGGCCGGTCAGGAGCAGGCGGGGTACGCGGGCTGGGAGGAGACGGCGGCCCGCATGGTCGATGCCCAGGCGCCGGGACTGGCCTCCCGGGTAAGGGAGTTGGGGACAATACCCGGTTGCGGCCCCGGCTGGCCCGCCCGGATGCTTGAGGAGTTCGCGCTGCTGCACCTGCTGGACAGGGCCTGGCTGGGGGTGTCCGGGCTGCCGGAGCCGCTGGCCGCGACCGTCCGGAGCCGGGTGGGGCTGCCGTCCTCGGCGGAGGGCCGGACCGTACGGGACCACTGGCTCGTACTGGCCCAGTACGACTCGGCGTCCCCGGACGGCCGGCTCACCACCCGCCGGATATGGCTGCACGGGCTGGAGAGCGGGCGTCCGGCCCTGGTGCTGGACTTCGGACCGCCCGGCCGGCCGCCGGGGCTGGCGCTGCCGGTCGGACTGGTGCTGGAGGCGGAAGCCCGCTTCCGGCCCGGCTCGGCGGGGCTGCGGGCCGACCTGGGGGAACGGTTCGCGGCAGCGGTACCGGCCACCCGGGTTCCGGCCGGGGTGGGCACGGAGGAGGCGCTGGCGGCCTACGGCACCGCGCTGCGGGAGGACCCGTGGCTGGAGTCGTGGCCGGTGGTGCTGGGCCCGGTGATCCCGATACCGGGAGAAGCGGGCGACGGGGGCTGGCAGCTCGCGGACGCCGAGGGGGCTTCCGCACTGCCGGTGAACCTCACCGGAGGCCGTTCGCGGTCGGGACTGTGGCAGCTGGCCGCCCTTTCGGGCGGCGGCCCGGTCACGGTGTTCGGCGAGTGCGGTCACCGCGGGTTCACCCCGCTGACGGCATGGCATCCGCAGGGGGCGGAGCCGGTCGCCCTGGGGTGACCCGGGGCGGGGCGCGGGGGAACGGGGGGCGACGGCGCGGGGGCGCCGCCGCGAAGCAACGAGAAAGCCGGGGGGCTTTGTGAACGACAACCACGCGAGCTGAGGCACGGACCGATCGGAACGCAGACGCTCCGGTCCCGCGGAGGGGGCGGGACCGGAGCACGGAACACGAAGAGGGAGGGGTCCGGTGAACGGCACGGCCGAGGCAGACGAGAAGAAGAAGGACGGGAAGGGGACCGTGGAGTCCGGGGACTGGGAGGAACTGGTCGCCGCCGCGCTGCTCGGGACCGAGCGGCGCGGCGGCTCACCGCAGGCCCTGCTCGACGCGGCGGCCGTGCAGACGCTGCGGCGCCGCGCCGGACTCCGGCCGGCCCCGGCCGCCCGGCTGCCCCGGCCGGCGCCCCTGGACCCGCGTCCGGCACCGCCGGACGCGGCCCGGCGGCGGCTCGCCCAACTGCTGGCGGGCCGCACGGGCGCGGGCAGCGGCGGCGGGCGGCGGGGGGCCGCCCCCGATCTGACGGAACTGCTCCCGCAATGGCTCGCCACGGCCGCCCGGCACGGCTACCGGGCGCCGTCGGCGCTGGTCCCGGCGCTGCTCGACGCGGCCCGGGCCCGCACCGACCTGCGCCCGCAGGCGCTGGCCCTGGCCGGGGCGCGGGGCCTGTGGCTGGCCCGGCTCAATCCCGACTGGCGGTTCGCGCTGCGCGGCGGGACGGGGGGCGCGGGCGAACTGCCCGACCCCGCGGACCGGGAGGCGGTGGGCCGGCTCTGGGAGGAGGGGCTGTTCGCCGAGCGGGTCGCCCTGCTCGGCTCCGTACGGGCGCACGAAGCGGAGGCCGCGCCGCGGCTGCTGGCCACCACCTGGGCCACCGAACGGGCCGAGGACCGGCTGATGTTCCTCGACTCGCTGAGGGCGGGGCTGTCGGAGGCGGACGAGCCCTTCCTGGAGGCAGCTCTCGGCGACCGGAGCCGTAACGTCCGGGCGACGGCGGCCGAACTGCTGTCCGCGCTGCCGGGCTCCGCGCTGGCCGGGCGGATGGCGGAGCGGGCGCTGGCCTGCGTCGGCCCGGGGGCGGTGAACCCGCCCGTGGAGTGCGATGCCGGGATGCTGCGGGACGGGGTCGTCAAGCGCCCTCCGGCCGGCCGGGGCGAACGGGCCTGGTGGCTCGGACAGCTCGTGGAGGCGGCACCGCTGGACTGCTGGCGGGACCGCTTCGGCGGCCTCGGCCCGGCGGAGATCGTGGCGCTGCCGGTGGCGGAGGGCTGGGCGGAGGAACTGCACGCGGCGTGGTGCCGGGCCGCCGTCCGGCAGGGTGACGCCCGCTGGTCGAAGGCCCTGCTCGGCTCGGCGTCCGCACCCCCCGCGGCGGGCCCGGGCACGGCGTCGCTGGCCGAACGGGCGAAACTCCTCGAAACCCTGCCCGAGGGGGAACGGGCCGCGTGGGTGGCCGAGTTCGTACGGGCCCACGGGCTCTCGGAAGCCTTCCAGCTGCTCGGCGTGTGCGTCGTCCCGTGGTCCGGGGCGCTGGGCCGGGCGGTGGTGGAGGCGCTGGACTCCGCGCGGGAGGCGGGCAGCTACCCGTGGAGCTTCAGCGGGGTGATGGGCTTGGCGGAACGCTGCCTGGACCCTGCGGAGGCCTCGCACCTGGAGGCGCTGACCGCCGGCGCGCAGGACCCGCCGGACGCGTCGCCGGGCGCGGCGGCGTACTGGGCGGAAGCCTTCCAACGCCTGGTCGCCACCCTCCGCCTCCGCGCAACCATGCTCACCGAACTCACCCCACCACCCTGACCCCACCTCAATCACCCCCGAGGCTGAAGTAGCGGAGCCCGCCCCCCCACCCGAGGACTCAACCCCCACACCTCAAACGCCGGCGAGGCTGGATATGGCCCGAGGTAGGCCGGGGAGGCTGAACGGGCCTGGAACCGTCCCGGGCCGGGGGCGGGGACGGGGTGGGGGGTCGGCCGGGGCTAAAACGTGATTTGTTGGCGCCCTGTCCCGCCCGACAAGGCACTCCGGACGAGGCGCCATAAATCATGCCCGCCCCGGACGACCCCCCCCCCCCGGCCCCCCCCCCCCCCCCCCCCCCCCCCCCCCCCCCCCCCACCAAAAAACCCCCCCCCCCCCCCCCCCCCCCCCCCCCGCCCACCCCACCCGCAGCCACCACCCGGCCCAAGACAACAGCCCACCCGCAGCCACCCGGACCCACCAGGGCAACACCCCGACCACCCGAACCGCCCGGCCAGGGCAAGGGCAAGGGCAACGGCAAGGACCACCCCGAACCCCAACCGGCCAGGTTACTGGCGGACGTTCGCCGTCACCCAGTCCACGATCGACGTGGTCGTCGCGCCCGGGGTGAAGATCTCGGCCACGCCCTTCTCCTTGAGCGGAGCGATGTCGTCCTCCGGGATGATCCCGCCGCCGAAGACCTTGATATCCTCCGCCTCCCGCTCCTTCAGGAGTTCCAGCACGCGCGCGAACAGCGTGTTGTGCGCCCCCGACAGGATGGAGAGGCCGATCGCATCGGCGTCCTCCTGGATGGCGGTGTCCACGATCTGCTCGGGGGTCTGGTGGAGGCCGGTATAGATGACCTCCATGCCCGCGTCCCGCAGTGCACGTGCGATCACCTTGGCGCCTCGGTCGTGGCCGTCGAGACCCGGCTTGGCCACCACCACACGGATCGGACCGGTCACACCCATCGCACTGCCTCCCGAGTGAACGAACGTTAAGTACAGCATTGCGCACACCACCGTTTCGCGGTCAATCACGAGGGGGAAATCACACGTGGGACACCGTTGATTCATCACCGCAGAGTCGCCCCGCCACCGCGCCGACAGCCGCACGGCACGGTGGCGGGGCCGCGTCGGCGCCACGGCCGTGTCCCCGAGAGGTCCAGGGGAGGGCCGTCCATGGGGCTGTCGATCACGCCGCTGCCCGTGTCACGCACCGGGGCCGCCCTCCGGGCCGCCGTCCTGGAGGCCGTGGTGCTGGCCGGGCACCTGCTGCTGTATCCCACCGGGCTCCGCGAGGAGCCTCCCGCGTCCGGCGGGGCCCAGAACCCGTCCGGCCAGCGGCCGCCCGTACTGCTCCTCCACGGGTTCACCGACAACCGGTCGGTCTTCGTCCTGTTGCGCCGCGCCCTCGGGGCGGACGGCCGGCGCCGGGTGGAGACGTACAACTACTCCCCTTTCACCCGGGACCTGCGGGTCACCGCCCGCCACCTCGCCCGCCGCGTCGAGGAACTGTGCGAGCGCAGCGGGCAGGACCGGGTGGACCTGGTCGGGCACAGCCTGGGCGGTCTGGTCGCCCGGTACTACGTACAGCGGCTCGGTGGCGATGCGCGGGTGCGGACGCTGGTCACGCTCGGCACCCCTCATTCGGGTACGCGGGTGGCGCCCTTCATGGACGCGCACCCCCTGGTCCGGCAGATGCGCCCGGAATCGGAGGTGCTGGCCGAGCTGGCCGCGCCGTCGCCGGGCTGCCGGACCCGGTGCGTGGCCTTCTGGAGCGAGTTCGACGCGCTGATGGCGCCGACGGGGACGGCCAGGATCGAACACCCGGACCTGGATGCGACGAACGTGCAGGTCACCGGGATCGGACACCTGGCCCTGCTGGTGCATCCGGCCGTCATCACCGCCGTCCGGCGCGCCCTGGACGGCGCGGTCAGCGACACCACGGCCACCACGGCCACCACAGCCACCACAGCCACGCCAGCCACCACGGCCCCCACGGCCCTCGCGGCCGCCACCTCCCCCGCCCCGACCGCCCCCGCTCCCGTCGAGGGCCAGGGCGCGACGACCGGCACCACCGCCTCAACCGGAACCGACGGGCGGAGCCTGGCGATCTGACTCCCCGACGGCCCCCGCCGCGATCCCGGCGGCCCCGACCCGCGACCCGTGGCGCGCGACCCGCCGCCCACGACCGCTGCTGGAGCCGGGTTCGGCCCTCCACCCCACCTCAGTCGAACGAATTTCGAACTCAAGGCCAAGGCTCGGTGTTTCCGCGACCGAAAGGCAGCCGAATGCCCCGTTCCCGTGAGAACGGAACCCGCCGAAGATTGTCGTCCCCAGTAACCGCCGGGTACAGTCACGCCACTGCTCTCCTCCGGTGAACCTTGAGTTCCCCGGCCACCCAGGCCCCCCACTGCCGAGGCGAAAGAGAAGTTGGTGAACGACCGCCCGACGTCGGGCCAGTACCCCGAGAACGGGTATGACGGCCTTTCCACCACCACTTTCGCTGGTGACCAGGCATACGTTTCCTACGAAACGCAGGGTCAGGGTTATCAATACGTCGCGGACTACGCGGCTGCCGGGACCTACGACGCCTATGGCGCCTACCAGTCGACCGGTTCGTACGACACCACTGCGTGGGCCGCTCCGGAGACCTACCTGCCGACCGTCCCGAGCCAGAACGTCCCCGACGACGGCACCGGCCAGTGGGACGCGAGCGCCTGGAGCACGTCCGGCTCCGGCTTCCAGCAGGCTCCCTTCGGCTACGACGCCGCCTCCTCGGAGCAGACGGGTCACTGGACCCTCCCCGGCTACGGCCAGGAGACCGGCACCTACGACGCCACCGCCTGGAACGGCAGCGGCGCCGAACCGCCCGCCGGTACCGCGGCCCACGCCTACTCGGGCGTCACCGCCGACGCGGGGGGCTACGGCTACGAGGCCACGACCGTCGTCCCGGTCGTCCCGGCCGCGGACCACGCCGAGAACACCGAGAACACCGACAACACCGATCCGTACGCGGCTCCGTACGGCGGGTCCTACGCCGACCCGTACGCCGACGGCGGCCTCCACGCCGCCGAGACGGCCGTCTTCGAGACGGTGCCCCCGCCGGGCCCG
This sequence comes from Streptomyces sp. NPDC044704, assembly GCF_056433525.1. Lineage (NCBI taxonomy): Bacteria > Bacillati > Actinomycetota > Actinomycetes > Kitasatosporales > Streptomycetaceae > Streptomyces > Streptomyces sp. NPDC044704. The sequence continues at coordinate 499,019 of NZ_JBWKGY010000003.1, forward strand.
AACGAGCCGGTGTTCATCGACGGCGTGCACGACCTCCCCACCCAGGCCATGCCGGTCACCCCGGGCGAGCCGCGCTCCGCGCGCCGGGCCGCTGCGAAGGGCGCCGGCAAGGCCGGGGCCAAGGCCGCCGCCAGGACGAACACCGCCAAGACGGGTGCCGCCGCCGGCGGCAGCAACCGCCGCCGCACCCCGGCCAAGCGGTCCGCCCTGCTGACCGTCGCCGTGCCGTCCGCCTGCGTGATGGGGGTCGCCGGAGTGGCCGCCGCCTCGGTCGGCGGACTCACCGGGGGCGCCGAGAAGCCCGCCGAGGAAACCACCACGATGGCGGCGCCCGATCCCGCCTCGGTGAAGCCGGTCGCGGCGAACAACAAGCTCGACACGCAGCTGGCCGCGCTCAGCGCCGACGCCGGTGACTTCGCGGACCGCGCGAGCCGCACCCAGGAACGCATCGACCTCCGCCAGCGCCAGGAGGAGGAGAAGAAGAAACGGGCCGAGGAGGCCGCGGCCAAGGAAGCGGCCCGCCCCAAGTTCGCGGTCCCCGTCGCGCAGCATGGCCTCAGTGCCAGCTTCGGGCAGGCGGGCGGCATGTGGATGTCCGTGCACACGGGCATCGACTTCCCGGTCTCCTACGGAACCCCGGTCATGGCCGCCACCGACGGCACCGTGCGCACCCAGTGGAACAGCGCCTACGGGAACATGGCCATAGTGACCTCGCCCGACGGCACCGAGACCTGGTACTGCCACCTCGGCAGCACCAAGATCCGGTCCGGCAAGGTCAAGGCCGGCGAGGTCATCGCCTACTCGGGCAACTCCGGCAACTCCACCGGCCCGCACCTCCACTTCGAGGTCCGGCCGGGCGGCGGGTCCGCGATCGACCCGCTGGCGTGGCTGCGCAGCCACGGCCTGGACCCGAGGTAACCGACACCCCCCGCAGGGGGCGCCGCTCCCCGGGACCCACTTCTGCAGGACCCGCATCGGCGGGACCCGCGTCAGCGGGACCTTCGGCTACAGCTTCTGCACCGGTGCGTAGCGCAGCAGCAGCCGCTTCGGCTTGTCGTCACCGAAATCGATGGTGGCCTGCGCGTCCGCGCCGGCTCCCCTGACCTCCATGACCGTGCCCAGGCCGAACTGGTCGTGCGTGACCCGGTCTCCGACGGCCAGCGCGATGACGGGCTTGTCGGCGGCGCGGCGCGTGGCGAACCCCGACGGGCCCCCCTTCGTACGGGACGAGGACAGGAACGCCTCGGGCGAGGTCCCGAAGGTCGCCTTGCCGGAGTTCGAACCGGAGGACCCGTACCCGGAGCCGCGCATCGGCCCGGCCGGCTTCTGGGTGGCTCCCGTCCGCTTCCACTGGAGGTATTCGGCGGGGATCTCCTCCAGGAACCGCGACGGCGGGTTGTACGAGGGGGTGCCCCAGGCGCTGCGCATGCCGGAGCGGGTCAGGTACAGCCGTTCGCGGGCGCGGGTGATGCCGACGTAGGCGAGGCGGCGCTCCTCCTCCAGTTCCTTGGTCTGGCCCAGCGCGCGCATGTGCGGGAAGACCCCGTCCTCCATGCCGGTGAGGAAGACGACCGGGAATTCGAGGCCCTTGGCGGTGTGCAGGGTCATGAGCGTGATGACGCCGCTGCCGTCCTCGTCCTCGTCGGGGATCTGGTCGGAGTCCGCGACGAGCGCGACCTGCTCCAGGAACTCGGCGAGGGTGCCCGGACCCGCGGCGGCGGTGGCGGTGTCGTCGCCGGCCGGGGCGGCCGCTTCGCCGCGCGCCTGCTCGAATTCGAGGGCGACGGCCGCCAGTTCCTGGAGGTTCTCGATGCGGGTCTCGTCCTGCGGGTCGGTGGAGGCCTGGAGTTCGGCGAGGTACCCGGTGCGTTCCAGTACGGCCTCCAGCACCACGGCCGGGCCGGCGCCCGAGTCGACGATGGTGCGGAGTTCCTCCATCAGCACGTTGAACCGCTTGACGGCGTTGGTGGAGCGGGCGGCCATGCCGAAGGCCTCGTCGACGCGCTTCAGCGCCTGCGGGAAGGTGATCTTCTCGCGCATCGCGAGGGCGTCGATCATCGCTTCGGCCCGCTCGCCGATGCCGCGCTTGGGCACGTTGAGGATCCGGCGGAGCGGGACGTTGTCCTCGGGGTTCGCCAGGACGCGCAGGTAGGCCAGGACGTCCCGGACCTCCTTGCGCTCGTAGAAGCGGACGCCGCCGACGACCTTGTAGGGCAGTCCGACACGGATGAAGATCTCCTCGAACACGCGCGACTGGGCGTTGGTCCGGTAGAAGATCGCGACGTCGCCGGCCTTGGCGTCACCGGCGTCGGTGAGGCGGTCGATCTCGTCGGCGACGAACTGGGCCTCGTCGTGTTCGGTGTCGGCGACGTAGCCGGTGATCACGGCGCCGGTGCCGGCCTGGGTCCACAGGTTCTTGGCGCGGCGGTTCTCGTTGCGCTCGATGACCGCGTTGGCGGCGGACAGGATCGTCTGGGTGGAGCGGTAGTTCTGCTCCAGCAGGATCGTCGTCGCGTCCGCGTAGTCCTCCTCGAACTGGAGGATGTTGCGGATGGTCGCGCCGCGGAAGGCGTAGATCGACTGGTCGGCGTCACCCACCACGCACAGTTCGGCGGGCGGCAGGTCCGGGTAGCCGGTGCCGACCAGCTCGCGCACGAGCGTGTACTGGGCGTGGTTGGTGTCCTGGTACTCGTCGACCAGGACGTGGCGGAACCGGCGGCGGTAGTGCTCGGCGACCTCGGGGAACGCCTGGAGCAGGTGGACCGTGGTCATGATGATGTCGTCGAAGTCGAGGGCGTTGGCCTCGCGCAGCCGGCCCTGGTACATCGCGTACGCCTGGGCGAGGGTCTTCTCGAAGCCGTCGGCGGCCTGCCCGGCGAAGGCGTCCTCGTCGATCAGCTCGTTCTTCAGGTTCGAGATCTTGGCGTTGAAGGACTTGGGCGGGAACTTCTTCGGGTCCAGGTCCAGGTCGCGGCAGACGAGCGCCATGAGGCGCTTGGAGTCGGCGGCGTCGTAGATCGAGAACGACGAGGTGAAGCCGAGGCGCTTGGACTCGCGGCGCAGGATGCGGACGCAGGCGCTGTGGAAGGTGGACACCCACATGGCGTTCGCGCGCGGTCCGACGAGGCCTTCGACGCGTTCCTTCATCTCGCCGGCGGCCTTGTTGGTGAAGGTGATCGCCAGGATCTGGCCGGGGTGGACGTTCCGCGCGGACAGCAGGTGGCCGATGCGGTGGGTGAGCACCCGGGTCTTGCCGGAACCGGCGCCCGCCACGATGAGCAGGGGCGATCCCGCGTGCACCACGGCGGCGGCCTGCTCCTCGTTCAGTCCTTCGAGGAGCGTCGCCGGGTCGATGACGGGCTTGGGCGCGCCGTCCCGGTAGTACGCGTCGCCGCTCATGGGTACGTCGAAGCGGCCTCCGAAGAGGTCGTCGGCGTCCGGCTCCGGGGCCGCGTGCTCCTCGGGCGGCGGCGGGACCTCGTCGGAGGGGGTGAGGTCCGCCAGGAAACTGTCGTCAAAGAGGCTACTCATCGCCTTCCGAGTCTAGGGGGCGGGACTGACAGCCGGTCCCGTCCCCCGGAATCCGGCGGGATTCCTGGGTCCCGGCAGGCCGGGGTGGGGCCCTGGTGCGGGGCGTCGCCGGGGACAGCTGTCCTGCAGGTACAGCGGTCCGGTGGGGTGGCGGCCTTCGTCCGGCGGCCGGCGGTTCACCGGCGGGCGGGGCGGGTCAGGGCGAGGCGGGGCTGGGCGGTACGAGTGGGGCGGAGCGTGGCGGTGGCCCGCCGCGTCAGCCGGCGTTCACGATCCTGGTGGCGGGAACCGCGGAGGCGGTGGGGGCGACGGCGGTGATGCCGAGGGTGAGGGCGAGAACCGCGGCGGCCCGAACGAGTCCAGTGCGCATGACGAGGGTGTCCTTCCGGTACGAGGTGAGGTGCTGGGCATTCCTCCCCGTCGCCTGCCGTACGTCCCGCGGTGACGTCTCTTCGGCTTCGAGGTGGTGTCCGCGGGGTTTCCCCCGGTGACGTGCACCAGCTTCGCCTGCCGGCGGAGGCCGCGGAAGGGTGGCCGGCGGGACCGAAGCGGCCACGGCCAGTTCCGTCCCGCAGCCCTGTTCCCCCGGCCGCCGAGGCCCCCATCGGGGGCCCTCCGCCGGCGTCGAGGTCCCCCGTCGGGAGGCGGGAGGGCACCCCGTACGCTCGACCGCATGGACGTACTCATCGATGTCTTCGTCGGCCTGCACATCATCGGGATCGCCTCGCTGCTGGGCGGCTTCCTGACCCAGATGAAGGCGATGAGCGCCGGCACGGCCCGCTTCGTGCCCGCGATGCTGCACGGCGCGCTGACCATGCTCGTGACGGGCGTCCTGCTCGTCGGCTTCCGCGAGATGGGCGACGGCCCCGCGCTGAACAACGTCAAGATCGGCGTGAAGCTCGCGGTCCTGTTCGTGATCCTGGCCCTCGTCTACGTCAAGCGCGACGACGAGCACGTCGACAAGCGCCTCTTCGCGACGGTCGGCGGACTGACCATGGTCAACATCTTTATCGCCGTCCTCTGGCACTGACCGGTCAAGCACGGTCGGAGACGGCCACTTCGGACCATCTCGTCATCGTCCCGTGACCTTCGGGTCTAGCGTCCTCCCCCAAGACCGACGGAAGGACGTGAGGCCCCCGTGGCCAGTCATCGAAAGCCCAGGCAGCGCCCGTTCAGCGGCGGCACCGTACGGACCGCCGCCACGCTCGCCCTCGCGGGCGCTGCCACCACCACCGCCTTCGAAGGCACTTCCCACGCCGACCCCACGCCGACCCCCGCCCAGGTCAAGGCGGACGTCGACCGGCTGTACGAGGAGGCCGAGGCCGCGACCGAGCGGTACAACGGGGCGAAGGAGCAGGCCGACGAGGCCGAGCGGGCGCTGACCGGCCTGCGCGAGGAGTCCGCCCGCCGCGCGGACCGGTTGAACACCGCCCGCACCTCACTCGGATCGCTCGCCGCCACCCAGTACCGCAGCGGCGGCCTGGGTCCCGCCCTCCAGCTGGCCATGGCCACCGATCCGCAGGACTACCTCGACCGGGCCTCGCTCCTGACCCGGGCCGGCGAGCGCACCGCCGCCCACGTGTCCTCGGTGCGCCGCGGCCTCGACGACGTGGGCAGGCTGCGCGACCAGGCCGCCGGACGGCTCGCGGACCTGCGCGCCCGGCAGGGCGAGATCGCCCGGCACAAGGCCACCGCCGAGGCCAAGCTCAGCACCGCGAAGGGCCTGCTGGCCCGGCTCACCGCCGAGGAGCGGGCCGCGTACGAGGCACGGACCGGGACCGGGTCCGCCCCCGCCGGTGCGCCCGGTACGCCTGGCACTCCCCCGCCCCCGGCGCCCGCCGACGGCTCCCGCGCGGCCCGGGCCGTGGCCTTCGCATACGGGGCGATCGGCAAGCCGTACGTCTGGGGCGCGACGGGGCCGGGCTCCTTCGACTGCTCCGGTCTGACGCAGGCGGCGTGGCGTGCGGCCGGGGTGTCCCTGCCCCGCACCACCTACACGCAGATCAACGCCGGGCAGCGCGTGTCGCGCGGCCAACTGGCCCCCGGTGACCTGGTCTTCTTCTACTCCGGGGTCACGCACGTCGGCATGTACGTCGGCAACGGCCAGATGATCCACGCCCCGCGCCCCGGTTCCACCGTCCGGCTCGCCCCGGTCGACTCCATGCCCTGGGCGGGCGCCTCCCGCCCCGCGTGAACACGGCCGCGGCTACGGCGCCTTGACGGTCCTGCTCAGCCAGTCGAAGGTCTGCGGGAGCTGCTTCGACCAGGAGTCGAGGTTGTGGCCGCCGGTCACCTTCTCCGCGTGGACCACGGTCGGGTTCTTCGCGATGCCCTTGAGGTCCGTACCGGACAGGTAGCCGTCGTGCTCGGCGCCCGACATCCACAGGGACACGGGCGGCGGGGTGGGTGCGGAGCCCAGCAGGTGCTTGAGGTTGTGGGTGCGGCGCAGTTCCGGGTCCTGGGCGACCAGCGAGGAGGGTTCCTGGCCGGGGTCGTTGTAGCCGGACAGCGAGACGGCCGCGCCGTAGCGGTCGGGGTGGAGGATCGCCAGCTTGGCGGCGCAGTACGCGCCGGCGGAGTACCCGGCCACGCCCCAGGTGCGGGCCTCGTCCGAGGTCCGGAAGTTGTCGGTGACCATCTTGCGGACGTCGACGCTGAACCAGCTGTCGGCGTTGACCTTGCCGGGGAGGTTGGCGCAGCCGGTGTCGGCGTTGCCGAGGAGCATCGCGCGCGGCGAGACGAGGATGAACGGCTGGACCTTGCCGCTCTTCATGAGCGGTTCGAGGACCTCGTGGGCCTTGAGCCCCTGGAACCAGGACTTGCCCGTCCCGGGGATGCCGGGGATCAGTTCGACCACCGGGAACTTCTTGTCCTTGAAGGCGGGGTCGTCGTACTGCGGCGGCAGCCACACCATGACGTCGCCCTTGACGCCGGAGATCTTCCCGTCGAGCTCGGTCTTCTGCACGCGTCCGCCGAGGCCGTCGACGGGTTCGAACTTCTGCCGGACCTTGGGCTCTTCGCGGACCTGTTCGGCCTTCTTCCCGCCGAGCCCGTCGGGGCCGAGGTCGGGGGCGGCGGTGACGTAGGAGCCGGTGCCGAGGAGGTCGCTCCAGGAGGTGTAGAAGTTCATCTCCCGGTTCACCGCGACGAACACCAGCACCACGGCGGTGACCTGGGCGAAGACCACCATCAGGGCGCGGGTGGCGACGCGTGCGGCGGCGGGGCCGCGCACCTTGCTCCACACGGCCAGCGGCAGGACGACGGCGATCGCGGTCAGGGCGACCGCGACCGCGAAGAAGGGGGTCCCCGTCAGGCTCATCACGCCCCCCAAGAGGGCGGACCGCCGTCCCCCGGTTGCGCCGCCCGCCTGCGGTGTGGATCACATCGCGGGCGGGCGGCGCGGCGGTGCGTCAGACCAGGCGGCGGGCCGTGGCCCAGCGGGTCAGCTCGTGGCGGTTGGACAGCTGGAGCTTGCGCAGGACGGCCGAGACGTGCGATTCGACGGTCTTCACCGAGATGAACAGCTGCTTGGCGATCTCCTTGTACGCGTAGCCGCGGGCGATCAGCCGGAGCACCTCGCGCTCGCGCTGGGTGAGCCGGTCCATGTCCTCGTCCACGGGCGGCGCGTCCGTCGACGCGAAGGCGTCCAGGACGAAGCCGGCCAGCCGGGGCGAGAACACCGCGTCGCCGTCCTGCACCCGGAACACCGAGTCCACCAGGTCGGTGCCGGTGATCGTCTTGGTGACGTACCCGCGGGCGCCGCCCCGGATGACGCCGATGACGTCCTCGGCCGCGTCCGACACCGACAGGGCCAGGAACCGCACCGGGTTCTCGGCCGCCGCCATCAGCGGGGCGCAGCGCCGCAGCACCTCGACGCCGCCGCCGCCGGGCAGGTGCACGTCCAGGAGCACCACCTCGGGGCGGGTGGCCGTGATGACCGTGACGGCCTGGTCGACGTCGGCGGCCTCGCCGACGACCTCGACTCCGGTGCGCGCGGTCTCCCCGATCTCGGCCTGTACGCCGGTGCGGAACATCCGGTGGTCGTCGACGAGCACCACCCGGACCCGCCTGGTCTCCGTCACCGCGTTGTCCTCGGTCATGCCGCCCTCTCCATCTCCAGCTCGACTTCCGTGCCGCCGTCGGGCGCGGACCGCAGCCGTGCGGTCCCGCCGTTGCGCTGCATCCGGCCGATGATCGATTCTCGTACGCCCATCCGGTCGTCCGGTACGGCGTCGATGTCGAAGCCCGGTCCGCGGTCGCGTACGGACACGAAGACCGTGTTGCCCTCGACCTCCGCGTAGACCTGTACCGGGCCCCCCTCGCCACCGTACTTGGCCGCGTTGACCATCGCCTCGCGCGCGGCCTGGATCTGTGCGGCCAGCTTCTCATCGAGGGGGCAGTCGCCGACGACGACGACCTCGATGGGGACGCCGTGGTGGTCCTCCACCTCGGCGGCGGTCTTCTTCACGGCCTCCGCGAGGGTGGCGGGCTCCTCGGCCTCGTCCTTGCCGGTGCCCTCGGGCTTGTACAGCCAGTTCCGCAGCTCGCGTTCCTGGGCGCGGGCGAGGCGGCGGACCTCGCCGACGTCCTCGGCGTTGCGCTGGATCAGGGTCAGGGTGTGCAGCACGGAGTCGTGTACGTGGGCGGCGACCTCGGCGCGTTCCTGGGCGCGGATGCGCATCAGGCGTTCCTCGGAGAGGTCCTGGGTCATCCGGATCAGCCAGGGTCCGGCGAGCAGGGCGACGCCGACGAGGACGGCGAGGGTGGCGGTGAGGACGTTGCCGAGCTGGGCGGCGGAGCCCCGTACGACGATGAAGACGGTCAGGCCGACGCCGACGAGGGCGACGCCCGCGAGGGCCCGGACGGCCTGGAAGAGGCGTCCGGGCCGGCCGGCGGCGGCGGCGCTCCAGTGGGCGCGGCGGGCGTTGTCGGCCTGGCGCCAGACGAGGACGACGCCGGCGCCGACGAGCAGGGTCGGCCAGATGTAGCGGCCGTTCGCGCCGCCGACGCGGAGCTGGGAGAAGAAGATTCCCGCGCCGACGGCGAGGGCGATCAGCCCGGAGATCTGCCCCTTGCCGGGCTTGCGCAGCCGGCGGGAGCCGTCGGGGAGGGTCTCGAAGAAGGAGTGGTGTCCGGTGCGGCCGCCCACGCCGAGCGGTACGAACACCCAGAACGCCGCGTAGAGCAGCACCCCCAGCCCGTCTCCGAACATGAACATGCCGAGGAAGGCGAGCCGGACCCAGAGCACGGGCAGCCCGAGGTGCCCGGCGAGGCCGCGCGCGACGCCGCCGAGCATCCGGCCGTCGGCGCTGCGGTAAAGGCGGCGCTGCGGGGTCGCGGGATCGGCGGGGTCCGGTGCGTGGGGGGTGCGGGTGGCGGCTGCTGCGGGCATGTCACCGATGGTCACACGTGCGCGGGACGCGCGGCATCAGGGCATCCCCCCAGTTCTGCCCGGGGGATATCAGGGTTGCGCCAGGGTCGGGCCCGGTGCCGCGGGGCTCCGCGGGCCGTCACCATGGAGCCATGACCGAAGTACACGACGCCCCGCCCGCGGATGCCGGGGCCCCCGCCGCGGCCCCACGGCCTCCCCTGCGCCGCAGCAAGCGCGACAAGGTCCTCGCGGGCGTGTGCGGCGGCCTCGGCCGGTACTTCGACCTGGATCCGCTGGTGTTCCGGATCGTGCTCGGCGTGCTCGCCGTCACCGGCGGCGTCGGCCTGATCTTCTACGGGTTCGCCTGGCTGCTGCTGCCCCAGGAGGGCGAGGAGGACAGCGAGGGCAAGCGGCTGCTGACCGGCCGCGTCGAAGGCGCCACGCTGGCGGCGGTGTTCAGCGCGCTGGTGGGCTGCGCCCTGTTCCTGTCGATGATCGACAACGGGGTGATGGGGGTCTTCTCGGTCCTGGTCATCCTGGCGCTCGGCGGGGCCTCGTACTGGTCCCAGCGGCACCGGCACACCTACGCCCCCGAGGCCGAGGCGCCGGCAGCGCACCGGCCGGCGCCGCCCGAGACGCAGGCCCCGCCCGTGCCCGGCAGCCCGTCCTGGTGGCGGGACCCGCTGGTGAAGGACGGTACGACCGGTCCGGTCGGCGCGACCGGCTACCTGTGGGGGCCCGACGACACCCCCGCGCCGTCCAAGGGGAAGGCGCGGAAGGAGCCGCGAACGGGCACCCCGGCGGCGGGGCGCGGCGGCGTCGGCGGCCGGGTGTTCGTCCTGGCCCTGCTGGCCGGGGGCATCGGCACCGCCGCGGTGTGGGAGGGCAGCGCCCTCGGGCACGCCCTCCAGGTGGGGCTCGCCTGCGCCCTCACCGTCTTCGGGCTGGGCCTCGCCGTCAGCTCCGTCAAGGGCCGCACCGGCTTCGGCACGGTCCTGCTGGCACTGATCACCGCGGGCCTGCTCGCGGCGGCCACCGCCCTGCCCCGGGAGATCGGCACCGACTGGCGGGAGGTCGCCTGGCGGCCGGCCGCGGTGGCCGACGTACGGCCCTCGTACGCGACGGGCACCGGCCTGGCCACGCTCGACCTGAGCCGGCTGGACGTGCCGAAGGGCACCACCGTGTCCGTCCGCGCGTCCGTCGAGGCAGGACGGCTGAAGGTGGTCCTCCCCCGGGAGGTCACCGCGAAGGCCGTCGTCACGGTCCGGGTCGGCGACATCCAGTTCCCCGGGGACACCGGTGAGGACGTACGGATCAGGAGCGGCGGCGAGACCCGCGGGGCGACGCTGCAACCCTCCCCCGGCACCGAGGCCGGGGGGACGATCGAGCTGCGCCTGAGCGCGGCCGTGGGACAGGTGGAGGTGACCCGTGCGGCGTCATGACTTCCAGCCGGGACGGCTGCTGGCCGGGCTGGTCCTGATCACGGCGGGGGTGCTCTACCTCCTCGACGCGGCCGGCGAGGCCGACGTGCCGTGGTTCCTGGTGGTGCCGATGGCCTTCGGCGGGCTGTCGCTCGCCGCGCTCGTCGGCATGATGACCTACGCGGTGCGCCGGGACCGGCGCCACCGGCTCGCCGAACCGGGAGAGCGCCGCAGGAGGGCGTCCAGCGACAGGTAGGGCGCCCCGGCGAGGACCAGCGGGAGCCAGGCGATCAGGTAGACGAGGTCGTTGCCGTAGTAGTACGGGGTGACCGCCCAGGAGACCGTGAGCCACAGGCTGAGCGCGATCAGCGCCCCGCCGGCGGCCGCGACCCGGGTCAGCAGTCCGGCCAGGGTGGCGAGGCCCACCAGGAGTTCGCCGACGGCCAGCACCACGGCGAAGCCGACGGGTGCCTTCAGGGCCAGGTCGACCAGGGCGGGGATCGCGGAGGTGTCGCGCACTCCACGCATCAGGTCGCCGATGGAACCGTCGCCGGTGGCGGACAGGAACGCGGAGTCGGTCAGCTTGTCCAGACCCGCGTAGACGAAGGTCACGCCGAGGAAGATCCGCAGGGGGAGGAGTGCGTACTGCGCGGCGCGGTCCCGAAGACCGGACGGAGTACCGGACGGAGTATCGGAAAGGACGTCAGTTCGGGTCACGTCCCATGCATACCCCGTCCCCGTTCACTCCGCCACGTCGATGCTGTAGCGGTTCGATTCCACTCCTGCCGCCGTGACCACCTGGACGTCGGTGCGCCCCGGTTCCACTTCGGCGGGGACCGGCACCGTCAGCACCGCGTCCGACGGGTTGGTGAAGCCGCCCGCCACCGGCACGAGCGGCACGTGGACGTGCACCGCCCCGATCCGTACGACCAGCCGGGCCAGCATCTCGGGGGTCTGCGCCCCGGGCGGCACGAAGCCCACGCCGCGGATCTCGATGTCGTCCCCGGGGCGGACGGCGGCGTCCAGGTCCCCGGGTTCCCGTCTGCGCACCACCGACAGCACGAGCGGGCGGCTGCCCTCGGCGTACTTCGCGGCCAGGTAGACGACCGCCGACAGGGCGACGAGCAGGGCGAGCGACCACGGCAGCCGGGGCAGCCGGTCGGGGAAGCGGGCCAGCGTGACGGCCGCGTACGCCAGCACGACCGTGGAGACCAGGACGTACTGGGCGTCCGGGAAGCTGCCCCGGCCGGCGTCGTCGGTCAGCAGGTCGGCGCCCGCGGGCCGGTCCGCCGGGAGCTTCTGAAGCCGCTGGTTCATGATCCGTACGGTGACCACCCGGCGCACCAGCACCGCGACACCGGAGGTCAGTCCGAGGACGGCCAGCAGCGGCAGCGCCCGGCCGAGCGCCAGCCCGGCGTAGAGGGCGTCCCGTTCGGGGCCGGGTGCGGAGGCGGCGAGCCGCAGCGCGGGCAGCAGCGCGGCGAACGCCGTCAGCACCAGCCAGGCGGCCGGGACGGCCTTGGAGGTGGACAGCCGGTTGTCCTCGCCGACCAGCGGGGCCAGCAGTCCGCCGCGCAGCGACTGGGCGCGGGCGGCGACGGTGAGCAGCCCGGCCAGGGCGATGACGGCCAGCAGCCCTGCGGTGCGGGCGGTGGACCAGCCGGTGCCGAGCGCGGTGCCGACCTGGACCACCAGCAGCACCCCGGCGGCGATCCACAGCCCGAGGACGGCCCGCCGGGAGAGCAGGTACAGCCAGGAGTGCCCGGCCTCGCGGCCGCGGTCGGCGGCCGTGCGGGCGGACAGGGTCAGTTCGTCGGAAACCCACTGGCGGGAGGCGCCGAGGGAGTGGGCCACGGCGGCCGGCACCCCCTGGCCGGCGGCGAACTCGTCGCGTTTCTCCAGGAAGGCGGCCACCGCCCGGCGGTGTCCCTCCCGTGCGCCGTGCGGGCAGTCGTCGCAGGTGCAGGCGCCGCCGTGGGTACTTCGGGGGATCTCTTGGACAGCCACGTGCGTGCCGCCTCTCTGAACTCCGGTGCAATGCCAGCGAATTGTGCACCACTGCGGCAGTGCTCCGGATTGCGCACGATGTCAGAGCAGGTGATTGTCCGTTCATGATGTTGACGCCACCGTCTGCCACAGCGGCTGGAAGCTCACCCACGCCGCCAGATCGCCGCCGAACCGCTCGTGCGTGGCCACCGCGTCGCGGTGCTCGATCGGTACCGGTTTCCCGGCCGCCCGGGCGATCAGCTGGACCTGCGCCGCCCGCTCGGCCGCGACGAACCACCACGCGGCGGCGTCCACCGAGGTACCGACCGTCAGCAGCCCGTGGTGGCGCAGGATCAGCGCCTTGTACGGGCCGAGCGCGCGGGCGATCCGCCCTGCGTCGTCGGCTCCCGCGTATTCGTCGAGGAGGGCGTGGTCCCCGTAGAAGGCACAGGCCTCGTGCGTGACGGGGGCGAGCAGCTCACCGAGGCAGGCCAGCGCGCGGCCGTACGGGGCCTGCGTACGGACGACCGCCACCGCCTCGGGGCGGGCCCGGTGCACGGCCGCGTGCACGGCGAAGGCCAGCTGGTTGACCCGGCGTTCCCCGTGGACGACCCGCCCGTCCCCGTCGACCAGCAGCAGGTCCCGGGGGCCGATGCCGGCGAAGGCCCGGCCGAAGGGGTTGACCCAGTAGCAGTCCTCGAACTCCGGGTCGCGCGCCGTGACGTGCCCGGCGACCCCGTCCTCGTACCCGAGCCTCGCGAACAGCCGCAGCGCCCCGGCGAGCCGCTCCTTGCGGTGGGCGCGCTCCGCGGCCGGGTCCTCGTGGACGGGCGGCATCTCGAACCGCAGCCGGTCCACGGGTACGGGCTCGGGCTGATCCGGCATGACCCCTCCTTCGCTCGCCGCGCAAGGTACCGGCGGCCCCGCCAAGTGGCCATACACACGGCGGAGCCGCCGCTCCCGGGAAGGGGGCGGCGGCTCCGTCAGGTGGTGCGGGCGGGGAGTCCTACTCCCACTCGATGGTGCCCGGGGGCTTGCTCGTGCAGTCCAGGACCACGCGGTTCACGTCCGGCACCTCGTTGGTGATCCGGGTGGAGATCTTCGCGAGGACCTCGTACGGCATGCGCGTCCAGTCCGCGGTCATCGCGTCCTCGGAGGAGACGGGGCGCAGCACGATGGGGTGGCCGTAGGTGCGGCCGTCGCCCTGGACGCCGACGCTGCGGACGTCCGCGAGCAGGACGACCGGGCACTGCCAGATCTCCCGGTCGAGGCCGGCGGCGGTGAGCTCGTGGCGGGCGATGGCGTCGGCCTCGCGCAGCAGGTCCAGGCGCTCCTTGGTGACCTCGCCGACGATGCGGATACCGAGGCCGGGGCCCGGGAACGGCTGGCGCTGGACGATCTCGTCCGGCAGGCCGAGCTCCTGGCCGACCATCCGGACCTCGTCCTTGAACAGCTGGCGCAGCGGCTCGACGAGCTCGAACTCGATGTCGTCGGGGAGACCGCCCACGTTGTGGTGGGACTTGATGTTCGCGGTGCCGGTGCCGCCGCCGGACTCGACGACGTCCGGGTACAGGGTGCCCTGGACGAGGAAGGCGACCGCGGGGCCGTCCTCCTGGAGGATCTCCAGCTGCGCCTGCTCGAACACGCGGATGAACTCGCGGCCGATGATCTTGCGCTTGGTCTCCGGGTCGGAGACGCCGGCCAGCGCGTTCAGGAAGCGCTCCTGGGCGTCGACGACCTTCAGCTGCACGCCGGTCGCGGCGACGAAGTCCTTCTCGACCTGCTCGGTCTCGCCCTTGCGCATCAGGCCGTGGTCGACGTAGACGCAGGTGAGCTGCGAGCCGATGGCCTTCTGGACGAGGGCCGCGGCGACCGCGGAGTCCACGCCGCCGGAGAGGCCGCAGATGGCGCGCTTGTCGCCGACCTGCTCGCGGATGGCCGCGATCTGCTCCTCGACGATGTTGCCGGTCGTCCAGGTGGGGGCCAGACCGGCGCCGCGGTAGAGGAAGTGCTCCAGGATCTGCTGGCCGTGCGTGGAGTGCATGACCTCGGGGTGGTACTGGACCCCGTACAGCTTCTTCTCGTCGTTCTCGAAGGCCGCGACCGGGACGACGTTCGTCGACGCGGTGACGGAGAAGCCCTCGGGGGCGGCGGAGCAGGCGTCGCCGTGGGACATCCACACCGACTGGTTCTCGGGGGTGCCCTCGAAGAGGGTCGAGCCGGCCTTGGAGACGGCCAGCGGAGTGCGGCCGTACTCGCGCGCGCCGGTGTTGTCGACGGTGCCGCCGAGGGTCGTCGCCATCAGCTGGAAGCCGTAGCACATGCCGAAGACGGGTACGCCGGCCTCGAACAGGGCACGGGCGTCGTCCAGGCGCGGGGCACCCTCCTCGTACACGGAGGACGGGCCGCCGGAGAGGATGATCGCCTTGGGGTCCTTGGCGAGCATCTCGGCCACGGGCATCGTGCTGGGCACGATCTCGCTGTAGACCCGGGCCTCGCGGACGCGGCGGGCGATGAGCTGGGCGTACTGGGCGCCGAAGTCGACGACGAGAACCGTGTCCGGGGCGCTGTCGTGGGCGGCGGAGGGTGCTTCTGGCACGGGGCGGCCTTCCGGCGGAAGAGGTGGCTGTTTTGTCGATTCTAACGGGGGCGGTAGGGCCCTCTTCGTCTCACCATCCGAACCGGCTTGGCCGGGAGGGGAACGGAAGGTAATAATCCCCTCCATGCGCAAGCAGCTGAGCTTCCTCTTTACCTATGGCACCGGCCGGTCCGGTCGCCATGGGTCATCGTGATGCTCGCTTGAGCCGCTGACTTCCCAGAGCGCCCCGGTCCGACAGGACCGGGGCGCTCTGGCGTTTCCGCTCCTGCCGGTCCCACCACCCACAGGAGGACGACATGACCACGATCACCACCACCCCCGAGCAGCTGATCGCCGACTCCCGCGTCCGCATCGACGCCATCGACGACCGGATCATCGGCCTGATCCAGGAGCGGATGGCCGTTTCGACCGTCATCCAGGAGGCACGGATCGGCTCCGGGGGCCGCCGGGTGCACCTGTCGCGCGAGATGGAGGTGCTGTCGCACTGGAGCGACGCCCTCGGCAAGCCCGGTACGGCGCTCGCGATGACCCTGCTGGAGCTGTGCCGGGGCCGGGTCTGAACCCGCGGGCGCCCGTTCGTCACCCGTCCGGGCCGTGACCGGCCCCGTGGCCCTTCGTTGGTGTGGATGTCCGTGCCAGCCAGGCGCGGGTCCGCAACACCACGCGTGGCTCCGCGGGAGCGATGAGACGTGACGCCCGACGGCGTGCGTCGTGGGACCTCGCTCCCTCGCGTGACCGGACGGCAGGGGACAGCAGCCCGGTCACCCCGTGAGGACGGCCGGCCCGGGGGACGCCCCGGGCCGGCCGTTCTCGTACGCGCCCCCTACGCGCGCCCCGCGCGGCGGCGCTGGAAGACCACGTACAGCGCGCCGCCCGCCGCGACGAGCGCGGCCCCGCCGAAACCGAGCAGGCCGGCCGTGCTGCCGGTGGGGGCGAGCGGGCCGCCGCCGTCCGTACCCGGCGCCGCCGCCGTCGCCGCCCCCGTGCCCGGCGTGCCCGCCGGGGTCTCGGAGTCCTCCGGTCCGGGGGCGGCGGCCGGGGAGCCCGGGGCCGTGGTGGCGGCGGAGCCCGTCGCGTTCCCCAGGAACAGTGCGGCGTCGTTGGCCCGGTACGGGTCGGAGGGGTGCCGCCGGGGTTCGCCCCGGGGGCCGGGCGCTCCCACGACGAGGGCGCCCTGCGCGTTGCGCACCGCCTTCTCGACCTTCAGCTCGAAGACGAACTCGATCCGCTCGGCCTCCCGCACCGAGGGTCCGGTGGCGCACAGGTAGCGGGCCGGGCCGCGCGAGCCGACCGCCCGGCAGCCGGCGGGAGCCCTGGTGACCTTCAGGCCCGGGGGCACGCGGACGTCGACGACGGCCGCCGGGGCCTCGGAGCGGGGGTCGAACAGCCAGGCCGGCCCGTGGTTGCGCAGTACGACCGCGGCCCTGACCCGGGCCCCGGCCGCGCCCCGCACGGACAGCGGCTCGACGCCGAGGTCCGTGGTGTTCGGCACGGCGAAGGCGAACTCGCGCCGGCCGGCCCGGGGGGCCGTGGCGGGTGGTGCCGGGCGCAGTGCGGCCGGGGCCGGCCTGCTGACGGCGGTCAGCTTCCGGCCCGCTACGGCCGGCCGGTCCGTGCCGGACCGGTCCGGGCCCGGCGGCGCGGGGGCCGGGGCGATGCCGTAGCCGAGCAGTTCGGTGCGGGCGTGCGCGGCCGCCCGCAGGTGGAGCGGGCTGTCCGCGGCCAGCTCGTAGGTCCCGCCCGCCTCGAAGTCGCCCTCGACGGCGCACCGGGCCGTGGTCGAGGTCGGGCCGGTGCGGTAGGAGCAGTTGTCGTACCGTTCCGTCAGTTCGAGGCCGCGGGTGGTGGTGAGTTCCAGGACCACGCCCCGCGCCGGCTGGGTGCCCCGGTTCGCGAAGGCGAGCGGCAGCGGCTGGCTCTCGCCCGGTTTCGGATCGCGCTTGAGCCGCATCTCCTCCACGACCAGCTCGGGTCCGCCGACCGTGATCCGGGTGACGGCCGGCGCGATGGTGACGCCCGCCGCCCTGCCGGTGACCGTGACCGTGCCGGTCGCGCCCCTCGCGCCGCCCGGCTCGGCGGTGACGTCGAGGTCGATGCCCGTACTCGTGCCCGGTGCCGGCTCCCGCACGGTGCAGACGAGCGTGGTGCCCACCGCCGTGCACGTCCGCACGGGTGCGCCGCCTCCCTCCCGGACGCTCGCCACCCCGGCGATCCCGCTCAGGTCGACGGTGAAGGTGACGTCACCGCCCCCGAAGCCCTCCGCCCCGGCCGCCCCGAGCCCCTGGACCGCGCCCGGCAGGGCCACGCGGAAGGCCAGCGGCGTCGGCACCGGGTCACCCGTCGCCGGGTGCGGCGGGAGGGAGAGCGCGGCCGGGCCGGTCAGCGGGAGAACGGTTTCCGCGGCGTGGGCGGAGGGGACGACCGACCCTGCGGCGACCAGGCCGCACACGGCCAGCAGGGCGATGCGCTGTCTCATGCACCCTTGACCGCCGGACCGCCTTCACAGTTGCGTACTTCACCATGTGACCGACACCACAGCCCCGGAGCGAGGATTCCGGTACAACCTTCTCCGGCGACCGCCTGTCACTCATGTACTGCGGTGAGTACCGCGCTCGGAGGGGGAGCGCGGTACTCACCGTCGTCATTCCCCGGGTTCCGATTGCCTGCGCGGCACGTCCGGGACCGCCAGGAAGGGCAGCCGCAGTGCCCCGAAGGCCTCCTTCGGCACCGTCGGCCGGTTCGGCTCCACCGCCGCCAGCCGTACGTACGCCTGCGACTGCGCGGGCCGCTGGTCCGGTTCCCCCTTGTTGGGCCAGTACGACATCGCCCGCTCGGCCTGCGCCGTGATCGTCAGCGACGGGTTGACCCCGAGGTTCGCGGAGACCGCCGAGCCGTCGACGACCGAGATGCCCGGGTGCCCGTAGAGCCGGTGGTACGGGTCGACGACGCCCTCCCGCGGCGAGGCGCCGATGGGGCAGCCGCCGAGGAAGTGCGCGGTCAGCGGGGTCCCCATCAGTTCGCCGACGTTGCTCCCCGCGAAGCCGTTGATCTCCTCGGCCAGCAGGGTCGCGGCCCGCGTCGCCTCCTCGATCTGCACCGGGTTGGGGGCTCCGTGGCCCTGCCGGGCGGTGAGCAGGCCCTTGCCGATGCCGCCGGGCTTGCGGTACGTCGTCAGGGAGTTGTCCAGCGACTGCATGACGAGGCCGATGATCGTGCGCTCCGACCACTTGCGGTTGGACAGCGACCGCAGCAGCTGGAGGGGGTGCCGGGCCGTGCGGCCGAACCAGGCCCGTAC
This sequence comes from Streptomyces sp. NPDC044704, assembly GCF_056433525.1. Classification (NCBI taxonomy): domain Bacteria; kingdom Bacillati; phylum Actinomycetota; class Actinomycetes; order Kitasatosporales; family Streptomycetaceae; genus Streptomyces; species Streptomyces sp. NPDC044704. The sequence goes on from NZ_JBWKGY010000003.1 coordinate 517,222, forward strand.
CCGGTGCCGGCCGTACGGCACCTGGAGGACGGTCATGAAGCCCATGGCGTTGGAGCCCTTGCCGTAGCGGACGGGCTCGATGTGGGTGTCGGCGTCGGGGTGCACGGACGAGGTGATCGCCACGCCCCGGGTGAAGTCCGCGCGGCGGTCGGCCCCGTGGCGCCTGCGGTAGCGGCGGTCGTCGGTCTGGGCGCCGACCAGGCCTTCGGAGTTGGTCCGGGTCAGCTCGCCGAGCCGCTCCGAGAGCCGGGGCAGCTCGCCCCGGTCCTTCATGGTGTGCAGGAGGGTCTGGGTGCCGTACGTGCCCGCCGCGACGACCACGTACCGGGCGCGGAGCACCTTGGCCCGGCCGCTGCGGCGGTGGTCGGTGGGGACGGTGCGGACCCGGTGGCCGCCGTCCGGGTGCTCGGAGAGCGCGGTGACGGTGGTCATGGGGTGGATGACGGCGCCCGCGCGCTCGGCGAGGTGCAGGTAGTTCTCGTTCAGGGTGTTCTTCGCCCCGTGCCGGCAGCCCGTCATGCACTCGCCGCACTCGGTGCAGGCCCTGCGCGCGGGCCCGGCGCCGCCGAAGTACGGGTCGGGGGCCTCCTCGCCGGCCCGGACCCTGCGCTCTCCCCCGGCGTCCTCGCCGTCGCCGAAGAAGACGCCGACCGGGGCCATGTGGAAGGTGTCGGCGACCCCCATCTTCTCGGCGGCGGCCCTGAGGTGGACGTCGGAGGGGGTCAGCGTCGGGTTGAGCCGCACGCCGAGCATCCGCTTGGCCTGGTCGTAGTAGGGGGCCAGCTCCTCCTGCCAGTCGGTGATGGACGCCCACTGCCGGTCCTCGAAGAAGGCCGCGGGCGGCACGTAGAGGGTGTTGGCGTAGTTGAGGGAGCCGCCGCCCACTCCGGCACCCGCGAGCACCATCACGTTGCCGAGCAGGTGGATGCGCTGGATGCCGTACAGCCCGAGGGCCGGTGCCCACAGGTAGTTGCGCAGGTCCCAGCTGTTGCGGGGCAGGCTCTCGCGGGTGAAGCGGCGTCCTGCCTCCAGGACGCCGACCCGGTAGCCCTTCTCGGTGAGCCGCAGTGCCGAGACGGCACCGCCGAAGCCCGATCCGATGACGATGACGTCGTAGTCGTAACCGTCGTCGTCGTGTGCGTCGTGTCCGCCGTCGTTCTCGTACGACACTGCCGTGCCTCCCAGTCGTTCGCGCCGGCTTCAGCGGAGTCGGAGTGCCTTGAGGACCTTGAGGCTGCGGGTCATGAACTGCGCGTACTGGGCGTCGTCCATGCCCAGCGAGGGGGCCATGGGGAGCAGCCGCTGATGGGCGACGGTCTGCGCCTCGGTGTACTTGAGGATGCCCTCGGAGCCGTGGCGGCGGCCGAGGCCGGAGTCCTTCATGCCGCCCATGGGCGACTGGGCGCTGCCGTACGCGGGGGCGTAGCCGTCGTTGATGTTGACGGTGCCGGTGCGCAGGCGGGCGGCGACGGAGTGGCCGCGGCGGGCGTCCTTGGTCCAGACGCTGGAGTTGAGGCCGTAGGCGGTGGCGTTGGCCTGGGCGACGGCCTCGTCCTCGTCGCTGAAGCGGTAGACCGAGACGACCGGGCCGAAGGTCTCCTCGCCGCAGACGGCCATCGGGGCTTCGACGCCGTCGAGGATGGTGGGTTCGTAGAAGAGGGGGCCGATGTCGGGGCGGGCGACGCCGCCGGCGACGAGGGTGGCGCCCTTGGCGACGGCCTCGTCCACGTGGCGCCGTACGGTCTCCAGCTGACGCTCGCCGACCAGCGAGCCCATGTCCGCCCCGTAGGCGAGGGCGCTGCCGAGCCGCATGGCCTTGGTGCGGGCGGCGAAGCGCTCCAGGAACGCGTCGGCGACGGAGTCGTGGACGTAGAGCCGCTCGATGGAGATGCACAGCTGTCCGGCGGAGGAGAAGCAGGCGCGGACGGCGCCGGCGGCGGCCTTCTCGACGTCGGCGTCGGCGAGGACGAGCATGGCGTTCTTGCCGCCGAGTTCGAGGCTGACCCCGACGAGGCGGGCGGCGGCGCCCTGTGCGACCTCGCGGCCGGTGCGGGTGGAGCCGGTGAAGGAGACGTAGTCGGCGTGCCGGACGATCTCGGGGCCGACGACGGGGCCTTCACCGAGGACGACCTGGAAGACCTCGGCGGGCAGTCCGGCCTCGATGAGCAGGTCACGGGCCCACAGGGCGGTGAGAGCGGTCTCGGTGTCGGGCTTCATGACGACGGCGTTGCCGGAGACGAAGGCGGGCAGCGCGTCGCCGACGGAGAGTTCGAGGGGGTAGTTCCAGGGGGCGATCTGGCCGACGACGCCGCGCGGCTGGCGCAGCTCGGTCACCTTGGTGAGGGTCGGCATGGCACCGGTGTGGCCCTTGGGGCGCAGATAGGCGGGCGCCTTGCGGCCGTAGTGGCGGGCGGCGACGGCGACGGCCTGGACCTCTTCGTGGGCGTGCAGCCGGGCCTTGCCGGTCTCCAGCTGGATGAGGTCGAGGACCTCGGCCTGCCGGTCGAGTACCAGGTCGTGGAAGCGCAGCAGCACGGCCGCGCGCCGCCGTACGGGGACGGCGGCCCAGGCGCCCTGGGCGGCGCGGGCCTTCGCGAAGGCCTCCGCCACGTCCTCGGGAGTGGCTTCGGGCAGGTCCGCCAGCTTGTCCCCGGTGAAGGGGGTGTGGTTGGCGGTCCGGCCGGAGCCGATCACTCCGCGGGTCAGCCGGGTGACCAGGTCGGGGGTCACCACGTCGGCGGCGGTACGGACGCCTGCCGGGGCCGGGGCGACCGGGTTGGTGGGCTGGGGTGCGGCGCGGAGGGGGGCGGCGGGGGCCTGCGAGTCCGTCATGGCGGTGAGCGTATTCCGCCGTGGGGCCTTTGGGTACCCGTGGGTAACCGGATTTTGCCAAGTCTGCCAGTGATTGCTGGCGCATTGGCTGCGGTGTGGCGCGATCAGCCCTTCTTGGGAGCCGCCTGCCAGCCGGTGAGCACCGTGTCGAACTGCTGGCGCATCTTCGTCCAGTCCGCCGCCGGCCCGGCCATGTACACCGCGTACTCGACGCCGTCCGGGGTGACGTACATCTGCTCGATGGCCCGGCGCGGTCCGGGGTACTCCACCTTCTCGGTCCAGGTGAAGTCCCACAGGGCCCCCAGGGCCGTGTCCCGGAAGCTGTTCTGGCGCAGGATCTCGCGCTTGTAGTCCATGCGCTCCTTGACCTGCCGCTCCATGTCGAGGACGTGCATGTACGGGTTCGGGTAGTCCGGGGTCGGGTCGATGGCGATCCGCAGCACGTGGCGGCCGTTGTCGGGGGTGTAGTCGATCTGGGTGCCGTTCATCTGGCGCCGCCAGCCGTCCGGGACGAAGAGGGTGAACCCCTCCGGATCCTGGACCCTGCTCCAGCCCGTGGGCACCGGCCTGGTCGCGGCGTCGCCGCCCGACACCGGCACGCCGGGGGAACTGGCCTGCGACGCCGTTCCGCCCTTGTCCCCGGCCTCGCCGTCGCCCCGGCCGTCGAGGTAGGTCAGCACGCCGAAGACCCCGCCGCCGCCCAGCAGCGCCGCCACCACGGCCACGACGGCCGCCCGCTTGAGCCGGCCCGGCCCGGACGCGGCGGGCGCGGCCGGGGGCTCGGTGAGTGCGGTGGTCGCGGTGGGACCGGCCGGCGGCTCCGGCTGGGCCTCCGGCTGGGCCGCGTCGCTCCCGAGGGGGTCGCGCTCCTCGGGGGTCACCGCGCGGGTGGGCACGTACGCATGGGCGGACTTGGGCTCCCGGCCCTCCATCGCCTCCAGCAGCATCTGCTCGGCCTCGGCCGCCGAGGGCCGCTCGGCGGGGTCCTTGCGCAGCAGCGCGGTGATGACGGGGCCCAGGGCGCCGGACTGGCGCAGGGCGGGCGGCTCGTCGTTCACGACGGCCTGGAGGCTGGAGATGGGCGACGTGCGGCGGAAGGGCGAGAGGGCCTCGACGGCCGTGTAGAGGGTGGCGCCGAGGGACCACAGGTCGGAGGACGGGTCGGGGACCCCGCCGGTGACCCGTTCCGGGGCCAGGTAGTCGATGGAGCCGACGAGTTCGCCGGTCCGGGTGATGGACGAGTCGCCCTCGATCGCGGCGATGCCGAAGTCGGTCAGCAGAACCCGGCCGTCCTTGGCGAGCAGCACGTTGCCCGGCTTGACGTCCCGGTGCAGCACGCCGACCGCGTGCGCGGCGCGCAGCGCGCCCAGCACGTGCAGCCCGATCCGGGCCGCCTCGCGGGGCTCGATGCGGCCGGCCGCCTTCGCGGCCTCGGCCAGGGAGGGGCCGTCGATGTACTCCATGACGATCCACGGCCGGTCGTCGTGTTCCAGTACGTCGTGGACGGTGACGACCGCCGGATGCTGGATCCGCGCGGCGGCCCGCGCCTCCTTCTGGGTGCGGGCGTGCAGGACCTCACGGTCGGCCTGAGCCACGTACAGACCCGCCGTCAGTTCCTTGACCGCCACGGTCCGGTGCAGCAGCTCGTCGTGCGCGCGCCACACCCTGCCCATGCCGCCGCGGCCGATGGGCTCCACGAGCCGGTACCGGCCTGCGAGCACCGCACCCGCGCCTGTCTGCTGTTCCACGAAACCCCGCCGCTCTGTGCACTTCGGGCCAGATTACGGAGCATGCGGCCGGTGCCGTAACCGCGCGGGGGCGGTGAGACAGCACTGTGACGCAATTGCCGTATTGACAGACCGTCAGGCTCTTGTCAACCCCCGGACCGGTAACTCGCCGTGGCCTTGTCGAAGACGTCGGTGACCTTGTCCTGATTGTCCTCCGGACCCGTCACCATGACGATGTGGTACTTGCCGCCCAGCGCGACGACGAAGTTGCGGGCGAACAGGGACCGGCCCGCCGCGTCGATCCACGTGTACCGGCCGGTGACGCGCAGTTGCTGGCCCACCTTCGTGGACTTCACGTCGCCGCCGGAGGCCCAGGTCGAATTGCGGTACGGGGCCAGTTCCGGCTCCTTGTCCTTCTGGTAACCCACCGGATCCGGGTCGCGGCCCTCCACCGGGTCCCGGCCGGGCACCACGATCAGGGTGAACTGGCCCTGGACGTACCGCACCTGCCCGGCCTCGTTGATCGTCTGCCGTTCCCAGCCGTCGGGGACGGCGATCGAGAAGTGCGCGGGGTCCTGCTGGACGGTGTACCCCTGCGGCGCGGGCGGGTCCGTCTGCCCGGCGGGCTTGGACTCGGGGGTCCCCGAGGGGGTCCGGCCGGGCGCCGGCTGGGAGGCGGCGGGCTGGGACGGGGCCGGGGCGGAGGGCTTCGGGCTCTGGGCGGCGGTGGGCTCCTGCCCCCCGGCCTGCGGATCACCCGACCGGGGCATGAACAGCATCGCGTACGCCACCGCCCCGGCGAGGACGGCCAGGATGCCGACGAGCAGGGTCCGGCCGAGGGCGCGCGGCTTGCGGGGGGCGGCGGGGTTGCGGTGGCGCCCGTGCAGTTCGCCGCGGCGGCGCGGGACGGGCAGCCGGGCGGGGTCGGCTTCCGGCATCGGGAGCACGCCGAGGTCGCCGTCGGGCTCGGGCGCGGAGCGGACGAGCGAGCGCAGCCAGCCGCGGAGCTCCTCGAAGTCGGGGCGTTCGGTGGGGTCCTGGCGCAGCAGCGACTCCACGACCGGGCGCAGCGGGCCGCACTCCTCGGCGAAGGCGGGGGCCTCGGCGCACACCATCTCGACGAGTTCCGCGACGCTGTCCTCGGGGTACGGGGCGTGGCCCTGGACGGCGCGGTACAGCAGCGCGCCGAGCGCCCAGAGGTCGGTGGCGGGGCCGACGGGCGCGGCGAGCTGCCAGTGGCCGTGTACGGGGCCCGCCTGCTCGGGCGCCCACCGCTCGGTGACGGCTCCGACGACGGCCATCCGCGTCTGCCGCGCCCTCTCGGCGTCCAGCCCGCTCCGCGGCCCGCCCCCACCCCATCCCCCGCTGCCCGGAGCCCTGCCGGGGGCCGCGACGCCCTCGGGACGCACCTGTCCGCCCGATCCGCCCGGAAGGCCGGCGCCGGGACCGCCGGTGCGGGCGACGGCCGCTCCCGGGGCGGCGCCGAACGCCGGGGTTCCGGGGTGGCCGGGGGCGGGAGTGCCGGGTACGCGGGCGCCGGGAAGGCCGATGGCCGGGGCGCCGGGTGCGTGCGCGCCGGGGCGGCCGGTGCCGGGGGCGTCCGTACCCGTGGCGCCGGGGCGCTGGCGGGCCGGGTCCAGGGACGGGCCCGGGCGGGCGGGCGGGTTCGGGGAATCGGCCTGCCGGTAGCCCTGCGGGAGCGCGAGCTGGGCGGGCAGCGCGCGCCGCGCCGGTTCGTCCGCCGGGGCCTGCGGATCCGGGTGCGGGGGCTCCGGGGGCGCGAGCTCCAGGTGCGCGGGCTCCTGCCGACCGGGCTCCGGGTGGCCGGGCTCCGGGTGCGCGGGCTCCTCGCCGGGCGCGGTCGCCGGCCGGCGGCGCGGGGTGGCGCCGTGCCAGGGCGTGGCGGCGGCGCCGTCCGGGCCGCCGTACGGGTACGCGTACCCCTGCGGCAGGTTGGCCCCCGTCGGCCGTACCGGCGGCAGCCCGCCCGGGAACTCCGCGGCCCCGCGCTCCTCGGCCACCTTCGCCGCGGCGGCCCGCGCCCCGGCCCGGTAGGCGGCGATGGTCCCGGCGCGGGCGGCGGCCTGGAGGTCGGCGCCGTCCTGCGGCGGCTGCGCGCGCTGCGGGGTGATGTGGTCGGTGTACCGCGGCCCGGTGTCGTACCCCGGGGCGACCAGCGGCGCGTACGAGGGACCGGGCGCCGGCGACTGCGCCGCGTACCCGGAACCCGGCACCGGCCGCTCCGGCTCGTACCCGGCCCCGTACCCGGCACCCGGCTCCGGGGAGTCCGGCACGTACCCGGTACCGGGCTCCGGCGCCTCGGGCGCGAGCAGGTACCCCGGCACCCCGGGCACGTGCCCGGGGCCCGGCTCCAGCTCGTACCCCGAACCCGGCTCCGGCCGCGCGTACGGGGAGTCCGGCTCCGGCCGCGGTGCGCCCCAGCCGGTGCCCGGTTCCGCGGCGTCCTCCGCGTCCGGGCGCGGTACGGGGTCGTACCCGCACAGCGCCTCCTCGGCGGCGCCCGCCGCCAGCCCCGTCAGGACGACGCGGCCGTCATCGCATATCAGCACCGTCCGGACGGTGATGTTCCGGTGCGTCCAGCCGTGCGCGTGCAGCACCCTCAGCGCGGTCAGCACGTCGGAGGCCACCTCCGCCGCCCGGTACGGGCTCAGCGGTTCCTCGGCGATCAGCGCGGCCAGCGGCCTCGCGGAGACGAGTTCGCTCACTATCCACAGCGAGCCGCCCTCCGCGAACACGTCGAAGACCTGGTCCAGGCGCGCGTGGTCCGGTACGGACGCGGCCGCCTGCGCGGCGGCGATCGCCCTCCGCACCGCGGGCAGTTCACCCTCCCGGTGCCCCCGCGCGGACTGCGCCCCGTACGTGCCGTCGAGCAGCTCCGCGTCCACGACCTCCGGTAACGGCACCTGCCGGACCAGGACTTCCTGCCCGCTGCGGGTGTCGAAGGCCCGGGTCTCGATCAGCTCGTACTCGTCGGACGGCGGCAGCGGCAGACGGTAGCGGTCGGCCAGGATCCGGCCCGCGTAGTCCTCCACATCGCCTCCCCCGAGTGCGTCGGGCCCCCCATGGCCCCCGTCGACACGATACGACGCTCAGGCCGCCCGCGTCCCGGGCCTGGCAAGGCTCGTCAGCCGAGTACCTGGAACGATTCGAACGCGGTGTTGCGCAGCTGGGTGCATTCGGCGCCGTCCCACTGGTCGGCGACGCAGCTGATCATGATGGCGTAGCCGTGCGTGGCGTCCACCTTGAAGCCCCGGTTGAGCACCCGGACCTTGACGCCCTGCTGCTCGCGCTCGAACTCCCAGTCGGCGACGGTCGGGTAGCCGCGGTAGTCCACCGTGTCCAGGCGGAGGAGGCGGTAGTTCTTGCTGCTGCCCGACACGGAGGGGGCGAGCTGGGCCCAGGCGAGACGGGCGTCGTCCTTCGGCTTGCCGCCGAAGTCGACCTGGATCCGCGGGAAGCCGCCGTCGCGGCTGTATATGCCGCCGGAGTTGTCGCCGGCTATGCCGGTCTGGTGGAAGCCCTCGGGCATCGCCATGGCGAACCGGAACCGGGGTTCCGTCAGCATGGCGAATCCGGCGGGCAGTCCGCCGGGGCCGCCCGGGCTGGCGCCCTGGCCCTGGCCCTGCCCTTGGTTCTGGCCCTGGCCCTGCCCCTGGCCCTGGCCCTGGCTCTGACCCTGACCGGGGTCCGTGCTCGCGCCGCCGCTCGGGGCTCCGCTCGGGCTGCCGCTGGGCTGGCCGTCCGGTGCGGGGGCGCTCGCGGACCCGCTCGGGGCGGTGCCGCCCGCGCCCGCGCCGGGGGACGCGCCGGGTGAGGGGCTGCCGGAGGAGACCGGACCCGGCCCGCCCTTGCCCTCGTCCTTGCGACCGCCCTCGTCGTCCCCGCGGACCGCGTAGACGATGAGCGAGCCGATCACGGCGAGGATCACGACGACGCCGGCTATCGCGAGCACGATGGTGCGGCGCGACATCACGTCGGTGAGCGACGCCGGCACGGGAGCCGGCCGGGACGCGGGGGCCTCGGCGGCGGAAGCCGCCGCCGCCGTGGCCGCGGCCTCCGCGGCCGCCGCCTTGCGGGCCGACTTCAGTGCGGCACGGGTCCGTTCGCGCTGCTCGCGCTCGCGCCGCTCACGTTCCTTCTTCGCCGCCCGGTCCGCCTTCTCCGCCGCCTTCTCGGCGGCCTTCTCCGCGGCCCCGTCCGACTTGGAGAGGGAGATCGGGCGGGTCTCCTCCACGGCCGGGACGGGTACGGGGACGGGCGCCGGCTCGGGGGCGTTGAGCACCGAGGTCAGCATCGCGCGGGCCTGGTCGTCGTCGAGGCGCCGGGCCGGGTCCTTGACCAGCAGCCCGTAGATGACCTCGGTCAGCGGACCGGCGTTCTGCGGCGGGTCGACCGGCTCGGTCATCACCGCGGTGAGGGTGGCGAGCGCGGAGCCCTTGTCGTACGGGGGCACGCCCTCGACCGCCGCGTACAGCAGGCCGCCGAGGGACCACATGTCGGCGGGCGGGCCCGGCTTCTGGCCACGGGCGCGCTCGGGAGAGATGTACGAGGGGGCGCCGACGAGCATGCCGGTGGAGGTGATGGAGGGGTCTCCCTCGACCTGCGCGATGCCGAAGTCCGTGAGGACGACGCGGCCGCTGCCGGCGATGAGCACGTTGGACGGCTTCACGTCGCGGTGCAGGATCCCCTGGTGGTGCGCGGCGCGCAGGACGTCGAGCACCGCGAGTCCGACCTCGGCGGCGCGGTGCGGGGTGAGCGGGCCGTTCTCGCGCACGAACTCGGCGAGCGAGGCGCCCTCGATGAGCTCCATGACGATCCAGGGGCGGGCGTCCTCGTCGACCACGTCGAAGACGGTGACGGCGCCCGCGCTGCGGATGCGGGCGATCGCCTTCGCCTCACGGAGGGTACGGGTGATGAGGCGGCGCTTCTCGTCCTCGTCGACGCCGCTGCCGAAGCGGAGTTCCTTGACGGCCACCGTCCGGCCGAGGACTTCGTCCTCGGCGCGCCACACGGTGCCCATGCCGCCCTTGCCGAGCACGGCTCCGAGCCGGTACCGCCCGGCGAGCAGCCGCCCTTGGTCCTTACCGCTGCCCTGGCCGCTGCCCTGGCCGGGCGCCTGACCGGAACCGGCCCTGCCCTTGCCCTGGCCGGGCGTACCCGGGGAGGAGGCGGCCTTGCCCGGGCCGGGCGCCGCCGGGGAGGCGGGCTCGCCCGTGCCGCTGCCCGGACCGGGGTCGGTGGCACCGGCCTTGGCTACGTCGTCGCCCCTGCCGGACGGCTGCGGGGAGGCGGCCTGGGCCGCGCCGGGCGACGCGGCACCGGGGGTCTGGCCCTCGGCCCCGCCGCCCTGCTTCGGCTTGACCACGGACACGCCCTTGCGGCCGCGCGCCGCAGCCCCGTCACCCTCCTGCTTCGCCCCGACGGCGGCAGCCGGATCCGACGTCGCCCCCTCAACCGGCACGTCCGCAACGACCGCAGGTGCGTCGTCAGCCTTCCGCGTCACCCCAGACCCGCCGTCAACGGCGGCAGCCGGACCCGGCTTCGCGTCCTCAACCGGCACGTCCCCAACGGCCGCAGGTGCGTCGTCGGCCTTCTGCTTCGCACCGGACCCGGCGTCAACGGCGGCGGCCGGAGCCGACTTCGCCCCCTCAACCGGCACGCCCCCAGCAACCGCAGGTGCGTCGTCAGCCTTCCGCTTCGCACCGGACCCGGCGTCAGCCGGATCCGTGTCGTCGACCGGCTTGCCCGTAGCGGCAGCAGACGTGTCGTCTGCCGCGGCTTCGGCAGCGCTCGGCTTCGCCTTCACGGGCACCGTCTTGCCTGCGGCAGCGGCAGCCGCAGGTGCGGCAGCCGGAGCCGGCTTCGCGTCCTCGGCCGCGCCCTTGGCGGCGGCCGGCTGTGCGTCCTCGGCCGGCGCGCCCTTAGGGGCCGCAGGCGCTTGCGCGTCGGTCTTCCGCTTCGCTGCGGAACCGGCCCCGGCGGCGGGCTTCTTCGTGTCCGGCTCCGCGCCGTCCACGGGGGTCGCGGGGGCGTCGGCCCCGGCCGGTCCCGCACCCTCGGGCACGGCGGCACCCGGCTTCGCCTCATCCGCCGCCGGTCCCGCACCCTCGGGCACGGCGGCACCCGGCTTCGCCTCATCCGCCCCCGGGGCAACGGCCCCGGCGCCCGGCTTCGCGCCACCCCGGCCCGGGGCGGTCGCCCCGGCGCCCGGCTTCGCGGCGCCGCCACGGCCCGCGGCGACCGGCCTGGTGGCCGGCTTCGCGCCGCCCGCACCCGCGCCGGCGGACCCCGCGCGGGGCTTCCTGCCCGTGGTGCGGGATCCGGTACGGGATCCGGACCTCGGGGCGGGTACGCCCTGGGCGGCTTCGCGCTCGGCGCCCGCCGCAGGACCCGGCTCCGCGTCCGGCGAGGACCCCGGCAGGGACCCTCGCGCCGTCGCGGACTCGGTCCCGGGCGATTCCGACACCGCCGGAGACGCAGCCTCGTCCGCGCCATCCAGCTTCGCCGCAGGCGCCCCGGCGGGCGACTCGGTGTGCTCCGGCTTCGACATGCGTCCCCTCTGCGATCGTGCAGCCTGCCCCGGCTGCCCCGGCAGCCGCCAGGGGGCACGGTAACCCGCCCCGGCAGAAACCTCATTGTTGCTCACTCCGCAACGGACGGGCGCCCCGGGTCTGCGGTTCCGCCTTCCGCATCGCGGAGTTACAACGGAACGATGTCGGGCGCCCCCAGCCGCGCCGCGTCCGCCGTCTGGTCGTCCGGCTGGCGCTGCGACTCCCGTTCCGCCTGTACCCGCTTTTCGTAGTGCTCCACTTCCTTCTCGATCTGCTGCTTGTCCCACCCCAGCACCGGAGCCATCAATTCCGCGCACTCGCGCGCCGACCGCGTCCCCCGGTCGAACGTCTCGATCGAGATCCGGGTCCGCCGGGTCAGCACGTCGTCCAGGTGCCGGGCCCCCTCGTGCGAGGCCGCGTACACGATCTCCGCCCGCAGGTAGTCGTCCGCCCCGGACACCGGCTCGCCCAGCCCCGGATCCGCCGCGATGAGATCGAGCAGTTCCTCCGTCAGCGAGCCGTACCGGTTCAACAGGTGCTCCACCCGCACGACGTGAAGCCCCGTCCGGGCGGCGATCCGGGCCCGGCCGTTCCACAGGGCCCGGTAGCCCTCCGCCCCCACCAGCGGCACGTCCTCCGTGACGCAGTCCGCCACCCGCTGGTCCAGCCCGTGCACCGCCTCGTCGACCGCGTCCTTCGCCATGACCCGGTACGTCGTGTACTTGCCGCCCGCCACCACCACGAGCCCCGGCACCGGATGCGCCACCGTGTGCTCGCGCGACAGCTTGCTCGTCGCGTCCGACTCCCCGGCCAGCAGCGGCCGCAGGCCCGCGTAGACGCCCTGGACGTCGTCGCGCGTCAGGGGCACGGCCAGCACCGAGTTCACGTGCTCCAGCAGGTAGTCGATGTCCGCGCTGGACGCCGCCGGATGCGCCTTGTCGAGGTCCCAGTCCGTGTCCGTCGTCCCCACGATCCAGTGCCGCCCCCACGGGATCACGAACAGCACCGACTTCTCGGTCCGCAGGATCAGCCCGGTGCTCGAATGGATCCGGTCCTTCGGTACGACCAGATGGATGCCCTTCGAGGCCCGGACGTGGAACTGCCCGCGCTCGCCGATCAGCGCCTGCGTGTCGTCCGTCCACACCCCGGTGGCGTTCACGACCTGCTTCGCGCGGATCTCGTACTCGCCGCCGCCCTCCACGTCCCGCACCCGCGCGCCGACCACCCGTTCGCCCTCGCGCAGGAAGCCGACCACCCTCGCCCGGTTGGCGCACTGCGCCCCGTAAGCGGAGGCGGTCCGCACCAGCGTGGCGACGTAGCGGGCGTCGTCCATCTGGGCGTCGTAGTACTGGAGGGCGCCCACCAGGGCGTCCTTGCGCAGGGCCGGTGCGATGCGCAGGGCCCGTTTGCGCGAGAGGTGCCGGTGCGTGGGCAGGCCGCGGCCGTGTCCGCTGGAGACCGACATGGCGTCGTAGAGGGCGACGCCCGAGCCGGCGTAGAGGCGCTCCCAGCCCTTGTGCTGGAGGGGGTACAGGAACGGCACCGGTTTGACCAGGTGCGGGGCGAGCCGCTCCAGCAGCAGGCCGCGCTCCTTCAGGGCCTCCCGTACGAGGGCGAAGTCGAGCATCTCCAGATAGCGGAGCCCGCCGTGGATGAGCTTGCTCGACCTGCTCGACGTGCCGGAGGCCCAGTCCCGCGCCTCCACCAGCCCCGTCGACAGGCCCCGGGTCACGGCGTCCAGCGCGGTGCCGGCGCCGACCACGCCCGCGCCCACGACCAGGACGTCCAGTTCCCGTTCGGCCATCCGGGCGAGCGCCTCGGCGCGCTGTGCCGGTCCCAGTGTCGCTGTCCTCACGGCTGCCTCCCGTTGGTGCGGACCGTACCCGCTCGGCGCGGGCCGTATCCGCTCGGTGCGGGCGGTCCCGCCCACGTCCCCCGTTCACGATTCTGACCGGCCGCACCCACATCAGCCACCGCCTGTGGACAACACAACGGCGACCACCACCCCAGAATGCGACATATCTGTCATATATACGCCTAGTCTGACATAGCGCCAGCTCCTGTCGGGCTCGGGACCCCCGTTGTCCACCGGACGAGCAAGCACCGCCCCCTCACGTCAGGGAAAGGGAAGGGACGGCCCCCCATGCCCGCAGATCTCGCCGTCATCGGACTCGGCCACCTCGGCCTCCCCCTCGCCCAGGCGGCCGTCGCCGCCGGAATCGAGACCGTCGGCTACGACAGCGGTCCGGCCACGGACAGCACCCTCACCGCCGCCGAGATCCGCCGCATGTCGGCGGCCGGCTTCCGGATCACCACCAACCCCGCCGAGCTCGGCCGGGTCCGCACCGCCGTCATCTGCGCCCCCACCCAGCTCGGCGCCGACCGCGCGCTCGACCTCTCCGCCGTCGGCGAGGCCGGCCACACCCTCGCGGCCCGGCTGCGCCCGCACACCACCGTGATCCTGGAGTCCGCCGCCCACCCGGGCGTCACCGAGGACTACCTGCGGCCGATCCTCGAAGAGGGGTCCGGGCTGCGCGCCGGCCGCGACTTCCACCTGGCCTACTCCCCCAGCCGCCTCGACCCGGGCAACCGCACCCACGGCATCGCCAACACCCCCAAGGTCATCGGCGGCCTCACCCCCGCCTGCACCGAGTCCGCGCACGCCTTCTACGCCCGGCTGACGGAGAAGGTGGTCCGCGCCCGCGGCCTGCGCGAGGCCGAGACCGTGCAGCTCCTGGAGACGAACTACCGGCACGTGAACATCGCCCTCATGAACGAGATGGCGGTCCTGTGCCACGACCTCGGCGTCGACCTGTGGGACGTCATCCGCTGCGCCGAAACCAAGCCCTACGGCTTCCAGGCCTTCCGGCCCGGCCCCGGAGTCGGCGGCCACGGCGTCCCCCTCGACCCCAACTACCTCCCCCACACCACCCGCACCCCGGGTCACCCGCTCCGCATGATCGGCCTGGCCCAGGAGATCAACAACCGGATGCCGCAGTACGTCATCCAGCGCTCCGCCACCCTGCTGAACGAGCACGGCAAATCCGCCCGCGGCGCCCGGGTCCTGCTCCTCGGGGTCACCTACAAGCCGGACCTCGCCGACCAGGAGGGCTCCCCGGCCCGCGAGATCGCCAGCCGTCTCATCGACCTCGGGGCCCTGATCAGCTACCACGACCCGTACATCACCGGCTGGCGGGTCCGGGACCGGCCCGTCCCGCGCGCCGAATCGCTGTACGAGGCGGCCGCCAACGCCGACCTGACGATCCTGCTCCAGCACCACCGCACGTACGACCTGCAAGGTCTCGCCGTGAAGGCCCAGCTGCTCCTCGACACCCGGGGCGCCAGCCCGGCCGGGACGGCCCACCGGCTCTGAACCGGCACCCCGCCGATCCGTTCAGATCACGGCACGATCCCTATCCGGTCACGTCCTGCCCCGACTCGGTCGGGCGCGCGAAATACCCCCGTGCGATGTCAGTGCTCCCTGTTAGCCTGCGGCGTCACTTATCACGCGCTTATGACCGAAGGACCCACGCGCGTACGAATCCCTGGGGGGGGATTTCCGAATGTCCCAGAGCTACCAGACGCCCACGTCCGTGTCCCGCGCCACCGCGCCCACCGCTTCGACCGCCGCGACGCCGTTCCCGGCCGCCGTCCCGCGCGGCCTCGGCCTCGGCCTCGCCGCCGCCTTCGCGACCGCCCTGACCGGGGCCGTCGCGTACAGCGCCATCGGTTACTCCATCGACCGCCAGGCGAGCTACGCCGCCGTCGCCGTCGGCCTGCTCGTCGGCCTCGCCGCGGGGAAGGCCGGCGGGCGCAGCCCGCTGCTGCCCGTCGTGAGCGCGGTCCTCTCGCTCGGCGCCCTCCACCTCGGCCAGCTGCTCTTCATCGCGTTCGTCATCGCCGACGTGAACGCGGCCGGGCTGACCGAGGTCCTCGCCGACCAGGGCATCGGCGGCCTGGCCGGCATCTGGCGGAAGTCCGCCGAGGTGACGGACTACGCCTTCCCGGTGATCGGCGCCGCCCTCGCCTTCGGAGCGGCCAGGAAGGCCGGCGCCGCCGGCTGACCCGAACGAGCGCAACGCCGGAGGGCCGGCACCCCGAGCGGGGTGCCGGCCCTCCGGCGTACGTACGGAAAAGGCGGTCAGCGGCGGTGCTGCGAGTCCGCGACCGTGACCTCGACCCGCTGGAACTCCTTGAGCTCGCTGTAGCCGGTGGTGGCCATCGAGCGGCGCAGCGCGCCGAAGATGTTCATCGAGCCGTCCGGGGTGTGCGACGGGCCGGTGAGGATCTCCTCGGTGGTGCCGACCGTGCCGAGGTCGACCTTCTTGCCGCGCGGCACGTCCTCGTGGACGGCCTCCATGCCCCAGTGGTTGCCCTTGCCGGGCGCGTCGGTGGCACGGGCCAGCGGGGAGCCCATCATCACCGCGTCGGCGCCGCAGGCGACGGCCTTCGGGATGTCGCCGGACCAGCCGACACCGCCGTCGGCGATGACGTGCACGTAGCGGCCGCCGGACTCGTCCATGTAGTCGCGGCGGGCCGCGGCCACGTCCGCGACGGCGGTAGCCATCGGGACCTGGATGCCGAGCACGTTGCGCGTGGTGTGCGCGGCGCCGCCGCCGAAGCCGACCAGGACGCCCGCGGCGCCGGTGCGCATCAGGTGCAGGGCCGCGGTGTAGGTGGCGCAGCCGCCCACGATGACCGGGACGTCGAGCTCGTAGATGAACTGCTTGAGGTTCAGCGGCTCGGCGGCGCCCGACACGTGCTCGGCGGAGACCGTGGTCCCGCGGATCACGAAGATGTCCACGCCCGCGTCGACGACGGCCTTGGAGAACTCGGCGGTGCGCTGCGGGGAGAGCGCGGCGGCGGTGACGACGCCCGAGTCGCGCACCTCCTTGATGCGCCGGCGGATCAGGTCCGCCTGGATCGGCGCGGAGTAGATCTCCTGGAGGCGGCGGGTCGCGGCCTCCTCGTCGAGCTCCGTGATCTCGTCCAGCAGCGGCTGCGGGTCCTCGTAGCGGGTCCACAGGCCTTCGAGGTTCAGCACGCCGAGGCCGCCGAGCTCGCCGATGCGGATCGCCGTCTGCGGGGAGACGACCGAGTCCATGGGGGCGGCCAGGAAGGGGAGCTCGAAGCGGTACGCGTCGATCTGCCAGGCGATCGAGACCTCCTTCGGGTCCCGGGTACGCCGGCTCGGGACGATGGCGATGTCGTCGAACGCGTACGCCCTGCGGCCGCGCTTGCCGCGCCCGATCTCGATCTCAGTCACGTGTGGTGGCCTTTCCTCTGGGTCTGCCCGTCCAGTATCCCCGACGGGCGGAGGACTGCGTTTCGGTGACCGCTGTACGGACGTACGCGGACACGGCGAAGGGGCGGACCCGGCTGCTCCGCCGGGTCCGCCCCTCACCTCACGCGCTTCAGCCCTTGCGGCTGTAGTTCGGCGCTTCGACCGTCATCTGGATGTCGTGCGGGTGGCTCTCCTTGAGGCCCGCCGAGGTGATGCGGACGAAGCGGCCCCGGTCCTGGAGCTCGGGGACGGTGCGGCCGCCGACGTAGAACATCGACTGGCGCAGGCCGCCGACGAGCTGGTGCACGACCGCCGACAGCGGACCGCGGTACGGCACCTGGCCCTCGATGCCCTCGGGGATGAGCTTGTCGTCGCCGCCCACGCCCTCCTGGAAGTAGCGGTCCTTGGAGAAGGAGCGCTGGTCACCGCGGGACTGCATCGCGCCGAGCGAGCCCATGCCGCGGTAGGACTTGAACTGCTTGCCGTTGATGAAGAGCAGCTCGCCCGGGGACTCCTCGCAGCCGGCGAGCAGCGAGCCGAGCATCACCGTGTCGGCACCCGCGACGAGCGCCTTGGCGATGTCGCCGGAGTACTGGAGGCCGCCGTCGCCGATGACGGGGACGCCCGCGGCCTTGGCGGCGAGCGAGGCCTCGTAGATCGCGGTGACCTGCGGGACGCCGATGCCGGCGACGACGCGGGTGGTGCAGATGGAGCCGGGGCCGACGCCGACCTTGATGCCGTCGCAGCCGGCGTCGATCAGGGCCTGGGCGCCGTCGCGGGTGGCGACGTTGCCGCCGATGACGTCGACCGTGGAGTTCGACTTGATCTTCGCGACCATGTCGCCGACGAGGCGGGAGTGGCCGTGGGCGGTGTCGACGACGATGAAGTCGGCGCCCGCCTCGATCAGGGCCTGGGCGCGCTCGTAGGCGTCCCCGGCGACGCCGACGGCCGCGCCGACGAGCAGGCGGCCGTCCTTGTCCTTGGCGGCGTTCGGGTACTTCTCGGCCTTGACGAAGTCCTTGACCGTGATGAGGCCCTTGAGGATGCCCGAGTCGTCGACCAGCGGAAGCTTCTCGATCTTGTGGCGGCGCAGCAGCTCCATGGCGTCCACGCCGGAGATGCCGACCTTGCCGGTGACCAGCGGCATCGGGGTCATGACCTCGCGCACCTGGCGGCTGCGGTCCGACTCGAAGGCCATGTCGCGGTTGGTGACGATGCCGAGGAGCTTGCCGGCCGGGTCGGTGACCGGGACGCCGGAGATCCGGAACTTCGCGCACAGCTCGTCGGCCTCGCGCAGCGTCGCGTCGGGGTGGACCGTGATCGGGTCGGTGACCATGCCGGACTCGGAGCGCTTGACCAGGTCGACCTGGTTGGCCTGGTCGGCGATCGACAGGTTGCGGTGCAGTACGCCGACGCCGCCCTGGCGGGCCATCGCGATGGCCATGCGGGCCTCGGTGACCTTGTCCATGGCGGCGGACAGCAGCGGAACGTTCACACGGACGTTGCGCGAGATGAGGGAAGAGGTGTCGATCGCGTCAGGCGACATGTCCGACGCGCCCGGCAGCAGCAGCACGTCGTCGTAGGTCAGTCCGAGCGTGGCGAATTTGTCGGGCACTCCGTCGGCGGTCATGACACCTTCCCAAATGGTCTTGCTCAGCGCGGATGTCCATGCTAACGGGATCCCGACGCGTCTCATTCCACGACCAAGGCCGAGCGGAAGTTTCGTTGTTTCCTACGACGCGCGGGACGGCGGGGGACGGCAGATCGCGGCGCGGTCCGCCGGAGGGAGGGAGCGCTCACCGCTTGGTGCTTACTGCTCGGCTTACTGCTCCGCGAGGGCGCGGAGCCGGCTGAGCGCACGGTGCTGCGCGACGCGCACCGCGCCCGGGGACATCCCGAGCATCTGCCCGGTCTCCTCCGCGGTCAGACCGACGGCCACCCGCAGGACCAGCAGCTCGCGCTGGTTCTCGGGCAGGTTGGCGAGGAGCTTCTTGGCCCAGGCGGCGTCACTGCTGAGCAGTGCCCGCTCCTCCGGGCCCAGGGAGTCGTCCGGCCGCTCCGGCATCTCGTCGGAGGGCACGGCCGTGCTGCCCGGGTGGCGCATCGCGGCGCGCTGCAGGTCGGCGACCTTGTGCGCGGCGATGGCGAAGACGAAGGCCTCGAAGGGGCGCCCGGTGTCCCGGTAGCGGGGGAGCGCCATCAGGACCGCGACGCAGACCTCCTGCGCCAGGTCCTCCACGAAGTGACGAGCGTCACCCGGGAGCCGCGACAGGCGGGTGCGGCAGTAGCGGATGGCGAGGGGGTGCACGAAGGCGAGCAGGTCGTGCGTGGCCTGTTCGTCGCCGTCGACGGCGCGGCGCACGAGCGCGCTGACGGCCCCGGCACTGCCGCCCTTGGCGGCGCCGGTCGGGCCTGTGGCCGCGGGTGACCCCAGGGCCTCGTCGTCGCGCATCAATCCATGGTGCCTTGGCGCCGGTGGATTCGCGGCACCACGGTCCGTGTTGTGCATCGAAGCGTTATGAGCGGGTGCGCCGGACGTCATCTCCTGCACCCTCCCCTCCGCTCGGCCCGAATCTTCCCCGAGGACTGCACGTCTCCCAGAATGCGGCACACCTCAAGCATGCGGCATCGCGCCCGAAGCGACACGTCCCCCCGATTGTGCCCCGCCAATCCCCGGCTGCGCACCGGGTTCGGCGGGACATGGGCGGCGGGGCGGCGCCACCCTGGAGGGGGCGCCTTCCGGAGGGGCGGCCGGGAAAGCGCCGCCCCGCCCGCCGGTGGCGGACGGGACCGCTCTCGACAGCCGTCCACCGGCCTCGCGGTCAGCGGACGAGGCCCCAGCGGAATCCGAGCGCCACGGCGTGCGCCCGGTCCGAGGCGCCGAGCTTCTTGAACAGCCTGCGGGCGTGGGTCTTGACCGTGTCCTCGGAGAGGAAGAGCTCGCGCCCGATCTCCGCGTTGGACCGGCCGTGGCTCATGCCCTCCAGCACCTGGATCTCGCGCGCGGTGAGGGTGGGCGCGGCGCCCATCTCGGCCGAGCGCAGCCGGCGCGGGGCCAGCCTCCAGGTCGGGTCGGCGAGTGCCTGGGTGACCGTGGCCCGCAGTTCGGCGCGCGAGGCGTCCTTGTGCAGGTAGCCGCGGGCTCCGGCGGCGACCGCGAGGGCCACGCCGTCCAGGTCCTCGGCGACCGTCAGCATGATGATGCGGGCGCCGGGGTCGGCGGAGAGGAGCCGGCGGACCGTCTCGACACCGCCGAGGCCGGGCATCCGGACATCCATCAGGATGAGGTCGGATCGGTCGGCACCCCAGCGGCGGAGGACTTCCTCGCCGTTGGCAGCCGTCGTCACACGCTCGACGCCGGGCACGGTGGCAACCGCGCGACGGAGCGCCTCTCGGGCAAGCGGGGAGTCGTCGCAGACGAGGACGGATGTCATGACCGCCCTCCGCAGCTGCTGATGCGCGTCACCTTGAGCCTCCAGGCTGGTACGTATCGTCACCTGTGCGGTCGATATCCCCGGACACCTGTCCGAGAACTTCTTGGTTCAACCGCCTTCGCACTCTCAACGATGGTCACTCGAAAGAGTTACGGGTCGGACGGACACCTTCGGCACTCTACGTGAGGAAGCGATCACGGCGTCGGAGCCACGAGGGGCGTGTCCTCCATCTGGAGCTATGCCCTATTTGGCGGCTTTCCTTCCGTTTGGCACGTGTCTGAGGCTAGATTCCCAATGAGTCATATTTACATCTACTCAGACAGTAGGTGTGGAGACATGGACCGTATCCGCCTCAGTACCGGCACCAAGAGGGACTACCAATGGCAGATTTCTCCCGCCTCCCCGGACCGAACGCCGACCTCTGGGACTGGCAGCTCCTCGCTGCCTGCCGCGGGGTCGACAGCTCCCTCTTCTTCCATCCGGAAGGCGAGCGGGGCGCGGCCAGGAGCGCGCGCGAGGCCTCGGCTAAAGAGGTCTGCATGAGATGCCCGGTGCGTGCGGAATGTGCCGCGCACGCACTCGCCGTCCGCGAGCCCTACGGGGTGTGGGGCGGCCTCACCGAGGACGAACGCGAGGAGCTGATGGGCCGCGCCCGCCACCGCCTGATCCCGGCGTCCACCGCGATCGGACCGATCGCTCCGCACTGACCGCCCCGCGAAAGAGCCGAAGGAACGTTTCTTCGGATCCGTGGGCCCGCCCCGGCGTACCGCACCGTCGCCCGGGGACGTCCCGCCGGTCGGCCCGGCTCAGCCCGGCCCGGCCGGCGGGCCCCCTCGGTACCGGGATCCTCGGTACCGGAGTCCCCGGTGCCGGAACCATCGGCGCCGGAACCATCGGTGCCGAATCCCGGCCCCCGGGACCCGCCCCGGGCCGGCACGTCACGCGTTCGGCCGTACCGCCGCGTCCGGTCAGCGCGTGGCGGCCCGCGCCAGTTCGCCCAGGGTCGCCGCCACGGCCGGCACCCGCGCGAGGTCCGGCAGCGTCAGGGCCACGACCTCCCGCTCGACGGCCGGCTCCACGGCGAGGGTGCTGACGCCCTTCGCCCGTACGGACTCCACCGCCAGCTCCGGCAGCACCGCGACGCCGAGCCCCGCGCCGACCAGGCCGACCACGGCCGGGTAGTCGTCGGTGGCGAAATCGATCCGCGGGGTGAAGCCGGCCCCCTCGCACACCTCCACCAGATGGCGGCGGCAGCGCGGGCAGCCCGCGATCCAGGGCTCGTCGGCCAGTTCCGCCATGCCCACCCGCTCCGCGCCCGCCAGCCGGTGCCCCTCCGGGACCAGCCCGACGAGCCGGTCCGTGAGCAGCGGCGTGACCACGAGGTCCTCCCACTCGGCCGCGGAACCGGATGCTCCGCCGTAGCGGAAGGCCAGGGCCAGGTCGCAGTCGCCCTCGCGCAGCATCTCCACCGACCGCGGGGGTTCGGCCTCGACGAGCGAGATGCGGGTACCGGGGTGTGCGGCGCGCATCGCCGCGAGCGCGGTCGGCACCAGGGTGGAGCTGCCGCTGGGGAAGGACACGAGCCGTACCCGGCCGGCGCGCAGGCCGGCGATGGCCGCGACTTCCTCCTCGGCCGCGGTCAGCCCGGCCAGGATCCCGGCGGCGTGCCGTACCAGGGCCTCACCGGCCTGCGTCAGCCGCATCTCGCGGCCCGTACGGATCAGCAGCGGGGTGCCCGCCGACTGTTCGAGGGCCTTCATCTGCTGGGAGACGGCGGGCTGGGTGCAGCCGAGTTCGCGTGCGGCGGCGGAGAAGGAGCCGGTCCCGGCGACGGCGCGCAGGACGCGGAGATGACGTGCCTCTATCACCCCTTGAGCATAAGCCAGGCTTTGACCGTGACGCCCGTACGGGCCTGTCCCTTTGAGCGGCCGGGGCGGGGCTCGCTCTGGAAGCACCGCCCCGGCACGGTGGGTAGCGGAGGCGCCGGGGTTCTGCGGGCCGGGCCCAACACCGGCCCCGCCCCACGGGACACCCCCCGACCCGGGCGGCTAGGTTGCGCCTATGACGACTGCGTTGATTACGGGATCCACGGCGGGCATCGGCGCCGCCTTCGCCCGCCGGCTCGCCTCCCAGGGGCACAACCTCGTGCTGGTGGCCCGCGACACCAAGCGGCTGGCCGAGCAGGCCACCGAGCTGCACGACCGCCACGGCATCGAGGCCGAGGTACTGGCCGCGGACCTGTCCACCGAGGAGGGCATCTCGGCCGTCGAGACCCGCCTGGAGGACCGTACGCACCCGGTGGACCTGCTGGTCAACAACGCCGGCTTCGGCAACAAGGGCCGCTACCTCGAAGTCTCCATGGCCGACGAGCTGGCCATGATCAAGGTGCATGTGGAGGCGGTGCTGCGGCTGACCTCGGCGGCGACCGCCTCGATGCGCGAGCGCGGGCGCGGCGGGGTCGTCAACGTGGCCTCGGTGGCGGCGTTCGTGCCGCGCGGGACCTACGGGGCCAGCAAGGCCTGGGTCGTGCAGTTCACCCAGGGCGCGGCCAAGGACCTGGCGGGCTCCGGGGTGCGGCTGATGGCCCTGTGCCCCGGCTTCGTACGGACCGAGTTCCACCAGCGGGCCGGCATGGGAACGGACAACATCCCCGGCTGGCTGTGGCTGGACGCCGACAAGCTGGTGGCCGCGGCGCTGGCCGACCTGGCGCGCGGCAAGACCGTGTCGATCCCGGACCCGCGGTACAAGGCGCTGATGGGCGTCGTGAAGCTGACGCCGCGCGGGCTGCTCGGCGGCGTGTCGTCCCGTACGGGCCGCAAGTACGGTCCCCAGTAAGCCGTCCGACTCGTCGGTAAACCCGCCATCCGGGCGAAATCTCCCTAAAATGGACGTGTTCCATCCGGCCTGGGAGGCGACGCGATGACATTCGTACAGGTGATCGACTACGAAACCAGGCGGTTCGACGAGATGAACGCGCTCATCGACCGCTGGGCGGAGCAGAGCAGCGGCAGGCGCACCGCCACGCACACGATGATCGGCCAGGACCGGGACGCGCGGACCCACTACGTGGACATGGTGGAGTTCCCCTCGTACGAGGACGCCATGCGCAATTCGCACCTGCCCGAGACGGACCGGATGTTCCAGGAGATGGTGGCCCTCTGCGAGGGCATGCCGAAGTTCGTGAACCTCGACGTGGTCCGGGACGAGCACCTCAACAAGCAGCTCGTCGAGCGCGTGTTCCAGGAGGCCCTCATGGGCGGGGACATGACCGTCCTCGACGAGTGCTTCGCGACGAACTACATCGACCACGACGCCAGCAAGGAGGAGAGCACCGTCATCGGACGCGAGGCCATGCGCGCCGATGTGGAGACCTGGCGCTCGGCCTTCGACATGACCTTCGAGCCGGTGGCCCGGCTGGCCGAGGGCGACATGGTCACCACGGTGTGGAACTGGCGCGGCACCCACGCCAAGGGCCCGTTCATGGGGGTCGCACCGTCCGGGAAGACGTACGAGATGTCCGGGAGCACCACGTTCCGCTGCCTGGACGGGGAGATCATCGAGGGCTGGTGGCACTACAACCCCGGCTCCCTGCAACGGCAGATGGGCGGATCGGGTTCCCCGTACGGGTCCTGAGGCCGCATCACGGGGAAGGCCCCGCCCCGCGGCTGCGGGACGGGGCCTCCTCGGCGTGGTGCGTGCGGTCAGTGGCTGTGACCGTGGCCGTGGCCGTGACCGGCGTCGGCCTCTTCCTCGGCCGGCTTCTCGACGACCAGGGTCTCGGCCGTGAGCAGCAGGGAGGCGATGGAAGCGGCGTTCTCCAGCGCGGAGCGGGTGACCTTGACCGGGTCGATGACGCCGGCCTTGACCAGGTCGCCGTACTCGCCGGTGGCGGCGTTGAAGCCCTGGCCCTTGTCGAGCTCGGCGACCTTCGAGGTGATGACGTAGCCCTCGAGGCCGGCGTTCTCGGCGATCCAGCGCAGCGGCTCGACGGCGGCGCGGCGGACGACGGAGACGCCGGTGCCCTCGTCGCCGGTCAGGCCGAGGTTGCCCTCCAGGACCTTGACGGCGTGGACGAGCGCGGAGCCACCGCCGGAGACGATGCCCTCCTCGACCGCGGCGCGGGTCGCCGAGATGGCGTCCTCGAGGCGGTGCTTCTTCTCCTTGAGCTCCACCTCGGTGGCGGCGCCGACCTTGATGACGCAGACGCCGCCGGCGAGCTTCGCCAGGCGCTCCTGCAGCTTCTCGCGGTCCCAGTCGGAGTCCGTGGACTCGATCTCGGCCTTGATCTGGTTGACGCGGCCCGCGACGTCGGCGGAGTTGCCGCCGCCGTCGACGATGGTCGTGTCGTCCTTGGAGACGGTCACGCGGCGCGCGGAGCCCAGGACGTCCAGACCGGCCTGGTCGAGCTTGAGGCCGACCTCCTCGGCGATGACGGTCGCACCGGTGAGGGTGGCGATGTCCTGGAGCATGGCCTTGCGGCGGTCACCGAAGCCGGGGGCCTTGACGGCGACCGCGTTGAAGGTGCCGCGGATCTTGTTGACGACGAGGGTGGAGAGCGCCTCGCCCTCGACGTCCTCGGCGATGATCAGCAGCGGCTTGGAGGCGCCGGCCTGGATGACCTTCTCCAGCAGCGGCAGCAGGTCCTGGATCGAGGAGATCTTGCCCTGGTGGATCAGGATGTACGGGTCATCGAGGATGGCCTCCATACGCTCCTGGTCGGACACCATGTACGGCGACAGGTAGCCCTTGTCGAAGGCCATGCCCTCGGTGAACTCGAGCTCCAGGCCGAAGGCGTTGGACTCCTCGACGGTGATGACACCGTCCTTGCCGACCTTGTCCATCGCCTCGGCGATGAGCTCGCCGACCTGCGAGTCCTGCGCGGAGAGCGCGGCCACGGCGGCGATGTCGGACTTGTCCTCGATCGGGCGGGCGGTCGCGAGGAGCTCCTCGGACACGGCCTTGACCGCGGCGTCGATGCCCTTCTTCAGGGCGGCCGGGGAAGCACCCGCGGCGACGTTGCGCAGACCCTCGCGGACCAGCGCCTGGGCCAGCACGGTGGCGGTGGTGGTGCCGTCGCCCGCGATGTCGTTGGTCTTGGTCGCCACCTCCTTCACGAGCTGCGCGCCCAGGTTCTCGTACGGGTCGTCCAGCTCGACCTCGCGAGCGATGGTGACACCGTCGTTGGTGATGGTGGGGGCGCCGAACTTCTTGTCGATGACGACGTTGCGGCCCTTGGGGCCGATCGTCACCTTGACCGTGTCGGCAAGCTTGTTGACGCCGCGCTCGAGGGCGCGACGGGCGTCCTCGTCGAACTTCAGGATCTTCGCCATGGGAGCGGTTCAGCCCTCTCGAAAACTCGGGTTTAACGAACTGCGCCCCTCGCCGCCCGGCAATCAGCGGGGTGACCAGGGGCGCAGCTCAAAGCAAAACGTGAAGTACCGGTGGTGCTTACTTCTCGACGATCGCGAGCACGTCGCGAGCCGAGAGGACGAGGTACTCCTCGCCGCTGTACTTCACTTCGGTGCCGCCGTACTTGCTGTACAGCACGATGTCGCCGACGCTGACGTCCAGCGGGAGACGCTGGCCGTCCTCGAAGCGACCCGGACCGACCGCAAGGACGACGCCCTCCTGGGGCTTCTCCTTCGCGGTGTCCGGGATGACCAGGCCGGAGGCCGTGGTCTGCTCGGCGTCGAGCGGCTGGACCACAATGCGGTCCTCAAGCGGCTTGATGGCAACCTTGGAGCTGGCGGTCGTCACGATCCGACCTCCCCCTTCGGAGATCCGGGGTTAACTGTCTGAGGTGGCGACCAGGTCGATCCGTCGTCGCGGGTGCCGGACCTGCCTGTCGCTGTGTTGGCACTCACCAGGGGCGAGTGCCAGGTGCGAGACTATTCCGGCGATTAGCACTCGGTCAAGCGGAGTGCCAACACGCTCCACCGGAGCTGGACGGAACAGGCCGTCAGATTCCTGTCCCGCCGCTGGTCAGAGGCTTTTGAGGGGCTCAGAAATCCCCCTGTTCCAGTGGTCTGACGGACACTAGTATCCCGATCATGAACACTTCAACGGGGGCGGATCGGGGCGCCGCGGCGCGCGGCATCGGCTTCAGACGCCTGTACGGAACCGTCATCTCCGTCGCCGGCACGGTGATCCTGCTCTACTTCGTCATCCCCCGGATGACGACCCAGCTGACCGGCGTCGAGGGCTCGTTCACCGCCGTCTCCTGCACCCCGTACGACGCGCGCGACGAAGACGACAAGAGCGTGATGTGCAGCGGCTCCTTCACCGCCGCGGACGGCTCCTTCTCTCTCGGCCGGGTCTCGGTGGACACCACCTTCGACGCCCCGCCCACCGCCCCCGTCGACACCGTCGCGAGCGGCCCGGACGCCACCGAGATCGTCTCCGCCGACCCCAGGGCCTGGCAGATACCCGGCGCCACCGGACTGCTCTGCCTCGGCTTCGCCGTCTGGAACGTCACCTCCATCGCCCGGCACGTCCGCGACTCCCGCCGCCCGGCCGCGGCGAACCCCGCTCCGGCTCCGGCTCCCGCGGAGCCGACGGCGGCCTGAGGACGTTCCCGCCCGGTATGTGACGCTTGACCGGTGCGCATCCTGGTGGTCGAAGACGAAGAGAACCTGGCCGAATCCCTCAGGCAGGGCCTGTCCGCCGACGGCCACCGCGTCGAGGTGGCCCACGACGGACACCGCGGCCTCGACCTCGCCCTCACCGGCGGACCGTACGACGTCGTGGTCCTGGACCTGATGCTCCCGGGCCTCGGCGGCCACGAGATCTGCACCCGGATGCGCGCCCACGGCGACCCCACCCCCGTCCTGATGCTGACCGCCCGGGACGGCGAGCACGACGAGGCCGACGGGCTCGACGCCGGCGCCGACGACTACCTCACCAAGCCGTTCTCCTTCGTGGTGCTGGGCGCGCGCCTGCGTGCCCTCGCCCGCCGGGCCGCCGCCCCCGAGCCCACCGTGCTCCAGGCCGGCGACCTGGTCCTCGACCCCCATGACCGGCGCTGCCGCCGCGGCACCCGGGAGATCGAACTCACCGCCCGCGAACTGGGCGTGCTCGCCTGCCTGATGCGACGGCCCGGCCGGGCCGTCGCCAAACAGGACGTCCTCGACGAGGTCTGGGACGCCCCGCACGGCATCGACCCGAACATCGTCGAGGTGTACGTCTCCTCCCTGCGCAAGAAGATCGACGCCCCCTTCGGCCGCCGCTCCATCCTCACCGTCCACGGCACCGGCTACCGGATGGCGCCCGACGGTGGTTAGCAGCCTCCGGGCCCGCACCGCCCTGGCCGCCGCCCTCGCCATGGCCGCCGTCCTGGCCGTCGGCGGGCTGTGGCTGCACACCGTGCTCCGCGCCAACCTCCTCGACAACACCACCGGCCGCACCGAACTCGCCGCCCGCAAGGCCGCCGCCCTGTTCGACGCGGGCTCCGGGCCGCCCGGGAGCCGGCTGCCCGCGCCCGAGGGCGGCGTCGACCTGGTCCTCGTACGCGACGCGGCCGGGCGGACCGTCGCCGCCAGCGGGGACCCGAAGGACGCCCCCGACTTCGGCGCACTGCTCCCCGGCTCCGGCACCGGCTCCGGCTCAGAGGCCCGTTCGGCGGTGCTCCCGCCCGCGCACCCCGGCGGGCAGCGGCGCGTGGTGGTCGTGGTGGCGGCGCCGGGGGCGGGGGCGGGGGCTCCAGCGGCGCCGGACGCGGCCGGGGCGGCCCGGCCGGCCGGGGAACGCGCTCCGCACGTCGTCTACGCCATGACCGTGCTCGGCGACGTCGACGACGCCACCCGCGCCATCGCCGCCGGTCTCCTCGCCGGCGCACCCCCGCTGATCGCCTTCGCCGCCGCGCTGGCCTGGTGGGTCACCGGGCACGCGCTGCGCCCCGCCACCGCGATCCGTACCGAGCTGGCCGCCGTCACCGCGAGCGAGCTGGACCGGCGCGTCCCCGACCCGGGTGGCGCGGACGAGATCGCGCAGCTGGCCCGGACCGTCAACGACACCCTGGACCGGCTGGAGCGCTCCGACGCGCGGCAGCGGCAGTTCACCGCCGACGCCTCCCACGAACTGCGCAACCCGCTCGCCGCCGTCCGCTCCCGGCTGGAGGTGGCCCTGGCCATGGAGCGGCCCGACCGGGAGTCGGTCGCCGCCGCGCTGGCCGAGACCGAGCGCCTCCAGCGGATCGCCGCCGACCTGCTGCTGCTCGCCCGCCTCGACGGCGGCCCGGCGCCCCGGCCCGAGCCGGTCGACCTCGCGCTGCTGGCCGCCGAGGACGCGGCCCGCCGGCCCGCGCCCCGCGTGCCGCTGCGGCTGGAGGCGGGGGTGCCCGTACCGGCGTACGGGGATCCGGCCCGGCTGGAGCGGGCCCTGGCCAACCTGGTGGACAACGCGCTGCGCCACGCCGGCGGCGGCGTCGTCGTCCGGGCGCGGGCGGGCGGCGACTGGGCGGTGCTGGAGGTGGTGGACGACGGTCCGGGGATCCCGGAGGCGGACCGGGACCGGATCTTCGAGCGGTTCGTACGGCTGGACGCGGACCGGGGCCGGGCCGGCGGCGGCACCGGGCTGGGCCTGGCCATCGCCCGGGAGATCGCGCGGGCGCACGGGGGCGACGTACGCGCGCTGCCGGCGCGGGGCGGGGGCGCGCGGCTCCAGCTGCGCATCCCGGCGGGGCGCGGCTGAGCGCCCCGGCCGCCCGCAGGGCCCCTGGCCGCGGGGATCCTCAGGATTCCTTCAGCGGGACTGCGCCAGCATCGGTGGGCATGAGCGCGCAACGGAGGAAGACCAGCCGCCGCAAGCCCTCACCGCGCCGGATCGGCCGCACGCTGCTGATCACCGGCTGCGCGTTGACGGTGATGGCGGGCGGCACCGCCTGGTACGTCTACCGGGACCTGGTGTCGAGCATCGGCAGCTCCAAGGCCCTGGAGGGCGCCGAGAAGTCGGCGCACGGCGACGCGAACATCCTGCTCATGGGGCTGGACAGCCGCCGCGACCAGAACGGCGACCCGCTGCCGGAAGAGGTGCTCGACAAGCTGCACGCGGGCAGCTCCGACATCGGCGGCTA
Organism: Streptomyces sp. NPDC044704; assembly: GCF_056433525.1. NCBI lineage: Bacteria > Bacillati > Actinomycetota > Actinomycetes > Kitasatosporales > Streptomycetaceae > Streptomyces > Streptomyces sp. NPDC044704. The sequence continues at coordinate 546,141 of NZ_JBWKGY010000003.1, forward strand.
CAACGCGAACACCATGATCCTGCTGCACGTGCCCGGCGACGGCAGCCGGGCGAAGGCCTTCTCGATCCCGCGCGACGACTTCGTCGCGATACCCGGGCACGGCAAGGACAAGATCAAGAAGGCGTACGGGCTGGCGAAGTCCGCGAAGGAGGACCAGCTGGCGGCCCAGGGCGTCAAGGACCGGCGGCGGCTGGAGCGGGAGGGCCGCGAGGCGGGGCGCCGGGCGCAGATCGACACCGTACGGAACTTCCTGGGCGTACCGGTCGATCACTTCGCGGAACTGAACCTGGCCGGTTTCTACCACCTCGCGAACGCGCTGGGCGGGGTCCCGGTGTGCCTGAACAAGCCGGTGAAGGACCGCTGGTCGGGGGCCGACTTCCCGGCGGGCCGGCAGGAGCTCGACGGCAGGCAGTCGCTGGCCTTCGTACGGCAGCGGCACGGGCTGACCATGGGCGACCTCGACCGGACGAAGCGGCAGCAGGCCTTCCTGGCGGGCGCCACGCAGAAGCTGAACTCGGCCGGGACCTTCACGGATCCGGTGAAGCTGGTCAAGCTGATCGACACGGCGAAACAGGACGTGGTGACGGACGCGGGATGGGACCTGCTGTCGTTCGTGAAGCAGGCGAAGAACCTGTCCGGGGGCGAAGTGCAATTCACGACACTCCCCGTCGAGGGGTTCGGAAGGAACCATGGGGAGGACATCAACGTCGTAGATGATATGAAGATAAAGCGCCTTATTGCCGAGCAGATCGGTCCCCAGACCACTGCGACCCCGAGTGCACCGGGCGCCACGTCCTCATCGGCGGGGGCCCCGTCACCGGGGGCCCCGTCACCAGGCAGCTCCGCCGTTCCTCCGCCGGCCGCCGAGCCGCCGCAGCCCTCCGGACCGCAGAAGGGCAGCATCGACGGCGGCGGCGTCCCGTGCGTGGACTGAGGCCCCTGACGTCGGCGGGCGCCCGCCGACGCACCGAAGCATTGCTGCTCGTCCTCGTCGTCGGCATCGCCGTTTTCGGCCATGTGAGCGCCGGGCTGGCCATGAACGGCGAGCTGCCGCAGCACCTCACCAGCTTCACGATCAGCATGACCCTGCTGTCCCTGGTCGGGCACCTGGGCATCCGGCGGTTCGCGGCGTACGCGGATCCGCTGGTCTTCCCGCTGGCCATGCTGCTGACCGGGCTCGGGCTGGTGCTGATCCACCGGCTCGACCAGGGGTACATCGAGCGGTACAACTCGGACGCGAACGCGCCCGGCCAGCTGATGTGGACGGTGGTCGGGGTCGCCGCCTGCCTCCTCGTCGTGGCGCTGCTGCGCGACCACCGGCTGCTCCAGCGGTTCATCTACATCACGATGGCCGGCTCGCTGGTGCTGCTGATCGCGCCGGCGTTCTTCGGCGCCGACACCTACGGCGCGAAGCGGTGGATCAAGCTCTTCGGTTTCTCGCTCCAGCCCGGCGAGTTCGTGAAGATCATGATCGCCGTCTTCTTCGCGGGCTACCTGGTCGTCCACCGCGACTCGCTCGCGCTGACCGGCCGGAAGTTCCTCGGCATGCGGCTGCCCCCGATGCGCCAGCTCGGTCCCATCATCACCGTGTGGATCGTCTCGATGCTGGTCCTGGTCTTCGAGCGCGACCTGGGCACCTCGCTGATCTTCTTCGGCGTCTTCGTCGTCATGCTGTACGTCGCCACGGAACGCACCAGCTGGATCGTGTGCGGCCTGCTCATGGCCTCCGTGGGCGCCTTCGTGGTCGGCTCGACCGAGCCCCACGTCAAGGCGCGCGTGGCCGCCTGGCTGAATCCGCTCTCGTACTACTGGGAGAACCGTCCGCCCGGCATCAACTCCGACCAGTCCGCCCAGGCCCTGTTCAGCTTCGGCACGGGCGGCGTCTCGGGCACCGGCCTCGGCATGGGCCACCCCGAACTGATCGCCTTCGCCGGCCGCAGCGACTTCATCCTGACCACGGTGGGCGAGGAACTCGGCCTGGCCGGGGTCATGGCCGTCATCCTGCTCTACGCGCTCCTCGCGCAGCGCGGGCTGCGGATGGCGCTCGCCGCGCGGGACCCGTTCGGCAAGCTGCTGGCGGTGGGCCTGGCTGCGGCCCTGGCGCTCCAGGTCTTCGTGGTCGCGGGCGGCGTCACGGGCCTGATCCCCCTCACCGGCAAGGCCCTCCCCTTCCTGGCGAAGGGCGGCTCGTCCCTCCTGGCCAACTGGATCATGATCGCCCTCCTCCTCCGCATCAGCGACAGCGCGGAACGCCAACGCGAAGCCGACGCCCGCGACCCGGCCGAAACCACACTCACCCCAAGGGTCGGGGTGGGGTGAGGGGGGCGGGAGTGGAGGTGGGGTGGTCGGTCGGTCGGGGTCGGGGGGCGGCGGGGTCCTAGCTGGTCCGCGTCAGGGAGGGTTTGGTGGTTTCCCGTCAGTCTCATCGTCTCTCCGGGGTGGACCGGTCCCTCAAGGGCGCTCACTTCGTTCGCGTCGCTACGCGATGGCCTTCGGCCACCCTTGACCGACCGCCCCACCCCGGAAAGCCGAAGACCGACGGGAACCCCCCAAAAGAACGGTCACGGGGACGGATAAACAGGAGCGGCCCCGTCAGCGATGAGCCGAGGGGCCGGGGGCCGGTAGGCCGGGCACACGGCCCCCTCGCGCCCCCTTCCGGGACCAGACCCGAGCCCTACCCACCCGAAATGACGACCACAACGTCCTGGGGTGCAGTCAGGCGCATCTGATCGCTACGCGCTCCTCATTGCTTAGCGTCAGCGGCCCGTCTAGGGCTGGACATAGACCGCAGGAGGCACCTGTTCCCCGGTGTCGTCTCAGCGACCGACGACCGGCCGTGGTCACTTTCACGGGCAGTCTGGGGTCTTTTCTGCCAGGGGGTTGTCGCCACAGGAGTACAGGCGGGCGGTAGCCGCACGTCAAGGGTGATGGGCAGGCCGTGTGGGCGGTCTATGTCCAGCCCCAGACGGTCGCCGGACGCTAAGCCGAGAGAAGCGCGTAGCGATCTCACGCGCGCCTGACTGCACGCCAGGCTGATCTGGTCGTCATTTCGGGTGGGTAAGCCAGGAGCCCGGTCCCGGAAGGGGCCGCGAGGGGGCCGTGTGCCCGGCCTACCGACCCCCGGCCCGTCGTCTCGTCCCTGAGAGACCCGCTCCTCCCCCTCTTCCCCGTGACCGTTCTTTTGGGGGGTTCCCGGCTGTCTTCGGCTTTCCGGGGTGGGCCGGTCGGTCAAGGGTGGCCGAAGGCCATCGCGAAGCGACGCGACGACGAAGGAGGAGCGCCCTTGAGGGACCGGTCCACCCCGGAGAGACGATGAGACTGACGGGAAACCACCAAACCCTCCCCGATCCGGACCAGCTAGAACCCCCCCGCCCCCCGACCCCGACCGCCCACCCCGCCCAGCCCCCACCCCCACTACAAGTAGTCCTCCAGGCGCCCGATGCTGTAGCCCTGTTCCTGGATGCTGCGCAGCATGCGGGTGGTCATCTGGGTTTCCGTCGCGCCCTTGAGTTCCGACGGGCCGCGGAAGTGGGCCAGGAGTATGTCGCCCGGTTTGAGGGCGGAGCCCTCGGCGTACTGGAAGTCGTTGATCTGCATCGACGCGCGCCACAGGACGACCGAGGTGATTCCGCACTCGGAGGCGGCCCTGAGGGTGTCGTCGTTGTAGTTGCCGAACGGCGGCCGGAAGAGCGGGGGGCGCTGTCCGAAGCGCTTCTCCAGGCGGTCCTGCTGGCCGCATATCTCCTTCTTCTGCGCCGCGAAGGGCAGGGTCCGGAGGTTCGGGTGGGTCAGGGTGTGGTTGTTTATGGTGCTGCCGGAGCCGTTGTCGCGGAGCTTCTCGAAGTGTCCGTAGTCCGCGGCGGCCACGTTGTCGGTGAGGAACATGCTGATCGGCAGCTTGAGGTCGGCCGCCATCCGCAGGAATTCCGGGTCCTTCTCCGCGCCGTCGTCGAAGGTCAGGAAGACGACCTTGTCCTGCGGCGCGACGGGTATTCGGTCCACCACCGCGGCCTTGCCCGGGGCGGCCTTCGGCAGCTGGGGTTTGCGGTCGGGCTTGGGCGCGTACTGGACGGGGGCGGTCAGCCCCCACTTGCGGTACGCCTCGTCCGACGCCGCGCCGCCCGCGTGGGCGGGGGGCGTGGCGGAGGCGGACGGGGAGGCCGTCGGGGTCGCCCCGTCCTGCGTGGCCTTGCGGCCGAGCCGTTCGATGGGATCCACGCTGTTCCCGCACCCCGTCAGGGACAACGCGAGCGCGCCGGCCGTCAGCGTCCCGGCCATCAGCCGACGCGCGTACTTCACAGGTAGTCCTCCAGGCGGGCCACGGCGTACCCCTTGTCCGTGACGGTCTTCATGACATGACGGATCATGTCAGGCATCGTGCCCTTCCAGTCCTCCCGTCCCCGGAAGTGCGTGAGGATGATGTCCCCGGGGTGGAGGTCGCGGTCCCACTCGCGGTAGTCCATCCGGTTCGGGAAGGCCTCGGCGTTCCACAGGGGAACGGCCTTGATGCCGCAGGACTTGGCCGCGATGAGCGTGTCCTGGTTGTAGTTCCCGTACGGCGGGCGGAAGAGCGTGGGCCGCTTGCCGAACTGCTTCTGGATCGTGTCCTGCTGGCCGCAGATCTCCTGGCGCTGCTTCTCGTACGACAGCGCGGGCATGTAGCGGTGGTTGAGCGTGTGGTTGTTCAAGGTGACGCCGGCGGCCTGCATCTCCTTGAAGTACGGGTAGTTGTCGCGAACGATGTAGTCGCTGAGGAACGCCGTGTACGGGATCTTCAGTTCCTTCATCATCCTGATGAACTCGGGGTCCTTCTCCGCGCCGTCGTCGACCGTGAGGAAGACGACCTTGTCCTCCGTCGGGACGGTCGTGAAGACGGGCGGCAGGTTCTCCTGGTCCTCGACCTCGAAGCCGTCGCGGGTGCTGATCTCCGGCTTCTCCTTGGGCCCGGCCGGCGCCGCGAGGGGCAGCTTGGCCAGGCCCCATTTCTTCGCGGCGGCGATCCGGGCCTGCTGGGCGGCCTTGAGGCGGTCGGCGTGGTTGCCGGCCGCGCCGGCCGCGGGGCCCTCGGCTCCCTGGCCGGGCTTCGTCTTGGCCGGCGCCGACTCACCGGCGCCGCATCCCGTTCCGAGGGCGGCCACCAGCAGCGCGGCCGCGGCCACCCCGTACCGGCCGCGCGGACGTACCGCGGACCGGTGACCCAAGTGCGCAGTCTTTCCCTTTTGTCGTACTAGCTGCATAGCTGCGGATCTTTACATCGGACAAAGCCGTACCGTCGTCGACACCACGGCCGGACTCCGCCCTTCCACCGACTGGCCCACAATGGTGCGGTGACCCCCGAAGACTTCGCCGCGCTCCTCACCCCAGAGGGCCGCGCGCTCCTCGACTCGCTCCGCGACCACGACCCCGCCCAGGAGCTGGCCCTGGCGACCCGGCTGCGCCGCGAGCACCCCGCGCCCCTGGTGTCGGCCGCGCTGGGGCAGGCCCGGCTGCGGCAGCGTGCGGTGGCGAAGTTCGGGGCCGAGGACGCGTTCCGGATGTACTTCACGCCCGGCGGCGGGGAGATGGCGACCCGCGCGCCGGTGGCCTCGTACCGTGCGGGCCGGCTCGCGGAGCTCGGCGTACGCAGCGTCGCGGACCTGTGCTGCGGCATCGGCGGGGACGCCCTGGCCCTGGCCCGGCTCGGGATCCGGGTGCTGGCCGTGGACGTCGACCCGCTGACGGTGGCCGTCGCGCGGGCCAACGCCGAGGCGCTGGGGCTGGCGGACCTGATCGAGGTCCGGGAGGCGGACGTGACGGACGTGGACGTGTCCGGGTACGACGCCGTGTTCATCGACCCCGCGCGCCGGGGCGGCCGCGGCCGCGTGTTCGACCCGGAGTCCTACTCGCCGCCGCTGTCGTGGGCCGTGGCGACGGCCCGTACGGCGAAGTACGCGGCCCTCAAGATCGCCCCCGGGATTCCGCACGAGGCGGTCCCGGCGGAGGCCGAGGCGGAGTGGATCTCCGATCACGGGGACGTGAAGGAAGCCGTGCTGTGGTTCGGGACCGAGCCCGGCACGGTGCGCGCGACCCTGCTGCCCGGCCCGCGCCGGCTGCACACCACCGACCCGCTGCCGGACCCGGAGGCCGGCCCGGTCGGGCGCTGGCTCTACGAGCCCGACGGCGCCGTGATCCGCGCCCACCTCGTCGCCGAGGTGGCCGAGGCGGTGGGCGGCCGGCTCATCGACCCGACCATCGCCTACGTCACCGCCGACGAGCTCCGTCCGACGCCGTACGCGACGGCGTACGAGATCACCGACGTGCTCCCGTTCGGGCTGAAGAAGCTGAAGGCGCTGCTGCGCGAGCGCGAGGTCGGCATCCTGACGGTGAAGAAGCGCGGGTCGGCCATCGAGCCGGAGGAGCTGCGCAGAAAGGTGAAGCCGCAGGGCCCGAACTCGGCGACGGTCTTCCTGACGCGGGTGGCGGGAGCCCCCTCGATGCTGATCGGCTCGCCGGCGCCGGTGGCGTAGCGGGCCCGGGCCGCTCAGCCCCGCGTGTCGGAGAGCGCCGGCCGGGCCGGGGCCGCGCCCGGGACCGGGCGGAAGGAGCGGGCCACCCAGCGCTGGTGCACGCCCGCCTTGGCCAGCCCGAGCAGGCCGGTGATCCACAGGATCATGCCGACCCCCATGAAGTAGGCGACCTCGCCGTACGTGTCGCCCGGCCGCGCCCCGGCCGCGGCCGCGAAGGCCACCCAGAGCCCGGCCCCGCCCACCGCGAGCGACGCCGCCAGCCACACCAGGCTCCGCGCGGGGGCGCGCAGCCGGCCGTCGGCGGCGGGGTCCCGGGCCGCCTCGGCCCAGGCGCACAGCAGCCTGCCCAGGTGCCGTTCCCGCCGGGCGCCCCAGGCCAACCAGAGCCCGGCCGGCACCAGCACGCCCAGCCCGATCAGGCCGAAGACGAAACCGAAGAAGCAGGAGAGGGGGTCGCCCGATTCGAAGGCGGTGACGGCCATGCCGACGAAGGTCCAGCCGACCACGAAGAGCGCGGCGACGGCCCACAGGAGCAGCAGCCGCCCCAGGCCCATGCTGCGCCGGCCGAGGTCCGCGAGGAAGCGCGCGCGGTCGGCCCGTACGGCGCTCTCGTCCAGCCATTCGCGCAGGTGCGCGGGCGGCGGCGGGGGCGGGAGGTCGCGGCTAGGCATGCGCATGACCATAGCGGCAGCCGGTCCAGGCCCGCCGGAGTCCCCTTCGACCACCGCTCCAGCCGCAGGTCCGGGGGCCGCGGGCCGCTTCCGCCCGCGCCGGGCGCCCCGCCCGCGGCGCCTCAGCCGCCCGTGACCTCCACCGACTCGAACCGCCACCGGTGCACGGCCCGGGCGATCAGGTCCGCGGCCGGCTCCGGCAGTTCGGGCAGCTCCGCCGCCACGCCCTCGGCGGCTTCCCACCAGGTGATCACGAGCACCCGGTCCTGCGCGGCGCGCAGCACCTCGCGGCGCACCGGCTCCCGGGCCAGGACCCGCGAGCGGGCCCACTCCAGCAGTTCGTTGCCCCGGCCGTCGGCGGCCCGGGCCTCCCACATCAGCGCGACGGTGCTCACGAGTAGAGGTTGTCCTTGCTGAGCTCGTGGACGTGGTCGTGGTCGTGGCTGTGACCGTGCCCGTGGCCGTCGCCGTGCGTGTGGGACTCCCCCGGCACGTGCGGGTCGGTCACCGGCAGCGAGGAGTCGGCGGACAGGTCCCAGTCGGAAGGCGGCCGGTTCCGCTTGACCATCTCGGCGCCGAGCGCGGCGACCATCGCGCCGTTGTCCGTGCACAGCTTCGGCCGCGGTACGCGCAGGATGATCCCGGCGTCGTCGCAGCGTTCCTGCGCGAGCGAGCGGAGCCGGGAGTTGGCGGCCACGCCGCCGCCGATCATCAGGTGGTCGACGCCCTCGTCCTTGCAGGCGCGGATCGCCTTGCGGGTCAGCACGTCGACCACGGCTTCCTGGAAGGACGCCGCCACGTCACGCACCGGCACCTCCTCCCCCGCCTTCCGCTTCGCCTCGATCCAGCGGGCGACGGCCGTCTTGAGGCCGGAGAAGGAGAAGTCGTACGCCGCGTCGCGCGGCCCCGTCAGCCCGCGCGGGAAGTTGATCGCCTTCGGGTCGCCCTCGCGCGCGAGGCGGTCGATGACCGGGCCGCCGGGGAAGCCGAGCTGGAGCACCCGGGCGATCTTGTCGAAGGCCTCGCCGGCGGCGTCGTCGATGGTCGCGCCGAGCGGGCGGACGTCGGAGGTGATGTCCGGGGCGAGCAGCAGCGAGGAGTGCCCGCCGGACACCAGCAGCGCCATGGTCGGTTCGGGCAGCGGCCCGTGCTCCAGCTGGTCGACGCAGATGTGCGAGGCGAGGTGGTTGACCCCGTAGAGCGGTTTGCCGAGGGCGTACGCGTACGCCTTCGCCGCCGAGACGCCCACCAGGAGGGCGCCGGCCAGGCCCGGTCCGGCCGTGACGGCGATGCCGTCGAGGTCGCGGGCGCTGACCCCGGCCTCCTTCAGGGCGCGTTCGATGGTGGGGACCATGGCCTCCAGGTGGGCCCGGGAGGCGACCTCGGGGACGACCCCGCCGAAGCGGGCGTGCTCGTCGACGCTCGACGCGATGGCGTCCGCGAGCAGGGTCGTGCCGCGGACGACGCCGACGCCGGTCTCGTCGCAGGAGGTCTCGATGCCGAGGACGAGAGGTTCGTCAGCCATTGCTCTCACTGCTCTCAGTTCTTGCTTGTGCGGGGTCGGTCAGTCGCATGACGAGCGCGTCGACGTTCCCGGGCTGGTAGTAGCCGCGCCGGAAGCCGATGGGCTCGAAGCCGAAGCGCTCGTAGAGCTTCTGGGCGCGGGTGTTGTCGACCCGTACCTCCAGCAGCACCTCGGCGCATTCGAAGGCGGTCGCGGCGCGCAGCAGCTCGGACAGGAGCCGGGCGCCGAGCCCGGTCCCCCACTGCTCGCGGGCGACCGCGATGGTCTGTACGTCGGCCAGGTCGCCGGCGGAGGCGAGCCCGGCGTAACCGGCCAGGCGGCCGGTGTCCGGGTCCTCGGCGACGACGTAGCGGCGGGTGGCGTGCGGGCCGCGCGCGTGGGCGAGTTCGGACCAGAACATGCCGGCGGACCAGGCGTCGTCGGGGAAGAGCTCGTGCTCCAGTTCCAGCACCGGTTCGATGTCCCACCAGCGCATCTCGCGCAGCGCGGGGGTCTCGGGGGTCACTTGGGGGTGACCACCTTGTAGTTCTTGGGCACCTGGGCGTCGGGCCGGCGCAGGTAGAGCGGGGTGGGCGGGAGGAAGTCCGCGCCCGCGGCGAGCCGTTCGGCGGCGAGGGCCGCGAGGGCGGCGGCCGACTGGTGCTCGGGGGCGCGGGCGTCCGGGAACACCTCGGGGTAGAGGTGGGCGCCCTGGCCCACGGCGGGCAGGCCCGCGACGCGCTCGGCGATGTCGGCCGGGCGGTCGACGGCGGGCTCGCCGGTCCGGGTGCGGGGGTCCTCGTAGCGTGCCCAGTAGACCTCCTTGCGCCGCGCGTCGGTGGCGACGGTGAAGGGGCCCTCGATCCCGGCGGCGCCGGCGGCGTACGCGAGGCCGTCGAGGGTGCACAGGCCGTGGACCGGGACGCCGAGGACGGAGGCGAAGGTGGAGGCGGTGACGAGACCGACGCGGAGCCCGGTGTAGGGGCCGGGGCCGACGCCGACGACGATGCCGGTGACGGCTTCGAGCGTGACTCCGGCCTCGGCGAGGACCTTGTCCACGGAGGGCAGCAGGAGCTCCCCGTGGCGGCGGGCGTCGACCTGGTTCGACTCGGCGAGGACGGACTCCCCGTCGTGCAGGGCGACGGTGACGGCGGGCGTGGCGGTATCTACAGCGAGCAAGAGCACGCGAACAGCCTACGACTCCCGGGCCCCGGGGCCTCGCGGCCGGGCGTCGGGCGGTCCGGCTGCTACCTTTCGACGCAGGGTTCGCACCCAGTTCCGGACGCAGGTCCACACGCAGGCGCGGAGAGGTGGAGCAAGGTGGCAAGCAGAAGCTCGGGAATCGTGGCCGGGCTCACCTTCGCGGCGATCGCCGCCGTGGGCTTCCTCGGCTACCAGGCTTCGGCGACCGCGCCCGCGCTCCCCCCGAAGTCGGCCCCGCAGACCCCGCCGACGCCGTCCCCGGGCCAGGCCCAGGCGAAGCAGGACCCGGCGAAGCCGGCCGCCCTGCCCGCGGATTCGGGCAACGGGCCGCGGGTGGTGTACTCGCTGTCCCAGAAGCGCGTGTGGCTGGTGGCGGAGGGCGGGCAGGAGCCCAGGACCTTCACGGTGATGCCCAGTACGGTCAACCCGGCGGTCGGCAGTTACGCGGTCGGCTCGCGCTCGGGTTCGGTCACCGGCACCGACGGGGTGCCGATCGAGCACGTCGTGCGGTTCACCAGCGAGCAGGGCATCTCCGTCGGCTTCAGTGCCCGGGTGGACGGCGCGACGCCGGCCCCGGACGCGTCGAAGAAGACGGGCGGCATCCGCATGACGCGCGCCGACGGCGACGCGATGTGGGCGTTCGCGACGATCGGCGCGAAGGTCGTCGTCGTTCCCTGACCTGACGCGCCGCCCCGCGTTCACCCGCCCCGCGTTTTCACCCGATGGGGGTATCAGGCCGCTTCCGACTCGGGGGCGGCCTGTTCCGTGTGCGCCGGGACGGCGGCCCGCGCCTCCGGCTGCCGGGCGGGCCGCGCGGGCGGGGTGGACACCGCGGTGGCGGCCGCGCCCGCCGCGAGCAGGGCCCGCATGGACACGACGGGCGCTCGCTCTGCTCCTGCTGCCGACATGGCTGCCTCCTGGACCCCGGGACACCGTACTTAGGTAAACCTAACCAGTGCTCGGTACCATGTGACCACGCCGCCCGCCGCCGGCGCAACGTTTTCCCGACGACTTGTCGGGATGTTTTCGCGCGACGGCACCCGGCACGGCTGCCCGCGGCTCCCGGAGGGCTACGCCAGCCCCGTCAGCCCCGCCCCGGCCCAGCGCGCCCCGACGCCGCGCACCGCGACCTCGCGGACGTCGTCCAGGACCTCCTCGTGGCCGACCGCCCGGCCGATGACCACGTGCAGCCGGTCGTCGGAGAGCTCCTCCACCTTGCCGTCGCCCCATTCGACGACGACCACGGACTCGGGCAGCGAGACGTCGAGGTCCAGGTCCTCCATCTCGTCGAGTCCGCCGCCGAGCCGGTACGCGTCCACGTGCACCAGCGCCGGCCCGTCGCCCAGGGACGGGTGCACGCGGGCGATCACGAAGGTCGGGGAGGTCACCGCCCCGCGGACGCCGAGCCCCTCGCCGAGGCCGCGCGTCAGGGTGGTCTTGCCCGCGCCGAGCTCGCCGGTCAGCAGGACGAGGTCGCCGGGGCGCAGCAGGCCGGCGATCCTGCGGCCCAGCTCCTGCATGGAGGCGGGCGAGTCGACGGTGATCAGGGTTTCGGCGGCGGTCCCGGCGAGGAACTCAGCGGCCGGGCTGCGCGGCGCTTCCCGCGGTACTTCTTCCATCATGCGTCCCAACGTTAGCCGCTGCGGGGAGCGCCCCCGCGCGCGTCAGGAGGCCGGTCAGCAGGCCGGTCACGGTGTCCGGGTGCTCCAGCATCATCAGGTGCCCGGCGTTCTCCAGCACCACCAGTTCGGCGGCCGGCAGGGCCTCCTTGATGGCGACGCTGTGCCCGGGCGGGGTGATCATGTCCCGGTCCCCGGCGATCACGGTCACGGGGACGCCCGCGAACCGCTGGAGCGCGGCGGTCTTGTCGTGGGTCTGGAAGGCCGGGTAGAACGCGGCGACGACGTCGATCGGGGTGGCCTCGATCAGCCGCTCGGCGAAGCGGGCGACGCCCGGGTCCACGTCCCGGGAGCCGAACGAGTACATCTTGATCATGCCCGCGAAGAGGTCGGCGGTGGCCCGCCGGCCCTTCTCCACCAGCTCGGCCTGCGAGCCGAGCACCTTGAGCACGCCGGGCAGCAGGCGGCGGACGGCGCCGAGGCCGACGGAGGGCAGCCCGTACGTCACCTCGCCGAGGCCGCCGCTGGAGGTGCCGACGAACGCCACGCCGACGACGCGTTCGCGCACGAGGTCGGGGAACTGCTCGGCGAGGGCCATGACGGTCATGCCGCCCATCGAGTGGCCGACGAGCACGAGGGGGCCCTCGGGGGCGGCGGCGTCGATGACGGCCTTCAGGTCGCGGCCGAGCTGGTCGATGGTCACCGGCTCGCCGTCGGCCGGGAGGGGGCCGCGCGCGCTGCGGCCGTGGCTGCGCTGGTCCCAGTAGACGCTGCGGACGACGCCGCGCAGGGCGGCGCGCTGGAAGTGCCAGGAGTCCTGGCCGAGGCAGTAGCCGTGGCAGAAGACGACGGTGGCGGCGGGGGCGGCCTTGCGGCGCGGGCGCCGCTTCGTGCCGTCGGCGGGCAGCTCGTCGGTCTCGTAGTACAGCTCGGTGCCGTCCTCGGCGCGGCAGCTGCCCTCGGTGCCGCGCAGGGAGCCGTAGTCCCCGGCGGCGTCGAGCGCGAGGCGCGCCTTCATGCGGATGCCGCGTCCGACGGTGATCCGTTCGACCGCGACACCGGCCGCGGCGCCAGCCGCCATCACGCCGATCGCCGCGCCCGCCCAGCCTGCCTTGCGCCAGTTCTCGCTCATGACGTCGCCGTCCTCACTCAGCCGCCCAGGTACACCCGGGGCACCCGGCCTCCGATACGGGTGACGATCTCATACGCGATCGTATGCGCCGCTTGAGCCCAGTCCTCGGCGGTGGGTTCGCCGCGTTCGGCGTCGCCGAGGAGGACGGCCTCGTCGCCGGCGCGGACCGCGCCGTCCGCGGCGCCGGGTCCGAGGTCGACGACGAACTGGTCCATGGCGATCCGCCCGGCCGCGTGCCGGATCCGGCCGCCGACCAGCACGGGGCCGGCTCCGGAGGCGTTGCGCGGCAGGCCGTCGGCGTATCCGGCGGGGATCAGCGCGAGGGTCGTCCGCGACTCGGTGACGTGGTGGTGGCCGTAGCTCACGCCGTGCCCGGCGGGAACCGTCTTGACCAGGGCGACGGAGGCCTTGAGGGTCATGGCGGGGCGCAGGCCGAGCTGGGCGGGGGTGCCGATTTCGGGCGCGGGCGAGACGCCGTAGACGGCGAGGCCGGGCCGGACCAGGTCGAAGTGGCTCTCGGGGAGGGTGAGCGTCGCCGGGGAGTTGGCGATGTGCCGGACCTCGGGCTCCACGCCCTCCTTCTCCGCGTACGCGAGCATGTCGCGGAAGGCGGCGAGCTGGAGCTGGATGGAGGGGTGGCCGGGCTCGTCGGCGCAGGCGAAGTGCGACCAGACGCCGGTGACCTGGACGGTGCCCTCGGCCTGGGCGGCGACGGCGGCGCCGACCAGTTCGGCCCAGTCGGCGGGCTGGCAGCCGTTGCGGCCGAGGCCGGTGTCGGCCTTGAGCTGGACGCGCGCGGGGCGGCCCGCGGCGCGGGCCGCGGCGCGGACCTCGTCCAGGGCCCACATCGCGCTGACGGACACGTCGATACCGGCCTCGATGGCCTCCCGCCAGGGACCGCCCGGGGTCCACAGCCAGCACAGGACGGGCCCCCCGATGCCGGCGGCGCGCAGTTCGAGCGCCTCCTCGGGGGTCGCGGTACCGAGCCAGTCGGCGCCGGCCTCCTGGGCCGCCCGGGCGCAGGGGACGGCACCGTGCCCGTAGGCGTTCGCCTTGACGACGGCCATCAGCCGGGACCGGGGCGCCCGCGCGCGCAGTGCGCGTACGTTCTCCCGTACTGCGTCAAGATCGATCTCGGCGTACACGCGCGTCGGTGTCTCGTTCATCGGCCCCAGTCTCTCAGAACCGCCCCGGCGCTCCCGCCCCGCACCCGCGCGCCGGGCCGGGCCGATCCGGGCCGATCCGGCGCTCCGGGGCGATCCGTCCGCCGGCCCGGGCTCAGCGCAGGACGTCCCGCCACGCGTCCGGGAGGGCGCCCGCCACCTCGTGGGCCGTCACGGGCGCCCCGGCCGCCGCCCGCCGCCCGGCCAGGCCGTGCAGGTACGCGGCCGCCGACCCGGCGTCCACCCCGCCCAGCCCGGCCGCCAGCAGCGACCCGGCGAGCCCCGACAGCACGTCGCCGCTCCCGGCGGTGGCCAGCCACGGGGTTCCGGTGGGGTTGACCCGTACCGGCGCGCCGGTGGCGGCCACCAGCGTCGTCGACCCCTTCAGCAGCACCGCCGCCCCGTACCGCCCGGCCAGGTCCCGTACGGCGGCCAGCCGGCCCGCCTCCACCGACGGCCGGTCCACCCCGAGCAGGGCCGCCGCCTCCCCCGCGTGCGGGGTCAGCAGGGTCGCCGCCCGGCGTCCGCGCACCACCGCGCCGTCCAGCCCGCGCAGCCCGTCCGCGTCCACCAGCACCGGCACGTCCGCGTCGGCCAGCGCCTCGGCGACCTCGTCGGCGCGGCCGTCGCCGATCCCCGGCCCGACCACCCACGCCTGTACCCGGCCGCGCCCGATCAGCGTCTCCGGGTACCGCGCCAGTACGGCCTCCGCGACCGCCCGGGGTCCCACGTACCGCACCGCGCCCGCCCCGCCGCGCAGCGCCCCCGCGACGGCCAGCACCGCCGCGCCCGGGTAGCGGTCGGAGCCGGCGACGATCCCGACCACGCCCCTGCGGTACTTGTCGCTCGACGCGGTCGGGGCCGGCAGCAGCCGCGCCACGTCGGCGTGCTGGAGGGCCTCCAGGTCGGGGGCGGGCAGCTCCAGCCCGATGTCCACGAGCCGTACGGCGCCCGCCTTCGACGCGCCCGGGTCGATCAGCAGCCCCGGCTTGTACGCCCCGAACGTCACCGTCACCCCGGCCGTGACGGCCGGCCCGGCCGTCTCCCCGGTGTCCGCGTCGACCCCGCTGGGCAGGTCCGCGGCGACCACGACCGCCCCCTCGGGGACCCGTTCGGCCAGCGCGGCGGCCGCCGGCCGCAGCCCGCCCCGCCCGCCGATCCCCAGCAGCCCGTCCACGACGAGGTCCGCCCGCGCCGGTACGGACTCCGCGAGCCGCCCCCCGGCGGCCGTCAGCGCGGCCAGCCCGCCCGGGTGCACCCGCTCCGGGTCCATCGGCACCGCCGTCACCCCGGCTCCGCGCCGGGCCAGGCGCGCCCCGGCGTACAGGGCGTCGCCGCCGTTGTCGCCGGGCCCGACCAGCAGGACGACCCGGGCCCCGTACACGCGGCCGCGGCGCCGGGTGAGCAGGCCCGCGCAGACGGCGGCGAGCCCGGCCGCCGCCCGGGCCATCAGGGTGCCTTCGGGCAGCCGGGCCATCAGCTCGCGTTCGGCGGCCCGTACGGTCTCCACGCTGTAAGCAGTACGCATGGCACCAGCCTGCCCCGTCACCCCTCGGCGATCACCACGGCGGACGCGACGCCGGCGTCGTGGCTCAGGGAAATGTGCCAGGACTTCACCCCGAGGGCCTCGGCGCGGGCGGCGACCGTCCCCGAGACCCGCAGCCGGGGCTGCCCGGTGTCCTCCACGTACACCTCCGCGTCGGTCCACAGCAGCCCGCCGGGCGCGCCGAGGGCCTTGGCGAGGGCCTCCTTGGCCGCGAACCGGGCGGCGAGCGAGGCGGTTCCGCGTCGCTCGCCGCTCGGCAGCGTCAGCTCGGAGTCGAGGAAGAGGCGCTGCGCCATGTTCGGCGTGCGCTCCAGCGCGGCGCCGAACCGCTCGATCTCGGCCACGTCAATCCCCACACCGACAATCACGACAACGAACCAGCCCTACTGATCGCTCACTCCACGGTCACCGACTTGGCGAGGTTACGCGGCTGGTCGACCTCGTTGCCGCGCGCCGTCGCCAGCTCGCAGGCGAAGACCTGGAGCGGCACCGTCGCCACGAGCGGCTGGAGGAGCGTGGGCGTGGCGGGGATGCGGATCAGGTGGTCGGCGTAGGGGACCACGGCTTCGTCGCCCTCCTCCGCGATCACGATGGTCCGGGCCCCGCGGGCCCGGATCTCCTGGATGTTCGACACGATCTTGTCGTGCAGGACCGAGCGTCCGCGCGGCGACGGCACGACGACGACCACCGGCAGGTCCTGTTCGATCAGCGCGATCGGCCCGTGCTTGAGCTCGCCCGCCGCGAAGCCCTCGGCGTGCATGTACGCCAGTTCCTTGAGCTTGAGCGCGCCCTCCAGCGCCACCGGGTAGCCGACGTGCCGGCCGAGGAAGAGCACGGTGTTCTTGTCGGCCAGGGACCGGGCGAGGGCCCGTACGGGCTCCATGGTCTCCAGGACGGTGTCCACCGCCGCGGCGATGTCCGACAGCTCGCGGATCACCGCGTCGATCTCGTCGCCCCACTTGGTGCCGCGGATCTGCCCGAGGTAGAGGGCGACGAGGTAGCAGGCCACCAGCTGCGTCAGGAACGCCTTGGTGGAGGCGACGGCCACCTCCGGGCCGGCGTGCGTGTACAGCACGGCGTCCGATTCGCGCGGGATCGTGGAGCCGTTCGTGTTGCAGACGGCCAGCACCCTGGCGCCCTGCTCGCGGGCGTGCCGCAGCGCCATCAGGGTGTCCATGGTCTCGCCGGACTGCGAGATCGCGATGACGAGCGTGCGCTGGTCCAGGATCGGGTCGCGGTAGCGGAACTCGCTGGCGAGTTCCGTCTCGCAGGGGATGCGGGTCCAGTGCTCGATGGCCAGCTTCGCGATCATGCCCGCGTGGTACGCCGTGCCGCAGGCCACGATCACGACCTTGTCGACCTCCCGCAGCACCGAGGCGGGGATGCGGACCTCGTCGAGGGTCAGCAGACCGCTCGCGTCGATGCGGCCGAGGAGGGTGTCGGCGACGGCCTTCGGCTGCTCGGCGATCTCCTTGAGCATGAAGTAGTCGTAGCCGCCCTTCTCGGCCGCGGAGGCGTCCCAGTCCACGTGGTACGCCCGCACGTCCGCGGGCGCGCCGGCGAAGTCGGTCACCGTGACCCCCTCACGGCGCAGTTCGACGACCTGGTCCTGGCCCAGCTCGATCGCGGAGCGGGTGTGGGCGATGAAGGCGGCCACGTCCGAGGCGAGGAAGTTCTCGCCCTCGCCGACGCCCACGACCAGGGGGGAGTTGCGGCGGGCGCCGACGACGACGTCCGGCTGGTCGGCGTGCACCGCGACCAGGGTGAAGGCACCCTGGAGCCGCCGGCAGACGCGCCGCATCGACTCGGCGAGGTCCGCGCAGGCGGCGAAGTTCTCGGCGAGCAGGTGCGCGACGACCTCGGTGTCCGTCTCGGACTCCAGCCGGTGCCCGCGCTCGGCGAGTTCGGCGCGGAGGTCGGCGAAGTTCTCGATGATGCCGTTGTGGACGACGGCCACCCGGCCGGAGTTGTCCAGATGGGGATGGGCGTTGACGTCGGTGGGCCCTCCGTGGGTGGCCCACCGGGTGTGCCCGAGGCCCGTGGAGCCGGCCGGCAGGGGCCTGCCGACCAGTTCCTTCTCCAGGTTGACCAGTTTGCCGGCCTTCTTGACGTTGGCGAGTTCCCCGTCGGCGAGCACGGCGACACCCGCCGAGTCGTAGCCGCGGTACTCCAGCCGCTTCAGTCCGGCGATGACCACATCGAGCGCCGATTGCGCTCCTACGTAACCCACAATTCCGCACATAGGCGGCAGCGTACGCCGATGTCGGCGCCGTGCCCCGTACCCGAACAGGACGAAAACCCCGCCCCGGCGAATCCACCGGAGCGGGGTTGACGACCCGTTCGAACACGTGCGCCCGACCGGGCGGCGGGCCTCAGCCCAGCTTCTTGACCTGCGCGTCGACGACGCTCTTCGGCAGTTCGGTCTTCAGGCCGTAGGTGTAGAAGGTGGCCAGGGAGTTGCCCTTGCGCACGATCACGAAGTGGGTGGTGGACTTCTCGCCGCCGTCCATGTCCATGTCCGCGGTGTAGGACACGGCCTCGTCGCCGCCGGTCACGGCCGCGCCCGGGGTGACGTTGTTGAACTTGACCTTCTCGCCCTCGGACGTGACCGTGTAGCCGGCCGCGCAGGCGGTGCCCGCGGCCTTGACGGCGGCGAAGGCCTCCGCGGCGCCCTTGCCGTCGTACGAGGCGACGGTCACCAGGGTCTGGGCCCCGCCCATGGCCATCAGACCGGCCTCGATCTTCTCCTCGGCGGAGGCGCTCGCGGGGAGCTCCTTGGGCTTGACCTTGGTGCCGGTGCGGCCGATGCCCGTGGCCGTACCGATCTTCGCGGTCGACTGGACCTGCACCAGCGGCTTGCAGGCGGCGTTGTCGGACTCGGCCGCGACCAGGGCGGCCTTGGCGGCGCCCTCGGGCTTGACCAGCTGGTCCGGGAGGTCCGCCTGGGTGACGACCAGGGCCGTCACCTCGGCGTCCGTCTTGCCCTTCGCGGCGGGCGCCTCCGAAGCCGCCGGGGCGGCGGCGCCGGCGGACGGCTTCGCGTCGTCCGCCTTCTTGTCGGCGTCGCCCGAACCGCAGGCGGTGGCCAGCAGGCTCAGGGACACCGCGGAAGCGGTCAGGACGGCACGACGGACGAGTGCGGTACGCACGATGGATCTCCCCCATGAGGCACGACGAGCGGCAGGGCAGCACGAGCGGCGCCCCGCCAGGCGGGACGCGCATCAGTGCTGCGGTGCCGATCAATCTACGGGCGCGAATCGATCAAGCGATCGAGATTCGGGGGTGCCCGGGAAATCGTGATCCTCACGAGACTTCACAGGACCCCGATCGATACCCGCTCGCGCACAACCCCTCCACAACCCGGCGAAACACTGTCTGACCTGCCCTGATCCGTCCCGCCCCGCACCACGTGACCGACCCCACCACCCACGACCGCCCCCGAGCCCCGACAATGGCCGTGTGATCACATCGCCGACGCGTTGCACGCCGGACCGCGCGACGGAGCGCACCGGCCCCCGCCGGGTCCCCGACGCCTCCCCCTACGTCGACCTCACCCGGGCCGAGTGGAGTGCCCTGCGCGAGCGCACGCCGCTGCCCCTCACCGCGGAGGAGGTGGAGAAGCTGCGCGGCCTGGGCGACGTCATCGACCTCGACGAGGTGCGCGACGTCTACCTGCCGCTCTCCCGGCTGCTGAACCTGTACGTCGGCGCCACCAGCAACCTCCGCGGCACCCTGAACACCTTCCTCGGCGACGCGGGCAACGGTCACGGCGCCCAGCAGGGCACCCCGTTCGTCATAGGCGTGGCCGGGTCGGTCGCCGTCGGCAAGTCCACCGTGGCCCGTCTGCTCCAGGCCCTGCTGGCCCGCTGGCCGGAGCACCCGCGGGTGGAGCTGGTCACCACGGACGGGTTCCTGTACCCGATGAAGGAGCTCCAGCGGCGCGGCCTGACCTCCCGCAAGGGCTTCCCGGAGTCCTACGACCGCCGTGCGCTCACCCGCTTCGTCGCCGACATCAAGGCGGGCAAGGACGAGGTCACGGCCCCCGTCTACTCCCACCTGATCTACGACATCGTCCCGGGCGAGCAGCTCGTCGTGCGCCGCCCCGACATCCTCATCGTCGAAGGGCTGAACGTCCTCCAGCCGGCCCTGCCCGGCAAGGACGGCCGGACCCGCGTCGGTCTCGCCGACTACTTCGACTTCAGCGTGTACGTGGACGCCCGCCCCGAGGACATCGAGCGCTGGTACCTGGGCCGCTTCCGCAAGCTGCGCGCGACCGCCTTCCAGAACCCGTTCTCGTACTTCCGCAAGTACACGCAGGTCTCCGAGGAGGAGGCGCTGGAGTACGCGCAGACGATGTGGCGGACCGTCAACAAGCCCAACCTGCTGGAGAACGTGGCCCCCACCCGCGGCCGCGCCACCCTCGTCGTGCGCAAGGGACCGGACCACAAGGTGCAGAAGCTGAGCCTGCGCAAGCTGTAGGGCGGCGCGCTAGGGTGCGGGCATGCTGCACCTGCGGATGATCACCCCGCCCGACCGGACGGAGGAGGTGGTGGCGGTCGTCGAGAAGACGGTCGGCACCACGCATCTGGCCGTGCTCAAGGGCGCGGCCCGCGTCCCCCCGGGCGACCTCGTGCTGTGTGACGTCGCGCGCGAGGCCGGGGACGAGCTGATCCGGGAGCTGCAGGCGCTGGGGATCGACGAGGACGGCTCGATCGCCGTCGAGAACATCGACCTGTCGCTGTCGCGGCGGGCCGATTCCGCCGAGGAGGAGGCTCCCGGCGAGGGGGCCGACGCGGTGCTGTGGAAGCAGCTGACCGAGGCCACCCACGAGGAGTCCACGCTCTCCATCACCTACTGCGCGTTCATGATCCTCGCGACCATGATCGCGGCCTGTGGCGTGGTGCTCGACAACGCGATCCTGATCGTGGGCGCGATGGCGGTCGGACCGGAGTTCGGGCCGCTCGCCGGGGTCTGCGTCGGGGTCGTGCAGCGGGAGCCGCGGCTCGCACTGCGTTCCCTCGGGGCCCTGCTGATCGGTTTCGCCGCGGCGATGGCGGCGACGACCGTCTTCAGCCTCTTCATGGACGCGATCGGGCAGTTCGAGCCGGGCGCGCTCGACAGACCGCGTCCGAACACCGGCTTCATCTGGCAGCCGGACTCGTTCTCGTTCGTGGTCTCGCTGCTGGCGGGCGTGGCCGGGGTGCTCTCCCTGACCTCCGCGAAGTCCGGGGCGCTGGTCGGCGTGGCGATCTCCGTGACCACCGTCCCGGCCGCCGCGAACGCCGCCGTGGCACTCGGCTACGGGGAGTTCGCCCAGATGTGGGGCTCGGCGGAGCAGCTCCTGCTGAACCTGGGCGGGATCATGCTGGCCGGCATCGTGACCCTGTACGGGCAGAAAGCGCTGTGGCGGACCCAGCGGGGGCGCTGGATCCGCCGGGCCGGGAGCGGAGCCCCCGGCCGCTGAACCACGCGGCAGGACTAGCCGAGCGCCGATTTCACGACGTCCGCGAGCCGCCCGGCGACCGCGCGGGCCTGCTCGATGTCGGCGGCCTCCACCATCACCCGTACGAGCGGCTCCGTACCGGACGGACGCAGCAGCACCCGGCCGGTGACGCCCAGCTCGCGCTCGGCGTCGGCGACGGCCGCGGCCAGCTCGCCCGAGGTCGCGACGCGGGACTTGTCCACGTCGGGCACGTTGATCAGGATCTGCGGCAGCCGCTGCATCACCCCGGCGAGCTCGCCCAGGGACCGGCCGGTGGCCGCGACCCGCGCCGCGAGCAGCAGACCGGTCAGGGTGCCGTCGCCGGTCGTCGCGTGGTCGAGGATGATCACGTGGCCGGACTGCTCGCCGCCCAGCGCGTAGCCGTTCTCCTTCATCGACTCCAGCACGTAGCGGTCGCCGACCCCGGTCTGCACGACCTGGATGCCCTCGGCCTCCATCGCCAGCTTGAAGCCCAGGTTCGACATGACGGTGCCGACCACGGTGTTCTCGCGCAGCTGGCCCGCCTCGCGCATGGCCAGGGCCAGCACCGCGAGGATCTGGTCTCCGTCGACCTCGGCGCCGGTGGCGTCCACCGCCAGGCAGCGGTCGGCGTCACCGTCGTGGGCGATGCCGAAGTCGGCCCCGTGCTCGACGACGGCCTGCTTCAGCAGGCCGAGGTGGGTGGAGCCGCAGCCGTCGTTGATGTTCAGCCCGTCGGGCTCGGCGCCGATCGTGACGATCTCCGCACCCGCCCGGGTGAAGGCCTCGGGGGAGACGAACGCCGCCGCGCCGTGCGCCTCGTCGAGGACGACCTTGAGGCCTTCGAGACGGTTGGGCAGGACGCCGATGAGGTGGGCGACGTACTTGTCGAAGCCCTCGGTGTAGTCGGAGACCCGGCCGACGCCGGAACCGGTGGGCCGGTCCCAGGGAGCGCCCGTGCGGTGCTCCTCGTAGACGGACTCGATCCGGTCCTCCAGGTCGTCGGCGAGCTTGTGCCCGCCGCGCGCGAAGAACTTGATGCCGTTGTCCGGCATCGCGTTGTGGCTGGCGGAGAGCATCACGCCGAGGTCGGCGCCCAGCGCACCGGTGAGATACGCCACCGCCGGGGTGGGCAGCACACCGACGCGCAGGACGTCCACGCCGGCACTCGCGAGGCCCGCGACGACCGCGGCCTCCAGGAACTCGCCCGACGCACGCGGATCGCGGCCGACGACCGCGGTGGCCCGGTGGCCCGCGAAGGTGCCCGCCTCGGCCAGTACGTGTGCGGCCGCCACGGAGAGGCCGAGCGCGAGCTCAGCCGTCAGATCCGCGTTGGCGACGCCTCGTACACCGTCCGTCCCGAAGAGTCGTCCCACTGTTGTCCTCCCGAGTTCACGCTTCGCTTGTGACCGCTAGTGACATCTATTTGCCGCTTATGGCGGTAAACGAACCGCCCCGGCAGCACAGAGAGTGCTGCCGGGGCGGTTTCGTTGCAGAACAGCAGGCGCAGATTAACGCTTGCTGTACTGCGGAGCCTTACGGGCCTTCTTGAGACCGGCCTTCTTGCGCTCGACCGCACGGTCGTCGCGGGAGAGGAAGCCGGCCTTCTTCAGCGCCGGGCGGTTGTTGTCGACGTCCGCCTCGTTCAGCGCACGGGCGACACCGAGGCGCAGGGCACCGGCCTGGCCGGAGACGCCGCCACCCGAGATGCGGGCGATGACGTCGTAGCGGCCGTCAAGCTCCAGGAGCTTGAAGGGCTCGTTGACTTCCTGCTGGTGCACCTTGTTGGGGAAGTAGTCCTCAAGGGTGCGACCGTTGATCTTCCACTTGCCGGTGCCCGGAACGATCCGGACGCGGGCGATGGCGTTCTTGCGACGGCCCAGGCCGGCGGCCGGCTGGGGGTCACCGAAGCGACCGGCAAGCGACTCGGAGGTGTAGTCGCCCTCGGGCGCAACCTCGGACTCGGTGGTGTACTCCTCGACGCCCTCGAACTCTTCGACGGGGGTCTCGGCGGTGGTCTCGGCCACGATGCTCCTCAGAATTTTCTACGTCTTAGGGGGTGGCCGGAACTACTGCGCGACCTGGGTGATCTCGAACGGCACCGGCTGCTGGGCAGCGTGGGGGTGCTGGTCGCCCGAGTAGACCTTCAGCTTCGAGAGCATCTGACGGCCCAGGGTGTTCTTGGGGAGCATGCCCTTGATGGCCTTCTCGACGGCCTTCTCCGGGTTGTTCGCCAGGAGGTCGTCGTAGCGCACCGAACGGAGACCGCCCGGGTAACCCGAGTGGCGGTACGCCATCTTCTGGGTCGCCTTGTTGCCGGACAGGTGAACCTTGTCGGCGTTGACGATGATGACGAAGTCGCCCATGTCCATGTGGGGGGCGTAGGTCGGCTTGTGCTTACCCCGCAGGAGGGCAGCGGCCTGGGTCGCCAGACGGCCGAGGACAACGTCCTGGGCGTCGATGACGAGCCACTGGCGCGAGATGTCGCCGGGCTTGGGGCTGAACGTACGCACGCGTATGCCTTCGCTTCTTCAGTGGTGGTATCCCAAGGGCGCAAGCCCCACGGGAAGGTCCTGACAGGGTCACCACGGACGATCACGACAGCCCTCGTTCACAGCGGGGACGCAACCCGCGCGAACTGCTGGTCATCGGTCCGGTGGACCGGCGCAAGGCCTTTCACGTGAGAATGAGAAAGCCAATACGCATAACAAACCAGCAGGATACCCAGCAGACCCGTACGGGTCAAAACGCGGTCCGCGATGCCGATTCTGCTGGCGTCGCGGCGCACTCCGGTTCGGTCCTGGGTGGGGACCCCGCAGTTGTTACGGGGTCCAGAGTAACCCCACCGGAGCGCAACGCACGACGCGCCAGCAGAACCGCGAGCCCGCACAGGGTGGCGCAGTCCCTGAAGGCGCGCCGCTTCCGGGCCAGCTCCGAGGGCCACGGGACCAGCCCCGACTGGGGCACCAGGGCCAGCCAGAACCAGGGAGAGCGGGGCATCGACCCCGGCCGCACCCCCGACGCGAGCAGCAGCGGGAGCACCACCAGCAGGTAGTGGTCGAAGGACGGACGGGAGACCAGGAATGCGGCGAGCATCACCATGCAGGACGTCTCCACCAGCCGCAGCTCCCCCGCGTCCTCGTCGGGCCGCCGCCACCGCGTCCACGCCGCCCACAGCCCGCCCGCCGCCCCCGCGAAGGCCAGCAGCACCGCCACCTGCGTCGGCACCCCCAGCCGCGGCAGCACCGCGATCGGGGAGGCGTCCCACGGCAGCGCGTAGGAGTCCTGCCCCTGGAAGAGGAAGGGCAGCGTCTTGGTGAAGAACAGCGTCGGGCTCGGCATCAGCAGCGCCCCCGCCAGCGACATCCCCACCGGCACCAGCACCGCCACCGCCAGTCCCCGCCACTGCCGGGCCAGGACGAAGAGCAGCCCGACCGGCACCAGCATCGGCTTGCAGGCGATCGCCAGCCCCACCACCAGCCCGGCCGCCCCCCAGGAGCGCCGGTGCGCCAGCAGCAGCGCCACGGGCAGGGCGGCCGCGGAGATCGCCGTCCAGTTCCCGATCAGCACGACGTTCAGGTACGGCTTGTAGAGCAGCGCGAACAGCCCGAAGCCGCCCACCGCCAGCCGGGACCGCAGCGGCACCGCGAACAGCCGCAACGCGGCCGCCCACCCGACCGCGACCAGCCCCGAGATCCCCGCCGGCAGCAGCCAGCGCAGCACCTCCCGCGGCACCAGCGCCTCCGGCACGGCCATGATCACGGCACTCGGCAGGTACAGGAAGCGCTTGTCCTCGTACGGGGAGACGCCGTCCAGCAGGGCCTCGGCCGCCTTGACGACGAAGGCGTTGTCGGAGCCCCAGTTCGACCGCAGGCTCGTCGACACCGACACGGTCAGGACGACCGCGAGGGAGACCGCCCAGAGCGACCGGGGCGCCGGCTTCAGCAGCCAGGCGGTCCGCCGCTCCCCGGCCGACGGACGGTCCCACCTCATGAGCCAGATGCTAGGCCGCAGCCCCACAACGCCTCCCCCTCGGCCGCGAAGGAGGTGGTCGCCCCCTAGCGCTTGCGCTCGACCCTACGTTCGTCCCAGACGGGTTCCTGAGTCTCCCGCACAACACCGTCCGAACCGAAGACCAGGTAACGGTCAAATGTGCGCGCGAACCAGCGGTCGTGGGTGACGCAGAGCACGGTGCCGTCGTAGGACTCCAGCCCGTCCTGCAAGGCCTCCGCCGATTCCAGGTCGAGGTTGTCCGTCGGCTCGTCCAGCAGCAGCGCCGTGGTTCCGGCCAGCTCCAGCAGCAGGATCTGGAAACGTGCCTGCTGACCGCCCGAGAGCTTCTCGAAGGGCTGGTCCCCCTGCCGCTCCAGCTCGTAGCGGCGCAGCGCGCCCATCGCCGCGCCGAGCGGCTTCGCCGCCTCCGTCCACAGGATGTCGACGAGCGTGCGGCCGAACAGCTCCGGGTGGGCGTGGGTCTGCGCGAAGTGCCCGGGCAGCACCCGAGCGCCCAGCTTCCACTCGCCCGTGTGCTTGACGTCCTCGCCCGCCAGCAGCCGCAGGAAGTGCGACTTGCCGGAACCGTTCGAACCGAGCACCGCGACCCGCTCCCCGTAGAAGACCTCCAGCGAGAACGGCTTCATCAGGCCGGTCAGCTCCAGGTTCTCCACGGTCAGCGCGCGCACGCCCGTACGCCCGCCCTTGAGCCGCATCCGGATGTCCTGCTCACGCGGCGGCTCCGGCGGCGGCCCGGCCTCCTCGAACTTCTGGAAGCGGGTCTGCATCGCCCGGTACCGCGAGGCCATGTCGGGGCTGCTCGCGGCCTGGTTGCGCAGCCGCAGCACCAGGGCCTTCAGCCGGGCGTGCTCCTCGTCCCAGCGCCGCTTGAGCTCCTCGAAGCGCGCGAAGCGCTCCTTGCGGGCCTCGTGGTAGGTGGCGAAACCGGCACCGTGCACCCACACGTCGCTGCCGGTCGGGCTCGCCTCCAGGCTGATGATCTTCTCGGCGGCCTGGGTGAGCAGCTCCCGGTCGTGCGACACGAAGAGCACGGTCTTGCGGGTCGCCGCCAGCTGCTCCTCCAGCCACCGCTTGCCGGGGACGTCCAGGTAGTTGTCCGGCTCGTCGAGCAGCAGCACCTCGTCCGGCCCGCGCAGCAGCGCCTCCAGGACGAGCCGCTTCTGCTCACCGCCCGACAGCGTGCGCACCTCGCGGTACTGGGCACTGTCGTACGGGATGGCCAGGGCGGCCATGGTGCAGACGTCCCACAGGGTCTCCGCCTCGTACCCCTGGACGTCGGCCCAGTCGCTCAGCGCCTGCGCGTACGCCATCTGCGCGGCCTCGTCGTCGACGGTGAGGATGAGGTGCTCGGCCCGGTCGACGGCCTTGGCGGCCTCCCGGATCCGCGGCTGGGACACCGACACCAGCAGGTCCCGTACGGTCGTCTCGTCCCGGACCGAGCCCACGAACTGCGACATCACGCCGAGGCCGCCGCTGATGGCGACGCCGCCGCCGTGCGGCTGGAGCTCGCCGGAGATCAGCTTGAGCAGGGTGGTCTTGCCGGCCCCGTTCGCCCCCACCAGGGCGACCACCGAGCCCTCCCCCACGCGGAAGGAGACGTCGGGGAGCAGGACCCGCCCGTCGGGAAGGTAGTACTCCAGGTGGCTGGCTTCGAGATGTCCCATGCCGGGCATTGTCCCGGTCCCCCGGCGATCCGCCCAAACGGATAAGCGGCCCCTCAGCAGCAGCCGGCTCCCGGCAGGGTGCGTACGTTGCGCGCTTCCTTGCTGCGGGCGGCCAGCAGCTCGTCGGCGGGGTAGCCGACCTCCTCCAGGGTGAGCCCGTGCGGCTTCACCACGTGCACCGAGGAGTCCCGTACGCCGGCGGCCAGGATCCGGCCGGGCCACTCGACGGGCCGGTGCCCGTCGCCGACGTGCAGCAGGGCGCCCACGAGGGAGCGCACCATGTTGTGGCAGAAGGCGTCGGCGCGGACGGTCGCGGTGACGATGCCGTCCTCGGCCCGCTCCCAGCTGAGCTGCTGGAGCGTACGGATGGTCGTGGCGCCCTCGCGCTTCTTGCAGTACGCGGCGAAGTCGTGCTCGCCGAGCAGCGCGGCGGCGGCCTCGTTCATGGCGTCCACGTCGAGCGGCCACTGGTGCCACAGGACGTGCCCGCGGCGCAGCGGGTCCACGCCGGCCTGGTGGTCCCCGACGCGGTAGGCGTAGCGGCGCCAGATCGCCGAGAAGCGCGCGTTGAAGCCCTCGGGGGCCTCGGCGGCCCGCCAGACCCGTACGTCGTGCGGGAGGCGTCCGGCGAGGCGGCGCAGCAGCTTGTCGTGGTGCTCGGCCCACACCTCCTCGGCGAGGTCGAACTGCGCGACCTGCCCGCGGGCGTGCACCCCGGCGTCCGTGCGTCCGGCGACGGTCAGCTCGACCGGGTCCGGGAGCCGCATCACGGTCTGCAGGGCGGACTCCAGCTCGCCCTGCACGGTCCGCAGCACGCGCTGCTTCGCCCAGCCGGAGAAGTCCTTGCCGTCGTACGACAGGTCCAGCCGCACCCGGACGTGCCCGGGCTCCACCTCGTCACTCACGTGACCGATCCTCTCAGGGGTTCCAGGGCTGCGTTCCCGGGCTGTGTTCCCGGGAGAAAGCGGGAACGGGCCCGCCCCGGGAAGGGGGCGGGCCCGTTCAGAGCCGTTCGGCGTGATCCCGGAGGGGATCAGGCCTCCTTGGTCTCCTCGGCGGCGGGAGCCTCGGCGGCCTCCGCCTCCTTCACGGCGCGCTTGGTGGCGGCCTCGGCCTCACCAGTGGCCTGCTGGGCGACCGTCAGGGCCTCGACCAGCTCGATGACCGCCATCGGGGCGTTGTCGCCACGACGGTTGCCGATCTTGGTGATGCGCGTGTAACCACCGGGGCGGTTCTCGTAGCGCGGGGCGATCTCGGTGAACAGCGTGTGCACGATGCTCTTGTCCGTGATCGTCTGCAGCACCAGGCGACGGTTGTGGATGTCGCCCTTCTTGGCCTTGGTGACCAGACGCTCGGCGTAGGGACGCAGGCGACGGGCCTTGGCCTCGGTGGTGGTGATGCGGCCGTGCTCGAAGAGCGACTTCGCGAGGTTCGCGAGGAGGTGCTTCTCGTGCGCGGCGCTGCCGCCCAGACGGGCACCCTTTGCGGGACGCGGCATGGTGTTACTCCTTCATATCTGCACCGGCCGTGTCAGGTACCGGTGTCAGTTCCCCCGAGGCGGACGCCGCGGGAAAGTCTGTGCTGCGAGCCGAGGCTCAGTACTGCTCGGTCTCGACGAAACCGGCGTCCGCGTCGTCGTCGGCGCCGAAGGCGTCGGCGGCGGCGGTCGGGTCGAATCCGGGCGGGCTGTCCTTGAGCGCCAGGCCCATGCCGGCCAGCTTCGCCTTGACCTCGTCGATCGACTTCGCACCGAAGTTGCGGATGTCGAGCAGGTCGGCCTCGGAACGCGCCACGAGCTCACCCACGGAGTGGATGCCCTCGCGCTTGAGGCAGTTGTAGGAGCGGACCGTGAGCTCCAGCTCCTCGATCGGCAGCGCCAGGTCGGCGGCCAGGGCCGCGTCCGTCGGCGAGGGGCCCATGTCGATGCCCTCGGCGTCGATGTTGAGCTCGCGGGCCAGACCGAACAGCTCGACCAGGGTCTTGCCGGCGGACGCCATGGCGTCGCGCGGGCGCATGGCCTGCTTGGTCTCGACGTCGACGATCAGCTTGTCGAAGTCGGTGCGCTGCTCGACTCGGGTCGCCTCGACCTTGTAGGTGACCTTGAGGACCGGGCTGTAGATCGAGTCGATCGGGATGCGGCCGATCTCCTGGCCCAGCTGCTTGTTCTGGACGGCGGAGACGTAGCCGCGGCCGCGCTCGACGGTCAGCTCCATCTCCAGCTTGCCCTTGCCGTTGAGCGTGGCGAGGACCAGGTCCGGGTTGTGCACCTCGACACCGGCCGGGGGCGCGATGTCGGCGGCGGTGACCAGGCCGGGACCCTGCTTGCGCAGGTACATCACGACCGGCTCGTCGTGCTCCGAGGAGACGACCAGCTGCTTGATGTTGAGGATGATGTCGGTGACGTCTTCCTTGACACCCGGCACGGTGGTGAACTCGTGCAGCACGCCGTCCACGCGGATGCTGGTGACGGCGGCACCCGGGATCGAGGAGAGCAGGGTGCGGCGCAGGGAGTTGCCGAGGGTGTAGCCGAAGCCCGGCTCCAGCGGCTCGATCACGAACCGCGAGCGGTACTCGTCGACGACCTCTTCGGTCAGCGAAGGACGCTGAGCGATAAGCATGTCTGTGTTCCTTCATTCGTGGACGCCCACTATTTGACGCCCGACGGGTGCAGCGTGGTGCTGCGGACTACAAGGGTACGGGCGGCACGTCCCCCGCGAGGGGTTCGTACCGCCCGGACACTCAAAGACGCACAGGTGCGTCCGCTGCGTCAGACGCGGCGGCGCTTCGGCGGACGGCAGCCGTTGTGCGGGGTGGGGGTGACGTCCTGGATCGAGCCGACCTCGAGGCCGGTGGCCTGGAGGGAGCGGATCGCGGTCTCACGGCCGGAGCCGGGACCCTTGACGAAGACGTCGACCTTGCGCATGCCGTGCTCCTGCGCGCGACGGGCGGCCGACTCGGCGGCCATCTGCGCGGCGAAGGGGGTGGACTTGCGCGAGCCCTTGAAGCCGACGTGGCCGGCGGAGGCCCAGGAGATCACGTTGCCCGCGGGGTCCGTGATCGAGACGATCGTGTTGTTGAACGTGCTCTTGATGTGGGCGTGCCCGTGAGCGACGTTCTTCTTTTCCTTGCGGCGCACCTTCTTGGCAGCGCCCTGACGACCCTTGGGGGGCATCTATTTCTCCTACGGGAGGTGGTCGGTCCTACAGCGCAAGACCGCTGAACAGGACTACTTCTTGCCCGGCTTCTTCTTACCGGCGATCGCGCGACGCGGACCCTTGCGGGTACGGGCGTTCGTGCTGGTGCGCTGACCGTGCACCGGGAGGCCGCGACGGTGGCGGATACCCTGGTAGCACTGGATCTCGACCTTGCGGCGGATGTCGGCCTGGATCTCGCGGCGGAGGTCACCCTCGGTGCGGAGGTTGGCGTCCACGTACTCGCGGATCTTGACCAGGTCCTCTTCGGCCAGGTCACGAACGCGGGTGTCGGGGTTCACGCCCGTGGCCGCAAGGATCTCCTTGGACCGGGTGCGACCGACACCGAAGACGTAGGTGAGTGCGATCTCCACGCGCTTTTCGCGCGGGATGTCAACACCGGAAACGCGTGCCATTCAATGGCTCCTGTGTGTTCGGGGGTCTTCAGCAGAACCGACCCCGACCGCCGACCACCCTGAGTGGGTGAGTGGTACGTCCGGGTCCCCGGCCCCCGCCGGAGGTACCGCCGGCCCCTCGCAGGGCTGGGCGGGTTCTGCGTATGTACGTTTTCTTACGTCGCGCGAAGAACTGCGGAAGGCAGGTCGGTCGGCGTGCGTCAGCCCTGGCGCTGCTTGTGGCGCAGGTTGTCGCAGATGACCATGACCCGACCGTGACGGCGGATCACCTTGCACTTGTCGCAGATCTTCTTGACGCTCGGCTTGACCTTCATGTTGGTGAGGTTCTCCGGGTCAGTGCCACCACCCGCGCCGGGACAAGACGCCCAGACGGGAGTGAAGACAAGATCTACTTGTATCGGTAGACGATCCGGCCACGCGTGAGGTCGTACGGAGACAGCTCCACGACGACCCGGTCATCAGGGAGGATGCGGATGTAGTGCATGCGCATCTTGCCGCTGATGTGCGCGAGGACCTTGTGACCGTTCTGGAGTTCCACCTTGAACATCGCGTTCGGGAGGGACTCGATCACGGTGCCCTCGATTTCGATGGCACCTTGCTTCTTGGCCACGCTTCGCCTTTCGAATCGGCTACCTTGATCGGCCTCGCGCCCCATGCAGGCATGGAAGTGCACGAGAGCCGACGAGTCAGTCTACGTCAGGGCACCCAGAAAGACGAATCCGGAAAGTTTGCCCCAGAGTGTAGATCATTACGCCAGGGGGTCCGGAGCCGTGGTGACCCCGTACTCCGCCAGCTTCGCCTTGCCGCAGTCCGGGCTGGTCAGGACGATGGGGCCGGCCTCGGTCAGCGCGATGGAGTGCTCCCAGTGCGAGGACCAGGTGCCGTCCGTCGTGATGACCGTCCAGTCGTCGGCCAGGACCTCCGTCTGGGCGGTGCCCAGGGAGACCATGGGCTCGATCGCCAGGCACAGGCCCGGGACGAGCTTGATGCCCTTGCCCCGCTTGCGCGAGACGTAGTTCAGCAGGTGCGGGTCCATGTGCATCTCGGAACCGATGCCGTGGCCGCCGTAGTCCTCGATGATCCCGAACTTGCCGAGGCTGTGCTCACCCGTCGTGGGACGCGGCTGGCGCTTGATGTACGTCTCGATCGCCTTCGAGATGTCGACCAGGCGGTTGCCGAGCTTCATCGCCGCGATGCCGGCCCACATCGACTCCTCGGTGACCCGGGAGAGCTCGACCAGCTCCGGTGCGTGCCCGGTGCCCACGAAGGCCGTGTAGGCCGCGTCACCGTGCCAGCCGTCCACGATGGCACCGGCGTCGATGGAGATGATGTCGCCGTCCTTGAGGACCGTCTTGTCGTCCGGGATGCCGTGGACGACGACCTCGTTCACGGAGGTGCAGATCGTCGCGGGGAAACCGCCGTAGCCGAGGAAGTTCGACTTGGCTCCGGCGTCCGCGATGACCTTGCGCGCCACCATGTCCAGATCCCGCGTGGTGGAGCCCGGCACCGCGGCCTCACGGGTCGCCGCGTGGATCGCGGCGACGACCAGCCCTGCCTCGCGCATCTTCGCGATCTGCTCGGGGGTCTTGATCTGAACCATGAACGGGCCTTCCACCTTCGAAACCGGGTCTTCTCAACAGTACGGCCGCGATGCCCAGGGGACACCGCGGCCGTACCCGCACTACGAACAGCAGGGGACTACTTCTTGAGGGCTTCCATCGCGCGCTTCGTGACGTCGGCGACCTCACCGAGGGCCGAGATCGTCACCAGCAGGCCCTGGGCCTTGTAGTAGTCGATGATCGGCTCGGTCTGCGTGTGGTAGACCTCCAGCCGGTTGCGCACCGTGGCCTCGGAGTCGTCCCCGCGCTGGTACAGCTCGCCCCCGCAGGTGTCGCAGACACCCTCGGTCTTCGGCGGGGCGTACAGCACGTGGAAGACGTGCGCCGAGTCGTTGCGGCAGGTCCGGCGGCCGGCGATGCGCTTGACGACCTCGTCCTCCTCGACCTCCAGGTCGAGGACGGCGTCCAGCTTCATGCCCGCGGACGTCAGCATGGCGTCGAGCGCCTGCGCCTGGGAGACGTTGCGCGGGAAGCCGTCGAGCAGGAAGCCGTTCGCGGCGTCCGGCTGCTCCATGCGGTCCTTGGCCATGCCGATGGTGATCTCGTCGGGGACGAGGTCACCGGCGTCCATGAACGCCTTCGCACGCCGGCCGAGGTCGGTGCCCTGGCTGATGTTGGCCCGGAACAGGTCGCCCGTGGAGATGTGCGGGATGGACAGGTTCTTGGCAAGGAACGCGGCCTGCGTGCCCTTGCCCGCACCGGGCGGTCCGACGAGGACGATTCGCATCAGCGGAGGAACCCTTCGTAATTGCGCTGCTGGAGCTGGCTCTCGATCTGCTTCACGGTTTCCAGACCCACACCCACGATGATGAGGATGCTCGTCCCGCCGAACGGGAAGTTCTGGTTCGCCCCGAAGCCCGCCAACGCCATTGTCGGCACGAGAGCGATCAGACCCAGGTACAGCGAGCCGGGCCAGGTGATCCGGTTGAGTACGTAGCTCAGGTACTCGGCGGTAGGCCGGCCGGCGCGGATGCCCGGGATGAAGCCACCATACTTCTTCATGTTGTCGGCAACTTCCTCGGGGTTGAACGAGATCGCCACGTAGAAGAACGCGAAGAAGACGATCAGGAGGAAGTAGACGGCGATGTAGTACGGGTGGTCGCCCTTGACGAAGTGCTTCTGGATCCAGGTCGCCCAGCCCGCGGTCGAGCCGCTGAACTGCACGATCAGGGCCGGGATGTACAGCAGCGACGAGGCGAAGATGACCGGGATGACACCGGCCTGGTTCACCTTGAGCGGGATGTAGGTAGAGGTACCGCCGTAGGCACGGCGGCCGATCATGCGCTTCGCGTACTGCACCGGGATGCGGCGCTGCGCCTGCTCGACGAAGACCACCAGGGCCACCATGGCGAGACCGACGAGGATGACCACGCCGAACTCGACCCAGCCTCCAGCGATCTTGCCCTGGAGCTTGATGGTCCACAGGGAACCGACGAAGCCGGCGGCGATCGAGATGAACATCAGGATCGACATGCCGTTGCCGATGCCGCGGTCGGTGATGAGCTCACCGAGCCACATGACGACACAAGTACCGGCGGTCATGGTCAGCACCATGACGACTGTGGTGAAGATCGACCGGTCCGGGACGATCTCACGAGCGACCGGGCAGGCCCCGAAGAGGGCACCCGTGCGGGCGGTGGCGACGAGACCGGTGCCCTGCAGGATCGCGAGTGCGACCGTCAAATAGCGCGTGTACTGAGTGATCTTCGCCGTGCCGGACTGACCCTCTTTTTTGAGGTTCTCCAGCTTCGGGATGACCACGGTCAGCAGCTGCAGGATGATGCTCGCCGTGATGTAGGGCATGATGCCGAGCGCGAAGATCGTGATCTGCAGCAGCGCACCGCCGCTGAACATGTTGACCAGACCGAAGAGGCTGTTGCTGCCATTCCCCATCTGGTCGAGACAGATCTGAACGTTCTTGTAGCTCACGCCGGGTACCGGGATGTGGGACCCGAGCCGATACAGCACGATGATGCCGAGCGTGAAGAGCAGCTTCTTGCGCAGGTCGGGCGTCTTGAACGCCCGGGCGAACGCGGTGAGCACGGTGCCTCCTGCGACCCCCGCGCTACTGCGTCAGAGGTGACGGTCTGAGGGATCGACGAATACGTACAAGCAAAGGTGCAGGCCACCTTACCGGCGACTGCGCCCCCCGTGGAACGACCAACCGGGGATGCCCCATATGTGAGGCATCCCCGGTCGGGTTTCTAGCTATTTGTCACTGAGTTTCGTCTTAGACGAGCTCGGTGACGGTGCCGCCGGCAGCGGCAATCTTCTCCTTGGCGGAGGCGGAAACGGCGTCAACCGAAACCTGCAGCGCCACGGAGAGCTCGCCCTGGCCCAGGACCTTGACGAGGCTGTTCTTGCGAACCGCGCCCTTGGCGACCAGGTCGGCCACCGTGACTTCTCCACCCTCGGGGTAGAGAGCGCCGAGCTTGTCCAGGTTCACGACCTGGAACTCGGTGCGGAACGGGTTCTTGAAGCCCTTGAGCTTCGGCAGGCGCATGTGGAGGGGCATCTGCCCACCCTCGAAGCGCTGCGGGATCTGGTAACGGGCCTTCTGGCCCTTCGTACCACGACCGGCCGTCTTACCCTTCGACGCCTCACCACGACCGACACGGGTCTTCGCGGTCTTGGCACCGGGGGCGGGACGGAGGTTGTGGGCCTTCAGCGGGCTGCTCTCAGCCATGTTAGTCAACCTCCTCAACCGTCACGAGGTGGCGGACGGTCTGCACCATGCCGCGGAACTCGGGGCGGTCCTCCTTGACGACGACGTCGTTCAGGCGCTTGAGCCCGAGCGAACGCAGCGTGTCGCGGTGGTTCTGCTTGCTGCCGATGTACGACTTCGTCTGCGTGATCTTGAGGCGGGCCATCAGACACCCGCCCCGGCACGTGCACGAAGGAGAGCCGCGGGGGCGACGTCCTCGAGGGGCAGACCACGGCGAGCCGCGATCTCCTCGGGACGCTGCAGGCCCTTGAGGGCCGCCACGGTCGCGTGCACGATGTTGATCGCGTTCGAAGAGCCGAGCGACTTCGACAGGATGTCGTGAACGCCGGCGCACTCCAGAACGGCGCGCACCGGACCACCGGCGATAACACCGGTACCGGGGGAAGCCGGCTTCAGGAGCACGACGCCCGCGGCACGCTCGCCCGTGATCGGGTGAGGGATGGTGCCCTGGATGCGCGGAACCTTGAAGAAGTTCTTCTTGGCTTCCTCGACACCCTTGGCGATGGCCGCGGGAACTTCCTTGGCCTTGCCGTAACCGACACCTACGGTGCCGTCACCGTCGCCCACCACGACCAGCGCGGTGAAGCTGAAGCGGCGACCACCCTTGACAACCTTGGCGACGCGGTTGATCGCGACAACGCGCTCAACGTAAGCGGTCTTCTCGGCGGCAGGGCCACCGTCGCGACCCTTCCGGTCCCGCCGCTCGCCGCCACCGGCACCGCTTCCGCGGCGCTGGGGTCCAGCCATTGGATTACCTCTCTCTGTTACGTCCGTGAGTCCCGGAACCGGGGCTTAGAACTTCAGCCCGGCTTCGCGGGCGGCGTCAGCCAGAGCGGCAATGCGCCCGGCGTATCGGTTGCCACCGCGGTCGAACACGACGGTCTCGACACCCGCGGCCTTGGCACGCTCGGCGACGAGCGCGCCGACAGCCTGGGCCTGGGCGCTCTTGTCGCCTTCGCCACCGCGGATCGAAGCGTCCAGGGTCGACGCCGACGCCAGGGTGTGACCCTGGAGGTCGTCGATGACCTGAGCAACGATGTTGCGGTTGGAACGCGTCACGACGAGGCGCGGACGCTCCGCCGTACCCGAGACGTTCTTGCGGATGCGGATGTGGCGGCGAGCCTTGGCAGCACGCTTGTACGCGTCGCCCTTGGCGATCTTCACACCGTATGCCATGGCTACTTACCAGCCTTTCCGACCTTGCGGCGGATGACTTCGCCGGCGTACTTGACACCCTTGGCCTTGTACGGGTCGGGCTTCCGCAGCTTGCGGATGTTGGCGGCGACCTCGCCGACCTTCTGCTTGTCGATGCCCTCGACCGAGAACTTGGTGGGCGACTCGACCTTGAACGAGATGCCCTCGGGCGCCTCGATCAGGATCGGGTGGCTGTAGCCAAGCTGGAACTCCAGGTCGGAGCCCTTCGCGGCGACGCGGTAACCGACACCGCTGATCTCGAGAGCCTTGACGTACCCCGTGGTCACACCGGTGATCATGTTCGCCACCAGCGTGCGGGACAGGCCGTGCAGGGCCTTGTTCTGACGCTCGTCGTTCGGGCGGGTGACGTTCAGAACGCCTTCCTCACCCTTGACGATCTCGATCGGCGCCTTGACGGTGTGCGTGAGGGAGCCCTTGGGGCCCTTCACTGCGACCGTCTGGCCGTCGATGGTGACGTCCACACCGGCGGGAACCTGGATGGGGAGCTTGCCGATTCGCGACATTGCTTTTCCTCCGTTCCCGACTACCAGACGTAGGCGAGGACTTCCCCACCTACGCCCTTCTTGCCTGCCTGCTGGCCGGTCAGGAGACCGTGGGACGTGGAGATGATCGCCACGCCCAGGCCGCCGAGGACCTTCGGCAGGTTGGTGGACTTCGCGTACACGCGCAGACCGGGCTTCGAGATCCGCTTGATGCCCGCGATGGAGCGCTCACGGTTCGGCCCGAACTTCAGCTCGAGGACGAGGTTCTTGCCGACCTCGGCGTCCTCGACCTTCCAGCCGGTGATGAAACCCTCCTGCTTGAGGATCTCTGCGATGTGCGACTTGATCTTGCTGTGCGGCATCACGACGGTGTCGTGGTACGCCGAGTTAGCGTTACGCAGACGCGTGAGCATGTCTGCGATCGGGTCAGTCATGGTCATGAAGTGGCCTTCGGCCTCTCTCGCCGGGGTTTCCTGTATGCGCCATCCCTCTCCCCACTCAGAGGCGGGACGGGTGCGGTGCGGGGACCTACGGCGTAGTAAGTCGTTATGGGCGGCGGACGCCCAACCACACAAGCCTAAGGCATGCGCGGCCGGGCATCCGCCGACCAGATGCTTACCGAGAGTGCCTGGTACTCCTCAAGTCCTTACGGACGAGAGGGAATTACCAGGAGCTCTTGGTCACGCCCGGCAGCTCGCCACGGTGAGCCATCTCACGAAGGCACACGCGGCACAGGCCGAACTTGCGGTACACGGAGTGGGGGCGACCGCAGCGCTGGCAGCGGGTGTACGCACGCACACCGAACTTGGGCTTACGGGCAGCCTTCGCGATGAGAGCCTTCTTCGCCATCTCGCTTACGCCTCCTTGAAGGGGAAGCCGAGGTGACGAAGGAGGGCGCGGCCCTCGTCGTCGTTGGTCGCCGTGGTGACCACGGTGATGTCCATACCCCGGGTACGGTCGATCTTGTCCTGGTCGATCTCGTGGAACATGACCTGCTCCGTGAGACCGAAGGTGTAGTTGCCACGGCCGTCGAACTGCTTCGGCGACAGACCACGGAAGTCACGGATACGCGGCAGCGCGAGCGACAGCGTACGGTCCAGGAACTCCCACATGCGGTCACCACGGAGGGTGACGTGGCAGCCGATCGGCTGACCCTCGCGCAGCTTGAACTGCGCGATGGACTTGCGGGCCTTCGTGACGGCCGGCTTCTGACCGGTGATCGTCGTCAGGTCCTTGATGGCGCCGTCGATCAGCTTGGAGTCGCGGGCGGCGTCGCCCACACCCATGTTGACCACGATCTTCACGAGGCCGGGAATCTGCATGACGTTCTCGTAGGAGAACTCCTCACGCAGCTTGCCCGCGATGTCCTCGCGGTACTTCGTCTTGAGACGCGGAGTGGTAGCCATCAGATGTCCTCACCCGTCCGCTTGGCAACGCGGATCTTGTTGCCCTCGTCGTCGAAGCGGTAGCCGACGCGGGTGACGACCTTCTTGCCGTCCTTCTCCACAACCAGCTGAACGTTGCTCACGTGGACCGGGGCCTCGGTGATCACGATGCCGCCGGCCTGGTTCTGCGCAGCCTTGGTGTGCTTCTTGACCCGGTTGACACCCTCGACGAGGACGCGGTTCTCAGCGGGGAAGGCAACGATGACCTTGCCCTGCTTGCCCTTGTCCTTACCGGTGATGACCTGAACCAGGTCGCCCTTCTTGATCTTCATGCTTACAGCACCTCCGGCGCGAGCGAGATGATCTTCATGAACTTCTTCTCGCGCAGCTCACGGCCCACCGGGCCGAAGATACGGGTGCCGCGAGGGTCGCCGTCGTTCTTCAGAATGACGGCGGCGTTCTCGTCAAAGCGGATGTACGAGCCGTCCTGGCGGCGACGCTCCTTGACGGTGCGAACGATGACCGCCTTGACGACGTCACCCTTCTTCACGTTGCCACCGGGGATCGCGTCCTTGACGGTGGCGACGATGACGTCACCGATGCCCGCGTAGCGGCGACCGGAACCACCGAGAACACGGATGCAAAGGATTTCCTTGGCACCAGTGTTGTCGGCGATACGCAGTCGCGACTCCTGCTGGATCACGTGTATCTCCTGTTTGTCTGCCGGTTCCCGGCGGGGGCCTCACACTCCGAAGAGCGGCGGCCCCCACCGAGCCTGGCGGAACGAATCCGGGGGAAACCCCCCGGACGAATTACTTGGCCTTCTCGAGGATCTCGACGATGCGCCAGCGCTTGCTCGCCGACAGCGGACGCGTCTCCATGATGAGGACGCGGTCGCCGACGCCGGCAGCGTTCTGCTCGTCGTGCGCCTTGAGCTTGTTCGTACGGCGGATGACCTTGCCGTACAGGGCGTGCTTCACGCGGTCCTCGACGGCGACGACGACGGTCTTGTCCATCTTGTCGCTGACGACCAGACCCTCACGGGTCTTGCGGAAACCGCGCTCGGTCTTCTCAGTCACGTTGTTCTCGCTCATCAGGCGCTCTCCACCGTCTCGATACCGAGCTCACGCTCGTGCATCAGGGTGTAGATGCGAGCGATGTCCTTACGGACGGACTTGAGCCGGCCGTTGTTCTCCAGCTGACCCGTGGCCGCCTGGAAGCGGAGCTTGAACAGCTCCTCCTTGGCCTCGCGCAGCTTGCCAACGAGCTCCTCGTTGCCGAGCTCACGCAGCTCGGACGCCTTGGTTCCCGTCGCCATCACGACTCACCTGCCTCGCGCCGAACAATCCGGCACTTCATCGGAAGCTTGTGAGCAGCGCGGGTGAGCGCCTCACGAGCAATCTTCTCGTTCGGGTAGGACAGCTCGAACATGACCCGGCCCGGGTGCACGTTCGCGATCCACCACTCGGGAGAACCCTTACCGGAACCCATGCGGGTCTCGGCAGGCTTCTTGGTGAGCGGACGGTCCGGGTAGATGTTGATCCAGACCTTGCCGCCACGCTTGATGTGACGGGTCATCGCAATACGAGCCGCCTCGATCTGGCGGTTCGTCACGTACGCCGGGGTCAGCGCCTGGATGCCGTACTCGCCGAACGAGACCTCAGTACCGCCCTTGGCCATACCGCGGCGCTTCGGGTGGTGCTGCTTGCGGTGCTTGACCCTACGAGGGATCAGCATGTCGGTCAGGCCTCCGTTCCGGTGCTCTCGGCCGGAGCGGCGGCGGGAGCGTCGGCCTTGGGGGCCTCGGCACCAGCAGCCTGCTGCGGCTTGCGGCCACCACGGCCGCCGCGCTCGCCACCACGGCCACCACGGCCGGCGGGACGGTCGCCAGCGCCCTGAGCACCACGGGCCGGGCGGTTACCCGCACGGGCCGCAGCGTTCTCGGCGCGAACCTCGGCGATGTTCTTGACGTCGCCCTTGTAGATCCAGACCTTCACACCGATACGGCCGAAGGTGGTCTTGGCCTCGAAGAAGCCGTAGTCCACGTTCGCGCGCAGCGTGTGCAGCGGCACACGACCCTCGCGGTAGAACTCGGAGCGGGACATCTCGGCGCCGCCGAGACGGCCGCCACACTGGATCTTGATGCCCTTGGCGCCGGCCTTCATCGTGCCCTGCATGCTCTTGCGCATGGCACGACGGAAGGAGACGCGGGAGGAGAGCTGCTCGGCAACGGCCTGGGCAACCAGCTGAGCGTCAAGCTCGGGGTTCTTGACCTCGAGGATGTTCAGCTGGACCTGCTTGCCCGTGAGCTTCTCGAGGTCACCGCGGATGCGGTCGGCCTCGGCGCCACGGCGGCCGATGACGATGCCCGGACGAGCGGTGTGGATGTCCACACGCACGCGGTCACGGGTGCGCTCGATCTCAACCTTCGAGATGCCGGCGCGCTCCATGCCGGACGTCATCATCCGACGGATGGCGACGTCTTCCTTGACGTAGTCCTTGTACAGCTTGTCG
The DNA here is from genome assembly GCF_056433525.1 of Streptomyces sp. NPDC044704. Lineage (NCBI taxonomy): Bacteria > Bacillati > Actinomycetota > Actinomycetes > Kitasatosporales > Streptomycetaceae > Streptomyces > Streptomyces sp. NPDC044704. Next base: position 586,171 of record NZ_JBWKGY010000003.1, read on the forward strand.
GCGTACCAACGCGACTTGAAGTCGGTGGTGATGCCGAGCCGGAACCCGTGCGGGTTTACCTTCTGGCCCATTACCGGGAACCTTCCTTGCTGCTGACGACCACGGTGATGTGGCTGGTCCGCTTGCGGATCCGGTAGGCACGGCCCTGGGCACGCGGACGGAACCGCTTCAGGGTCGGGCCCTCGTCCACGTACGCCTCGCTGATGACCAGCGTGGAGGCGTCCGGGTGGTTGTAGTTGTGTGCGGCGTTGGCAATGGCGCTGTCCAGCACCTTGCCAACCGGCACGCTCGCGGCCTGCGGGGCGAAACGCAGGACCGCCTGAGCCTCCGTGGCATCCATGCCACGGATAAGGTCCACCACTCGGCGGGCCTTCATGGGCGTGACGCGGATGTACCGCGCCTGGGCCCTGGCTTCCATGGTTGTCCCTTCGGTGTAAGTCATAGTCGTTACCACCCCGCCTTTAGCGGCGCTTCGACTTCCGGTCGTCCTTGACGTGGCCGCGGAAGGTGCGAGTCGGCGAGAACTCGCCGAGCTTGTGGCCGACCATCGACTCGGTGACGAACACCGGGACGTGGGTCTTGCCGTTGTGCACCGCGATGGTGTGACCCAGCATGCTGGGGATGATCATCGAGCGACGGGACCAGGTCTTGATGACGTTCTTGGTGCCGGCTTCGTTCTGGACGTCCACCTTCTTTACGAGGTGGTCGTCGACGAAGGGCCCCTTCTTGAGACTGCGCGGCATCTAAACCCGCTCCTAGCGCTTCTTGTTCGTCTTGCGGCGGCGGACGATGTACTTGCTCGAAGCCTTCTTCGGCGAGCGAGTACGACCCTCCTTCTGACCCCACGGGGAGACCGGGTGGCGACCACCACTGGTCTTGCCCTCACCACCACCGTGCGGGTGGTCAACCGGGTTCATCGCGACACCGCGGACGGACGGGCGAACGCCCTTCCAGCGCATACGGCCGGCCTTGCCCCAGTTGATGTTCGACTGCTCGGCGTTGCCGACCTCGCCGACCGTGGCGCGGCAGCGCGCGTCGACGAGACGGATCTCGCCCGACGGCATGCGGAGGTGGGCCATGGTGCCCTCCTTCGCCAGCAGCTGCACGGAGGCACCAGCGGAGCGGGCGAACTTCGCGCCACCACCGGGACGGAGCTCGATCGCGTGGATCGTGGTACCGACCGGGATGTTGCGGAGCGCCAGGTTGTTGCCGGGCTTGATGTCGGCCGTCGGGCCGTTCTCAATCCGGTCACCCTGCTTCAGGGCCTTCGGCGCGATGATGTAGCGCTTCTCGCCGTCGGCGTAGTGCAGCAGCGCGATGCGCGCGGTGCGGTTGGGGTCGTACTCGATGTGCGCGACCTTGGCCGGCACGCCGTCCTTGTCGTGACGACGGAAGTCGATCACGCGGTAGGCGCGCTTGTGTCCACCACCCTGGTGGCGAACGGTGATCCGACCGGTGTTGTTACGGCCGCCCTTGCTGTGCAGGGGGCGAACCAGCGACTTCTCCGGCGTGGACCGCGTGATCTCGACAAAGTCGGCGACGCTGGAGCCACGACGGCCCGGGGTCGTCGGCTTGTACTTGCGGATACCCATTTCTCAGTCCTCGTCCGATTCCGGACGACTAGACCTCCGTTAGGAGGCCTGGCCGCCGAAGATGTCGATACGGTTGCCCTCGGCAAGGGTCACGATGGCGCGCTTGGTGTTCGCACGCTTGCCGAAACCGGTCTTGGTCCGCTTGCGCTTACCCTGACGGTTGATCGTGTTGACCCCGGTGACCTTGACCGAGAAGACCGCTTCCACGGCCTGCTTGATCTGGGTCTTGTTGGCGCCGGGCGCGACGATGAACGTGTACTTGTTCTCGTCCAGCAGCGCGTAGCTCTTCTCCGAGACAACCGGCTTGATCAGCAGGTCGCGCGGGTCGGTGAAGGTCTTGCTGGTAACGGTCGCCTCAGACATCAGGCGTCGCTCCCTTCGGTCTCATCGGCCTTGGGGCCAGACACGAAGGACTCGAAAGCGGCCTGAGTGAAGACCACGTCGTCAGAGACGATCACGTCGTACGTGTTCAGCTGGCCCGGCTCCAGGATGTGAACCTGGGGCAGGTTGCGGGCGGACAGCCACGCGGCCTCGTCGGCGCGCTCGACGACCAGGAGCACGTTCTTGCGCTCCGAGATCTTGCCGAACAGCGTCTTGGCGGCCTTCGTGGAGGCGGCACCCTCGACCACGCCGGTGACGACGTGGATGCGGGAGTGACGCGCACGGTCCGAGAGGGCACCGCGGAGGGCGGCGGCCTTCATCTTCTTCGGGGTCCGCTGGGAGTAGTCACGCGGCTGCGGGCCGTGGACGACGCCACCGCCGACGAACTGCGGCGCACGGGTGGAACCCTGACGCGCGCGGCCGGTGCCCTTCTGGCGGTACGGCTTGCGGCCACCACCACGGACTTCGCCACGACGCTTGGTCTTGTGCGTGCCCTGACGGGCAGCAGCCAGCTGGGCGACAACGACCTGGTGGATCAGCGGAACGCTGGTCTTCGCGTCGAAGATCTCCGCGGGGAGCTCGACGGTACCGGCCTTGTCGCCTGCCGGCGAAAGGATGTCAATGGTGCTCATTACCTCAAGCCCCCTTGGCCGCGGTACGGACCAGGACGAGGCCGCCGTTCGGACCGGGGACCGCGCCCTTGATGAGCAGCAGACCCTTCTCCGCGTCAACCGCGTGGATGGTCAGGTTCTGGGTGGTGACGCGCTCGTTACCCATACGACCGGCCATGCGCATGCCCTTGAAGACACGCCCAGGGGTGGCGCAGCCACCGATCGAACCGGGGGAGCGGTGCTTGCGCTGCACACCGTGACCGGCGCCGAGGCCCCGGAAGTTGTGCCGCTTCATGACACCGGCGAAGCCCTTGCCCTTGCTGTTGCCCGTGACGTCAACCTTGACGCCGGACTCGAACACCTCAGCAGTGATCTCCTGGCCGAGCGTGTACTCGCTGGCGTCGGAGGTGCGGAGCTCCACCAGGTGGCGGCGGGGGGTCACGTCGGCCTTGGCGAAGTGGCCCTTGAGGGGCTTGTTCACCTTGCGCGGGTCGATCTCGCCGAAGGCGATCTGGACCGACTCGTAGCCGTCGATGTCGTTCGTACGGACCTGGGTAACGACGCAGGGTCCGGCCTTGACCACGGTCACCGGGACGACACGGTTGTTCTCGTCCCAGACCTGGGTCATGCCGAGCTTCTCGCCCAGGACGCCCTTGATCTGCTTTGCCATCTTCTCGACGCCTCTCAGAGCTTGATCTCGATGTCAACGCCGGCCGGAAGGTCCAGGCGCATCAGCGAGTCAACGGTCTTGGGGGTCGGGTCGAGGATGTCGATCAGGCGCTTGTGCGTGCGCATCTCGAAGTGCTCGCGCGAGTCCTTGTACTTGTGCGGCGACTTGATGACGCAGTACACGTTCTTCTCAGTGGGCAGCGGCACCGGGCCCGCGACCGACGCACCAGTGCGCGTCACCGTCTCGACGATCTTCTTCGCCGAGGAATCGATGACCTCGTGGTCGTAGGCCTTGAGCCGGATGCGGATCTTCTGTCCCGCCATGGCTACTCCGTAGTCCTGTCTGTATGTGGAAACGCTCTGGCTCCCGGCCGGCTGCGAGATCGGGTCCCGCAGTCTTTCCTCCGACCCACGCGGTCGGGCGTGTCGCACTCCCTCTACAGAAAATTCCCATACGGAAATTCCCTCTCCAAGGGGGTGCGGTCCCAGGACCGCGCGTCGGGGGAGAAACACCCGCCGAGTGCCTGGTGTGCACCGTGCTGACACTTCCCAGAAGATTCCCGTACGTCCGTCCCCATTGCTGCCCCGAAAGGCAGATTAAGGACGACGAGTACTGTGGGACTCGCTTCCGGTCCTCCCGGCGGGAGGCGCGCAGCATCGGCACTCAACCGAGCAACTTGAGTAGTCTGCCATACGAGACACGTACCTGGCCAATCGGGCGGAAGAGAATACCCCGCCGCGCGGACACGTCAAACTGCGGCGCGCGGCGGTTCTCCCTGGCGGGGCCGCTGATCAGCTTCGGGTAAGGGTCCGGCAGCCGCCGTCGGATCCGTCGTTGACCGGCTTGGACCGGTCGTACGGGTCCACCGGCGTTCCGGACGGTTCGGGTCCGCCGGCGTCCGGGTCGGAGAAGAACGACGGGTGCAGGTAGCCGTCGTACCGGTCACAGGAGCTGTTGGCGAGGTCGACGTTGTACTCCTCGATCCACAGCTTGCCGGGCGTCCCCTCCCACTTGCGCCGGTCGACCGCGCTGAACGAGCCCTCCCGCCGCACGATCGTCCGCGCGACGTCCTCCGGATTGCCCTTGAGCTTCACGAAGGGGTAGACGAAGGAGTAGTCGAACTTCACCGACGCCTGGCCGGGCTCCTTCCCCGCCTCCACCCACATCCGGCCCCGGACCTTGACCACGTCGCCGACGGGCTTGAGCTCCGCCGGGTCGTACCGGGTGAACAGGTTCAGCGGATCGCGCTCGGCGCTGGGCCGCGCGTAGGCCTCGGTCATGTCCTTGGACGTCCGGTCGTCCCGGGGATCCAGCAGGGACATCGCCCCGGCCGGCCACTGTCCCGCCAGGACGGCCGGGTCCAGGTTGGCCGCGGTCAGGAACTCCTTGGCCTTCGCCAGCGCGTCCGCGACCTCCTCCTTCGACACCCCGCCGACCGACTGCGCCTGCGGTACCTCGATCCCGGCGGCCCCGTCGGCCCACTGGGCGGCCGGCGAGCCCCGGAACGGCTCCCTCAGCGTCGGCCGGTCCGGGTACCGCTCCTCGGGGGCCCCGGTGGGCCGTGCGGACTCCGCGGGCAGCGGAGCGGCGTTCCTGGCGTCCTCGCGGGACTGCGCCTTCCCCGTGACCCGGTCGATGAGCAGCTCCGGCCGCAGCGCGACCAGGGCCAGCCCCGCGATCAGCACGACGGCGCCCGCGGCCTTGAGCCGCCGCTTGCCCCTCCCCCGGCCCTCCATCTCCTGCCACGCGGGACCGGTCCGCCAGCCCGGCGGCTGCGCCGGGGCCGGGGTCCTCCTGCGCCCGAACCTCCCGCGCGCCGCCCTCTCCCGCTCCGCGTCCTCGCGCCGCAGCCGCTCCGTCACCATCCGCGCCCTCGCGGACGGCTCCTGGGGGGCGTCCCCGCGCTCCCCCGCGGCCTGGTCGGCGAACCGGGCCCACTCCTCGTCGGATATGCCCGCCCCGCCGTCGTCCCGCTGCCCCATGCCTGTCCCACCCCGAGCCGTTCCCGCGCCCCTTACGGCGCCCTTACGCTGCGGAGCCTCTCACACGCCACCGACACCCCCCACGGGCCCCTCCCACCGCCCTCACGGAGGATGACCGCCATGCACGAGGTCTTCCGCTACCGCTTCCTCCACGCCGGCGCGGGCCTGGCCGCCGACCTGAGCGCCGGCGCGTACGGGACGGACACCGTCCCGCGCTCCCCCGGCCTCCAGATCCACCGCGGGCTGCGCCTGCGGCTGCCCGCGGACCGCGCCCTCCACTGGAAGGACGCGGCCTGGCTCGCCTTCGGGGCGTCGCTGCACGCCGAGCGGCTCGCCGCGGACGGAGTCCTGGTCCTCGACGTGGACGCGCTCACGTACCCGCACGCCCACTTCCGCTCGGAGGCCGCCGCCCTCGCCCTCGACGGCTGGATCCACCGCCGCTTCGGACTCCCCGCGTGCGGCGCCTCGGTGTCGTACGACGGGCCCTCGCGCCGCTTCGCCTTCACCTGGCCGGACGGGGTCACGCCCTTCGCCGACGCCCCCCTGCCACCGCTCCCGCCGGAGTGAGCCCCCACGGAGCTCCCCGGGCACGCAGAAGGGCCCCTTCCCGCCGCCGGAGCGGTGGGAAGGGGCCCTTCCGTCAAACATGGTGCCCGCTCGCGCGAGCTACCAGGTCAGAGCACGAAATTACTTCGTGATCTTGGTGACCTGGCCGGCGCCGACGGTACGACCACCCTCACGGATGGCGAACTTCAGGCCCTCCTCCATGGCGACCGGCTGAATCAGCGAGACCGTCATGTCGGTGTTGTCGCCCGGCATGACCATCTCGGTGCCCTCGGGGAGGGTCACGACGCCGGTCACGTCCGTGGTACGGAAGTAGAACTGCGGGCGGTAGTTGTTGAAGAACGGGGTGTGACGACCACCCTCGTCCTTCGACAGGATGTACGCGGCGGCCTCGAACTCGGTGTGCGGCGTGACCGAACCGGGCTTGATGATGACCTGGCCGCGCTCGACGTCCTCGCGCTTGATGCCACGGAGGAGCAGACCGACGTTCTCGCCGGCCTGGCCCTCGTCGAGCAGCTTGCGGAACATCTCGATGCCGGTGACCGTGGTGGTGGTCTTCTCGGTCTTGATGCCGATGATGTCGACGGTCTCGTTGACCTTGAGGACACCACGCTCGATACGACCGGTGACGACGGTGCCACGACCGGTGATCGTGAAGACGTCCTCGACGGGCATCAGGAACGGCTTGTCGGTGTCACGCGGCGGGGTCGGGATCGCCTCGTCGACGGCGTCCATCAGGCCGAGGAGCTTGTCGCCCCACTCCTTGTCGCCCTCGAGCGCCTTGAGCGCCGAGACCTGGACGACCGGCAGGTCGTCGCCCGGGAAGTCGTACTCGGAGAGGAGCTCACGCACCTCGAGCTCGACGAGCTCCAGGATCTCCTCGTCGTCCACCATGTCGGCCTTGTTCAGGGCGACGACGATGTACGGAACGCCGACCTGGCGGGCCAGGAGCACGTGCTCCTTGGTCTGCGGCATCGGGCCGTCGGTGGCGGCGACCACGAGGATGGCACCGTCCATCTGCGCGGCACCGGTGATCATGTTCTTGATGTAGTCCGCGTGACCCGGGCAGTCGACGTGGGCGTAGTGACGCGCCTCGGTCTGGTACTCGACGTGCGCGATCGAGATGGTGATACCGCGCTGGCGCTCCTCAGGAGCCTTGTCGATCTGATCGAAGGCCGAAGCCGCGTTCAGGTCCGGGTACTTGTCGTGCAGCACCTTGGTAATGGCGGCCGTGAGGGTCGTCTTACCGTGGTCAATGTGACCGATGGTGCCGATGTTGACGTGCGGCTTAGTCCGCTCGAACTTCGCCTTCGCCACGGGGGTCCTCCTGAGAGTGGTTCTGTACGCCTTGAATCATCGGCGCCAGGTGATCTTTGCTGGATAGCCGGTTCCCCCGGGGCAACGGGAGGGTTGCTCCTGTTACCCCAGAGGCTCCGGTGGCAAGCCTAAAGCGTGTACTCGGAAGAGTTACTCGCCCTTGGCCTTCGCGATGATCTCCTCAGCGACGTTCCGGGGAACCTCGGCGTAGGAGTCGAACTGCATCGAGTAGCTGGCGCGACCCGAGGTCTTGCTGCGGAGGTCTCCGACGTAGCCGAACATCTCCGAAAGCGGCACGAGGCCCTTGACGATCTTGGCTCCGTGACGGTCCTCCATGGCCTGGATCTGGCCACGGCGGGAGTTGATGTCACCGATGACGTCGCCCATGGACTCCTCCGGCGTGGTGACCTCGACGGCCATCATCGGCTCGAGGAGCACGGGAGAAGCCTTGCGCGCGGCCTCCTTGAAGGCCTGCGAACCGGCGATCTTGAAGGCGAGCTCGGAGGAGTCGACCTCGTGGTAGCCACCGTCGAGAAGAATGACGCGAACGCCGGTCATCTCGTAGCCGGCCAGGATGCCGAACTGCATGGCTTCCTGCGCACCGGCGTCGACCGAAGGAATGTACTCCCTCGGGATGCGGCCACCGGTGACCTTGTTCACGAACTCGTACGCCGGACCGTCGGCCTCGGTGATGGGCTCGATCGCGATCTGCACCTTGGCGAACTGACCGGTACCACCGGTCTGCTTCTTGTGGGTGTAGTCGTGACGCTCGACCGACTTGCGGATGGTCTCGCGGTACGCGACCTGCGGCTTGCCGACGTTGGCCTCGACCTTGAACTCGCGCTTCATACGGTCGACCAGCACCTCGAGGTGCAGCTCGCCCATACCGCCGAGGATGGTCTGGCCCGTCTCCTCGTCCGAGTGAACGTGGAAGGAGGGGTCCTCCTCCGCGAGACGCTGGATGGCGACACCCAGCTTCTCCTGGTCACCCTTGGACTTGGGCTCGATGGCGACCTGGATGACCGGAGCCGGGAAGTCCATGGACTCCAGGATCACGGGTGCCTTGTCGTCACACAGCGTCTCACCGGTGGTGGTCTGCTTCAGGCCCATGACGGCGACGATGTCGCCGGCGCCCACCGCATCGATCTCTTCACGCTTGTTGGCGTGCATGCGGTAGATCTTGCCGATGCGCTCCTTCTTGCCCTTCACGGAGTTCAGCACCGCGGTGCCGGTCTCCAGGCGGCCCGAGTAAACCCGGACGAAGGTGAGCTTACCGAGGTGCGGGTCGCTCATGATCTTGAACGCGAGCGCCGCGAGGGGCTCCTCGTCCGAAGGCTTGCGCTTCACGACGACCTCGGCGTCCTTGACGTCGTGGCCTTCGATGGCCTCGATGTCCAGGGGGGAGGGCAGGTAGCGCACGACGGCGTCGAGCAGGGGCTGGACGCCCTTGTTCTTGAACGCCGTACCGCAGAACACCGCGGTGATCGTGGCTTCGCCCTTGCCCTTGCCGGAGCCGAGGATGATGCGACGCACGGCGGCGTGCAGCTGCTCCTCGGTGGGCTCGATGCCCTCGAGGAAGAGCTCCATCATCTCTTCGTCGTTCTCCGCGACCTGCTCCACGAGCGTGGCGCGCCATTCCTCGGCGGCCTCGGCGTGGGAGGCGGGGATGTCGACGACGTCGTACATCTCGCCCTTGGTCGCCTCGGCGGACCAGACGAGCGCCTTCATGCGGACGAGGTCGACGACACCCTGGAAGTCGGCCTCGGCACCGATGGGGAGCTGCATGACGATCGGAACCGCACCGAGGCGGTCCTTGATCATCTCGACGCAGCGGTGGAACTCGGCACCCGTGCGGTCGAGCTTGTTGACGAAGCAGATGCGCGGAACGCCGTAGCGGTCCGCCTGACGCCAAACGGTCTCGGACTGCGGCTCGACGCCGGCCACACCGTCGAACACGGTGACGGCGCCGTCGAGGACGCGGAGCGAACGCTCCACCTCGACGGTGAAGTCGACGTGACCCGGGGTGTCGATGATGTTGATGGTGTGGTCAACATCTTCGAGCGGCCAGTGGCAGGTGGTGGCGGCAGACGTGATGGTGATACCACGCTCCTGCTCCTGCTCCATCCAGTCCATCGTGGCGGCGCCGTCGTGGACCTCACCGATCTTGTACGACACACCGGTGTAGAACAGGATGCGCTCGGTGGTGGTCGTCTTGCCCGCGTCGATGTGGGCCATGATCCCGATGTTGCGGACCTTGGCCAGGTCAAGCGAAGTGGTAGCCATAAGGCTTCGGTCTTCTCTCGGTCTCGATGTGGGGTGGGACTACCAGCGGTAGTGCGCGAAGGCCTTGTTGGACTCGGCCATCTTGTGCGTGTCCTCGCGCTTCTTGACGGCAGCGCCAAGACCGTTGGAGGCGTCGAGCAGCTCGTTCATGAGGCGCTCGGTCATGGTCTTCTCACGACGGGCGCGGGAGTAACCCACGAGCCAGCGGAGCGCCAGGGTCGACTGGCGACCCGGCTTGACCTCGACGGGGACCTGGTAGGTCGCGCCACCGACACGGCGGGACTTGACCTCGAGGGACGGCTTGACGTTCTCCAGCGCGCGCTTCAGCGTGATGACCGGGTCGTTGCCGGTCTTCTCGCGGAGGCCTTCCATGGCGCCGTAGACGATGCGCTCGGCGGTGGAGCGCTTGCCGTTCAGGAGGATCTTGTTGATGAGCGACGTCACCAGAGGAGATGCGTAGACCGGGTCGATGATGACCGGGCGCTTCGGGGCGGGGCCCTTACGAGGCATTCTTACTTCTCCTTCTTGGCGCCGTAGCGGCTGCGGGCCTGCTTGCGGTTCTTGACAGCCTGGGTGTCAAGCGCACCGCGGATGATCTTGTAACGAACACCCGGCAGGTCCTTCACACGGCCACCACGCACGAGCACGATCGAGTGCTCCTGCAGGTTGTGTCCCTCACCCGGAATGTAAGCGGTGACCTCGATGCCGGAGGTCAGACGCACACGCGCGACCTTACGCAGCGCCGAGTTCGGCTTCTTCGGGGTGGTCGTGAACACACGCGTGCAGACGCCACGACGCTGGGGCGAAGCCTCAAGCGCGGGGGTCTTTGTCTTCTCGACCTTGTCCTGCCGGCCCTTACGGACCAGCTGCTGGATCGTAGGCACTACTTCTCCGGTTTCTGTGTGCCGTGTAGTGAAGCTAACCTGGAACTTTGCCGACCCACGCGGTCGGGTGTGTCGGATCCGGCGGACCTCCGCGCAAGCACGGAAACGCATGGATCGCGGTGGCCGATGCGGGCTCGCGTGCGGTTGATGGACACGCACAGGAGCCCAGGCACACCCCAGGCACAAGGTCTGAGCGTACCTACCGCATCCACTCCGGTCAAAACATAAGCCCCGCCGCCACAGCCCGCACACCTCCACAGGTCAGGCGCCGCACGGGCATTCGCCCTCCGGGGCGGGGCGGACGTGCGGACCGGGCACCGGCGTGGTAGGGCGGGCCAACTACACTGCCAGCGAATCCCAGCGAGTCAGTCCAAACGCAGCCCAACACCGTACGAGCGCCAGGAGCAGGACATTGGGGACCGCCACCTCGGAGCCGAAGACGGCCGGAAGTCCGCCTCGCGACGACGTACGGAGCCCCTCGCCCCCCCGGCGCGGCCGCCTGGCCCGCCTCTACGGCCCCCTGCTGGCGTTCCTCGTCACCTCGGGCGCCTTCTGCGCGGCCTGGGTCGCCCGCGGCACGTACCCCTTCGGCACCACCGGCCGGGCCATCAACGACCAGGCCAACCAGTACGTGCCCTTCCACCGCGCCCTCTGGGACCTGGTCCACGGCCAGGCCGCCGGCGACCTCCTGTTCACCTGGCGCGGGGGCTTCGGCCAGCAGTTCCTGTCCGACTACTACACGTACCTCGGCAACCCGTTCTCCTGGCTGGCCGTGCTCGTCCCGCGCGAGCACGTGGACCTGGCCGTCTTCGCGGTCACCCCGGTCACGATGGGCACCGCCGCCGCCCTGATGACCGTGTACCTCGGCAAGCTCCACCCCGGCCCGTGGTGGCAGCGGGGGGTGCTCGGGGCGACGTACGGGCTGTGCGGCTGGGCGCTGAGCGACGCCTCGTACGTCCCGATGTGGCTGTGGGGCCTGGTCGCCCTCCCGCTGCTCGGCATCGCCGTCGAGTGGTGCCTGGAGGGGCGCCGCTGGCCCGGGGTGGCCCTGCTGGTCGCCCTCGCCTGGTTCGGCAACTTCTACACCGCGATGATGGCCACCATGGCCGCCTGCGTGCTCCTGGCCATCCGCCTGGCCACCCTGGAGCTGACCGGCGCGCAGCGGCTGCGGGCACTGGCCCGGGCGGCCACGGCGGCCGCGACGGGCATCCTGCTGACCCTGCCCCTGCTCCTGCCGTCGTTCCTGTCCAGCGGGGCGGCGCAGCCCACCAAGGCGGGCGCGTTCGACCCCGTGCGCATCGAGGTCTTCCTCGCCGGCATGCTCCCGGCGACGCACCTGTGGGGCGGCCGGCCCCGGCTCTACGTCGCCTCCCTCGGCCTGATCCTGGCCGCGACCTTCCTCTTCAACACGGCCATCGCGAAGCGGACGCGGCTGGTGTGGGCGGCCGCGACCCTGCTCGTGCTCGTCTCCTTCCAGTTCCCGCCGACCCAGTACGTGTGGCACGGGCTCGCCGTCCCGAACGGCAATCCGTACCGCGAGGCCTTCGTCTTCAGCGGCATGGTCGTGGTCCTGGCCTGGCTGGCCCTGGCCCACCGGCCGCGGTCACTCCACCTGGCGGCGGCCGCCGCGCTGCTGGTCGTGGCCGCCTTCGTGCTCCGCAAGACCGACGACTTCGGCGGCTGGACCTGGCCGGCCGTGCTCGGCGGCGGCGCCGTCTCGCTGCTGGCCCTGGTCCTCCTCGGGCTGGGGCGCGCCGAGAAGCGCCGGTTCCTGGTCCCGGTGGCCGCCGCCCTGATGGTCGCCGTCGTCTTCGCCGAGTCCACCGCCGCCGCGGCCAACGCCGACGCCCGGCGGGCCCGCGAACGCTGGGCGAAGCCGGCCACGACCTCCGGCGAATCGATCACCCGCCACTTCGAGGCCGTCCGCGGGGTCGACGGGTGGCCCGCCTACCGGACCGATTCGGGCGCACCGCAGACCTCGTACAACGACGCCCTCGCCCTCCGGGCGCAGGGTCCGCAGTACTACAGCAGCTACCTCCCGGAGGCCACGTACCGGGCCCTGGAACCCCTCGGGTACGGCTACAAGAACGACGGCCGGACCTTCTTCGGCGCCGACAACCCGGTGCTCGACGCGATCTTCTCGATCGGCGCCCGCGTCCGCCCGGGCGGCTCCCCCGGCTCGTGGACCGGTGCGAAGTTCCCCGCTCCCCCGCTGGTCACCGTCCGCCCCGGCGCGCCGTTCACCTCCCCCAACCCCGCGGACAGCGTCTACGCCCGCCAGGAGAACGTCCTGGGCTCGGCCGTCTACCAGGTCCCCGAGGTCACCTCCGGCGGCACCGCCACCGCGCAGACGTACACCGCCCTCTGCACCCCCGGCTCCGAGGCCTACTGGTACTCCCCCGAGCTCTACGGGACCCTGCGCAGCGGCGACCTCCACCGCCCCCTGGAGGACCGCACGAGCGGCGTCCTCCCCCTGGGCACGGTCCCGGCGTCGGGCCGGGTCGAGGTGGCCGTGGACACCCGCACCGAGGGCGCCACGGCCGGCGCCCACCCCGTCGGCTGCCTCGACCGCGGCCGGCTCGACACCGCCGTCCGGCAGCTGACGGCCACCGGCGCCACCTCCGTCGACGCGGGCGGCCACGGCATCGAGGCCACCCTGCCGCCCGGCGCCACCGGCAGCGCCGTCTTCGCCATGACGGCCGTCCCGGGCTGGCAGTGCTCCGCCCCGCTGCGCGAGTTCCACGGCCTGGTCGCCGTGGACCTGGCCCCGGGCACGGACGAGGTCTCCTGCACCTTCACCCCGAAGGGCCTCACCCCGGGCCTGGCGGCCGCCGCCCTGGCCCTCCTGACCCTCCTCTCGGTCACCACCACCACCCACCTCCGCCGCCGCCGCGGCTGACGCACGGCCCCGCCTCCGTCCCCCGGACACGAAGAAGCCCCCCGCCACTCCTCTCGGAGCGGCGGGGGGCTTCTTCGTACGAGCTGTTAGCCGTTGTACGGGCCGTAGTCGTAGTCCTCCAGCGGGACTGCCTGGCCGGAGCCGGTGCCGAAGGGCGAGTAGTCGATGTCGTCGTAACCGACGGCCGAGTACATCGCGGCCTTGGCTTCCTCGGTGGGCTCGACCCGGATGTTGCGGTAGCGGGACAGACCCGTACCGGCCGGGATGAGCTTACCGATGATGACGTTCTCCTTGAGGCCGATGAGGCTGTCGGACTTGGCGTTGATCGCCGCATCCGTCAGGACTCGGGTCGTCTCCTGGAAGGAGGCGGCCGACAGCCAGGATTCCGTCGCCAGCGAGGCCTTGGTGATACCCATCAGCTGCGGACGGCCGGAGGCGGGGTGACCGCCCTCGGTGACCACACGACGGTTCTCGGTCTCGAACTTCGAGCGCTCGACGAGCTCGCCCGGCAGGAGCTCCGCGTCGCCGGACTCGATGATCGTCACGCGGCGCAGCATCTGCCGGATGATGATCTCGATGTGCTTGTCGTGGATCGACACGCCCTGCGAGTTGTAGACCTTCTGGACTTCGCCGACCAGGTGGACCTGGACGGCACGCTGGCCGAGGATGCGCAGCACGTCGTGCGGGTTGGTGGCACCCATGGTGAGCTTCTGGCCCACCTCGACGTGGTCGCCCTCGTGCACGATGACCTTGGCGCGCTTGGAGATCGGGAACGCCGTCTCCTCGCTGCCGTCGTCGGGCGTGATGACGATCTTCTTCGTCTTCTCGGTCTCCTCGATCCGCACGCGGCCGGCGGCCTCGGAGATCGGGGCGACACCCTTCGGGGTACGGGCCTCGAAGAGCTCGACGACACGCGGCAGACCCTGCGTGATGTCGTCACCGGCCACACCACCGGTGTGGAAGGTACGCATCGTCAGCTGGGTACCGGGCTCACCGATGGACTGGGCGGCGATGATGCCGACCGCCTCACCGATGTCGACCAGCTTGCCGGTGGCCAGGGAGCGGCCGTAGCAGAAGGCACAGGTGCCGACCGCGGACTCGCAGGTCAGGACCGAGCGGGTCTTGACCTCCTCGACGCCGTTCGCGATGAGGGCGTCGATGAGCACGTCACCGAGGTCCACGTTCGCCGGCGCGATGACCTTGCCGTCGATGACGACGTCCTCGGCCAGCATGCGGGCGTACACGGAGGTCTCGACGTCGTCCGCCTTGCGGAGGACACCCGCCTCGTCCTTGACACCGATCTTGAGCTTGAGGCCGCGCTCGGTGCCGCAGTCCTCCTCGCGGATGATGACGTCCTGCGAGACGTCCACCAGACGACGGGTGAGGTAACCCGAGTCGGCGGTACGCAGGGCGGTGTCCGCCAGACCCTTACGGGCACCGTGCGTGGAGATGAAGTACTCCAGAACGGTGAGGCCCTCACGGAAGGACGCCTTGATCGGACGCGGGATGGTCTCGTTCTTCGCGTTCGACACCAGACCACGCATACCGGCGATCTGTCGCATCTGCATCATGTTTCCTCGGGCACCCGAGTCAACCATCATGAAGATGGGGTTCGTCTTGGGGAAGTTCGCGTTCATCGCCTCGGCAACCTCGTTGGTCGCCTTGGTCCAGATCGCGATGAGCTCCTGCGTGCGCTCGTCCTTGGTGATCAGACCGCGCTCGTACTGCTTCTGGACCTTCTCGTCCATCGCCTCGTAGCCCGCGACGATGGCCTTCTTGGCCTCGGGCACGACGACGTCGGAGATGGCCACGGTGACGCCCGAACGGGTCGCCCAGTGGAAGCCGGCCGCCTTCAGGTTGTCGAGCGTCGCCGCCACGATGACCTTGGGGTAGCGCTCCGCCAGGTCGTTGACGATCTCGGAGAGCTGCTTCTTGCCCACCGAGTAGTCGACGAACGGGTAGTCCTCGGGCAGCAGCTCGTTGAAGAGCGCGCGGCCCAGGGTCGTCTTCAGACGGAAGCTGTCGCCCGGCTGGAACTCCTGCTCGCCCTCTTCGGCGACCGGCGCGACCCAGCCGCGCGGCGGGATGGTGCCCACCGGGAAGCGGATGTCGACGGACGACTGGAGCGCGAGCTCGCCGGCGTCGAACGCCATGATCGCCTCGGCGGTGGAGCCGAACGCGCGGCCCTCGCCCTTGACGTCACGGAGCTCACCGTCGGTGGTCAGGAAGAACAGACCGAGGACCATGTCCTGGGTCGGCATCGTGACCGGACGGCCGTCGGCCGGCTTGAGGATGTTGTTCGAGGACAGCATCAGGATGCGGGCCTCGGCCTGCGCCTCCGCGGAGAGCGGCAGGTGCACGGCCATCTGGTCACCGTCGAAGTCCGCGTTGAACGCGGTGCAGACGAGCGGGTGGATCTGGATGGCCTTGCCTTCGACCAGCTGGGGCTCGAAGGCCTGGATGCCGAGGCGGTGCAGCGTGGGCGCACGGTTCAGGAGGACCGGGTGCTCGGCGATGACCTCTTCGAGGACGTCGTAGACGACCGTGCGGCCGCGCTCGACCATGCGCTTCGCCGACTTGATGTTCTGCGCGTGGTTCAGGTCGACCAGGCGCTTCATCACGAACGGCTTGAAGAGCTCCAGCGCCATGGCCTTGGGCAGACCACACTGGTGCAGCTTCAGCTGCGGACCGACGACGATCACGGAACGCGCGGAGTAGTCCACGCGCTTGCCGAGGAGGTTCTGACGGAATCGACCCTGCTTGCCCTTGAGCATGTCGCTCAGGGACTTCAGCGGACGGTTACCGGGACCGGTCACCGGACGACCACGACGACCGTTGTCGAAGAGGGCGTCGACGGCCTCCTGGAGCATGCGCTTCTCGTTGTTCACGATGATCTCGGGGGCACCGAGGTCGAGAAGGCGCTTCAGGCGGTTGTTGCGGTTGATCACGCGGCGGTACAGGTCGTTCAGGTCGGAGGTCGCGAAGCGGCCACCGTCCAGCTGCACCATCGGACGCAGGTCCGGCGGGATCACCGGCACGCAGTCCAGAACCATGCCCTTGGGGCTGTTGCTGGTCTGCAGGAACGCGGAGACGACCTTGAGGCGCTTGAGCGCACGGGTCTTCTTCTGGCCCTTGCCGGTACGGATGATCTCGCGGAGGCGCTCGGCCTCTTCCTCGAGGTCGAAGGACTCCAGGCGCTTCTGCAGCGCCGCGGCACCCATCGAGCCGTCGAAGTACGTGCCGAAGCGGTCACGCAGCTCGCGGTAGAGCAGCTCGTCGCCCTCGAGGTCCTGGACCTTGAGGTTCTTGAAGCGGTTCCACACCTCGTCGAGGCGGTCGATCTCGCGCTGGGCGCGGTCACGGAGCTGCTTCATCTCGCGCTCGGCGCCTTCGCGCACCTTGCGGCGCACGTCGGCCTTCGCGCCCTCGGCCTCGAGCTCGGCCAGGTCGGTCTCGAGCTTCTTGGCACGGCCTTCGAGGTCCGAGTCGCGTCGGTTCTCGATCTGCTGGCGCTCGACGGAGACGTGGGCCTCCAGCGACGGGAGGTCGCGGGTGCGGCGCTCGTCGTCCACGAACGTGATCATGTACGCGGCGAAGTAGATGACCTTTTCGAGGTCCTTCGGCGCGAGGTCCAGCAGGTATCCGAGGCGCGACGGGACGCCCTTGAAGTACCAGATGTGGGTGACGGGAGCGGCAAGCTCGATGTGGCCCATCCGCTCACGACGCACCTTGGCGCGCGTGACCTCGACGCCACAGCGCTCACAGATGATGCCCTTGAAGCGGACACGCTTGTACTTGCCGCAGTAGCACTCCCAGTCCCGGGTCGGACCGAAGATCTTCTCGCAGAAGAGTCCGTCCTTCTCGGGCTTGAGGGTGCGGTAGTTGATGGTCTCCGGCTTCTTGACCTCGCCGTGCGACCAGGTTCGGATGTCGTCCGCGGTGGCAAGGCCGATCCGCAGCTCGTCGAAGAAGTTGACGTCGAGCACTGTGCGTCAATCCCTCTTTCGGGGTCGAGTCTCAATCATGGTCTGAACGGTCCCGGGGATGACGGGGGGCTCTTGAGCGAGCCCCCCGTCAGGCCCGTCAGACCTCTTCGACGCTGCTCGGCTCGCGCCGGGACAGGTCGATACCGAGCTCCTCCGCCGCGCGGAAGACGTCCTCGTCGGTGTCGCGCATCTCGATGGACATGCCGTCCGAGGACAGCACCTCCACGTTGAGGCAGAGCGACTGCATTTCCTTGATGAGCACCTTGAAGGACTCGGGAATGCCCGGCTCGGGGATGTTCTCGCCCTTGACGATGGCCTCGTAGACCTTCACGCGGCCGGTGACGTCGTCGGACTTGATGGTCAGCAGCTCCTGGAGGGCGTACGCGGCGCCATAAGCCTCGAGCGCCCACACCTCCATCTCACCGAAGCGCTGGCCACCGAACTGTGCCTTACCACCCAGCGGCTGCTGCGTGATCATCGAGTACGGACCGGTCGACCGGGCGTGGAGCTTGTCGTCGACCAGGTGGTGGAGCTTGAGGATGTACATGTACCCGATGGAGATCGGGTCCGGGAACGGCTCGCCGGAGCGGCCGTCGAACAGACGCGCCTTGCCGGACGGGAGGACCAGGCGGTCGCCGTCGCGGTTCGGGATCGTGTGCTCGAACAGGCCGGCGAGCTCGTCCTCGCGGGCACCGTCGAACACCGGGGTGGCGACATTGGTGCCGGGCTCGACGCGGTCGGCGCCGATTGCCTTCAGGCGCTCGGCCCACTCCTCGCCGAGACCCGAGACGTCCCAGCCGCGGCTGGCGAGCCAGCCGAGGTGGATCTCCAGGACCTGTCCCGGGTTCATTCGGGACGGGACACCCAGGGGGTTCAGGATGATGTCGACCGGCGTGCCGTCCTCAAGGAAGGGCATGTCCTCGATCGGAAGGATCTTGGAGATGACACCCTTGTTGCCGTGACGGCCGGCGAGCTTGTCACCGTCGGTGATCTTGCGCTTCTGGGCGACGTAGACGCGGACCAGCTGGTTCACGCCCGGAGGAAGCTCGTCGCCCTCCTCGCGGTCGAAGACGCGGACGCCGATGACCTTGCCGATCTCACCGTGAGGGACCTTGAGCGAGGTGTCACGCACCTCGCGGGCCTTCTCACCGAAGATCGCGCGGAGCAGACGCTCCTCCGGGGTCAGCTCGGTCTCACCCTTGGGCGTGACCTTGCCGACCAGGATGTCGCCGGCGACGACGTCCGCACCGATGCGGATGATGCCGCGCTCGTCGAGGTCGGCGAGGACCTCTTCGGAGACGTTCGGGATGTCCCGGGTGATCTCCTCGGGGCCCAGCTTGGTGTCACGGGCGTCGACCTCGTGCTCCTCGATGTGGATCGAGGAGAGGACGTCGTCCTGCACGAGGCGCTGCGACAGGATGATCGCGTCCTCGTAGTTGTGACCTTCCCAGGGCATGAACGCGACGAGCAGGTTCTTGCCGAGGGCCATTTCGCCCTCTTCGGTCGCGGGACCGTCGGCGAGGACCTGCGCCTCGATGATGCGGTCACCCTCGTTGACGATGACCTTCTGGTTGACCGAGGTGCCCTGGTTCGAGCGGGAGAACTTGGCGACGCGGTACGTGGTGTACGTGCCGTCGTCGTTGGCGACGGTGATGTAGTCGGCCGAGACCTCCTGGACGACACCGTCCTTCTCCGCCTTGATCGAGTCACCGGCGTCGACCGCACAGCGGTACTCCATGCCGGTGCCGACGAGCGGCGCCTCCGCCTTGATGAGCGGAACGGCCTGGCGCATCATGTTCGCGCCCATGAGGGCGCGGTTGGCGTCGTCGTGCTCGAGGAAGGGGATCATCGCGGTCGCGACGGACACCATCTGGCGCGGGGAGACGTCCATGTAGTCGACGTCGTCACCGGCGATGTAGTCGATCTCGCCACCACGACGGCGGACCAGTACGCGGTTCTCGGTGAAGCGCATCTCGTCGTTCAGGCCGGCGTTGGCCTGGGCGATGACGAAGCGGTCTTCCTCGTCGGCCGTCAGGTAGTCGACGTCGTCGGTGACGACACCGTCGACGACCTTGCGGTACGGGGTCTCGACGAAACCGAACGCGTTGACGCGGCCGTAGGACGCGAGCGAGCCGATCAGACCGATGTTCGGGCCTTCGGGGGTCTCGATCGGGCACATGCGGCCGTAGTGCGACGGGTGGACGTCTCGGACCTCGAAGCCGGCCCGCTCACGGGACAGACCACCGGGGCCCAGCGCCGACAGGCGGCGCTTGTGGGTCAGGCCCGACAGCGGGTTGTTCTGGTCCATGAACTGCGACAGCTGGCTGGTGCCGAAGAACTCCTTGATGGAGGCGACGACCGGCCGGATGTTGATCAGGGTCTGCGGCGTGATCGCCTCGACGTCCTGCGTGGTCATCCGCTCGCGGACGACGCGCTCCATACGAGCCAGACCCGTGCGGACCTGGTTCTGGATGAGCTCGCCGACGTTGCGCAGACGACGGTTGCCGAAGTGGTCGATGTCGTCGGTCTCGACGACGATCGAACGGCCGGACTCGCCGGTCGTCTCGGTCTCACCCGCGTGCAGCTTGACCAGGTACTTGATCGTCGCGATCACGTCGTCGGTGGTGAGCACACCGGCGTCGAGCGGCTCGTCGGCGCCGAGCTTCTTGTTCACCTTGTAGCGGCCGACCTTGGCGAGGTCGTAGCGCTTCGGGTTGAAGTAGAGGTTCTCGAGCAGCGTCTGAGCGGCCTCGCGGGTCGGCGGCTCGCCCGGACGCAGCTTGCGGTAGATGTCGAGCAGCGCGTCGTCCTGGCCCTGGGTGTGGTCCTTCTCCAGGGTGGCGCGCATGGACTCGTACTCGCCGAACTCCTCGAGGATCTGCTCGGTGGTCCAGCCGAGAGCCTTCAGGAGGACGGTGACGGACTGCTTGCGCTTGCGGTCGATGCGGACACCGACCATGTCGCGCTTGTCGACCTCCATCTCCAGCCAGGCACCCCGGGACGGGATGATCTTCGCGGAGAAGATGTCCTTGTCGGACGTCTTGTCGATGGAGGAGTCGAAGTAGACACCGGGGGAACGGACGAGCTGCGACACGACGACACGCTCGGTGCCGTTGATGACGAAGGTGCCCTTGTTGGTCATGAGCGGGAAGTCGCCCATGAAGACCGTCTGAGACTTGATCTCTCCGGTCTCGTTGTTCGTGAACTCGGCAGTGACGAACAGCGGAGCCGCGTACGTGAAGTCGCGCTCCTTGCACTCGTCGACGGAGTTCTTCGCCGGCTCGAAACGGTGGTCGCGGAAGGTCAGCGACATCGACCCGGAGAAGTCCTCGATCGGCGAGATCTCCTCGAAGATCTCTTCCAGACCGGACTTGGTGGGGACGTCCTGTCCACTCTCAAGCGCCGACTCGACGCGAGACTTCCAGGCGGCGTTGCCGAGCAGCCAGTCAAAGCTCTCGGTCTGCAGCGCCAGGAGGTTCGGAACCTCGAGGGGCTCCTTGATCTTTGCAAAGGAGATGCGCAGCGGGGCGGTGCTGGCACCGTTGTTCGTATTGGTCGAGGCGTTGCGCGAGGCGGCCAAGAGGGGGTCCTTCCGAGGGCTCGGACTCACTACGCGCGTACCGGTCCCAGCCGACACAGAAGACGGGCGCTCCCGATCCGGCGAAAACGCCAGGTCAGGGACGATCAATCAGTGTGCTCAAGCGTGGGCATGCCCCTGGCGACGGGCAGGGGGCAGCTAACAGGCAGCGCAAAGGGTCAGTGTAGCCACTTGGCTCACTGATGTCCAGACCAGGTTTCCGGAAACCGGCAACAGGCCTTCCCCATGTTGTTTCGAACCAACCCTGCGTCCCACGGCGCGGCTCTCGTACACAGAGCGCGTATCAGTACTGCCCTCTTCGTAACCGATCCATGCCTGGCTTCTCGGACCGAACCGGCCGAGTCGGCGACGGGACTGAGAATTGCGCGCCGCCAGCCGTTCGTCAAGGCCCCGTGCTCCGAGCGGATCATCTTCGGACCCAGCTTCGAGGCAACGAAGATCACCCTACTCCCCAACGAGACCAGGGCAAGTCAGGCACTGCGGGTACGCCAAAGGGCGACCACCCTTACGGGTGATCGCCCTTGGCTGAGGCCGTCAGACGGCCTCAGAGGTGTTACTTGACCTCGACAGCCGCGCCGGCAGCCTTGAGGGACTCGGCGGCCTTCTCAGCGGCCTCCTTGGCGACCTTCTCGAGGACCGGCTTCGGGGCGCCGTCGACGAGGTCCTTGGCCTCCTTCAGACCCAGGGAGGTCAGCTCGCGCACGACCTTGATGACCTGGATCTTCTTGTCGCCGGCACCGGTGAGGATGACGTCGAACTCGTCCTGCTCCTCGGCGGCCTCGGGGGCAGCGCCACCCTGACCCGGGGCGGCAACGGCGACGGCCGCGGCGGCGGTGACGTCGAACTTCTCCTCGAACGCCTTCACGAACTCGGAGAGCTCGATGAGGGTGAGCTCCTCGAACTGGGCGAGGAGTTCGTCCTGGGTGAGCTTCGCCATGATGGGCGATCCTTCCACTAAATCGGCAGGTGCCGGATGTATAGAGAGGCGGGCGTAACGGCCCGCTACGACCCACGCACTAGGCGGCGTGGATCAGTGCGCGAGCCGAATTACTCGGCACCGCCCTGCTCGGCGAGCTTGACGCGAAGCGCTTCCGCAGTGCGGACGAACTTCGACGGCAGCGCCTGGAAGAGCGAGGCAGCCTGGGACTGCTTGCCCTTGAACGCGCCGGCCAGCTTGCTGAGCAGAACCTCGCGGGACTCGAGGTCCGCAAGCTTCTTGATGTCATCGGCGGAGAGCGCCTTACCATCAAGGACACCCGCCTTGATGATCAGGTTGGGGTTTTCCTTGGCGAAGTCACGCAGGCTCTTCGCCGACTCCACCGGGTCACCGGTGATGAAGGCGACCGCGGTCGGACCAGCGAAGTGCTCGTCCAGCGCGGTGATCCCGGCCTGGTTGGCCGCAATCTTGGTCAGCGTGTTCTTCACCACGGCGTACTGGGCGTTCTCACCGAGCGAGCGACGCAGCGTCTTGAGCTGCGCGACGGTGAGACCCCGGTACTCGGTCAGCACGGCGGCGTTCGAGCTCTGGAACTGGTCCGTGAGCTCGGCTACCGCGGCAGCCTTGTCGGGCCTTGCCATAGAGCGTCGGCCTCCTTCCGGGTGATGAGGACCGCTCAGAAGGGGCTGAAAATTACGAAACGCCCCGGCGCATGCGCACGGGGCGTGGCTCAACCAGGTAAACCCGGGAACCTTCCACGAACACCTGCGCAGGACGTCCGCATTCAGCGGATCCTTCGGCCACCGCCCTCTTTCGAGCACGGCAACGACCAGCGGTCTTTGGCTTCTGGTGAAGAGTACGTGAAGGGGTCCAGCCGAGGCAAATCGCCCCGGAGGGCCCTCCCGGGGAGACCCCGGGAGGGCCCCCGGAACGACCCGCGAAGCCCTCAGGAACGCTTCAGCCCGCCCAGCCCGGCGTCCTTCAGCGTCTGGTCGGCGTCCTTCAGCGTCTGGTCGGCATCCTTCAGGTCCCGGTCGGTCTGGGCCAGCTTGTCGTCGACGCCCTTCATGACGTGGTCGAAGTCGACGACCTGGTCTGCGGGCGGCGCGGCGGGTGCCGGGGCCGTGCCGAAGTCGGAGAAACGGGCCGTGACCTTGGTGGTCCTGCCCTTGGTGTCGGTCCTCGACGTGTCGACGCGGACGGGGCGGCCGGACTCGTCGATCCACACGTCCAGCTCCTGGCCGGTGACGTCCTTGACCGACTCGTGGAGGTAGCGGCGGTTCGCCTCGTCCATCACCTTGGTCGACTCGTCCGCCCTGAGCAGGTCGTCGTGGGTGAGGGCCGCCTTGTAGTGCCGGGTGCCGGCCCCGTCGGACGCTTCCGCGGGCACCAGCGCGACCTTTTCCTGGCCCAGCAGCAGCGCGAGGTACTCGACCGGGTCGTCGTTGATCCGGACGCCGGGCTTCCCGTCCTTCGCCAGGTTCATCCGCATCCAGGTCTTGCCTTCGAGCGGCTTGTCCATGGAGGTGTAGACGGTGTCGCCGAGCATGATCGTGCGGTCGGCGCCCGTGCCCCCGTCCGTCGTGTCGGAGCTCGCCGGGTACCAGCCCCGCGTGCCGACGAGCCGCTGGCTCTTGCCGTCACCCTCGGTGAGCGTCGTGTCCGCCTTGGCGGTCTTGGCGGCGACCGTCTTCAGGTACGCCGCCTTCACCGCCTCGGCGGGGGCGGGGGCCGCGGCCTGCGCGGCCCCGCCCCGCCCGGCCGTGCCCTGGTCCGCGCCCTTGCTCCCGCCCGCGTCGGCCTTGTCGCCCCCGCAGGCCGTGAGGCCGCCCACGAGCAGTGCGGTACCCGCGATCGCGATACCGGCCCGGGTCCGGACAGCCTTGTTCATCTTGTTCTCCCCCATGGGTGGATCTTCGTACTGGTGCAACGGTGGAACGTGTGTGTGCGGGGTGGGGGTGGTCAGGCCCCCGCGCCCTCCTGGCCGAGCTTTCCGAGCATCGCGAAGAGGTCGAAGGTCTCGCCCTCCGGCGGGGTCTGGACGGTGGTGCCGGAGCCGTAGTCCGAGTAGGAGGCCTCGATGTCCATCCGCCCCTGCGCGGTCCCGATGCCGACCTTCATGCGGGCCGGGTAGCCGTCCCCGTTGACCCACACGTCCATGTCGTAGCCCTTGATGCCGGCCTTCTTCATGGCCTCGGCGAGCTGCTTGCGGTCGGTCTCGGTCAGGGCCTCGGAGGACTCGTTCGCGGCGAGCATCTCGTCGAGCGTCACGGTGCCCTTGTAGTGCTCGGTGTCCTTGCCCTCGACCTTCTCGGAGCCGACGCGCTCCACGTTCGGGGAGCTGAGCAGGAGGGCGAGCTGCTTGGCCGGGTCCTGGTTCTGTTCCGCGCCGCTCAGACCGGTGAGCTTGGAGAGGGCCCCGGCGTCGCCCGCGGCCTCGGCAGCCGCGCGGAGGTCCATCTTCATCCAGCGCTTGCCGTCCATGCCCGAGGCCATCGCCGAGCCGGGCGGTATCTCCACGTACGTGGCGTCGTTCGCCGTGATCACGCGCATGGACTCGCCGCCGGCGCCCGGTACGACCGAGCCCTTCATGGTGATGTCCATGACCTGCGGGTTCCAGCCCTGGACACCGGTCATCTCCACGGTGCCGCCCGCGCCGAGCGACGCGGGCGCGGTCATCGTCATCCGCACCTTCGCCGACTTCGCGGCGGAGGTCTTCTCGTACGCCGCGTTGAGCGCCTTGACGGTCTTCTGGCCGGAGCTCTCCTTCGCGCCGTCCTCGCACCCCGTGGCGGCCCCCGCCACCAGCAGTACGGCGGCCAGCGCGGCCCCGATGTTCCTCTTCCGGTTCGCGGTCACGGAGGTCCCCACCCCTTTTGATCGGTCGTCAGTTCGGAACGACCCTACGCGGCCCCCTGCCGCCGGCGCGCGGACATTCCCCGCCCCGGGGGACACATGTGACCACCACCACGGAAAACGGGCCCCCCGCTCCCGGTGAGGGGAGCGAGGGGCCCGTTCAGCCACTCTGGGAGTGGATCAGGCGAGGCCTGATCAGACCGCGGCCGGGTCTTCCTCGACGAGGAGGTTCCGGGTGCGGTTCGAGTCCAGGGCGATGCCGGGACCCATGGTGGTGCTCAGGGCGGCCTTCTTGATGTAGCGGCCCTTCGCGGCGGACGGCTTCAGACGGATGATCTCGTCCAGGGCCGCCGCGTAGTTCTCGACCAGCTGCTCATCGGTGAAGGAGACCTTGCCGATGATGAAGTGCAGGTTCGAGTGCTTGTCGACGCGGAACTCGATCTTGCCACCCTTGATCTCGGTGACAGCCTTGGCGACGTCCATCGTGACGGTGCCGGTCTTCGGGTTCGGCATGAGGCCACGGGGACCGAGCACGCGGCCGAGGCGGCCGACCTTGCCCATGAGGTCCGGGGTGGCCACGACGGCGTCGAACTCGTTCAGGCGGTTGCCCTTGGCGATCTCGTTGATCAGCTCGTCGTCGCCGACAATGTCGGCGCCGGCGGCTTCCGCGGCCGCTGCACGGTCACCGGTCGCGAAGACCAGGACCCGGGCGGTCTTGCCGGTGCCGTGCGGGAGGTTCACGGTGCCGCGGACCATCTGGTCGGCCTTGCGCGGGTCGACACCCAGGCGGAAGGCGATCTCGACGGTGCTGTCGAACTTGGTCGCGGAGGTCTCCTTGGCGAGACGGACGGCCTCGAGCGGGGCGTAGAGCTTGTCCCGGTCGACCTTGGCGTCCGCAGCGCGGAGAGTCTTGCTGCGCTTCACTTCTGCTCCTGTGTTGTGACTTCAGGCGTGGAGTCGTGGTGCGGACCAGCGCTTGGTCCTACCACTGTCGTGCTGGGGTGGCTGGATCAGCCTTCGACCGTGATGCCCATCGAACGCGCGGTGCCGGCGATGATCTTCTCGGCGGCGTCGATGTCGTTCGCGTTGAGGTCGGGCATCTTGATCGTGGCGATCTCGCGGACCTGGTCACGCGTGAGCTTCGCGACCTTGGTCTTGTGCGGCTCGCCGGAGCCCTTCTCCACGCCCGCGCTCTTCAGGATGAGGCGCGCGGCCGGCGGAGTCTTG
Organism: Streptomyces sp. NPDC044704; assembly: GCF_056433525.1. NCBI lineage: Bacteria > Bacillati > Actinomycetota > Actinomycetes > Kitasatosporales > Streptomycetaceae > Streptomyces > Streptomyces sp. NPDC044704. The sequence goes on from NZ_JBWKGY010000003.1 coordinate 611,958, forward strand.
GTGATGAAGGTGAAGGAACGGTCCTCGTAGACCGTGATCTCCACCGGCACGACCATGCCACGCTGCGACTCGGTCGCGGCATTGTAGGCCTTGCAGAACTCCATGATGTTGACGCCGTGCTGACCGAGCGCGGGGCCGACCGGCGGAGCCGGGTTGGCCGCACCGGCCTTGATCTGGAGCTTGATAAGCCCCGTGATCTTCTTCTTCTTGGGAGGCATTGCTCTCTCCGGGTCCTAGTGAGAGTTTTCAGCCGCCAACCGGTCATCCGGATGGAGGCATACCGCACCACGATAACGGGTACAGGCGCGGGGCTAAAAACCGAGCAGGTCAGACCACCCTTTACGGGGCGATCTGACCTGCTTCGGAAGCGTCGCTCAGAAGATCTGGATCAGTTCTTCTGGATCTGGTCGAAGCTCAGCTCGACCGGGGTCTCGCGGCCGAAGATCTCCACGAGGCCCTTGACCTTCTTCGAGTCGGGGTTGATCTCGTTGATGGTCGCCTGGAGCGTCGCGAACGGGCCGTCGGTGACGGTGACCGAGTCGCCGACCTCGAAGTCGAGGACCTCGATGGTGCGCTTGACGGCGGGAGCCGGCAGACCGGCGGCCTCGGCGGCGGCCTTGTCGGCCTTCTCCTTGGCCTCCGGCGCGAGCATCTTGACGATCTCGTCCAGGGTCAGCGGGTACGGGTCGTACGCGTTGCCCACGAAGCCGGTGACACCGGGGGTGTTGCGGACGACGCCCCAGGACTCGTTCGTCAGATCCATGCGGACGAGAACGTAACCGGGCAGCTTGTTCTGCCGGACGTTCTTGCGCTCGCCGTTCTTGATCTGGACGATCTCTTCCTCGGGCACCTCGGCCTGGTAGATGAACTCCTCGACGTTCAGCGAGACGGCACGCTGCTCCAGGTTCGCCTTCACGCGCTTCTCGTAGCCCGCGTAGGTGTGGATCACGTACCACTCGCCGGGGAGCAGGCGCAGTTCGTCGCGCAGGGCCTGGATGGGGTCGACGGGCTCGGCGGGCTCGACCGGGGCGGCCTCTTCGGCCTCCTCGCCGGTCTCGTCCGCGGCCTCGACGTCGCCCTCGTCCTCGGCGGACTCGTCGTCCTCGGAGTCGGCGGACTCTTCGACCTCGGCGTCGTCCTCAGCCTCGGCGTCGACCTCGTCCTCGACGTGCAGCGCGGCTTCTTCGGCGGCGGTGCCCGCGTCGGCGTCGGCGAGCTCGGCCTCGTCGGGGTCCACGGCGTCGGCACCCTCGACGATGTCGAGCTGGTCCTCAACGGACTCGACGGACTCGACGGACTCGTCGCTCACGTTCAGGTTCGGGTCAGACACGGTGGCTGCTTCTTCCTGGATACAAAAGGTGGTGGAACATGCGAAAACGGGCGGCACCCATCAAGGCGCCGCCCTCCGCGGGGATCAGCCGAAGACGAACTTGATGGCTTCCTGGAACCCATAGTCAATCACGGTCACCAGACCGATCATGATGACGACGAAGACAATCACCACGGTGGTGTACGTCGTGAGCTGGTTTCGGGTGGGCCAGACGACCTTGCGGAGCTCCGCGACGATCTGGCGGTAGAACAGCGCGAGCCGGCCGAGAGGGCCCTTCTTGCCGCGCTTGCCGCCCTTGCGGGCCTTCTTCTCGCGAGTGTCGTCCTCGGCGTCAGGCATGTCGATGGAGCCCAGGGCGTCCGTCATGTCTCTCACCTGAATCCGGGTCGTGGCCGTAGCCGCGCCCGGTTGCGCCGCACGGCGTTGCATCGAAGTACGTACCTGCGCACACATCCGAGAAGGAGTGTGAAGCAGGGCCGGAGGGACTCGAACCCCCAACCGCTGGTTTTGGAGACCAGTGCTCTACCAATTGAGCTACGACCCTTTGCGTTCCCCAACCTACCGCATCCGAGCGAGTGCACGGAGTGCTCGCGCTCTGGGCGGCTGGTGAGGACCAACGACAGGTGAGTGTACGTGGTCCAGGCCCTGACGTCGAACAGAAGAGATCCGGATGTGCTCCGTCCGGTACCTGAAACGGTGTGCGGGCCTTCTGGACCGTCTGGGACGATTGGCCGCATGACCTCTGCAACGCCTTCCTCCGAGCGCCGGGTGTCCGCCCGTATCGGCGCCATTTCCGAGTCCGCCACCCTCGCCGTCGACGCCAAGGCCAAGGCCCTCAAGGCCGCCGGGCGTCCGGTGATCGGTTTCGGTGCGGGCGAGCCCGACTTCCCGACCCCGGACTACATCGTCGAGGCCGCGGTCGAGGCCTGCCGCAACCCGAAGTACCACCGCTACACGCCGGCCGGCGGCCTGCCCGAGCTGAAGGCCGCCATCGCCGCGAAGACGCTGCGCGACTCCGGCTACAAGGTGGACGCGTCCCAGGTCCTGGTGACCAACGGCGGCAAGCAGGCCATCTACGAGGCGTTCGCGGCCATCCTCGACCCGGGTGACGAGGTCATCGTCCCGGCCCCGTACTGGACCACCTACCCGGAGTCGATCCGCCTCGCGGGCGGCGTCCCGGTCGAGGTCGTCGCCGACGAGACCACCGGCTACCGGGTCTCCGTCGAGCAGCTGGAGGCGGCGCGCACCGAGCGCACCAAGGTCGTCCTCTTCGTCTCCCCGTCCAACCCGACCGGCGCCGTCTACAGCGAGGCCGACGCCGAGGCCATCGGCCGCTGGGCCGCGGACAAGGGCCTGTGGGTCCTGACCGACGAGATCTACGAGCACCTCGTCTACGGCGACGCCAAGTTCGTCTCGCTCCCGGCGATCGTCCCCGAGCTCGCCGACAAGTGCATCGTCGTCAACGGCGTCGCCAAGACGTACGCGATGACCGGCTGGCGCGTGGGCTGGATCGTCGGCCCGAAGGACGTCGTCAAGGCCGCGACCAACCTCCAGTCGCACGCCACCTCCAACGTCTCCAACGTGGCCCAGGTCGCGGCGCTCGCCGCCGTCTCCGGCAACCTGGACGCCGTCCACGAGATGCGCACCGCCTTCGACCGCCGCCGCCAGACCATCGTGCGGATGCTGAACGAGATCGAGGGCGTCTTCTGCCCCACCCCCGAGGGCGCGTTCTACGCGTACCCGTCGGTCAAGGACCTGCTCGGCAAGGAGATCCGCGGCAAGCGCCCGCAGACCTCGGTCGAGCTCGCCGCGCTGATCCTGGACGAGGCCGAGGTCGCGGTCGTCCCCGGCGAGGCCTTCGGCACCCCCGGCTACCTCCGCCTGTCGTACGCACTGGGCGACGAGGACCTGGTCGAGGGCGTGTCCCGGCTCCAGAAGCTCCTCGCCGAGGCCAAGGCCTAGTCCTAGCCCTCCGGCAGCTCCGGCACCTCCGAGCGGCGGTTCCCCACCCGGGAGCCGCCGCTCGGGCGTTTCACGGCCCCGCGCCCCTCGCGGCCCCGCGCCTCCGGCAGCTCATATTTACGTTCGGGCAAGGTCCCGTTCAGGGAAAGCGGCTGCCGATCGGGTGACGAGTACGGCAGGATCACCAGATGGAGCACGTACGCGATCTCACGCTTCTGCCGAAAGCCCACCTCCACCTGCACTTCACCGGGTCGATGCGACCGTCGACCCTGCTGGAACTCGCCGACAAGTACGGCGTCCGGCTGCCCGAGGCCCTGACCGGCGGCGAGCCCCCCAAGCTGCGGGCCACCGACGAACGGGGCTGGTTCCGCTTCCAGCGGCTCTACGACACCGCCCGGTCCTGCCTGCGCGAGCCCGACGACATCCGCCGGCTGGTCCGCGAGGCCGCCGAGGAGGACGTCCGCGACGGCAGCGGCTGGCTGGAGATCCAGGTCGACCCCACCTCCTACGCACCCCTGCTGGGCGGCATGATCCCCGCCGTCGAGATCATCCTCGACGCCGTGGACGCGGCCTCCCGGGAGACCGGGCTCGGCATGCGGGTCGTCATCGCCGCCAACCGCATGAAGCACCCCCTCGACGCCCGCACCCTCGCCCGCCTCGCCGTCCGCTACGCCGACCGCGGCATCGTCGGCTTCGGGCTCTCCAACGACGAACGCCGCGGCATGGCCCGCGACTTCGACCGGGCCTTCGCCATCGCCCGCGACGGCGGCCTCCTCGCGGCCCCGCACGGCGGCGAACTCAGCGGCCCGTCCTCCGTCCGCGACTGCCTCGACGACCTCCACGCCTCCCGCATCGGCCACGGCGTACGGGCCGCCGAGGACCCGCGGCTGCTCAAGCGGCTCGCCGACCGCCAGATCACCTGTGAGGTCTGCCCCGCCTCCAACGTGGCCCTCGGCGTGTACGAGCGGCCCGAGGACGTCCCGCTGCGCACCCTCTTCGAGGCCGGCGTACCGCTGGCCCTGGGCGCGGACGACCCGCTGCTCTTCGGGTCCCGGCTCGCGGCCCAGTACGAGATCGCCCGCCGCCACCACGGGTTCACGGACGCGGAGCTGGCCGAGCTGGCCCGCCAGTCGGTCCGCGGTTCGGCGGCGCCGGACGACGTACAGGCCAAGCTGCTGGACGGGATCGACCACTGGCTCAGCGGGTGAGCCGCAGGTCCCCCTCGTAGCAGTCGGCACGCACCCGGTGGCCGCCCGGGAAGCCGATCTCCAGGTGGGTGCGGCCCCGTGCGGGCAGCGCGAACTCGGCGACCGAGGCGATGGTATGGCCGACGTGGCGCAGGAACGGGTGCTCGCCGAGGTCCTCACCGACCTCGACGCGGCCCCACTCCCCCAGGTCGTAGGGCTCGTGGGGGGCGGCGGACTCGACGATGAGGCACTGGTCCGACCCGGTGGTGATCCGCGTGGAGTCGCCGACGCTGTCGATCAGCCACACGTCGAGCGGCGCCTCGGAGCGTTCGCCTTCGCAGACGTGCCAGGACGCGACGACCCGGCAGATCTCGCGTCCCACCAGGCGCGTCGGGTCCGTACCGGCCCCGTGCAGGGGGCAGTGCATGTCAGATGCGGACGCCGACCGTCACCGGCTCGTTCACGAGCGTGACGCCGAAGGCCTCGTGGACGCCCGCGACGACCTCGCGGGCCAGGACGAGGAGGTCCTCGGTGGTGGCCTGGCCGCGGTTGGTGAGGGCCAGGGTGTGCTTGGTGGAGATCCGGGCGGGGCCGGTGCCGTAGCCCTTGGTGAAGCCGGCCTTGTCGATCAGCCAGGCCGCGCTGGTCTTCGTACGGCCCTCGCCCGCGGGGTAGGCGGGCGGGGTGGTGTCCGGGCCGAGGCGGTCCTGGGCGCGGGCGAGGAAGGCGGCGTAGGCCTCGTCGGTCAGGATCGGGTTGTGGAAGAAGGAGCCGGCCGACCAGGTGTCGTGGTCGGTGGGGTCGAGGACCATGCCCTTGCCCGCGCGCAGCCGCAGGACGGTCTCGCGGGCGGCGGCGGCCGGGACCCGGTCGCCGGCCTCGACGCCGAGGGCGCGGGCCGTCTCGGGGTACTTGATCGGGGCGGAGAGGCCGCCCGCGTCCTCCAGGGCGAAGCGCACGCGCAGGACGACGTACCGGTCGGGCTGGTCCTTGAAGGTGCTGTTGCGGTACCGGAAGCCGCACTCGGCGGCGGTCAGGGTGACCGTTTCGCCGCTGGTGCGGTCGTAGGCGACGACCTCGGTGATGGTGTCGCAGACTTCCTGCCCGTACGCGCCGACGTTCTGGATGGGGGTGGCGCCGGCCGAGCCGGGGATGCCGGCGAGGCATTCGATGCCCGCGAGGCCCGCCTCGACGGTACGGGCGACGGCGTCGCTCCAGTTCTCGCCGGCGGCCAGTTCCAGGCGGGTGCCGTCGAGGGCGTACCCGGTCGTCGCGATGCGCAGGGCGGTGCCGTCGAAGCCCTCGTCGCCGATGACCAGGTTGCTGCCACCGCCGATGACCAGCAGCGGAGTGCCGGCGGCGTCCGCCGCGCGGACGGCGTCGACGACCTCGGCGTCGGTGGTCGCGGTGACCAGCCGGGCCGCGGGGCCGCCGAGGCGGAAGGTGGTCAGCGGGGCGAGGGGGGCGTCGTGGAGTTCCTGCACGTGGACAAGAGTACGGTCCGCCCCCCTCGCATCCCGGCGGGGCACCTCAGTGGGCCTGCTCGCGCTCGGCCAGACGGCGCTCGGCCTCGGCCCAGGTGAGGGGGAGTTCCGAGGCGCGCACGCTCCAGAAGGTGAACTCGGATTCCTTCATGTGGGCGGCTGCGGCGCGGGAGCTGGAGCGGTGCGGCTCGCTGCCCGCGAAGCGGTAGAGGGCGTCCCGGTCCTCCCAGGCGGAGAGGGTGAGGAAGGTGCGGCGCAGGACCCGCGCCCGGAGGGCGACGCCGTGCGCGCCGGGGGCCTTGCGGATCTGCGCGATGATCCCGGGCGCCTTGAGGAAGAACTTGAAGGCTCCGAGGAGGGTGACGGTCTCGAAGCGGGAGGCCATGACGTAGACCTCGGCGTCGGGGGCGGGCTGGACGGGCGTGGACCAGGGGATGTCGGGCATGACGGGCGCTCCTTCGCGATGAGTCGTACGGAACTTCGTGCGCGGGCGGTGCTGCGGTCACCCCGGCCGCGCCCGAGCGCGGCCCCGGCCGGCGAGCGGGGCCGGTGGAATGGGGACCGGTGTGCCGGGGGGCTCAGCCGGAGACGGGCACCTTCCGGACGGCGGCCGCCTCGGACCCGGTCCCGGACCCGGCCCCGGGCCCCGGCGCGGGCCGCGGGCGGCTGCCCTTGCGCGGCACGAGCAGTGCGAACCCGGCGGCGAGGGCGACGGCGACGGCCCCGATCCACAGGGCGGGGACGGTCCCGTCGGTGAAGGCCTGCGGGGTCTCGTAGCCGCCCTGGGCGGAGAAGACGGAGGCGAGCACGGCCACTCCGAGGGCGCCGCCGACCTCGCGGAGGGCGTTGTTGGTGCCGGAGGCCTTGCCCTGGTCGGCGGGGCGCACGGTGGACATGAGCACGTTGGCGGCCGGGGCGAAGTAGAGGGCCATGCCGATCCCGCTCAGGATCAGGGCCGGCAGCTGAGCGGCGTAGGAGACGTCCGTGCTCAGGACCGCCGCGAACCAGCCGAGCCCGAGGGCCTGGAACGCCAGCCCGGCGGCGACGACGGGCCGCCCGCCGATCCGGTCGGAGAGGATCCCGGCGAGCGGGGCGACGATCATCGGCATGCCGGTCCAGGGGAGCATGCGCAGCCCGGCCTCGGTGGGCGAATAGCCGGCGACGCCCTGGAGGAACTGGCTGAGCAGGAAGATCGAGCCGAACATCCCCAGGAACATCAGCAGGCTCGCGATGTTGATGCCGAGAAACCCGCGGTCACGGAAGAGCCGCATGGGGAGCACGGGGTTCGCGTGGCGGAAGCCGTGGCGGACGAAGGCGCCGATGAGCGCACTGCCGGCGATGAGCCCGGTCAGGACGGGGGCGCTGGTCCAGCCTTCGGCATTGGCGTTGACCAGGGCGTAGACGATCCCGAAGAGGCCGCCGCTGATGAGCAGGGTGCCGGGGACGTCGAGCCGGGAGTCCGGCGCGGTGGATTCGGCGAGGCGCAGCCGGGCGAGGGGGATCAGGGCGAGGCCGACCGGCACGTTCAGCCAGAAGATCCACTGCCAGGAGACGTGTTCGGTGAGGCTGCCCCCGATCAGGGGGCCACTGGCGACGGCGAGCCCGGTCACGGCGCCGTAGATGCCGAGGGCCATGCCCCTGCGGGCGGCCGGGACGGCGACGGTGAGCAGGGTGAGGGTGAGCGGCATCATGATCGCCGCTCCGACGCCCTGGACGGCGCGGGCGGCGATGAGGGCGTCGATGCCGGGCGAGAGGGCGGCCGCGGCGGAGGCGGCCGTGAATATCCCGAGCCCGACGATGAAGAGCCTGCGGCGGCCGAAGCGGTCCCCGAGGGCGGAGCCGAACATGAGCAGGACGGCGAAGGTCAGCGTGTAGGCGTTCACCGTCCACTCCAGGTCCTCCAGCTTCCCGCCGAGGTCGGCGCGGATGGCGGGGAGGGCCGTGGTGACGACGAGGTTGTCGAGGGCGGCCATGAAGCTGGCGACCCCGGTGATGACGAGGGCCCAGACGGCGGGCCCTCGGAGGCCGGACCCCTGGACGGGCTCACCGGCCGGTGCGGTGACGGGTTCTGTGCTCACGATGTCCCCTGATCAGCTGTATTAGTGACTGATTACTAACTTTCGCGGGCAGACCGCAGCGGTGTGCGGGGGTGGGGTGGGGGTGGGGTGGGGGTTACGGGCGGTCGGCGGCTTGGGTGGCTTCGGTGGCTTCGTGGGCCTCGTTGGCCTCGCGGGCCTCCCCGCTGGAGGGCCAGCACCCTTGCCAGACCCGGTGGTCGGACGGGAATCCGAGGGCCGCGAGGGTGTTGATCAGCATTCCGTGAGCCATGAAGGCACCGGCCCGCTCGTTGTCCCCGCCGAGGGGCGCGCACACCGTGTCCCACAGATCCATCCAGCCGGCACGGACCAGCTTGCCGAACTCCGGCTCCCCCGCCGCCTCGGCGGCGGCCACGGTCACGTACACCTGGAGCTGCATCTGCAACTTGTCGGGCTGCTCGGCGATCAGCCGCCCGTACGCCTCGCCCATGGCGTCGAGGGCCTCCTCGCCGCTGAGCCCCTTGGCGGCCTCCTCGAAGACCAGCCTGATCTCCTCCATGCAGCGGGTGGTGGCCGCGAGGAAGATGGCCTGCTTGTTCGGGAAGAGCCGGAAGAGGTACGGCTGCGAGACACCGACGCGCTTGGCGATCGCCTCGGTGGACGTCCCGTAGTAGCCACCACGAGCGAACTCGTGCATGGCGGCCCGCACGACGCTCTCGCGCCGCTCTTCCGCACTCATCCTTGCCATGCCCTTAAGTTAGTGCTCAATCACTAACCTGGTCAAGGGGTGGGGGTGTGCTGGCGCTGGCGGGGTCGGGGGACGGCGGGGTCCTAGCTGGTCCGCGTCAGGGAGGGTTTGGTGGTTTCCCGTCAGTCTCATCGTCTCTCCGGGGTGGACCGGTCCCTCAAGGGCGCTCACTTCGTTCGCGTCGCTACGCGATGGCCTTCGGCCACCCTTGACCGACCGCCCCACCCCGGAAAGCCGAAGACCGACGGGAACCCCCCAAAAGAACGGTCACGGGGACGGACCGGCAGGAGCGGCCCCGTCAGCGCAGCGACGAGGGGCCGGGGGTCGGCCGACCGGGCACACGGCCCCCTCGCGCCCCCTTCCGGGACCAGACCACCGCCTACCCACCCGAAATGACGACCACGACGACCTGGGGAGCAGTCAGGCGCGCGTGAGATCGCTACGCGCTCCTCTCGGCTCAGCGGCAGCGGCCCGTCTGGGGCTGGACATAGGCCGCAGGAGGCATCTGTGCCCGATGCCGTCTCAGCGGCCGACGACCGGCCGTGGTCACTTTCAGGGGCAGTCTGGGGTCTTTCCTGCCGGGGGATGTCACCGCAGGAGGACAGGCGGGCGGTAGCCGCACGTCAAGGGTGATGGGTGGGGCGTGTGGGCGGTCTATGTCCAGCCCCAGACGGTCGTCGGACGCTAAGCCGAGAGGAGCGCGTAGCGATCCGATGCGCCTGACTGCACGCCAGGCTGATCTGGTCGTCATTTCGGGTGGGTAAGCCAGGAGCCCGGTCCCGGAAGGGGCCGCGAGGGGGCCGTGTGCCCGGCATGCCGACCCCCGGCCCCTCGGCTCATCGCTGAGAGACCCGCTCCTCCCCCTCTTCCCCGTGACCGTTCTTTTGGGGGGTTCCCGTCGGTCTTCGGCTTTCCGGGGTGGGGCGGTCGGTCAAGGGTGGCCGTAGGCCATCGCGAAGCGACGCGACCGCAGGGAGCGCCCTTGAGGGACCGGTCCAGCCCGGAGAGACGATGAGACTGACGGGAAACCACCAAACCCTCCCCGATACGGACCAGCTAAGACCCCGCCGCCCCCGACCCCGCCCGACCGCCCGCCCTCAGGCCAGTCTGACCACCGCGCGGGACATGCCGAGGACCTTCTCGCCCGCGCTTCTCGCCGTCAGGTCCACCCGTACGCGGTTGTCGTCCAGCTTGGCGGCGACCTTCGCGGTGACCTCGATCAGCGCGCCCTTGTCGTCGTTCGGGACCACCACCGGCTTGGTGAAGCGGACTCCGTACTCCACCACCGCGCCCGGGTCGCCCGCCCAGTCGGTCACCACGCGGATCGCCTCGGCCATGGTGAACATGCCGTGCGCGATCACGTCCGGCAGTCCGACCTCCTTGGCGAACTTCTCGTTCCAGTGGATCGGGTTGAAGTCGCCGGAGGCCCCCGCGTAGCGGACGAGCGTGGCGCGCGACACGGGGAAGGACGCCGCCGGCAGTTCGGTGCCGACCTCGACGTCGGCGTACTGGATCTGGGCAGTCATCTCAGGCCTCCTCGGGGGCGCGGGACACGAGCTTGGTCCACGCCGTCACCACGTGCTCACCGGACGCGTCGTGGACCTCGCCGCGGATGTCGATGATGTCGTTGCCCGCCATCGACTTCACGGCCTCGATCGTCGACGTGACCGAGAGCCGGTCACCCGCGCGCACGGGACGGACGTACGCGAACTTCTGGTCGCCGTGCACGACGCGGCTGTAGTCGAGCCCCAGCTGCGGGTCGTCGACGACCTGGTTCGCCGCCCTGAACGTGATGGCAAACACAAAGGTCGGAGGTGCGATCACGTCGGGGTGACCGAGCGCCTTGGCCGCTTCCGGGTCGGTGTAGACGGGATTCTCGTCACCCACCGCGACCGCGAATTCGCGGATCTTCTCCCGGCCGACCTCGTACGGCTCGGTGGGCGGGTAGGTCCGCCCGACGAAGGTCTGGTCAAGGGCCATGGCTCACTACCTCCTGTTGAAACGACACAAGGCCGCCCCCCAATGACGGGGACGACCTCATGACGGTGCCTATATTCGAGACTTCGCCAGGATCAGCGGGTCTCGCGGTGCGCGGTGTGCGAGTTGCAACGCGGGCAGTGCTTCTTCATCTCAAGTCGGTCCGGGTTGTTACGCCGGTTCTTCTTGGTGATGTAGTTCCGCTCCTTGCACTCCACGCAGGCCAGCGTGATCTTCGGGCGGACGTCGGTGGCAGCCACGTGAGTGCTCCTTGACGGACTATGGGACGGATGAACGCATAAAAGAGTAGCCGATCGGGAGACCGACCCCGCAATCGGCTACTGGGTGTAGCGGCGACCGGACTTGAACCGGTGACACAGCGATTATGAGCCGCTTGCTCTACCGACTGAGCTACGCCGCTTTGATGAGATCCGTTCCCCACCCGAGGGTGGGGAACCTCTCTCACCAGAGCCCCAATGCGGAATCGAACCGCAGACCTTCTCCTTACCATGGAGACGCTCTACCGACTGAGCTATTGGGGCGAGCGATGAAGACATTACACGGTTGCCCGCCGATCGCCCAAATCCTTTGCGGGGACTGGGCTCGGGCCGGGGTCGGAAGGGATTCTTGATCACCGCCCGAGTGGCCTCCGGCCCGATTTCCGGGCTGTTTGTGGGCGGGCTCACACCGCGCCACCCCTCCACCAGCGCCACGGCCGCACCACGTGCCCCGACGGCCGTCACCCGCCCCCTCCCCGCCCGTCCCCGCACCCTCCCCCGGTCGCGCGCCGGGGCGGTCGTCCGCGCCGGGGCGCGCGGGCACCACACCGGTACGACTATTGCGCTCTTCCGCGAAGCGGGCAGTCCCGCGCCCTAGGCTCTGACCACGCTGCGTGATCTTGGGCCGCGGGCTGCGGCCACGGCACAGGAACCGCCCGAGCCACCGCAGGAGCGCGATGTCCGACAGCCAGCCGCAGCAGCCCTCCCACTCCCCGCGGAACCCGGCCGAAGGCCCCTCCCGCGCCCCCGCCGGCGGGGGCGCGCCCGAGGCGTCCGGCCTGCTGCTCGCCGGGGCACGGCTCACGGACGGCCGCACCGTCGACGTGCGGCTCGGCGGCGGCCGGATCCAGGCCGTCGGCACCGCGGGCAGCCTGACCGCCCCCTCCCTGGCCCGGGTCGACCTGCGCGGCTACCTGCTGCTCCCCGCCCCCGCCGAACCGCACGCCCACGGGGACACCGCCCTGACCGCCGACGGTGAGGGGCCCGTCTCGTACGCGCCCGACGAGGTGCAGCGCCGCGCCACCGAGGCCGCTCTGCTCCAGCTCGGCCACGGGGCCACCGCGGTCCGCTCCCACGTACGGATCGGGGACGTGCACGGGCTCGGTCCCATGGAGGCCGTCCTCCAGGCGCGGCGGTCGCTGCGGGGGCTCACCGACCTGACGGCGGTGGCCGTACCCCGGCTGCTGACGGGGGCCGCCGGCGCCGACGGGCTGGCCATGCTGCGCGACGCCGTCAAGATGGGCGCGTCGGTGATCGGCGGCTGCCCCGACCTGGACCCCGATCCGACGGGCTTCGTCGAAGCGGTCCTGGAACTGGCCGCCGAGCACGGCTGCCCCGTGGACCTGCACACGGACGGTGACGACCCGGGCCGTCTCGCCCGGCTCGCGGCGATGGCCGGAGGGCTGCGGCCCGGGGTGACCATCGGCCCCTGCGGCGGCCTGTCGCGGCTCCCGCTGGACGTGGCCGCCCGGGCCTCCGACCAGCTCGCGGCGGCCGGCGTCCGGGTGACCTGCCTGCCCCAGGGCGACTGTGCGGCCCTGGAGCGCCGCGGCCTGCGCACGGCCCCCGTACGCCTGCTGCGATCGGCCGGGGTCCGCGTCACGGCCGGCAGCGGGGCGCTGCGGGACGCCGGCAACCCGGTCGGGCGGGGGGACCCGCTGGAAGCGGCGTACCTGCTGGCCTCCCAGGGCGGGCTGCGCGCGCCGGAGGCCTACGCGACGGTCAGTACCGCCGCCCGGGAGGCGATGGGGCTGCCCGAGGTGCGGGTGGAGGCGGGGTTCCCGGCGGAGCTGCTGGCCGTGCGCGGGGACCGGATCGCCGGGGTGCTGTCGCTGGCGTACAGCCGGATCGTGATCCACCGGGGGCGTGTCGTAGCCCGTACGAGTGCCGTACGGGAGTACTGCGACTCGGCGGTCGCGGTGGCCCTGGACCTGCCCCGGCAGGGCCGTACGGAGCCGGGTCCCTGAGGCGTCCGGCGGGCGTTCGCGGGCGTCGGAGCCCGGCTCGACGTACGGTCGGGACATGCGCATCGTCATCGCGGGTGGACACGGTCAGATCGCGCTGCGGCTGGAGCGCCTGCTCGCCGCGCGCGGGTACGAGGTCGCGGGCATCATCCGCGATCCGGCACAGGGCGACGCCCTCAGGGAGGCGGGCGCCGAACCGGTGCTGTGCGATCTGGAGTCGGCTTCCGTCGAGCACGTGGCGGGCATCCTGCAGGGCGCGGACGTCGCGGTGTTCGCCGCGGGGGCCGGTCCGGGCAGCGGTGTCGGGCGGAAGGAGACCGTGGACCTCGGTGCGGCGACGCTGTTCGCCGACGCGGCCGAACGGGCCCGTGTGCGGCGCTTCCTGATGGTCTCTTCGATGGGGGCGGACGCGCGGCACGAGGGCGACGAGGTGTTCGACGTCTACCTGCGGGCGAAGGGCGAGGCCGACGAGTACCTCCGGACCCGGCTGGGCCTGGAGTGGACGATCCTGCGGCCCGGTTCGCTGACCGACGACGCGGGGACGGGCGCGGTGCGCCTGGAGGCGCGGACGGGCCGCGGGTCCGTCCCGCGCGACGATGTGGCGGCGGTGCTGGCCGAGCTGGTGGAAACGCCGGCGACGGCGGGACTGACCCTGGAGCTGATCTCGGGCTCCACCCCGGTGTCGGTGGCCGTCAAGGACATGGCGGGCAACTGAACCGGCGCTGAGCGGGCGTCAGAAGTCGGCGTCCAGCCGGTCGTCCGAGCGTCCGACGGAGTCCTGCTGGAACTGCTTCTCGTAGGCCTGCCGGATCTTTTCGACGCGTACTCCGCGCTCCTCGGCCTCCTTCTCGGGGTAGAGCAGGATCACCTCGTACGAGGTCTCGCGGATGGTCGTGCCGTCCGCGCCGCGCCACTGGCCGCGGCCGTCCTGGAGGGTGAGGCCCTCGGGGAAGGCCGGGGTGATCTCGTGGTCGAGGAAGCCCGTGAACTCCTTTTCCGTCACGGGCTCGCGGCCGTCGGGGCGCTGCGTGCCGAAGTACAGCCGGGTCTCCCGGTACGGCTCTCCCACCGGGGTGTGCAGCGCGGCCCCCACCAGCGCCGGGATGCCGGCGCCGAGCAGGGCGAGCAGGACGCCGCCCCCGACCTTTCCACGTGTGTCCGAAGTCCATGTCACGGCCGGTGAACGACCGGACGCTCCCATCGGTGCGCGGGAGGCGCCCGATAGGGTCACCCGGATGTCGGCCGCAGGGGGCGGGCGTACGAGGCACCGGGGCGGGGTCATGGGTGACGGGGACTGGCGGGTCAGCGCGGCGGAGGGCGGCCGGCTCGCCGCCCGGTGGTGGAAGTGGGCGCTGTCCGCGCCGCTCGACCGGAGCCCCGTCAGCGACACCACGGGGGCGTACGCCGGCTGGCGGCAGCCCGAGGACCTGTGGTTCCTCGCGGGGACCTACGGCGGCCGGGTGGTGCGGCGGTGCAGCGTCCCGACGGGGCGGCGGCTGTTCTTCCCGGTCCTGAACACGCAGCGTCCGGCGGTGCCGCTGGTGACGAAGCCCTGGCGGCTGGAGGTGACGCGGGCGTCGGCGGCCGTGAACAGCCTTCCGCTGACGGTGAGCGAGTTCACGTCGGGGACGTTCCAGTTCATGGGGATACCGAGGACCGCGTGGGGTCTGTGGTGCGCTCTGGAGCCGCTCCCGGCGGGTCAGTTCGTGCTGGAGATCGAGGCCGCGGCGGCGAGCGGCTTCTGGGTCGACACGACCTACCACCTGACCGTGACCGACACGCCCTGAGCGGTGCCTCCGCCTCCGGCGGGCCCGGTGTCCCCGGGATATGCGAAGAAACCCCCGCCTGCTGCGTTTCCGCAGATGAACGGGGGTTCCACTCGCGTGGCGACGCCAGGATTCGAACCTGGGTAGGCTAAGCCGACGGATTTACAGTCCGCTCCCATTGGCCACTCGGGCACATCGCCATGGGTTGTCGCCCAGTTCCTCCGCCTTGCGGCGTTGTTCTGCGGCAACGACGTAAACAATACCCGATGTGCGGGGGTGGTCCGCCACCGGATTGATCAGCGCCCCACGCGGGTGCGGTGGCTAGGCTTTGCCGAGCGGGCCGGGGATGTCCGGCCGCGCCCTCCGGGGCACATCACAGCCGACTTCAAGGAGCCACAGCACATGGCCGACTCCAGTTTCGACATCGTCTCGAAGGTCGAGCGGCAGGAGGTCGACAACGCCCTCAACCAGTCCGCGAAGGAGCTCTCGCAGCGCTACGACTTCAAGGGCACGGGCGCGTCGATCGCCTGGTCCGGCGAGAAGATCCTGATGGAGGCGAACTCCGAGGAGCGCGTCAAGGCCGTCCTCGACGTGTTCGAGACCAAGCTGGTCAAGCGCGGGATCTCGCTCAAGGCGCTGGACGCCGGCGAGCCGCAGCTGTCCGGCAAGGAGTACAAGATCTTCGCGACGATCGAGGAGGGCATCTCCCAGGAGAACGCCAAGAAGGTCGCGAAGATCATCCGTGACGAGGGCCCCAAGGGCATCAAGGCCCAGGTCCAGGGCGAGGAGCTGCGCGTCAGCTCCAAGAGCCGCGACGACCTCCAGGCCGTCCAGGCGCTGCTCAAGGGCAAGGACCTGGACTTCGCGATCCAGTTCGTGAACTACCGCTGATCGGCGGGTCCGGCGGCTTCGGCCCGTCCGTACGCCGCTGAGTGAACCCCGAGGGCACGACGGGGGCAGATCGCCGGGGAGGCTCCCGGCGGCCGCCCGCGTCGTGCCCTTCGCCGTGGGCGCTCGCAGGGTGTGTGCGGGGCGTGAGCGGCGCGTGCTCCTCTGCGGGCCCCCTGTGATCACTAGGCACGGGCGGGTGCGCCCACCACGCTGGGTGAACCGTCCATCACCTTACGCAGGGGGTTCTCGCATGCCTGGGGCCGGCACGTTCCGCCAAGACTTCGCGGCGTCGGTGGTCGTCGCGCTGGTCGCGCTTCCGCTTTGTGTGGGGGTGGCCGTCGCCTCCGGGGTACCGGCCGAGCTGGGGATCGTCACCGGGGTCGTCGGCGGACTGGTCACCGGCTGGTTCCGCGGCAGCTCGCTCCAGGTGAGCGGGCCCGCCGCCGGGCTCACCGTGCTGGTCTACGAGGCGGTGCGGGCGTACGGGCTGCCCGCGCTCGGGGTCCTGGTGCTGGCCGCCGGGCTGTTGCAGCTGGGCATGGGGATGCTGCGGCTCGGGCGGTGGTTCCGGGCGATCTCCGTCGCCGTCGTGTACGGAATGCTGGCCGGGATCGGGCTCGTGCTGATCGCCGGGCAGCTCTACGCCCTGGGCGGTGTCACGGCGCCCGGGCACACCCTGGCCAAGCTGGGCGGGGTTCCCGGGCTCGCGGCGGGAGCCGACTGGGCCGCCGTGGCGCTCGGCGGAGCGACCATCGCCGTACTGGTGGCCTGGCCGATGGTTCCGGCGCGGCTGCGGATCGTGCCGGGGGCGCTCGTCGGGGTGGCGGCCGCGACCGCGGTGGCCGCGGTGCTGAACCTGCCCGTCGAGAAGGTGCGGGTGACGGGGGTGCTGGAGGCGGTGGCGCCACCCGGCTGGGCCGACTTCGGGGTGCTGGCCTCCGTGGGAGCCGTCGGCACCGTGATCGCGCTCTCGCTGATCGCCTCCGCCGAGACCTTGTTCAGCGCGGCCGCCGTCGACCGGATGCACGAGGGGCCGAGGACCGAGTACGACAAGGAACTCATCGCCCAGGGCGTG
This sequence comes from Streptomyces sp. NPDC044704, assembly GCF_056433525.1. Classification (NCBI taxonomy): domain Bacteria; kingdom Bacillati; phylum Actinomycetota; class Actinomycetes; order Kitasatosporales; family Streptomycetaceae; genus Streptomyces; species Streptomyces sp. NPDC044704. The sequence goes on from NZ_JBWKGY010000003.1 coordinate 628,656, forward strand.
GGCAACAGCGTCTGCGGGATCCTCGGGGCGCTTCCGATGACCGCCGTCATCGTCCGCAGCGCCGCGAACGTGGAGGCCGGGGCCCGCACCCGGGCCTCCCGGGTACTGCACGGGGCCTGGCTGCTGCTCTTCGCCGTGGCCTTCCCCCAGCTGCTGGAGATCGTCCCGCTCGCCGCGCTGGCCGGTGTGCTGCTGCACGCGGGCTGGAAGCTGCTGCCGGCGCGGGCGGTGGCCGGGTTGTGGCGCACGCACCGGGGCGAGGCCGTGGTCCTGCTGGTCACGGCGTCGGCGATCGTGGTCACCAACCTCTTCGAAGGGGTGCTGATCGGTTTGGGGCTCGCCATCGCCAAGGCGGCCTGGGAGACCTCCCACGTGCACATCGAGGAGGTCTGGGAGGGCGGGGAACTGTCCGTGCGGGTCGTGGGGAACGCCAGCTTCCTGAGGCTGCCCAAACTCCTCGACGCCCTGGACGCGCTGGACGCCCTGCCGGACGGGAAGCCGGTCCGGCTCGACCTGAGCGGGCTGCGGCACATGGACCACGCCTGTCTGACCGCCCTGGAGGGATGGGAGCGCAAGCGGGCGCCGCTCCCCGGCCGCGAGGGCGTCATCTAGCCCAGCTACCCTCCGCCCGTGAGCCACGACTTGAAGCGCACCCTCGGAGTTTTCGACGCGGTCGTCGTCGGCCTGGGGGCGATGGTGGGCGCGGGCATCTTCGCCGCCCTCGCCCCGGCGGCCCGCGCGGCGGGCGGCCTGCTGCTCGCCGCCCTGCTGGTGGCGGCCGTCGTGGCCTACTGCAACGCGCACTCCTCGGCGCGGCTCGCCGCCCGGTACCCGTCCTCCGGCGGGACCTACGTGTACGGGCGCGAGCGGCTCGGCCCGTTCTGGGGGCACCTGGCCGGCTGGGCGTTCGTGGTCGGCAAGACGGCCTCCTGCGCGGCGATGGCCCTGACCGTCGGCGCCTACGCCTGGCCGGAGCGGCAGCACGAGGTGGCCGTGGCCTCGGTGGTGGCGCTGACCGCAGCGAGTTACGGCGGGGTGCAGAGGTCCGCCCGGATCGCCCGGCTGATCGTGGCGGCCGTACTGGCGGTGCTGGCCGGGGTCGTGGTGGCGTGCCTGACCTCCGGTACGGCCGACGCGGGACGCCTGTGGGGCGGGGGCGGGGGCGGGCCCGCCGGGCTGCTCCAGGGCGCCGGGCTGCTGTTCTTCGCCTTCGCAGGCTACGCCCGGATCACCACCCTGGGCGAGGAGGTGCGCGATCCGCAGCGCACGATCCCGCGCGCGGTGCCGCTCGCCCTGGGGATCGCCCTGTTCGTGTACGCCGCCGTGGCCGTGGCGGTCCTGTCGGTGCTCGGTGCCGACGTGTTGGCGGGGTCCACGGCCCCGCTGGCCGACGCGGTGCGCGCGGCCGGACGGCCCGGACTGGCTCCCGTCGTCCGGGTGGGCGCGGTCCTGGCCGCGCTGGGCTCCTTGCTGGCCCTGGTGCTCGGGGTGTCGCGGACCGCGCTGGCGATGGCGCGGGACGGTCATCTGCCGCGCGCGCTGGCCGCCGTACATCCCCGGCATCGGGTTCCGCACCGTGCGGAGCTGGTGGTGGGCGCGGTGGTGGCGGTGCTCGCGGCGACCACCGATCTGCGAGGTGCGATCGGTTTCTCCTCCTTCGGAGTGCTGGCCTACTACGCGATCGCGAACGCCTCCGCGTGGACTCTCGGTTCAGGTGTCAAGGGGCGGGCCGTGGCAGCGGTCGGGCTGTCCGGCTGTGTGGTGCTGGCCTGCGCGCTACCCCTCGGTGCGGTGGTGTCGGGGGCGGCCGTACTGGCCCTGGGCGCACTGGCCTACGGGGTGCGGAGCCGGTTCCGGTCCGCTGTCTGAGCCCGGACCGATCACGTGGAGGTCAGGGGCGCGGGACGTACGGGGGCGCGGCGGAGCCCGGTATGAGCTCGGACCGGGCGCTCTTCCCGGCGGCGGGCGGGGGCTTCCCGGGCCCGCGCGCGGGGGCGCGTAAGCGGTCTGTGACTTGCACCGGCAACTGCTCGTATTCGTTCATGCGTTCATGGTGCCGCACACCCCCGACAGCCGTCCGGGCCTGTGGATAACCCTCGGTCCGGACGGCCTCGGGGCGGTGGTCACCGGGAGGCGAAGGGGGCGTCCGTCGGGACGATCTCGCGGCCGAGCGGGAGCAGGGAGAGCGGGACCATCTTGAAGTTGGCGATGCCGAAGGGGATGCCGATGATCGTGACGCAGAGCGCGATGCCGGTGACGATGTGGCCGATGGCCAGCCACCAGCCGGCCAGGACCAGCCACAGGACGTTGCCCACGCACGAGCCGGCGCCGGCGTCGTGGCGTTCGACGGTGGTGTAGCCGAAGGGCCAGAGGGCGTACACGGCGATGCGGAACGCCGCTATGCCGAAGGGAATGCCGATGATCGTGATGCAGAGGATCAGGCCGGCCAGGCAGTAGCCCAGGAACAGCCAGATCCCGCTGAGCACGAGCCAAATGACGTTGAGGATGGTTTTCACTGACTGCGGCCTGCCATCTGTTCGAGCCGGGCGATGCGCTCGGCCATCGGGGGGTGGGTCGAGAACATCTTGGACAGTCCCTCGCCCGGCCGGAAGGGGTTGGCGATCATCATGTGGCTCGCCGTCTCGATGCGCGGCTCGGCGGGCAGCGGGAGCTGTTTGGTGCCGGCGTCCAGCTTGCGCAGGGCGCTGGCGAGGGCGAGCGGGTCGCCGGTGAGCTGGGCTCCGGAGGCGTCCGCCTCGTACTCGCGCGAGCGGCTGATGGCGAGCTGGATCACGGACGCGGCCAGCGGGCCGAGGATCATGATCAGCAGCATGCCGATGAGGCCGGGGCCCTCGTCGTCGTTCGACCGGCCGATCGGGATCAGCCAGGCGAAGTTCACCAGGAACATGATCACGGAGGCCAGGGCTCCGGCGACCGAGGAGATCAGGATGTCCCGGTTGTAGACGTGGCTCAGCTCGTGGCCGATCACCCCGCGCAGCTCGCGTTCGTCGAGGATGCGCAGGATGCCCTCGGTGCAGCAGACCGCGGCGTTGCGCGGGTTGCGGCCAGTCGCGAAGGCGTTGGGCGCTTCGGTGGGCGAGATGTAGAGCCGTGGCATGGGCTGGCGCGCGGACGTGGAGAGCTCGCGCACCATGCGGTACAGCTCGGGGGCCTCGAACTCGCTGACGGGGCGGGCGCGCATCGCGCGTAGAGCCAGCTTGTCGCTGTTCCAGTACGCGTAGGCGTTCGTCCCGAGGGCGACCACGACGGCGACGATCAGGCCGGTCCGTCCGAAGAGGCTTCCGATGACGATGATCAGTGCGGACAGTCCGCCGAGGAGTACGGCGGTCTTGAGCCCGTTGTGCCGGCGGTGCACGGTACGCCCTCCAAGTGGTGCGGCAGGGGGGACCCCGTCCAGGTCTGAGGGTCTTACGGTCCAGTGGACCCTCCCTTCCTGGTCAACGCCAGATGGGGCCGTACGGTTCCCAGGGCGCGGCGGGGCCGCCGCCCCTGCGGGCGGGGGCGGCGGGCGGCGGCGGGCGTTGGGCCGTGCGGGTGAACCCGCCGGGCTGCGGTCCGGGCTACTGCGGGAAGAGGCTGCCGGAGGCGAAGCGGAGGGCCAGTTCGGGGGCGCCGGAGAGGACCACGGCGGTGATCGCGGTGAGCGCGATCGCGGCGGTGACCGGCCAGGGGACCTTCGCTGCGGCGGGCCGTTCGGCGGGGGCCCCTTCCTCGGGGGTGCGGAAGAGGAGGGCCGTCCAGCGCAGGTAGTAGTAGAGGGCGATGACGACGTTGGCCGCCATGACCACGGCGAGCCAGCCGAGCCCGGCGTCGACGGCGGACCGGAAGACGGTGACCTTCGCGAAGAGGCCGATGATGCCCGGCGGGAGTCCGGCGAGGCACAGCAGGAAGAAGCCCAGCGCGAGGGCGGCGAAGGGGCGCTCGAAGTAGAGGCCGCGGTAGTCGGCGATCCGGTGGAGCGGCTTCGTCCGGGCGACCAGCGCGGCCACGGAGAAGGCGCCGAGGTTCACGGCGGCGTACATCAGCGCGTAGGCGATGGTGGAGCCGATCTGGTCGCGGTCGGAGTACGCGGCCGCCGCGATCGGGACCAGCAGGTAGCCGGCCTGGCCCACGGACGACCAGGCGAGGAGCCGTACGGCGCTGTTCGGGCGGTCCGGGGACTGGCGCAGGGCGGCGGCGTTGCCGATCGTCATGGTGAGCGCGGCGAGGACGGCCAGCGCGGGGCCCCAGATGTCGGAGTACGCGGGGAAGGCGATGACCGTGACGAGGATCAGGCCGGTGAAACCGACGGCCTTGCCGATGACGGAGAGGTATCCGGCGATGGGCAGCGGGGCGCCGACGTAGGTGTCGGGGACCCAGAAGTGGAAGGGGACGGCCGCGGTCTTGAAGGCGAAGCCGACGAGGGTGAGGGCGACTCCGGCCATGGCGAGGGTGTCGAACCGCGCGGGGACGTCTTCGAGGCGGTCGGCGACCTGGGTGAGGTGCAGGGTGCCGGTGGCGGCGTAGACGAAGGCGACGCCCATCAGGGACACGGCGGTGGCGGTGACGGAGGACAGGAAGAACTTGAGGGCGGCCTCGGAGGAGAGCCGGTCGCCGCGGCGCATGCCGACGAGTGCGAACGCGGGCAGGGAGGCCACTTCGAGGGCGACGATCAGGGTGGCGAGGTCGCGGGAGGCGGGCAGCAGGGCCGCGCCCGCGGCGGAGGAGAGCAGCAGGAACCAGTACTCGCCGGCCGGCATGCGGGTCTCGCGGACGGCGGTGACCGACAGCAGGGCGGTGACCAGGGCGCCGGCGAGGACCAGGAACTGGACGACGAGCGCGAAGTGGTCGGCGGTGTAGCTGCAGGCGGCGGGGTCGCCGGTGAGGCAGAAGGTGCTGCGGTCGCCGGCGCGCAGGGGCAGCAGGGCGGCGGTCGCGGCGGCGAGGCCGGCGACGGAGATCCAGCCGAGGAGCGGCTTGCGGCCTTCCGGCAGGAACAGGTCGGCGACCAGGACGAGCAGGGCCACGGCGGCGGGGACGACCACGGGGGCGATCGCGAGCCAGTCGACGGACTGGACGAGGCTGGGGGTCTCGGCGGCGAGGACCGTCAGGGCCGTCATGAGTTGCCTCCTGCGAGGAGCTTCTGGACGGCCGGGTCGGTGAGGCCGAGGAGGACCGCGGGCCACAGGCCGGCGAGGACGGTGAGGGCGACGAGCGGGGTCCAGGCGGCGAACTCGTAGCGCTGGACGTCCGCGAGGGTGGTCTCGGGGCCGGACTGGGGGTCGCCCATGCAGACGCGCCGTACGACGATCAGCAGGTAGGCGGCGGTGAGCAGGGTGCCGAACGCGCCGACGGCCGTGTAGGTGAGGAAGGCCGGGCGGGACAGGCCCTCGGCGGGGTCGAAGGCCCCGAACAGGGCCAGCATCTCGCCCCAGAACCCGGCGAGGCCGGGCAGGCCGAGGGAGGCGACGGCGGCGAACGCGAGGAGCGCGCCGAGGCGGGGGGCGCGGCCGTAGAGGGCGGCGCCGGTGGCTCCGGCGAGAGTGTCGAGGTCGGCGGTGCCGTAGCGGTCCTTGAGGGCGCCGACCAGGAAGAAGAGGAGGCCGGTGATCAGGCCGTGGGCGATGTTCGCGAAGAGGGCGCCGTTGACTCCGGTGGGGGTCATCGAGGCGATGCCGAGGAGGACGAAGCCCATGTGGCCCACGGAGGAGTAGGCGATGAGGCGCTTGAGGTCGCCCTTGTTGCCCTTGCGGGCCAGGGCGAGGCAGGCGAGGGATCCGTAGACGATGCCGACGGCGGCGAAGGCACCGAGGTACGGGGCGAAGGTGCGCATGCCGTCGGGGGTGACGGGGAGCAGGATGCGCACGAACCCGTACGTGCCCATCTTCAGCATGACGCCGGCGAGGAGGACGGAGCCGACGGTGGGGGCGGCGGTGTGGGCGTCGGGGAGCCAGCTGTGGAGCGGCCACATCGGGGTTTTGACGGCGAGTCCGATGCCGATGGCGAGGACGGCCAGGAGCTGGGTGGTGCGGGTCAGTTCGCGGCCGTTGTCAGAGGCGAGTGCCACCATGTCGAAGGTGCCGCTGTTCAGTCCGATCAGGAGGAGACCGAGCAGCATGACGACGGATCCGAGGAGGGTGTACAGGATGAACTTCCAGGCGGCGGCCTGCCGCTGAGCGCCGCCCCAGCGGGCGATGAGGAAGTACATCGGGATGAGGACCATCTCGAAGGCGAGGAAGAAGAGCAGCAGGTCGAGGACGGCGAACGTGGCGAGCGTGCCGGATTCGAGGACGAGCAGCAGGGCGACGAAGGCCTTCGGGGAGGGCCCTTCGGGGAGCTTGTGGTAGCTGTACACCGCGCAGAGGAAGAACAGCAGCGCGGTCATCAGGAGGAGGGGGAGCGAGATGCCGTCGACGCCGAGGTGGATCCGGATGTTCAGCGCCTGGATCCAGCTGATGTCCGTCGTCGCCTGGAAGCGGGACGGGGCGTCGTGGTCGAAGCCCAGGGTGAGGGCGAGGGCCGCGGCGAGGATGACACCGGTGACGGTCACGCCGTGGCGGAGCACGGCCTGTTCGGGGCTCTTGCCCTTGAGTCCGGGCGGCGCCGGCAGGAGGGCGGCGACGGACCCGAGGAGCGGTGCGGCCACGATGAACGCCAGAAGGAACTGCATCACGGACGGGCTGATATCAATCACGGCTGACTCACGGCTCACGATCCGGCGTTGACGTTGGCGAGGACGGCGGTGGCGATCGCCAGGACCACGGCGCCGGCGAGCAGGGCGCTCAGGTAGCTCTGCACGTTGCCGGTCTGGGCGCGGCGTACGAGGCTGCCGAGCAGCCGGGGGGCGGCGCCCGCGCCGTTGACGTACGTGTCCACGACCTCGCGGTCGAGGAAGCGGACCAGGCTCGCGGCTCCGCGGACGGGGCGGACGAAGAGGCGGTCGTAGACGGCGTCGAGGTGGAAGCCGTCGGCGGCGTGGCGGTGCAGGGGGCCGAGGAGGGCGCGCCCGGGGTCGGGGGCGGGGCCCGCCGGGACGGCGGGGTGCTCGTGGGCGACCTCCGCGACCTCGGGGGTCTCGGCGGCGGACTCGGCGGCGGCGGTCGCGGCGGACACGGTCGCGGTGACGGCGGCGTTCTCCGCTCCGGCCGCGGCGGCGGCGGGGCCGACGGCTGCGGGGGCGGTCGCGAGCCGGGCCGTGGCGCGCTGCCAGAGGCCGTAGGTGAGCAGTACGCCGATGAGGGCGGCGCCCGTGCCGAGGAGCGAGGTGGTCAGCGTCGGGGTGAGCTGCCTGCCGTCGAACCAGTCGCCGAGGGGGCCGGCGGCGAGGCCGAAGCCGACCGTGGGGACGGCCAGTACCCACAGCACGCCGGTCATGGCGACGGGTTCCCTGCCGTGGTCGGGGGCGGCGGCGCCCCGGCCGCGGAAGGCCATCAGCCACAGCCGGGTGGCGTAGGCGGCCGTGAGCAGGGCGGTCAGCACGCCGGCGACCAGCACGAGCCAGCCGGCCGCGGTGGGCGCGAGGTCGGAGTGTCCGGTGGCGGTCTGCTCGGCGGCGACGAGGACGGCTTCCTTGGAGAAGAAGCCGGAGAAGGGCGGGATCGCGGCGAGGGCGAGCAGGGCGAGCGTCATCGTCCAGAAGGCGTCGGGGATGCGCTTGGGCAGGCCGTCCATGCGGGACATGGCGGCGAGGGAGTTGGTGCCCGCCGCGTGGATGATCACGCCGGCGCCGAGGAAGAGGAGTGCCTTGAAGGCGCCGTGGGACAGGAGGTGGAAGACGGCGGCGTCGCGGTCGCCGACGGCGAGGGCTCCGGTCATGTAGCCGAGCTGGCCGACGGTGGAGTAGGCGAGGACCCGCTTGATGTCGTCCTGGGCGAGGGCGGCGAGGGCCGAGCCGATCATGGTGACGGCCGCCATGACGGCCATGACCACCAGTGCGGCGCGGGACGCCGCGAAGACGGGCAGGAGGCGGGCGATGAAGTAGACGCCGGCGGCGACCATCGTCGCCGCGTGGATCAGCGCCGAGACCGGGGTGGGGCCGGCCATGGCGTCGGGCAGCCAGGTGTGCAGCGGGAACTGCGCGGACTTGCCGGCGACTCCGGCGAGGAGGAGCAGGGCGATCAGCGTCGGGTGGTCGAGTCCGCCCGCGGCGACGGTGTCGAGGATCTTGGTGATCTGGAAGGACCCGGCGTCCGTGGCGAGCGCGAACAGGCCGATCAGGAAGGGGACGTCGCCGAGCTTGGTGACGAGGAACGCCTTCAGGGAGGCGGAGCGGGCCGCCTCGGTCTCCCAGTAGTGGCCGACGAGGAAGTAGGAGCAGATGCCCATGACCTCCCAGCCGACCAGCAGCACCATCAGGTCGCCGGAGTAGACGACGAGCAGCATCGCGGAGGTGAACAGGGAGACGAGCGCCGCGTACGAGGGGTAGCGCGGGTCGTCGCGGAGGTACGCCGTCGAGTAGAGCTGGACGCAGGTGGCGACGACGCCGACGAGGACGGCGACGAGTGCGGCGAAGCCGTCGATGTTCAGGGAGAGCTCGATCGGCACGGAGCCGGTCGGGGTGAGCTCGGTGGCGGTGTTGATGGTCTTGCCGCCGCCCTGGCGGACGGCGACGAGCACGGCCAGTACGGCGGCGCCCAGGGTCGGCAGCAGTGCGAGCGGCCGGACGAAGCCGGGGGCGGTGCGGCCGAGGAGCAGGCCGGCGACCGCGCCCAGGAACGGGAGGAGCGGGACGAGGACCGCGAGGGTCGTGGTGCTCACGCGGCGACCTCCGGCCGGGCGGTGGTGTCGTCGGTGCGGCCCGGTTCGTGACCCTCGGCGGTGTCACGGAGCTTGTCGACGTCCGAGGTGCCGCGGTTGCGGTACACCATGAGCACGATCGCCAGGCCGATGCCGATCTCGGCGGCGGCGATGGCGATCGTGAAGAGGGTGAGGGCCTGGCCGGCGTGGAGGGCGTCGCGCAGCCAGACGTCGAAGGCCACCAAGTTGAGGTTGACGGCGTTGAGCATGAGCTCGACGGACATCAGGACCAGGATGGCGTTGCGGCGGGCGAGCACTCCGTAGAGGCCGGTGGCGAAGAGGAGGGCCGCCAGTACGGCGGGGTAGGCGAGGTGCATCAGCGCTTCCCCTTCCGGTCGCCGGAGTCGGCGGGGTCGGCGGTGTCGGCGGTGTCCTGGGTCGCGGCGGCCGCCGCGTCCTCGGCGGGGGTGTTCCTGCGGGAAAGCACGATGGCGCCGATCAGGGCGGCGAGGAGGAGGACGGAGAGCGCCTCGAAGGGCAGCACCCAGTGCTGGAAGAGGATCTCGCCGGACACCTTGGTGGAGCCCTGGGCGGGGCCGTCGAGGTCGATCCAGGTGGTGCGGAAGGCGTCGACGACCACCCAGACGAGTGCGGCGCCCGCGGTGGCGGCGACGCCGAGGGCGACCCACCGGTTGTTGGAGTCGGCGTCCGGGGAGCGGCCGATGGGGGCCTTGGTGAGCATCAGCCCGAAGAGGAGGAGGACGACCACGGAGCCGAGGTAGATCAGCACCTGGACCCAGGCGATGAACTCGGCGGTCAGCAGCAGGTACTCGACGGCGATGCCGCCGAGCGCGACGACCAGCCACAGGGCGGCGTGCACGAGCTGCTTGGTGGTGACGGTGATGACGGCCGCGCCGAGGGTGGCGAGGCCGACGAGGAGGAAGGCGATCTCGACGCCGGTCGGCGAGAGGAAGCCGGGGCCGGCGGTGGCGGCTGCGGCCAGGGTGGCGGCGGGGCTCACGCGTCTCCCTCCGGGGTGGTCGTGGGTTCGTCGCCGGCGGCCGCCTCTGCCGCGGCCGCGGCGGCGGCCGCCGCTTCGGCCTTCTCCACGGCCTTACGGGCGGCGGCGATCTCCTTGGGCTCTTCGGCGGCCGGGTCCAGGGCGGGCGGCGCGGGCACCGTCCACATCCACTCGCGGAGCTTGTCGCGCTCGTGGACGAGGTCCTGGATGTCGGTCTCCGCGTACTCGAACTCCGGCGACCAGAAGAGGGCGTCGAAGGGGCACACCTCGATGCAGATGCCGCAGTACATGCAGAGCGAGAAGTCGATGGCGAAGCGGTCGAGGACGTTGCGGCTGCGCTCGCGGCCGCCGGGGGCGGCGGCGGGGACCGTCTCCTTGTGGGAGTCGATGTAGATGCACCAGTCGGGGCACTCGCGGGCGCACAGCATGCAGACCGTGCAGTTCTCCTCGAACAGGCCGATGACCCCGCGGCTGCGGGGCGGGAGCTCGGGCTGTACCTCGGGGTACTGGGCGGTGTGCGCGCGCTTGGTCATCGTGCGCAGGGTGACGGCCAGGCCCTTGGCGAGGCCGGATCCGGGAACCGGGGACATTACTGGATCGCCACCTTCACGATGCCGGTGAGCGCGATCTGGGCGAGCGCGAGGGGGATGAGCACGGTCCAGGCGAGCTTCTGGAGCTGGTCCTCGCGCAGTCGCGGGTAGCTCACGCGGAGCCAGATCACGACGAAGGCGAGGACGGCGACCTTGAGGAGGGTCCAGACCCAGCCGAGGTCGTCACCGCCGAAGGGGCCGTGCCAGCCGCCGAGGAAGAGGACGGTGGTGAGGGCGCAGAGGACGACGATGCCGGCGTACTCGGCGAGCAGGAACAGCGCGAAGCGCAGGCCGGTGTACTCGGTGTACGCGCCGAAGATGATCTCGGAGTCGGCGACGGGCATGTCGAAGGGGGGCCGCTGGAGTTCGGCGAGGCCGGCGACGAAGAAGACGAGCGCGCCGGTGATCTGCCAGGGCAGCCACCACCATGCGAAGGCGTCGACGATGCCGGGCAGGGACACGGTCCCGGCGGCCATCGCGACGGAGGCGGCGGCGAGCAGCATGGGCAGCTCGTACGCGAGGAGCTGGGCGGCGGTGCGGAGGCCTCCGAGGAGGGAGAACTTGTTGGCGGAGGCCCAGCCGGCCATGAGGGAGCCGAGGACTCCGACGCCCATGACGGCGAGCGCGAAGAAGAGTCCCGCGTCGATGACCTGGCCGACCGCGCCCTCGCCGGGTCCTACGGGGATGGCGAGGAGGACGAGGAGGTAGGGCAGCAGCGCGACGGCGGGGGCGAGCTGGAAGATCCGCCGGTCGGCGTTGGCCGGGACGATGTCCTCCTTCTGCGCGAACTTCACGCCGTCGGCGACGAGCTGGGCCCAGCCGTGGAAGCCGCCGGCGTACATGGGGCCGAGGCGGCCCTGCATGTGGGCCATCACCTTGTGCTCGGCCTGTCCGACGACGAGCGGGAGCACGAGGAAGACGGCGAAGACGACGATCAGTCGCAGGGCGACGTCGAGGACGTCGTTCACGCGTCTCCTCCGGTGGTGTCGGGATCTGGATCCGGGTCGGTCTCGGGCCCTGCCTTGGGCTCGGACTTGGGCTCGGGCGCTGCCTTGGGCTCGGACTTGAGCTCGGGCTCGGGGGCGGGCGGGGCGCCCCGGGGTCCCGGTGGCTCCTCGAAGGCGGGCTTCGGGTCGTGCCAGGGCGCGTCCGCGCTGCGCGGGGCGGGGCGTCGGCGCGGCCCGGCCTCCGGCCCCGGCGCGGGGGCCTGGGTGGCGGAACCGTCCGAGGCCGAGCGGGTACGCCGGGGCGGCCGGGCGGGAGCCGGGGCGTCCGAAGCCGGGGCGGCCGGGGTCGGCGCGTCCGACGCAGGAGCGTCCGACGCAGGCACGGGCGGGGCCGCCGGGGTCGCCTGGCTCGCGGAGCCTTCCGAGACCGAGCGGGTTCGGCGGGGCGGGCGGGGCGGGGTTTCGGCGGTCGGGGTCGGCGGGGATTCGGGCTGGGTGGCGGAGCCCTCCGCCACCGAGCGGGTCCGGCGCACGGGGGCGCCCTCGCGCGGGGTGCGGGCGGGGGCGGCGCCTGCGGCGCGCGGGGTGCGGGCGGGGCGGGCCGGGGCCGGCGGGAGCTGGCCCTTCAAGGGGCCCCAGTCGTTCGGGTCGGGTACGCCGGGCGGAAGCATCTGGCGGCGCTTCGGGGCGTCGGGGTCGTGGGCCTCGCCCGGCTCCTTGGCGCCGGGCCAGGCCTTGGCGACGCGTGCGGCGAGGACGAAGTCCTTGCGCAGCGGGTGTCCCTCGAAGTTCTCCGGGAGGAGGAGCGGCACGAGGTTCGGGTGGTCGGTGAAGGTGACCCCGAACATCTCGAAGGTTTCCCGCTCGTGCCATTGCGCGCCGGCGTAGACGGCGACGGCGGAGGGCAGGGAGGGGGCGGCGTGCGGGACGGTCGTGCGTAGCAGCAGGCGGCGTACGCGGTGGTTCTCCAGGGAGACGACGTGTGCGCAGATGCGGAAGCCGGTGCCCGGCTCGTCGACCGCGCTCAGCCAGTCGAAGTAGGTGCAGCCCAGCTTGTCGCGGGCGATTTCGAGCGAGGGGATCCAGGAGCCGACGGGGACGTCGACGGTGAGGACCTCGTACGCGAACGAGGCGACGGCCTCGGCTCCGAAGATCGTCGGGGCGGCGTCGGGGAGGGAGTCGTAGAGGTTCACGCGCCGGCTCCCGGGGTGGCGGGCGGGGGTGTGACCAGGCCGCTGGTGAGCTGGGTGACGGAGGGGGACGCGGCATAGCGTTCCGCGAGGGACTCCCTGGCGATCTTCTCCTGGAGCTTGAGGATGCCCTGGAGGAGGGCCTCGGGGCGCGGCGGGCAGCCGGGCACGTACACGTCGACCGGGATGATCTGGTCGACGCCCTTGGTCACCGAGTACGAGTCCCAGTACGGGCCGCCGCAGTTGGAGCAGGCGCCGAAGGAGATGACGTACTTCGGTTCCGGCATCTGCTCGTAGAGCCGCTTGACGGCCGGGGCCATCTTGTCCGTGACGGTGCCCGAGACGATCATCAGGTCGGCCTGGCGGGGGCCGGGCGCGAAGGGGATCACACCGAGACGGATGAAGTCGTGGCGGGCCATCGACGCGGCGATGAACTCGATCGCGCAGCAGGCGAGGCCGAAGTTGAAGACCCACAGGCTGTAGCGGCGCCCCCAGTTGAGGACCACCTTCATCGGTTCCGGGGCGAGGCGGGAGAGGACTCCCAGGCGCTTGGGTTCCGGGAGCAGCCGGCCCTCGGCGGGGTTCTCGGCGGGGCTCTCGGCCGGTGTCACGTCCATTCGAGGACGCCCTTCTTGTACGCGTAGAGCAGGCCGACGGCCAGGAACCCGAGGAAGATGAACATCTCAACGAGGGTCGTGGCGCCGTAGCCGGCGGCGGCGAACACGGTCGCCCAGGGGAACAGGAAGATCGAGTCGACGGCGAAGATGACGTAGAGGAACGCGTAGACGTAGTAGCGGACCTGGGTGTGGGCCCAGCCCTCGCCCACGGGGTCCACGCCGCACTCGTAGGTCAGCAGCTTCTCGGGGGTCGGGACGACGGGCCGCAGCAGGCGGCCGGCGCCGAAGGCGACGGCGACGAAGAGCACGCCGAGGACGGCGAGGAGCCCGACGACCGAATAGCTCCGGAAGTAGTCCGCCGCGAGCACGGTCACGGTCGATACCGTTGGGTCGGGCACGTCCGTTTCCTCGCTTCTCGGCCACTGTCGACGGTGTGGATGATCTGGTACGGACGGGAGTCTAGGGCCTGGGCCCGGCGGGGTGGGGTTATCCCCCGTTCACTGGCGCCTGGTCACCCCATGGCATCGGGGCCGCGCAATTGGCAGGCTGGGGCGCATGACAGTGAACGATCAAGCCTCGCTTCCTCCGGTGCGCCCCGCCTTCGACGCGGTGACGTGGAAGGAGATCGCGTACCTGCTGAGCAACTTCCCGGCGGCGCTGATCGGTTTCGTTTACACGGTTGTCATGATTTCGCTGGCGGGTGGTCTGTCGGTGACCGCGATCGGTCTGCCGTTGCTCGCATGCGTGCTCTACGGGTCACGGCAGCTCGGGAAGATCGATCGTGCGCGGGCGCGGAGCCTGCTGGGCGTACGGGTGGACGAGCCGACTCCGCTGCCCGGTCCGAAGCGGTCGGGCGGGTTCTTCTCCTGGCTGTGGGCCGGCCTGAAGGACCCGGTGGCCTGGCGGACGGTGCTGTACGAGCTGGTCAGGCTGCCGTGGGGGGTGCTGACGTTTACCGTCGCGCTGACGGGGCTGTTCGTGCTGTGGCCGGTGCTTCCGTGGGTGACCCGGGCGCTGTCGAACGTGGACCGGGCGATGGTACGGGGCCTGCTGTCGCCCTCCGACGAGCTGGAACGGCGCATCGCGGCGCTGGAGTCGGGGCGCGGGGTGGTCGTGGACACGGCGGCGGCGGACCTGCGGCGCATCGAACGGGACCTGCACGACGGGGCGCAGGCGCGGCTGGTGGCGCTGGCGATGGGGCTGGGTCTGGCGAAGGAGAAGCTGCTGGAGGACCCGGAGGGGGCGGCGGCGATGGTCGACGAGGCGCACGGCGAGGTGAAGCTGGCCCTCCAGGAGCTGCGGGACCTGGCGCGGGGCATCCACCCGGCGGTGCTGACGGACCGGGGGCTGGACGCGGCGCTGTCGTCGGTGGCTTCGCGGTGCGTGGTGCCGGTGAAGGTGGCGGTGGACCTGCCGGGGCGGCCGGCGGAGGCGATCGAGGGGATCGCGTACTTCGTGGTGTCGGAGCTGCTCCAGAACGTGAGCAAGCACGCGGGGGCGCGGGGTGCGAGCGTCGAGGTGTGGCGGGCGGGGAAGCGGCTGCTGATCCGTGTCTCGGACGACGGGCGGGGCGGGGCGCGGCTGTCCGGGGGCACCGGGATGGCGGGCCTGGCGGAGCGGCTGGGGGCGGTGGACGGGGTCTTCGTCGTGGACTCCCCCGAGGGCGCGGGCACGGTGGTGACGGCGGAACTGCCGTGGCGCGACCGCGGGTAGCCCTTGCCGGGCGCTGAACGGGACCCCGTCCGGGCCGGGCGGGGTCCCGGCGCGTCCCGGGCCGTCCTGCCTGCCCGGGCCCTGCCGTGCGCTGCCGGGCGCTGCACGTGACCCCGTCCCGGCCGGGCGGGGTCCCGGCGCGTCCCGGGCCCTTCGCGTTGCCCGGGGCGGAGGCGACCGCCGCGCTGGTGTGGCGCTGAGGCGACCGCCGCTGAGGCGCGAGGGCGACCGCCACGGATCCCGGCGCGGGGGCAACCGACCCCAAGGCCGGCTCGCGGGCAACCGCCCCCGAGGCCGGGGTGGGGATAACCCCCCTGCGGAGAGGCCGACCCGCCGCATGGTTGGCGGGGTGGGGGCGGCGGCAGGGTGGAGGGGTATCGGGATGACGTGAAGGGCGGGACGGATCATGGGCAACGGCATGGACAGCAGCCGGGGGGCCGTAGCGGTGCTGCGGGCGCCCGTGGCGGCGCGGACCTGGCGGGAGTTCGGGTACCTGCTCCTCGGCCTGCCGCTGAGCGTCTTGTACTTCTCGCTGGCCGTCACCGGCGTGAGCCTGGGCGCCGGGCTGCTGGTGACGTTCATCGGCGTTCCGGTGCTGGCGGGGGTGCTCGCGATGTGCCGGGGGTTCGGTCAGGTGGAGCGGGCGCGGGTACGGGGTCTGCTGGGGGTGCCGCTCGGCGATCCGGCGCCCGTCCGGGCGGCGAAGGCCGGGCCGCTGGCGGCCATGGGGGCCCTGCTGAAGAGCGGCAGCGCCTGGCGGCACCTGCTGTACTCGGTGATCCACTTCCCGTGGGCGGTGTTCGCGTTCTGCCTGGCGCTGACGCTGTGGGCGGCCGGGTGGGGCTACCTGCTGTACCCGCTGTGGTTCTGGGTGTTCCCCGTCTTCACCGACCAGCCGGGCCTCCAGCTGTTCCAGAACGACGAGTACGCCTTCTACCTGGACTCGCCGCTCGCCGTCGCCGTCGTCTGCCTGACCGGTCTCCTCCTCACCCTCGCCACGCCGTGGGTCATCCGGGCGCTGACCACCGTCGACCGGGTCCTCGTCGCCGGGCTGCTGGGTCCCTCGCGCCTGGACAGCCGCGTCAGCGAGCTGGAGTCCGACCGCGGGGTGGTCGTGGACACCGCCGCCGCCGACCTGCGCCGCATCGAACGCGATCTGCACGACGGGGCGCAGGCCCGGCTGGTGGCTCTGGCCATGGACCTGGGGCTGGCGAAGGAGAAGCTGGCCGCGGACCCGGAGGCCGCCGCGCGGATGGTCGACGAGGCGCACGGCGAGGTGAAGGTCGCCCTCCAGGAGCTGCGCGACCTGGCCCGCGGCATCCACCCGGCGGTCCTCACCGACCGGGGGCTGGACGCGGCGCTGTCGTCGGTGGCCTCGCGGTGCGCGGTACCGGTGAAGGTGGCGGTGGACCTGCCGGCCCGGCCGGCCGCCGCGATCGAGGGGATCGCGTACTTCACCGTCTGCGAGCTGCTGCAGAACGTCGGCAAGCACGCGCGGGCCCGTTCGGCCGGCGTCGACGTGTGGAAGTCCGGGGAGCGCCTGCTGATCCAGGTCGCGGACGACGGGCGCGGCGGGGCGGGCGTGACCGCCGGGGGCGGGCTCGCGGGCCTGACGGAGCGGCTGGACGCCGTGGACGGGGTGCTGGTCGTGGATTCGGCCGCCGGGCACGGGACGACGGTGACCGCCGAGCTGCCCTGGCGGTCCTGAGCCCCGCCCGGCGCGCGGCGCCGCCCCACGCGCCCCGGCGGTCCAGAGCCCGCGCCGACGGACCCCGCACCGACGGACACCCGCTCAGATGCACCCCCGCTCAGATGGACACCGCACCACGGCCCCGGCGCGCCGCGCCGCCGGGGCCCGTGCCGTTCCCGGAAACTCCCTCCGTACGCGCACCTGTTGACGCGGTCCGGCCGTGGCCGGGCCGCCGGGCTGGGATGCTTGGGCATGCCAGGGACCTCCCGGTGACGGGCGCGGGTCGCGGATGACGAGTGATGCGGGAGCTGCTGAAACGTGGACGACAGGGTGCGGGTGGTCATCGCCGAGGATTCAGTGCTGCTCCGTGAGGGCCTGACCCGGCTGCTGACCGACCGGGGGCATGACGTCGTGGCCGGCGTCGGGGACGCGGAAGCCCTGATCAAGACGGTGGCGGAGCTGGCGGCGGAGGACGCGCTGCCGGACGTGGTGGTGGCCGACGTGCGGATGCCGCCGACGCACACCGACGAGGGGGTGCGGGCGGCCGTGCGGCTGCGCCGCGAGTACCCGGGGATAGGCGTGCTGGTGCTGTCGCAGTACGTGGAGGAGCAGTACGCCACCGAACTGCTCGCCGGTTCCACCACCGGTGTGGGCTACCTGCTCAAGGACCGGGTGGCCGAGGTGCGGGAGTTCCTCGACGCGGTGGTGCGGGTGGCCCGGGGCGGTACGGCGCTGGATCCCGAGGTCGTGGCCCAGCTGCTGGGCCGCAGCCGGAAGCAGGACGTACTGGCCGGGCTGACCCCGCGCGAGCGCGAGGTACTGGGCCTGATGGCCGAGGGACGCACCAATTCCGCCGTGGCGAAACAGCTGGTGGTCAGCGACGGAGCGGTGGAGAAGCACGTCAGCAACATCTTCATGAAGCTCGGGCTGTCCCCGAGTGACGGGGATCACCGGCGTGTTCTGGCGGTCCTCACCTATCTGAAATCTTGATCGACTGACACCCTGTCAGGCAGAGCGCCGTAGTTCCGTCGGGCGGAGCGCCGTGGTGACGGAGCACGGGGGCGGTGGCGGCGGGTCGCACGGGTCGGCCTCCGCCGCCGCCCCCGGGGGGGGCAGGAATATCCGTGTAGAGCACGACGGCCGCTGGACGCACAGTCCAGCGCGACGTTCCACGATGTGGGAAACCCAGGGTTGGACATCCCCGCAGACGTAGGGTTGGCCTTGGGAACGAACGCCCAGCCTCGGAGGAGGTCCAGTTCAGTGACCAGCCAGGTCAGTAGCCCGGCCGAGCAGGCCGACGGGGCCGGAGGGGCCATCGGAGGGCAGCGCACCGAGCCCCATTCCGATGGATCCGGCAAGGAAATCCGCCGTGTCGACCGCGTGATCATCCGTTTCGCGGGTGACTCGGGTGACGGTATGCAGCTGACGGGTGACCGTTTCACTTCGGAGACGGCGTCCTTCGGCAACGACCTTTCGACCCTGCCGAACTTCCCGGCCGAGATCAGAGCGCCTGCCGGAACCCTGCCGGGCGTGTCCTCCTTCCAGCTGCATTTCGCCGATCACGACATCCTCACGCCCGGCGACGCGCCGAACGTGCTGGTCGCGATGAATCCGGCGGCGCTGAAGGCGAACATCGCCGACGTGCCCCGGGGCGCGGACATCATCGTCAACACGGACGAGTTCACCAAGCGCCCGATGGCGAAGGTCGGCTACGAGACCTCCCCGCTGGAGGACGGCTCGCTGGACGCCTACCACCTGCACCCGGTGCCGCTCACGACGCTGACGGTGGAGGCGCTGAAGGACTTCGGGCTGTCGCGGAAGGAGGCCGAGCGCAGCAAGAACATGTTCGCGCTGGGCCTGCTGTCGTGGATGTACCACCGGCCGACGCAGGGCACGGAGAGTTTCCTGCGGCAGAAGTTCGCCAAGAAGCCGGAGATCGCGGAGGCGAACATCGTCGCCTTCCGGGCGGGCTGGAACTTCGGTGAGACCACCGAGGACTTCGCGGTGTCCTACGAGGTCGCCCCGGCCGGCAGCGCGTTCCCGCCGGGCCACTACCGCAACATCTCCGGGAACCTGGCCCTCTCCTACGGGCTGATCGCCGCAGGTCAGCAGGCGGATCTGCCGCTGTACCTGGGCTCGTACCCGATCACCCCGGCCTCGGACATCCTGCACGAGCTGAGCAAGCACAAGAACTTCGGCGTGCGCACGTTCCAGGCGGAGGACGAGATCGCGGGGATCGGGGCGGCGCTGGGCGCGGCCTTCGGCGGCGCGCTGGCCGTGACCACGACCTCCGGTCCCGGGGTGGCGCTGAAGTCGGAGACGATCGGGCTGGCGGTCTCCCTGGAGCTGCCGCTGCTGATCGTCGACATCCAGCGCGGCGGTCCCTCGACGGGGCTGCCGACCAAGACCGAGCAGGCCGACCTGCTGCAGGCCATGTACGGGCGCAACGGCGAGGCTCCGGTCCCGATCGTCGCCCCCCGCACCCCGGCCGACTGTTTCGACGCGGCCCTGGACGCGGCCCGCATCGCCCTGACCTACCGGACCCCGGTGTTCCTGCTGTCCGACGGCTACCTCGCCAACGGCTCCGAACCCTGGAAGATCCCGGACGTCGCGGACCTCCCCGACCTCAAGGTCCAGTTCGCCACGGGCCCGAACCACACCCTGGCCGACGGGACGGAGGTGTTCTGGCCCTACAAGCGGGACCCGCAGACCCTCGCCCGGCCGTGGGCGGTGCCGGGCACGGCGGGGCTGGAGCACCGGATCGGCGGGATCGAGAAGCAGGACGGCACGGGCAACATCAGCTACGACCCGGCCAACCACGACCTCATGGTCCGCACCCGCCAGGCCAAGATCGACGGTGTCGACGTCCCCGACCTGGACGTCGACGACCCGGACGGCGCCCGCACCCTCGTCCTCGGCTGGGGCTCCACCTACGGGCCCATCACCGCCGCCGTCCGGCGCCTGCGCGCCGCCGGCACCCCCATCGCCCAGGCCCACCTGCGCCATCTGAACCCCTTCCCGAGGAATCTCGGGGAGGTCCTGAAGCGTTACGACAAGGTAGTGGTGCCCGAGATGAACCTCGGACAGCTGGCCACCCTGATCCGGGCGAAGTACCTGGTCGACGCCCAGTCGTACAACCAGGTGAACGGAATGCCCTTCAAGGCGGAGCAGCTCGCGACGGTTCTCAAGGAGGCCATCAATGACTGAGGTGACCGACGCCCCCCACCACCTGCTGTCCTTGGTCCCCAAGGCCGAGGGCAAGCAGTCGATGAAGGACTTCAAGTCGGACCAGGAGGTCCGCTGGTGCCCGGGCTGCGGTGACTACGCGGTCCTGGCCGCCGTTCAGGGCTTCATGCCCGAGCTCGGCCTCGCCAAGGAGAACATCGTCTTCGTCTCCGGCATCGGCTGCTCCTCCCGCTTCCCGTACTACATGAACACCTACGGGATGCACTCCATCCACGGCCGCGCCCCCGCCATCGCCACCGGGCTCGCCACCTCCCGCCGCGACCTGTCCGTCTGGGTGGTCACCGGGGACGGCGACGCCCTCTCCATCGGCGGGAACCACCTCATTCACGCGCTCCGCCGCAACGTCAACCTCAAGATCCTCCTCTTCAACAACAGGATCTACGGCCTCACCAAGGGCCAGTACTCGCCCACCTCGGAACTCGGCAAGATCACCAAGTCCACTCCGATGGGTTCGCTCGACGCCCCGTTCAACCCCGTTTCGCTCGCGCTCGGCGCCGAAGCCACCTTCGTGGCCCGCACCATCGACTCCGACCGCAAGCACCTCACCGAGGTCCTGCGCCAGGCCGCCGACCACCAGGGCACCGCACTCGTCGAGATCTACCAGAACTGCAACATCTTCAACGACGGTGCCTTCGACGCCCTCAAGGACAACGAGCAGGCCCAGGAAGCCCTGATCCGGCTGGAGCACGGCAAGCCCGTCCGCTTCGGCGCCGACGGCGGCAAGGGCGTCGTCCGCAACCCGGCCACCGGCGACCTCGACGTCATCACCGTCACCCCGGAGAACGAAGCCCGGGTACTGGTCCACGACGCCCGCGCCACGTCACCGACCACCGCCTTCGCCCTCTCGCGCCTCGCCGACCCGGACACCCTGCACCACACCCCGATCGGCGTGTTCCGCGACGCCCGGCGCCCCGTCTACGACACCCTCATGGCGGAGCAGCTCGACACCGCGATCGACCAGCGCGGCAAGGGCGACCTGGCCACGCTCCTCTCCGGCACCGACACCTGGACCGTCGTCGGCTAGACCGGCTCCAGAGCGCGCACGCGGCGCCCGGACCCCGTCAGGGGGTCCGGGCGCCGTCGTGTGCGGTGCGCGCCGCGTCGTACGCCGTGCGGGCCTGCTGGACCTCGGCCGTGCGGTGTTCCGTCCAGCGGGCGAGGGCCCACACCTGTTCGGCGGCCTCCCGCCCGAGGGCGGTCAGCGAGTAGTCCACGTGCGGCGGGATCACCGGGCGGGCGTGGCGCAGGACGAAGCCGTCGCGCTCCAGGGTCTGGAGGGTCTGGGCGAGCATCTTCTCGCTGACGCCGCCGACCTCGCGGCGCAGTTCGCTGAAGCGGTAGGAGCGTTCGACGAGGGCGGCGAGGACCAGCACGCCCCAGCGGCTGGTGACGTGTTCCAGGATCCCGCGCGAGGGGCACAGGGGGGCTTTGACGCTGGCGGTCTTGCCGCCGGCCGCTCCGGTACTTACTTCCATGCCAGTACCTTACTTTGAAGTGGGTACTTTCCTACAGTTAGCGCTCTCCTTAGGGTGGTGCCATCACCCCGAACATTCACCCCGAAGAGGAACGCATCATGAGCATCGTCGTCACCGGAGCCACCGGATCCCTGGGCCGCCTCGTCATCGAGGAGCTGCTGCGGCGCGAGGTTCCCGCCGGCCGGGTGGCCGCCGTCGTACGCGACGGACAGAAGGCCGCCGGGCTCGCCGCACTCGGCGTGGAGGTGCGGATCGCCGACTACGACGACCCGGCGAGCCTGGCCGGGGCCTTCCGCGCCGGGGACCGGGTCCTGCTGATCTCCGGCAGCGAGGTCGGACGCCGCGTCCCGCAGCACACCTCCGTGGTCAAGGCCGCCGAGGCGGCCGGGGTCGCCCAGCTGGCGTACACCGGGATCCTCGGCGGGCCCGAGGCCGACTTCGAGCTGGCGGCCGAGCACAAGGCCACCGAGCAGGCGATCCTCGACTCCGGACTGCCGTACACCTTCCTGCGCAACGGCTGGTACCACGAGAACTACACCGCCCAGCTGCCGTCCGTCCTGGCGCACGGCGCGGTCGTCGGCAGCGCGGGCGAGGGCCGCATCGCCTCGGCGGCGCGCGCGGACTACGCGGCGGCCGCGGCGGCCGTACTGACCGGCGAGGGGCACCTGAACCAGGTCTACGAGCTGTCCGGGGACACCGCCTGGAGCCTGGCCGAATACGCCGCCGAGGTGGCGCGGCAGTCCGGCAAGGACGTCACCTACGCCTCGGTGGCCGCCGGCGCCCACCAGGAGGTCCTGACCGGCGCCGGAGTGCCCGAGGGCTTCGCGGCCGTCCTCGTGGACGTCGACGCCGCGATCGGGCGCGGCCGGCTGGCCGGCACCAGCGGGGACCTGGCGCGGCTGATCGGCCGGCCGACGACCCCGGTGGCCGAGGCCATCAGCGCGGCCCTGGCCTGACCGGCCCGCCGGGCCGCCGCGGCGCCCGGGCGGCCGGGGCCGTCTCACCAGGCGGGATGTCATGAGTATCTCGCTTATACGGGCATGACATCCGCCCCGGACGGCGATACCGTCGAAGGGTTGTGAGATTGGCCGGAAGTAGCACTGGAGGGCCCGTGAAGGCGGAGAACGAGCAGCGCACGGGTTTGCTCTACGGATTCGGCGCATATGGGCTGTGGGGGCTCGTGCCCCTTTTCTGGCCACTGCTCAAGCCCTCGGGGGCCGTCGAGATCCTCGCCCACCGCATGGTCTGGTCGCTGGCCGTCGTCGGCGTCGCCCTCCTCGCGCTGCGCCGCTGGAGCTGGATACGCGAACTGCTGCGCCGGCCGCGCAAGCTGGGGCTGACGGCACTGGCCGCCTCCGTGATCAGCGTGAACTGGGGCCTGTACATCTGGGCGGTCAACAACGGCCAGGTGGTCGAGGCCAGCCTCGGCTACTTCATCAACCCCCTGGTCACCATCGCGATCGGCGTCCTGGTGCTCGGGGAGCGGCTGCGGCGGGCGCAGTGGGCGGCCGTCGGCATCGGCTTCGCCGCGGTGCTGGTGCTCGCGGTCGGGTACGGGCGTCCGCCGTGGATCTCCCTCGTCCTGGCCTTCTCCTTCGCCGCGTACGGGCTGATCAAGAAGAAGCTCGACATGGGCGGCCTGGAGTCGCTGACCGCGGAGACGGCGCTGCTGTTCCCGCCGGCCCTCGCCTACCTGCTGTGGCTGGGCTTCGAGGGACGCTCGACCTTCGCCACGGAAGGGCTCGGGCATTCCCTGCTGCTGGCCGCGACCGGCCTGGTCACCGCGATCCCGCTGATCTTCTTCGGGATGGCCGCGGTGCGGGTCCCGCTGTCCACGCTGGGGCTGCTCCAGTACATGGCCCCGGTGTTCCAGTTCGGGCTGGGGGTCCTGTACTTCCACGAGGCGATGCCCCCCGAGCGCTGGGCCGGCTTCTCCCTGGTCTGGGCCGCCCTCGCGATCCTGACCTGGGACGCCCTGCGGACCTCGCGGCGCTCGCGGGCCCGGCTCGCGGCGGCCGCGGCGACGGCGCTGGGGACGACCCCCCAGGACATCCCCGGCGCGGCCCTCGCCGAAGGCCCCGCGGGCCCGTCCGCGGCAGCCCGCGAACCGGCGTAACACCGCCCCCTCCACGCACCCGATCCCCGGTACGGACCATCCGTACCGGGGATCGTCCGTTTTCCGAACCGCCCTGACCGGATTGTGGTCTTGACGGATTGTCATGCTCTCGCTGAACATCAGGCTCGCACTGACGCACGACGCACTGACGCACTACAGCTCACCTGCTCTATCCCCGCACGTTCCGTCTCATCCCCATACGGAATCCCGGAGCCCCCACATGAGCCTGTCCGTCTCCCGGCGCCTCGCTGCCGTGACCGCGATCGCGGTCACCGGTCTGCTCGGCGCCACCGCCCCCGCCGCGCTCGCCGCGCCCACGGCTGTCACCGCGGCTCCCACGCCGCCCGACATCCCGCTGGCCAACGTCAAGGCGCACCTGACGCAGCTGTCGACGATCGCCGCCAACAACGGCGGCAACCGCGCGCACGGCCGGGCCGGGTACAAGGCCTCGATCGACTACGTGAAGGCCAAGCTGGACGCGGCCGGGTTCACCACCACGCTCCAGACCTTCACCTCCAGCGGCGCCACCGGCTACAACCTGATCGCCGACTGGCCGGGCGGCGACCCCAACTCGGTGCTGATGTCCGGAGCGCACCTGGACTCCGTGACCTCGGGCGCGGGCATCAACGACAACGGCTCGGGCAGCGCGGCGGTCCTGGAGACCGCCCTCGCCGTCTCGCGCGCCGGTCTCCAGCCCACGAAGCACCTGCGCTTCGGCTGGTGGGGCGCGGAGGAGCTGGGTCTGGTCGGCTCGAAGTACTACGTCAACAACCTGCCGGCCGCCGAGCGGGCCAAGTTCTCCGGGTACCTGAACTTCGACATGATCGGCTCGCCGAACCCGGGCTACTTCGTCTACGACGACGACCCGACGATCGAGCAGACCTTCAAGAACTACTACGCGGGCCTCGGCGTGCCCACGGAGATCGAGACCGAGGGCGACGGGCGCTCGGACCACGCGTCCTTCAAGAACGTGGGTATTCCCGTCGGCGGCCTGTTCACCGGCGCCAGCAACAGCAAGACGTCGGCGCAGGCGCAGAAGTGGGGCGGAACCGCCGGTCAGTCCTTCGACCGCTGCTACCACTCCTCCTGCGACAACACCGCGAACATCAACGACACGGCGCTGGACCGCAACGCGGACGCCATCGCCTACGCGGTGTGGACCCTCGGGGCGGCCACGCCGGTCCCGCCGGGCCCGTCCTTCGAGAACACCGCGGACGTGAACATCCCGGACTCCCCCGCCGCCGGGGTGAACTCGCCGATCACGGTGTCCGGCGTCGCGGGCAACGCGCCCGCCACCACCAAGGTCGACGTGAACATCGTCCACACCTACCGCGGTGACCTCCAGATCGACCTGATCGCCCCCGACGGGACGGCGTACCGGCTGAAGAACTCGAGCTCGGACTCCGCCGACAACGTCATCGCCTCGTACACGGTGAACGCGTCGAGCGAGGTGGCCAACGGCGTCTGGAAGCTCCAGGTCAAGGACGTGGCGGCGCAGGACGTCGGCTACATCAACAGCTGGAAGATCACCTTCTAGTGAAGGATCCGTCGCCGCTCCGCAGTACGGGGCGGCGACGGTCCCGTACCTCGCGGCGCCGGCCCCGGACGTCGGGACGCCGGCCCTACGCGTCCTCCGTGCGCGACCGCAGCGAGGCGGGCAGCGGCTCCTGCATCCGGGCCCGCAGCTCCTGAGCGACCGCCCCGATGTCCGCCCGGCCCAGCTTCGCGGCCTCCACGAGGTCGCCGAGTTCCTCCGGGGAGGGCAGCTGCTTGGCCCCGGCCACCCGCAGGTACGAGCGGGTGGCCGCGGCCGCGTAGAACTCGTTCATCGGGGATTCGAGCGCCGGGCAGACGGCCAGCGTGTGCAGGAACGCGGCCGCCCGCCACGCGGTGTCGGGGGCGGGCTGCTCGGGCACCAGCACCAGGTCGTTCTGGTGCCGGGCGACGGCGGCGGCCACACCGGAGGGATCCCACACGGCGGGATCCGACGGCAGATGGTGGGCGAGGGCGGTCCAGGCCCACTCCATGGTGATCTTCAATTGCCGAACCGCTCCTGGAAGTAGCCCCAGTGGTCCGCGAACTCCTCGATGCCGGAGAGGAAGGTCTTCCGGTCCTCGTCGAGTTCGCGCTCCGTGACCTCGGTGATCAGCGCGGTGACCGTCGTGCCCAGCGCCGCCGCGCGCGCCTTGAGGCGCTCGTGGAACTCTTCGTCCAGGCGAATGGTGACGTGTCTCGACATGGCCATCACGGTACAGCGGCCGTGCTGTACGCAGGAGGGGAACGGCAGAAGGGTGGCCCGGGACACAGGTCCCGGGCCACCCTTCGCGTTGATGTGCCTACTTGGCGGAGTCGGCCGCCTTGACCAGCGCGTCCTTGGTGACGGCGCCGACGTAGACCTTGCCGTCGTCCGTGATCAGGGCGTTGACCAGGCGGGTCGACAGGACGCGGCCCTCGCCGAACTTCCCGGAGACCTTGTCCCCGAGGGAGTTCAGGAACTGCTGCGCCTCCTTGGGGGCGTTCTTGTCCTTCTCCAGCTCCTTGAGGCCCTTGCCGGCGCCGGTGTCGATGCGGGCGACCGTGGCCCAGCCCTCGCCGAGGACCTTCACCTCGCCGTTGCCGGGGCCGCCGGTCAGCGCGTCGAGACCCGGGAAGGACTCCAGTGCCTTCAGCTCCTTGCCGTGCTCCTTGCCCTTGTCCTCCAGGCCCTCGGTCACCTTGGCGCCCTTCGGCACGGTGAACTTGAAGGTGTCGGCGGCCGGCTTGGCGAAGTCGACCTGGGTGAAGCCCGCGTCGACGATGGGCTTGCCGCCCTGGCTGGACAGCAGCTGCACGCGCAGCGGCACGCCGTTCTTGGCGTCCACCGCGATCTGCACCGAGCCGACCGTGGAGCCGCTCTGCTTGGGCTTGAGGACCAGCTGGTAGGCGTCCCGGCCGGCCACCTGCGCGGTGTCGCCCACGCTGATGTCCGTGGTCGGGCCGGCGGCCTTCAGGATCTCCTGGGCCAGCTGCTGCGGGGAGGAGCCCCCGAGCCGGTCGGCCGTCTTGTGCCCGTCGCCCTTGCCGGAGCGGCCCGCCTCGGGGTTCTTCTCGTGGAAGACCTCGTTGGACTTCGAGTCGTAGCCCCACACGTCGTCGCCGTTGTGGACGAGGCTGTACTCGTCCTTGCCGTCGAGGAAGGTGAGCTTCTGGCGGTCCGGGCCGTCGGCCGCGACGCGGAAGGTGTGCGAGCCGTTCGCCAGCTGCGCGACCTTGTCCTCCGGGTTCGCGGAGCCGCCGGTCACCCCGCCGCCGCCCAGCAGGCCGGAGGCGATCTTCGGCAGGCCGAGGTCGGTGGTCAGCCGCGCGGTGCCGGAGAGCTGTTCGACGTCGGACGCGGCCACCTTCTCGATGAGCTGCTGTGCCGTGACCTTCGGGAGGTCGGGTCCGCCGGCGTTGGCGAAGGCGGGGACCATCGCGACGGTCGCCGCCGCGATGCCCACCACCGCGACCGGTACGGCGTACCGCGCGGCCTTCCGAGAGGTCTTCGTGTTCGCTGCCATGTCAGTGCCCTGCCCTCTGTGTCTACGGCGGCGACCCCCGTGTCGCCGCACTCACCCGATCCGGTGGGGTTGATGACTCCATCTGACCAAATCGGGGCGCGGACCGCGTCAGCCCCCGGAGCCAACTCCGCGTACGACCGTGGGATGACACGGAAAGGGCCCCTCTCCCCCGACCCGTAGGGGTCGTGCGGGAGGAAGGGCCCGTTCCGGTGGCGTGGGGCGCGGGCGCCCGCGGGGCGCGGCGCCTTGCGGCCCGGGGAGGTCAGCCGGCGCGGTGGACCACCGCGTCGCACAGTTCCTCCAGCGCGGACTTCGCGAAGCACTCCGGCAGCGGGGCCAGCGTGGCGCGCGCGTCCTCCGCGTACCGGATGGTGTCGCGGCGGGCCTGCTCCAGCGCGGGGTGCACCCGCAGGCGGGCGAGGACCTCGGCGTGCCGGGCGTCGTCCGTGAGGTCGCCGTCGAGGAGCCGTACGAGCTCCAGGTCCTCGGGGCGGCCGTCGCGCTCCGCCGTCTCCCGCAGCCGCAGTACGGGCAGCGTCGGGATGCCCTCGCGCAGGTCGGTGCCCGGGGTCTTGCCGGACTCGTGCGAGTCGGAGGCGATGTCGAGGACGTCGTCGGCGAGCTGGAAGGCGGTGCCGAGCCGCTCGCCGTACTGGGTCAGGATGTCGACTACCGACTCGTCGGCGCCGGCCATCAGCGCGCCGAACCGGCCGGAGACCGCGATCAGCGAGCCGGTCTTGCCGGCGATGACGTCGAGGTAGTGCGCGACCGGGTCGCGGCCGTCGCGCGGACCGGCCGTCTCCAGGATCTGACCGGTGACCAGCCGCTCGAAGGCCTCGGCCTGGATGCGGACGGCCTCCGGCCCGAGGTCGGCCAGGATGTGCGAGGCGCGGGCGAAGAGGAAGTCACCCGTCAGGACGGCGACGGAGTTGCCCCAGCGGGTGTTGGCGCTCTCCACCCCGCGGCGTACGTCCGCCTCGTCCATGACGTCGTCGTGGTAGAGCGTGGCCAGGTGCGTGAGCTCCACGACCACCGCGGACGGCACGATGCCGGGAGCGTACGGGTCCCCGAAGCGGGAGGCGAGCATCACCAGCAGCGGGCGGAAGCGCTTGCCTCCGGCTCTCACCAGGTGCTGTGCGGCCTCGGTGATGAAGGGGACTTCGCTCTTGGTGGCCTCCAGCAGACCCGCCTCGACGGCGGCCAGTCCGGCCTGGACATCGGTCTCAAGAGCCTGGTCCCGCACGCTCAGTCCGAACGGCCCGACGACGGTCACGAGGGGTACTCCTGTCTGCTGACGATCACCTTGACGATCACATGGATTGTCGATGTGTCGCTGCCATCACTCAAGCCAGCGTATCCGGTCCGTTTTCGATCACCCAGAGCGCCTGTCCGGCCGCCACGCGCGCAGCGCCCGATCCACACCGGTATGTTCTGAGGAAACCGAAACAACCGGAGAATACGTTTTGTCCAGAACTGTGACCGACCGAGACGAGCCGGACGATCCGGAGGCGGACCAGCCGCCACCCGGCGACGACCACGCCTTCCTCGGGCACCCGAGGGGCCTGGCCACCCTGTCCGGGCTGGAAGTCTGGGAGCGGTTCTCCTTCCTCGGCATGCAGGCCATCCTCGTCCTCTACTTCGCGGATTCGGTGGCGAACGGCGGCATGGGGATGGACCCCGGCACCGCCGCCTCCGTCTCGGCGGCGTACGGAACCATGGTCTACCTCGTCTCCGTGGCCGGCGGATGGCTCGCCGACCGGATCCTCGGTTCCTACCGCGCCGTCCTCTTCGGCGGCATCCTGATCGCCTGCGGCCACTACGCCATGGCCGTGCCCACCGCCGTGATGACCTGGGTGGGACTGGGCCTGATCAGCGCGGGCACCGGCCTGCTCAAGCCCAACGTGGCCAGCATGGTGGGCAAGCTGTACCGCACGGCCGACGAGCGGCGCGACGCCGGATTCGCCCTCTATTACATGGCCATCAACATCGGCGCCTTCGCCGGACCGCTGGTCACCGCCTGGCTCGGCGAACGCCAGGGCTGGCACTGGGGCTTCTCCGCCGCCGCCATCGGCATGACCGCCGGGCTCGTCCAGTACGTCCTCGGACGCCGCCATCTGGCCGGACGGAAGCACTCGGCCGAGTACGCCCTCGCACCCGACGCGATGCGCGCCGCCGTGTGGAAGATCACCGGCGGGTGTGTCGCGTTCGCCGCGATCGCCACCCTCCTGGCCGCTATCGGCTGGTTGACGATGGACCGTTTCGTCGACCTGCTGACCCTCGTCTCGGTGATCGCGCCGGTCGTCTACTTCGCCGTCATGTTCCGCAGTCCGCGCGTCACGGCCGAGGAACGCGGACGGCTGCGCCCGTACGTGGTGCTCTTCCTGGCCTCGGTCGCCTTCAACTTCATCCTCTTCCAGGCCTACTCGACGATGATGCTGCTGGCCTCGACGAACGCCCGCACCACCATCCTCGGCTTCGACTTCCCGGCCGGCTGGTACGCGTCCGCGCTCGGCGCCTTCGAGGTCCTGCTGGCCCCGGTGGTGGCCGCCCTGTGGGCCCGCATGGGCCACCGCCAGCCGCACGCCTCCAACAAGATCGCCATCGGGGTGATCCTGGGCGGCCTGTCGTTTCTGCTGATGGTCGTCCCCACCTCGGGCCACGCCGACGAGACGTACAAGATGGCCGCCTGGTGGATCGTCGGCTCGTACCTGCTGCTGGGGCTCGGCGACGTCCTGCTGGAGACCTCCGGGATGTCGGCCACCACCAAGCTCGCCCCCAGGGCGTACGCGAGCCAGACGATGGCCCTGTGGTTCCTCTCCCTGGCCCTCGCCAACGGCATCCAGGCCCAGGTCGTCAAGCTCTACGACCAGGTCTCCCACCCCGTCTACTTCGGCGTCAACGGCGCCGTCGCGGTCGCGGCGGGCCTCGTCGTGGTCGCGCTGGCGCCCTGGCTGCGCCGCACGATGCACCCCGTCCACTGAGAAAGGGTGGCCGACCACCGATGATCATCCGTACCGCGTTCCCGTACGCGACCACCCAGGAGGACGTCCGGATCCCGCTGCCGGACGGCGTGGAGCTGTACGCGCGGATCTGGCGCCCGGTGACGGACGAGCCCGTCCCCGCCCTGCTGGAGTACCTGCCGTACCGGCTCACGGACTGGACCGCGCCCCGCGACCGCCAGCGCCACCCCTGGTACGCGGGGCACGGCTACGCCTCGGTCCGGGTGGACGTGCGCGGCCACGGCTGCAGCGGCGGGCACCCGGGCGACGAGTACGACGCGCGGGAACTGGCCGACGGGGTCGCGGTGGTGGAATGGCTGGCCGCGCAGCCGTGGTGCACGGGCGCGGTGGGCATGTTCGGGATCTCCTGGGGCGGCTTCAACAGCCTCCAGATCGCGGCGCTCGCCCCGCCGGCCCTGAAAGCGGTGGTCACCGTCTGCTCGACCGACGACCGGTACGACAACGACGTCCACTACATGGGCGGCTCCGTCCTGGCCGTGGACATGCACGCCTGGTCGGCGACCATGCTGGCCTTCGCCTCGCGGCCACCGGACCCGCTCTACGCGGGGGACGGCTGGCGCGAGCAGTGGCTGGACCGGCTGGAGGCCGTGGAGCCCCTCGTCCACACCTGGCTGTCCCACCAGACCCGCGACGACTACTGGCGCCACGGCAGCGTCTGCGAGGACTACGGGGCCGTCAGGGCGGCGGTGCTGGCCGTCGGCGGCTGGCACGACCCGTACCGGGACACGGTGCTGCGGCTCGTCGAACACCTCCCGGCGGGGCGGGTCCGGGGACTGATCGGGCCCTGGTCCCACCAGTACCCGGACCGCGGGCTGCCGCCGGGCCCGGCGATCGGCTTCCTCCAGGAAACCCTGCGCTGGTGGGACCACTGGCTGCGGGGCGAGGACAACGGGGTCATGGAGGAGCCCTTGCTGCGCGCCTGGATCAGCGGCTCCCACCCGCCGGCGACCGTGTACGAGCGGCTGCCGGGCCGCTGGGCCGGCGAGCGGGCCTGGCCGTCGCCGTCCGTCGTACCCGTCTCGTACGGGCTCCAGGGCCCGCCGGTGGTGGTCGCCTCGCCGCAGCACACCGGGCTCGACGCGGGCCGCTTCTTCCCCTTCGGCAACGACGCCGACCTGCCGCCGGACCAGCGCGAGGAGGACGCCAAGTCGGCCTGCTTCGAGTTCCCCGTCGGGTCGGGCGAGCCCGTGGAGATCCTCGGCCGGCCGAAGGTGACGCTGCGGCTGCGCATGGACGTCCCGTACGGGCAGGCCGTGGCGCGGCTGTGCGACGTGGCCCCCGACGGGTCCTCGACGCTGGTCACCCGGGGCGTGCTGAACCTGTCGGCGCGCCGGGGCAGGGACCGGGCCGTGCCGTGGCCCGCGGGCGCGGCCGAGGAGGTCACCTTCGAGCTGAACGGCATCGGCCATTCCTTCCCGCCGGGCCACCGGATCCGGCTGGCGGTGTCCTCCGCGTACTGGCCGTGGATCTGGCCCCGGGCCGGCTCGGAGGCCGGCTGGACCCTCGACCCGGAGGGCAGCACCCTGGAGCTCCCGGTGCGGTCGGCTTCCGCCCGGGCGGAGGACATCGTCTTCGAGGCCCCGGAGCAGGCCGAGCCGCTGGGCGTGGTCCACCCGGACACCCTGGAGGAACCGCGCCCGGAACGGCTGGTCGTACGGGACGTGGCGCGCGGGACCTGGCGGCTGGAGGTGGACCCCCGGTACGGGGGCACGCGGGTGTACCCGGACGGGCTGGAGTTCAGCGAGGACGCGCTGGAGGTGTACGAGATCCAGGAGGCCGACCCGCTGTCGGCCCGCACCCGTTCCGACTGGCGGATCCGGCTCCACCGGCCGGAACTGGGCTGGGACACGCGGGTCGAGACCCGGTCGGAGATCTCGTGCGACGAGGGCGGCTTCCTGACCTCGAACGAAGTGGTGTGCCGGGAGGGCGACGAGGTCGTCTTCCACCGCACCTGGGAACGCCGGCTCCCGCGCGCGGCGGGCTAGGGCCTGTCGTCAAACTCCCGTCGTCGCCCGGAGGGCGGCCCTGCGGCGTCTGGTGCGTGCTCTCGGTGCGCCGGGCGGAAGCCCGCGTACTGGACGTACTTGGCTTTCGCCCGGTGCGGCGAGAGCGCGTGCCAGGCGTCGCGGGGCAGACGGGAGTTTGACGACAGGCCCTAGGCCGTCTCTTCCGGAACCCCGGGCGTCCCGCCCGGGGGTCCGGCCGGGACGGTCAGCCGGCCTTGACGCCGTCCACGAACGCGGAGAACGCGGCGGCGGCGAAGCCGAGCACGGGGCCGTCGTCGCACTTGGAGTCCCGGACGGGGACGACACCGCGCGAGGCGACGAGGTTGGTGGCGACCTCGACGCACTGGCCGCCGTTGTCGCTGTAGGAGGACGTGAACCAGCGGGGGGATTCGGTCGTCACGACGTGCCCTTTCTTAGCTGATCGATCATGGCCACAGATGCCGCCTGCGTGTGCGCTTCGGCTTGGAGTTGATGGTAGGCCGTCAGCATGGGCACTACCGAGTTGTTGTCCCGCTCCAGGTGGCCGCGTTGGGCGGATTCCGCGTAGGACATGATCGAGCGGTCCGGCAGGGTGAGCACGGTAACGGGCAGGTTGAACGGCCGCCGCTCCCCCATGTCGAACGGCGCGACCTGGAGCACCGTGTTCGGCAATTCGGCGAATTCGAGCAGTCGCGTGAACTGGTCCCGCATCAGGGCGGGTCCGCCGAGGGGCCGACGGATGCAGCTCTCGTCGAGTACCGCGAGGATCAGCGGCGGAGGGGTGCGCAGCAGTACGGCCTGCCGGTCCGCGACGACGCCGATCCGCTCGGCCGCGTGATCGGCGGTGATGGCGCCCCGCTTGACGGCGCTCTCGGCGAGCACGGTCGCGTACTCCGGCGTCTGGAGCAGCCCCGGTATGACGCCCACCTCGTACAGGCGGATCTCGACCGCCCGGCTCTCGTACCCGAGGAACTCCGGGAAGCCCTCCAGCAGTACGCCGTGCCGGATCTCGCGCCATTCGCGCTCGAACGACTTCTCGCTCTGCCCGGTGCCGAAGACCTCATCGGCACTGCGCGAGAAACGCAAAGTCGGCACTTTCCGTCCAGTTTCGACTGCCGAGACGTGCGTACTGGAGTACCCCAGCCGTCCACCCAGGGCCTCCTGCGTCCAGCCCCGCTCCTCCCGCCAGCTGCGTAAACGCGCCCCGAAGGCCGCCTGGGGCCCGCGCTCGGGATTCAACTCCTTGCGGTTCAAGGGCTCCTGACCAATCTTCCGTTCCGATCCGACAGGTTGAAGCCTCCCCCGGTCAGGGCCACCCTGAACCCGTTCGGTAGCGACTCGGCTACGGAGAGGGACATCCATGTGCGAAGCGAACCACCCCCAGCCCCCACCCCTCGGCACGGTCGTGGTGGACGCCGGACGGGACGGGCGGCTCGGGGAGTTCCGGGGGACCGCCGGCCCGTACTGGTCCCTGCGGCCCCTGCACGGCGGGCCGGAGTGGGAGGCGGAGCCGCGTGACGTCCGCCCCGCCGACCCAATGGAACGGCTGCGCGCCGAGATCGCCCGGCGCAACGCCCTGAGCGCGCGGAGGCTGCGGTGACGGCCCGCCCGGACCCGGAGGCTTCCGCGGGCGAGCTGCGCCGCATCGAGGGGGATCCCGCGTACCGGGCGGCGTTCCTCGCCCTCCTGGACGCCGCCCTCGTACGGCGGGAGGCCGAGCGGGCCGCCTTCGCGGCCGGGGCCGCCGCGGCCGCCGACCGGCTCCGGGGCCTCCTGGAGCACCCCGGCGACCCGGCGGCCGGCCGGGCCCGGGCCGAGCGGCGGAGCGCGGTGGCCGTGACCGTGGGGGCCGTCGCGTGGACCTGCTGCGTGGCGGGCATCGTCGCCCGGGGGTGGCTCGCGTGACCGACGGGCCGCCCCCGCCACCCCTCCCCTGCGCCACACCCGGCACCCTCTCCGCGACCCACCTGGACGCACTGACCCGCCTCCTCCCCTCAAGGGCCCTCCGGGAGGTCCTCGCGGCCGGCCCCGAGCTGCGCTGCCCCCTCGAACGTCACGCCGGCCCGCACCTCGACGTCGTCCACGACCCCGGATCCGGCGAAGCCCTGTGGGCCCGCTGGTCCGGCACGGACGGGCCCGGCGCCGAACCCGACGCGATCCTCGCCCTCCCCGACTGCCCGGTGACCACCGGCCCCGACGCCTGCGCCCACCCCCTCGGCCACCCCGGCGGCCACGGCCGGGAACGCACGGACCCCGCACCCCTCGGCCCGTCGATGCCGGCATAGCGTCAAGCGTGGGCGACGGTTGATGCTCGCATCGTGCGAGCACCGAGCGATCAGGCGTACAGGCGTTCCAGGACCACCGCGATGCCGTCCGCTTCGTTCGACAGCGTCACCTCGTCGGCGACGGCCACCAGCTCGCGGTGGGAGTTGGCCATGGCCACCCCGTGGGCGGCCCAGGCGAACATCGGGATGTCGTTCGGCATGTCGCCGAAGGCGATCGTCGAGGCGGCGGCCACCTCCAGGACGTCCGCGGCCCGCGCGAGCCCGCTCGCCTTGTCGATGCCCGGCGGCTGGAGCTCCACGGTGTGCTCCCCCGCCATGGTGACGTTGACCAGGTCCCCGACCACCGACCGTGCCACCCGGGTCAGCTCGTCGTCGTCCAGCCGCGGATGCTGGAGCAGGACCTTGTTGATCGGCTCCGACCAGAGGTCGCCGCGCCGCGGCACGCGCACGGTCGGCAGGTGCGGGTGCCACATCCGGTAGCCGGGCCCTATCAGCATCTCCGCGTCCAGGCCCTCCTGGTTGACGGCCGTGTACACCTCGCCGATCTCCGCCTCGATCTTGCCGAGGGCCACCTCGGCCAGCCCCCGGTCCATGGAGACGGAGTGCAGCAGAAGTCCGCGCGCCGCGTCGTACACCTGCGCGCCCTGCCCGCACACCGCGAGCCCCGTGTAGCCGAGGCCGTCCAGGACGTGTCGGACCTGTGGAACCGGTCGCCCGGTGACGACGATGTGCTGGGCGCCCGCGGCCCGGGCCGTCGCGAGGGCCGTGTGGGAGCGGGCCGAGACGGTGTCCCCGGCGCACAGCAGAGTCCCGTCCAGGTCGGTGGCGATCAAGGCATAGGGGAGGGCGGAAGTCACGGCACCAAGGATACGGACCCCGTTGGACAAGTCCTACAAATAGCGCCCGAATCCGGCCTCCCACAGACCCCACCTGGCACGTAACGTGTCAACAAGCCCCCGGGACACCCCCGGCCCGCGTCGAAAGCGAGGCAGCACCCCATGCCCCAGCAGAGCCCCCTCGATGTTCCCGAGGGCGACCCGTTCGGGCCGCACAACCTCCCCTACGGCGTCTTCTCGACCGCCGGGGAGGACCGCCGCCGCATCGGCGTGCGGATCGGCGGGCACGTGCTCGACGCGGGGGCGGCCGCGGCCGCGCTCGGTTCCCCGTACGCCGGACTCCTCGGCCGGACTTCCCTCAACCCGCTGCTGGCCGCCGGGCGCACCGCCTGGCGCGACGTGCGCCGCGCGCTGACCGCCTGGGTCACCGACCCCGGCCACCGCCCCACCGTCGAGCCGCACCTGCTGCCGCTCGACGCGGTCACGCTGCACCTGCCGTACGAGGTCGCCGACTACGTCGACTTCTACGCGAGCGAGCACCACGCCACCAACGTCGGGAAGATGTTCCGCCCCGACGGGGACGCGCTGACCCCCAACTGGAAGCACCTGCCCATCGGTTACCACGGCCGCTCGGGCACGATCGTCGTGTCCGGCACCGACGTCGTACGCCCCTCCGGGCAGCGCAAGGCCCCCGCCGACCCGGCGCCCGTCTTCGGGCCGTCCGTGAAGCTCGACATCGAGGCCGAGGTCGGCTTCGTCGTCGGCACGCCCTCCGAGCTGGGCCGCCCGGTGCCGCTGGGCGACTTCGAGGACCACGTCTTCGGCCTGTTCCTCCTCAACGACTGGTCCGCGCGCGACATCCAGGCCTGGGAGTACGTGCCGCTCGGCCCGTTCCTCGGCAAGTCCTTCGCGACCTCCGTCTCCGCCTGGGTGACCCCCCTGGAGGCCCTGGACGCGGCCCGTGTCGCCCCGCCCGCCCGGGACTTCCCGCTCCTGCCCTACCTCGACGACGCCGACAGCGACCGCCCCGGCGGCTTCGACCTGCACATCAGCGTCGCCATCAACGGGCAGGAGGTGGCGCGGCCGCCGTTCGCCGGCATGTACTGGACCGCCGCCCAGCAGCTGGCCCACATGACCGTCAACGGCGCCTCCCTGCGCACCGGCGACGTGTTCGGCTCCGGCACCGTCAGCGGCCCCGAGGTGGACCAGCGGGGCTCCCTGCTGGAGCTCACCTGGAACGGCCGCGACGCCATCGAGCTCGCCGACGGCAAGCGCACCTTCCTGGAGGACGGCGACACCGTCACCCTGACCGCCTGGGCGCCCGGCGCCGACGGCACCCGCGTCGGCCTCGGCGAGGTCACCGGCCGGATCGCGGGCTCCCGCTAGGAAACGCGGGCTCCCGCCAGGGAGCGTCACGGACGAGGAGCCGGTCCCCGACCGGCTCCTCGGTCGTGGACCGCTCCCCGTCCCCGCAACGCGCCTCCGGGCGGGTGCGCAGGGCGTCCCCGATCGCGTCGAAGCGCTCGTCGGCCGGTGGCGGTTCCTCCCGACGGCCGCCCGGAACCGCAGGTCACAGCCCTGCGCGCGGGGCGGCCGGTGGCGCAACACCGCCGCAACACCACGACCGCCCCGCCCCCGGTACGTTCCCTGCCATGCCAGCCGAACGCACCGCCACGCACACCGTCCCGGTCGCCGCCGCGCGCCGCCGGCGGCTGCGCGCGGACCAGGCGCGCCAGCTCGCCGACCTGCTGCGCCGCCAGATCCTGACCGGCGGATACCCGGACGGCGTCCTCCCCCTGGAGGACGCCCTCGCCACCGACTACGGAGCCGGCCGCAACACCGTCCGCCAGGCCCTCGACCTGCTGCGCGGCGAGGGGCTCGTGGAACGCCGGCCGGGGGTGGGCACCCTCGTCGTCGGCGAGAAGTACCCGCACGGCCTGGACCGCCTCCAGGGCCTGGCCGAAACCCTCCACGAGCACGGCGAGGTGACCAACGAGGTCCGCGGCGCCGGACCCGTCCGCGCCCCCGCCCCCGTCGCCGTACGGCTCGGCCTGCCCGAGCACTCCGAGGTGCTCTACATCGAGCGGCTGCGCCGCCTGAACGGCCTGCCGCTCTCCCTCGACCTCACGTACGTCCCCCTCGACATCGGCGCCGGTCTCCTCGGCTGCGACCTGGAGCACACCGACGTGTTCCGGCTGCTGGAACAGCTGACCGGACAGCCCCTCGGGCACGCCGAGATCACCCTGGAGGCCGTCAACGCGGACGCGCACTCCGCCGCCGTGCTCCAGGCCCCGCGCGGGGCCGCCGTCCTGATGCTGGAGCGGCTCACCCACCTCGCCGACGGCCGGCCCGTGGACCTGGAGTTCATCCGCTTCCGCGGCGACCGCATCACCATGAGCGGCCTGCTGCACCGCTCGCTGTAGCCCACCGCGCAGCCCCTCCGCCCCCCCTTCCTGGAGACAGCCATGCCTCTGGTCCCCCAGCGCGGCGACGTGCCCGTGACCATCGACGAGTCCCTGTGCATCGACGGCTGCACCCTGTGCGTCGACATGTGTCCCCTCGACTCGCTCGCCATCCGCGAGGACAACGGCAAGGCGTACATGCACGTCGACGAGTGCTGGTACTGCGGCCCGTGCGCCGCCCGCTGCCCCACGGGCGCGGTCACCGTCAACATGCCCTACCTGCTCCGGTGAAAGGCCCCGCCCCCATGCGCACCCCGCCCGCGAAGGCCCTCGCGCCCGCGCTCGTCCTGCTCCTCGCCCCGCTCGCGGCCGCCTGCGGCGACGCCTCCGGGGCGGACTCCCCGAAGACCGTCACCGTGACCGTCGGCTACCAGTCCAAGACCATCAACACCGTCACCGCCGGCACCCTGCTGCGCTCCCTCGGCTACTTCGAGCAGGAGCTCGCCGCCCGCGGCGCACGGGAGGGCGTCACCTACGAGGTGGACTGGCAGGACTACGCCACCGGTGCGCCCATCACCGCCCAGATGACCGCCGGGAAGATCGACATCGGTTCCATGGGCGACTTCCCCCTCCTCATCAACGCGGCCCGCGGCAAGGAGCTGAAGCAGCCCACGAGCCTCGTGTCGGTGACCGGCTACAACCTGCGGGGCGGCCTCAACACCGTCGTCACCGCCCCGGGTTCACCCCTGGAGTCGCTCGCCGACCTGCGCGGCAAGAAGGTCTCCACCAGCGTCGGCTCCGCCGCCGACGGGACCCTCGTACGCGCCCTCCAGCGGGCCGGGATCGACCCGGACAAGGGCATCCAGAAACTCAACCAGCAGCCCAGCGTGGGCGCTTCGGCCCTCCAGGCGGGCAGCGCCGACGCCCTCTCCCAGTTCGTGGCCTGGCCCGGACAGCTGGCCTACGAGGGCAAGGCGAAGGCCCTGTACGACGGCGCCGAACTGAACCTGCCGACCTTCCACGGCGTCACCGTCCGCCAGGACTTCGCCCGCGAGCGGCCCGGCGTCCTCGACGACTTCCTACGCTCCCAGCTCAGGGCGACCGACCAGCTGCGCGCCCGGCCGGTCGCCGCCGCCGAAGCGGTGGCGAAGGAGACCGGACTGCCCGCCGAGGTGGTCTACCTCTACAACGGCGCCAACGGCATCGCCACCTTCGACCCGGCGCTGCGCCCCGAACTGACCGGGGCGCTGAAGCAGGACGTGCCCGTACTGAAGGACGCCGGGCTGGTCGGCGACGTCGACGTGGACGCCTTCGTGGACCCGGAGCCGCTGCGCCGCGCCACCGCGGGCCGGACCCCCCTGCCCGCGGCGGCCCCCGCCCGCAGCGAACTGTGGCTCAAGGGACAGCAGGAGACCCGGACCTACGACTCCCCCCGCGAGCTCCTCAAGGCGGCCCGCGGGGCCGACGTCCGCGCCGCGTACGTACCGGACGCGGTGACCGGCACCCTCTGGTTCGCCGACCGGGCCGTGTGGGTGGCGGAGGGCGCCGAGCTGCGCGCGTTCGTCACGGCGGCGGGCGCGAAGGCCTACGCGGAAGCGCACCGGGACTCCGGAGCGCGGATCGTGAGCTACTCCGAAGCCACCGGGCTCGCCGCGTGAGCGCCGGCCGCCGGGTGCTGCGCGTGGCCTCGCTCGGGGCGGCGCTGCTGCTGTGGCAGGTGCTGACCGCGCTGGACGTGAACCTCTGGCTGCGGTTCGAGCAGTTCCCGACGGCCGTCGAGGTGGCTTCGAAGCTCGCCGAGCGGGCGACGGCCGGCCCGTACTGGGAGGACCTGGGCTCCAGCCTGAGCCGGATCGTGACGGGCTTCGCGCTGGCGGCCGTCCTGGGCGTGGCGGCGGGTACGGCCATCGCGCGGTCGCGGATCGCGGCCGACGTGCTGGGCCCGCTGGTGGAGGTGCTGCGGCCGGTCCCCGCGATCGCGCTGGTCCCGGTCGCGATCCTGCTGTTCCCGTCCAACGAGCAGGGGATCGTGTTCATCACCTGCACGGCCGCCTTCTTCCCGGTGCTGGTCTCGACCCGGCACGCGGTGGCGGCGCTGTCCCCGGTGTGGGAGGAGGCCGTCCTGACGATGGGCGGCGGCCGGCGGCGGGTGCTGTTCTCGGTGGTGCTGCCGGGGGCCCTGCCGGGCGTGTTCGGCGGGCTGTCGGTGGGCATCGGGGTGTCCTGGATCTGCGTGATCTCCGCCGAGATGATCTCCGGGGAGTACGGGGTCGGCTACCGGACCTGGCAGGACTACACGGTGGTGGACTACCCCGGGGTCTTCGTCGGCATGGTCACGATCGGCGCGCTGGGCTGGCTGACCTCCACGGCCGTGGAACGCGCGGGCCGCCGCCTGACGCACTGGCTGCCGGGCCGCGACACGACGGCGGCCCCCACCCCCGGACCCCGCCCAGGCCGCCGCCCAGGCCGCCGCCCGGGCCGCCGCCCTGGCCCGAGCCGCACGCCCCGCCGGAACGCCCCGCCCTCCGGCCCCGCGGACACCTCCGCGCCCACCGCCACGCCCGCCCCGGCTCCCGGGGCGGCGGCCGCCCCGGCCGAGGACCGGGAGCCCGGGCCGGAGGGCTCCCGGCCCCGCCCGGGGGACGGCCCTCGCCCCGGCACCGCCGACGCCGTGACCACCCCCGACCGAGAGGCGGCCCCGTGAGCCTGACCACCGACACCCTGACCGGTACCGTCGCCCGCCCCGCCCGCGGAGCGGCCCTCACCCTGCGCGGCGTACGGCTCGGGCACCGCGGGAGCCCCGTCCTCGACGGGGTCGACCTCACGGTCGCGGCGGGAGAGGTCCTGGCCGTCGTAGGCCCCTCCGGGTGCGGGAAGTCGACGCTGCTGCGGGCCCTCGCCGGACTGCTGCCGCCGCTCGGCGGCGCCGTCGAGCAGGACGGGCGGCCCGTCACCGGGCCGGACGCCGACCGGGCGCTGGTGTTCCAGGACGACGCCCTGCTGCCCTGGCGGACCGTACGGGCCAACGTCGAACTCCCGCTCGCGATCAAAGGATCCACGAACCCGGACGCGGACCCCGGCGACGCGGACCCCGGCGACCCTGCGGACCCCGGCGCCCACCCGGACCCCGGCGCCCCCGCGGGCCGCCCCCGCGGCCGGTCCTTCCCGGCCCGGCGGCGGGCCGCCCGGCGGCGCACCGCCACGGACTGGCTGGAACGGGTCGGGCTCGCGGAGCACGCGCACAAGCTCCCGCACCAGCTCTCGGGAGGTCAGCGCCAGCGCGTCCAGCTGGCCCGCGCCCTCGCCGCGCGCCCCCGCGCCGTCCTGATGGACGAGCCCTTCGGCGCGCTCGACGCCCAGACCCGCGCCGGGATGCAGGACCTGCTGGTCACGGTCCTCTCCGGGACCGGGGCCACCGTCGTCTTCGTCACCCACGACGTGGACGAGGCCCTGTTCCTCGGCGACCGCGTCGCGCTCCTCGGCTCCGGCCGGATCCTCGACGTCTTCGACGTCCCCCGCCCCCGGGACCGTACGGCGGCGGACCCCGCGCTCCGGCGCCAGGTCCTCGCCTCCCTCTGACTCCGCCCGCTCCACCCCGAAAGGCAGCGCACCGTGGACATCCCCCCGATCGGCGACGCCGAGGAACTCTCCTGCGACGTCCTCGTCATCGGCGGCGGCACCGCCGGCACGATGGCGGCCCTGACGGCCGCCGAGCGCGGCGCGCGCGTCCTGCTGCTGGAGAAGGCGCACGTGCGTCACTCCGGCGCCCTCGCCATGGGCATGGACGGGGTCAACAACGCCGTCATCCCCGGCCGCGCCGAACCGGACGACTACGTCGCGGAGATCACCCGCGCCAACGACGGCATCGTCGACCAGTCCACGGTCCGCCAGACCGCGACCCGCGGCTACGACATGGTGCGGCGCCTGGAGTCGTACGGGGTGAAGTTCGAGAAGGACGAGCACGGCGAGTACGCGGTCCGCCAGGTGCACCGCTCCGGCTCGTACGTGCTGCCGATGCCGGAGGGCAAGGACGTCAAGAAGGTCCTCTACCGGCAGTTGCGGCGCCGCGAGATGCGCGAGCGGATCCGCATCGAGAACCGGGTGATGCCGGTCCGGGTCCTCACCTCGCCCGAGGACGGCCGCGCGATCGGCGCGGCCGCCTTCAACACCCGTACGGGCGCCTTCGTGACGGTCCGCGCGGGGGCGGTGGTCCTCGCGACCGGGCCGTGCGGCCGGCTCGGACTGCCGGCCTCCGGTTACCTGTACGGGACGTACGAGAACCCGACCAACGCCGGGGACGGGTACGCGATGGCCTACCACGCGGGCGCCGCGCTCACCGGGATCGAGTGCTTCCAGATCAACCCGCTGATCAAGGACTACAACGGTCCGGCGTGCGCGTACGTCGCCAACCCGTTCGGCGGCTACCAGGTCAACCGGCACGGCGAACGCTTCGTCGACTCCGACTACTGGTCGGGCCGGATGATGGCCGAGTTCGCGGCCGAACTCGCCTCGGACCGGGGCCCGGTGTACCTCAAGCTCAGCCATCTCCCGGAGGAGACGGTGGCCTCGCTGGAGTCGATCCTGCACACGACGGAACGGCCCACGCGCGGCACCTTCCACGCGGGCCGCGGCCACGACTACCGCACCCACGACATCGAGATGCACATCTCGGAGATCGGCCTGTGCGGCGGCCACTCGGCCTCGGGCGTACGCGTCGACGACCACGCCCGCACCACGGTGCCCCGGCTGTACGCGGCGGGCGACCTGGCCTCCGTACCGCACAACTACATGATCGGGGCGTTCGTCTTCGGGGACCTGGCGGGCGCGGACGCCTCCCGGTACACGGCCTACGAGGGAGCCCTGCCGGCCGGTCAGGTGGCGGCGGCGCACGAGCTGATCTACCGGCCGCTGCGGCATCCGGACGGTCCGCCGCAGCCGCAGGTGGAGTACAAGCTGCGGCGCTTCGTCAACGACTACGTCGCCCCTCCGAAGACGGGGGCGAAGCTGTCGCTGGCGGTGGCGGCGTTCGACCGGATGAGCGGGGAGATCGCGGAGATGGGCGCGGCCACCGCGCACGAGCTGATGCGGTGCGCGGAGGTGTCCTTCATCCGGGACTGCGCGGAGATGGCGGCGCGGTCCTCGCTGGCGCGCACGGAATCCCGCTGGGGGCTGTACCACGAGCGCCTGGACCATCCCGAGCGCGACGACCAGGGCTGGCTGCACCACCTGGACCTGCGCAAGTCCGCGTCGGGGGCGATGGTGTTCACCGCCCGGCCGGTCGAGCCGTACGTGGTGCCGGTGCCCGGCTTCGAACCGTCGCCGTTCCCGTCCCGCGAGCTGGGCGAGGTCGCCCTCGTCCCGGTGGCCACGGCGGGCCCCCGCAGCACCGCCCCGGCGGCCGTCCCCGGCTCCGGGCACACCGGCGCCGGGCACACCGGCACCGGGCCCGCCGCCGCACCGGGCCCGGACGGGGACGCCGCCGCCGGCCCCGACACCGGCCCCGACACCGGCGAGCGGCTGCTGCGGCTGGTCGGGCTCGCCGAGGAGGAGCCGGATCTGGACGCCCTGCTGCCCTACCTCACGGACCCCGACCCGGCCCTGCGGGCGGCGGCCGTGGCCACGCTGGGCGAGACCCTGCCCGCCGGGGCCGGCCCGGCCCTCGCGGCACGGCTCGCGGACCCGGCCGGGCAGGTCCGCGCGGTCGCGGCGGCCGCGCTGCGGGAGCTCCTCGAAGTGCTGCCCGCCGAGCCCGCGCTGGCGGCCGGCCTGCGGACGGCCCTCACGGTCGCCGACCCCGCCGTCCGCTCGGCGGCCCTGGAGGCCCTGCGCGCCCTGCGGCTCGGCGACGCCGTGCTGTACGCCGCCTCGCTCGCCGACCCCGACATCGAGGTCCGGATCCACGCCGTGCGGGCCCTGGTCTCCGTCGACGCGGTACCGGACCTGGCGGCGGCCGCCGCCGATCCGGCGCGCGAGGTACGGGTCGCGGTGGCCAAGGGGCTCGCCGCGGTGCACGCCCCGGCCCCAGAGCCGTTGGACCCGCTGCTGGACGACGCCGATCCGCTGGTCCGGGGCGCCGCGCTGGCCGCCCTCGCGCGGGCGGGCTGCCCCGGCGGGTACGCGGTACGGGCCGCCGCCGCGCTGGACGATCCGGCGTGGCAGGTCCGGGCGGGGGCGGCCGGCGCCCTCGGGTCCGCCCCGGCGGACCCGGCCGTCCCGGCCCTCGCGAAGGCGCTGGCCGCCGACGCGAACGCCGACGTCCGCAAGGCCGCGGTGCTCGCGCTGCTGCGCCACCGGGACGCGGAGGGGGCCCGTACGGCGCTCGCCGGGGCGACCGGTGACCCGGACGCGGACGTCCGCGCGTACGCCGCCCGGGCCCTCTAGCTCATCCGTCCGGCCCGCCCGCGTGGCGGGCCGGAGCGGGCCGGACGCATGCTGCTCGGACAGCCGAAGTCCCCGCAGCGCAGGAGGCCCTGCCATGCTCGTGTCCACCCGCACCCTGGCCATCGCCGCCGCCGCGGCGGTGGCGCTCGCCCTCGCCCCGGCCGCCTCGGCCGTGGAAGGTCCGGCGCCGGACCCCCGCAACGGGAAGGCGATGCGCGACATGGCGACGGCGATCGCCGTGACCGCCAAGTACGTGGACGAACGGCAGGCCCTCAAGGACGGATACGTGCCGCACGGCGAGGCCTGCATGAACAATCCGTTCGGCGCGGGCGCCATGGGCTACCACTACGTCAAGCAGGCCAACTGGGGTTCGACGGACCCCGCGAAGCCCACCGCGCTCCTGTACAGCACCGAGAAGGACCGGCACGGCCGCCGCACGCTCCAGACCGTCGAGTGGATGGCCACCGACCGGGACCAGGACCTGAAGACCACCGACGACCGGCCGTCGATGTTCGGCCTGCCCTTCGACGGCCCGATGCCGGGCCACTGGGCGGGCATGCCGAAGCACTACGACCTGCACATGTGGGCGTACAAGGACAACCCGGCGGGCCGCTTCCACAACTGGAACACGGCCCTGACGTGCCCGAAGAAGACCCCGGCCGCAGCGGGCACCGCGCACGCGCACGGCCATTAGTCCCGCGACCGCAGGGCCATCAAGTGCCAGCCGCATATGACTCACCCGAAAGGGCGGTGTTCCTCGGATCCCCGGCGATACGCTGGTCGCACTCACGAGACTGCGGCTCATGGGAGCACTGATGAACCCGGAACACAGCTGGCCGATCCCGCCTCCGGGCGGCTGGACCGCGGACGACCTGGACACGCTTCCGAATCTGCCTCCTCACACGGAGCTGATCGACGGGAGCCTTGTTTTCGTGAGTCCGCAGACCCGTTTCCACCTGCGCGCGGTGAGCTTCTTCGAACGACAGTTGGAGTCCGTCGTGCCGGACGGACTGGAGGTGTTGAGGGAGTTCACCATCGACATCGACCGTCACAACCGTCCGGAGCCGGATGTGATCGTCGTCCCGAAGGAACCCGAGGAGGATCCGGACCAGACC
This sequence comes from Streptomyces sp. NPDC044704, assembly GCF_056433525.1. Lineage (NCBI taxonomy): Bacteria > Bacillati > Actinomycetota > Actinomycetes > Kitasatosporales > Streptomycetaceae > Streptomyces > Streptomyces sp. NPDC044704. Next base: position 673,560 of record NZ_JBWKGY010000003.1, read on the forward strand.
CGGCTTCCCGCCGGTTCCGTCCGGCTCGCCATCGAAGTGGTGTCCCCGGAATCGGTGGCCCGCGACCGTGAGACGAAGCCGGTCAAGTACGCCCGCGCCATGATTCCGCATTTCTGGCGGGTGGAGAACAAGGAGGGCCGGGCCGTGGTCTACGTCTACGAACTGGAACCCGCGACCAGGGTGTACGTCGCCACCGGCATCTTCCACGACAGGTTGAAGGTCTCCGTCCCCTTCCCCATCGACCTGGACCTCACCCAGATCATGCCCGCACGCAGCGCCGGCTAGCTTCCCGGACGCACCAGGGCCCGGCTCCCCCCGTGGGAAGCCGGGCCCTGATGGTGTTCCGGACCGGTCAGCGGACGAACGTGCTCGCCTGCCCCGCCAGGTCCAGGAAGTACTGCGGGGCCAGGCCCAGGACGAGGGTGACCGCGACGCCGACGGCGATGGTCGTCATCGTCAGCGGAGAGGGCACCGCCACCGTCGGGCCGTCGGCCTTCGGCTCGCTGAAGAACATGAGCACGATCACCCGGATGTAGAAGAACGCGGCGATCGCCGACGAGATGACGCCGACCACCACCAGGGCTCCCGCGCCGCCCTCGGCCGCCGCCTTGAACACGGCGAACTTGCCGGTGAAGCCGGAGGTGAGCGGGATACCGGCGAAGGCCAGCAGGAACACCGCGAAGACGGCCGCGGTGAGCGGCGACCGCCGCCCGAGGCCCGCCCACTTGGACAGGTGGGTGGCCTCGCCGCCCGCGTCCCGCACCAGCGTGACCACGGCGAAGGCGCCGATCGTCACGAAGGAGTAGGCGCCCAGGTAGAACAGGACGGACTGGACGCCCTCCGCCGAGGTCGCGATGACACCGGCGAGGATGAAGCCCGCGTGCGCGATCGACGAGTACGCCAGGAGCCGCTTCACGTCGGTCTGGGTCACCGCGATCACCGCACCCGCCAGCATGGTGACGATCGCGACGCCCCACATCACCGGCCGCCAGTCCCAGCGCAGGCCCGGCAGGACCACGTACAGCAGCCGCAGCAGCGCGCCGAAGGCGGCCACCTTCGTCGCCGCGGCCATGAAGCCGGTGACCGGGGTCGGGGCGCCCTGGTAGACGTCCGGGGTCCACATGTGGAAGGGAACCGCGCCGACCTTGAACAGCAGGCCCGTCAGGATCAGCGCGCCGCCGATCAGCAGCAGCGCGTCGTTGCCCATGGTCGCGGCGAGCGCCGGGTCGACCTTGGTGACGGTGCCGTCCACGACGTCCGCGATCACCGCGTACGAGACGGAGCCCGCGTACCCGTAGAGCAGGGCGATGCCGAAGAGGAGGAACGCCGAGGAGAAGGCGCCCAGCAGGAAGTACTTGACCGCCGCCTCCTGCGACATCAGCCGCTGGCGACGGGCGACGGCGCAGAGCAGGTACAGCGGGAGGGAGAAGACCTCCAGCGCGATGAACAGGGTCAGCAGGTCGTTGGCCGCCGGGAAGATCAGCATGCCGGCGATCGCGAAGAGGGCCAGCGGGAACACCTCGGTGGTGGTGAACCCGGCCTTGACGGCGGCCTGCTCGCTCTCGCTGCCCGGTACGGACGCGGCCTGCGCGGCGAAGGAGTCCACCCGGTTGCCGTGGGCCTCCGGGTCCAGGCGCCGCTCGGCGAAGGTGAACACGGCCACGATCGAGGCGAGCAGGATGGTGCCCTGGAGGAACAGGGCCGGGCCGTCCACCGCGACGGCGCCCATGGCCGCGATGTGGGCCTTGCTGCTCCCGTACCCGCCGGCCGCGAGGCCGACGACCGCCGCGAAGGCCGAGGCCAGCGCGGCGACGGCGAGGAACACCTGGACGTAGTAGCGGGACTTGCGCGGGACGAAGGCCTCGACGAGGACGCCGAGGACGGCCGCGCCGACCACGATCAGCGTGGGCGCGAGCTGCGCGTACTCGATGTGCGGGGCCGGGATCCGGTCGACCGGTTCCGCGGCCAGTCCCCAAAGGCCTACAGCTGTCGTGCTCACTTGGCCGCCTCCACCTCGGGCTCGGGGTCGGTCTGCTGCACATCCGACATGGTGTGCTTCACCGCCGGGTTGATGATCTCGGTCAGGGGCTTGGGGTAGACGCCCAGGCCGATCAGCAGCGCGATGAGCGGGGCGACCACCAGCACCTCCCGCAGGCGCAGGTCCGGCATGGTGCGGACCTCCTCCTTCACGGGACCGGTCATCGTGCGCTGGTAGAGCACCAGGGTGTACAGCGCGGCGAGCACGATGCCGACGGTGGCGATGACGCCGACCACCGGGTAGCGGGCGAACGTGCCGACCAGGACGAGGAATTCACTGACGAACGGTGCGAGGCCCGGCAGGGAGAGGGTGGCGAGGCCGCCGATGAGGAAGGTCCCGGCGAGGACCGGGGCCACCTTCTGGACACCGCCGTAGTCGGCGATGAGCCGCGAGCCGCGCCGCGAGATCAGGAAGCCGGCCACCAGCATCAGCGCCGCCGTCGAGATGCCGTGGTTGACCATGTACAGCGTCGCGCCGGACTGTCCCTGGGAGGTCATCGCGAAGATGCCCAGGATGATGAACCCGAAGTGGGAGATCGAGGCGTAGGCGACGAGCCGCTTGATGTCGCGCTGTCCGACCGCGACCAGCGCGCCGTAGACGATGCTGATCAGGGCCAGTACGAGGATCACCGGCGTGGCCCACTTGCTGGCGTCGGGGAACAGCCCGAGGCAGAAGCGGAGCATCGCGAAGGTGCCGACCTTGTCGACGACCGCGGTGATCAGTACAGCGACGGGCGCGGTGGCCTCGCCCATCGCGTTGGGCAGCCAGGTGTGCAGCGGCCACAGCGGGGCCTTCACCGCGAAGGCGAAGAAGAAGCCGAGGAACAGCAGCCGCTCGGTGTTGGTCGCCATGTCGAGCGTGCCCGCGGCGCGGGCCGCGGTGATCTCCTGGAGCGAGAAGTTCCCGGCGACCACGTACAGCCCGATGACGGCGGCCAGCATGATCAGGCCGCCGGCCAGGTTGTAGAGGAGGAACTTGACGGCCGCGTACGAGCGCTGCGCGGCCGCGTTCTCTTCGGACCCGGAGTGGGCCCGGTCCCCGAAGCCGCCGATGAGGAAGTACATCGGGATGAGCATGGCTTCGAAGAAGATGTAGAAGAGGAAGACGTCGGTGGCCTCGAAGGAGATGATCACCATCGCCTCGACCAGCAGGATCAGGGCGAAGAAGCCCTGGGTCGGCCGCCAGCGCGAGCCCGCGGCGAAGCTGCTCTTGGCCGCTTCGGTCTCCAGCGGGTCGGCGTCGTTCCAGCCGGCCGCGATCACGAAGGGGATCAGCAGGGCGGTGAGCGCGATGAGCGCCACCCCGATGCCGTCCACGCCGAGTTCGTAGCGGACGCCGAAGTCGGCGATCCAGGAGCGGGATTCGGTGAGCTGGTAGCGGTCACCGCCCGGTTCGAAGCGGACCGCGACGAGCACGGCGAGGGCCAGGGTCGCCAGGGAGAAGAGCAGGGCGAGCCACTTGGCGACGGTCCGGCGGGCGGCCGGGACGGCCGCCGTCAGGATCGCGCCGACCGCGGGTACCGCGGCCGTCACCGTCAGAAGCGGGAAATTCATCTCACACCGCCCTCATCAGCAGGGTCGCGGCGATGAGGATCGCCGTGCCCCCGAACATCGAGACCGCGTAGCTGCGGGCGTAGCCGTTCTGCAGCTTCCGCAGCCGGCCCGAGAGCCCGCCGACCGAGGCGGCCGTGCCGTTGACCACTCCGTCGACCACGCTGTGGTCGAGGTAGACGAGCGAGCGGGTCAGGTGCTCGCCGCCGCGGACGAGGACGACGTGGTTGAAGTCGTCCTGGAACAGGTCCCGCCGGGCCGCCCGGGTGAGGAGCGAGCCGCGCGGGGCGACGACCGGGACGGGCTTCTTGCCGTACATGCCCCAGGCGATGCCGACGCCGATGACGAGGACGACCATGGTGGCCGCGGTCACCGTCATGGCGCTGACCGGCGGGTGGCCGTGCTCGTAACCGGTGACGGGCTCCAGCCAGTTCAGGAAGCGGTCGCCGATCTCGAAGAAGCCGCCGGCGAAGACCGATCCGAACGCCAGGATGACCATCGGGACGGTCATGGACTTCGGCGACTCGTGCGGGTGCGGGGCGTGGCCCTCACCGTCCGGCTGCCAGCGCTTCTCACCGAAGAAGGTGAGGAGCATGACGCGGGTCATGTAGAAGGCGGTGATGCCCGCGCCGAGCAGGGTCACTCCGCCGAGGATCCAGCCCTCGGTGCCGCCCTTCGCGAAGGCCGCCTCGATGATCATGTCCTTGGAGAAGAAGCCCGACAGGCCCGGGAAGCCGATGATCGCGAGGTAGCCGAGGCCGAAGGTGACGAAGGTGACCGGCATGTACTTCCGCAGGCCGCCGTACTTGCGCATGTCGACCTCGTCGTTCATCCCGTGCATCACGGAACCGGCGCCGAGGAAGAGGCCCGCCTTGAAGAAGCCGTGCGTCACCAGGTGCATGATCGCGAAGACGTAGCCGATGGGGCCGAGGCCCGCGGCGAGGATCATGTAGCCGATCTGCGACATCGTGGAGCCCGCGAGGGCTTTCTTGATGTCGTCCTTCGCGCAACCGACGATCGCACCGAACAGCAGCGTGACCGCGCCGACGACGGTGACCACCAGCTGTGCGTCCGGCGCCCCGTTGAAGATGGCGCCCGAGCGGACGATCAGGTAGACGCCCGCGGTGACCATGGTGGCGGCGTGGATGAGGGCCGAGACCGGGGTCGGGCCCTCCATCGCGTCCCCGAGCCAGGACTGAAGCGGCACCTGCGCCGACTTGCCGCAGGCGGCGAGCAGCAGCATCAGGCCGATCGCCGTCAGCGTGCCCTCGGAGGTCTCTCCCACGGAGCCGAGGACCGGCCCGAACGCGAAGGTCCCGAAGGTGGTGAACATCAGCATGATCGCGATCGAGAGGCCGATGTCGCCGACGCGGTTGACGAGGAAGGCCTTCTTCGCGGCGGTGGCCGCGCTGGGCTTGTGCTGCCAGAACCCGATCAGGAGGTAGGAGGCGAGGCCGACGCCCTCCCAGCCGAAGTACAGCAGCAGGTAGTTGTCCGCGATGACCAGCAGCAGCATGGCCGCGACGAACAGGTTGAGGTAGCCGAAGAAGCGGCGGCGGCGCTCGTCGTGCTCCATGTACCCGATCGAGTACACGTGGATGAGCGTGCCGACCCCGGAGATCAGCAGGACGAAGGTCATCGACAGCTGGTCCAGCTGGAAGGCGATGTCCGCCTGGAAGCCCTCCACGGGGATCCAGGTCCACAGCCGCTGGTGCAGGGTCCGGTCGTCGGCGCTCCGCCCGAGCATGTCGGCGAAGAGGGCGACGCCGATGCCGAAGGAGACGGCGGCGAGCAGGGTGCCGAGCCAGTGGCCGGCCTTGTCGAGGCGGCGGCCGCCGCACAGCAGCAGCACCGCCCCGAGCAGGGGCGCCGCGACCAGCAGCGCAATCAGGTTCTCCACTGTGAGCGCCCCTTACAGCTTCATCAGGCTGGCGTCGTCGACCGAGGCCGAGTGGCGGGTACGGAACAGCGACACGATGATCGCGAGGCCCACCACGACCTCCGCGGCGGCGACGACCATCGTGAAGAACGCGATGATCTGGCCGTCGAGGTTGCCGTGCATCCGGGAGAAGGCCACGAACGCGAGGTTGCAGGCGTTGAGCATCAGCTCGACGCACATGAACAGCACGATCGCGTTCTTCCGGATGAGCACCCCGGCCGCGCCGATGGTGAACAGCAGGGCCGCCAGGTACAGGTAGTTGACCGGATTCACTTGGATGCCTCCTCGCGGCCGAGGCGCTCCGAGGACGCCTGTTCCAGCGCCTTCAGGTCGTTCAGCGCCTCGCTGGACACGTCGCGGATCTGGCCGCGGGCCCGCAGCGTCTTGTTGACGGTCAGCTCGGACGGGGTTCCGTCCGGCAGCAGACCGGCCACGTCCACGGCGTTGTGCCGGGCGTAGACGCCGGGTGCGGGCAGCGGCGGGAGCTGCACGCCCTCGCGTACGCGCTTCTCGGCGAGCTCGCGCTGCGTGGCGGCCCGCTCGGTGCGCTCGCGGTGGGTGAGCACCATCGCGCCGACGGTCGCGGTGATCAGCAGGGCGCCGGTGAGCTCGAAGGCGAAGACGTACTTGGTGAAGATCAGCGTGGCCAGGCCTTCGACGTGTCCGCCGGAGTTGATCCGGCCGAGCCCGTTGAAGTGGCTGAGTCCGGCCTGGCCGATGCCGGCGATCAGCAGGGTGCCGAAGCCGAGCCCGCACAGGGCGGCGAGCCAGCGCTGTCCCTTGATGGTCTCCTTCAGGGAGTCGGCGGCGGTGACGCCGACGAGCATGACCACGAAGAGGAACAGCATCATGATGGCGCCGGTGTAGACGATCACCTGGACGACGCCGAGGAAGTACGCCCCGTTGGCGAGGTAGAAGACCGCCAGGATGATCATGGTCCCGGCGAGGCTGAGGGCGCTGTGCACGGCCTTCTTCATCAGGATCGTGGCCAGCGCGCCGATGACGGCGACGGTGCCCAGGATCCAGAACTGCACGGCCTCGCCCGTGGAGGTCAGGGAGCCGGCAGCGAGGGTGCCGGCGGCGAGGGCGCTCATGCCTGCACCTCCTCGGCGGGTTCCGCGACCTCGCCCTTGGAGACGGCGACCTGCCGGACCGTGTCCGGGGCGGCCCCCGTCACCAGCCCCCGGTAGTAGTCCTGCTCGTCGGTGCCGGGGAAGACGGAGTGCGGGGCCTCGACCATGCCCTCGGTCAGCCCGGCGAGGAGCTGCTCCTTGGTGTAGATCAGCGACTCACGGCTGGAGTCGGCCAGTTCGAACTCGTTCGTCATGGTCAGTGCCCGCGTCGGGCACGCCTCCACGCACAGTCCGCACAGGATGCAGCGGGCGTAGTTGATCTGGTACACCCGCCCGTACCGCTCGCCCGGGGAGTAGCGCTCCTCCTCCGTGTTGTCCGCGCCCTCCACGTAGATCGCGTCGGCGGGACAGGCCCAGGCGCACAGTTCGCACCCGATGCACTTCTCCAGACCGTCGGGGTGGCGGTTGAGCTGGTGCCGTCCGTGGAAGCGCGGAGCGGTGGTCTTCTGCTGCTCCGGGTACTGCTCGGTGAGGCGCTTCTTGAACATGGCCTTGAAGGTCACGCCGAAGCCGGCCACCGGGTTCTGCCACTTCTCGTCAGACATTCTCTGCACCCTCCTCTCGGTCACTGTCAGTATTCGTGCCGCCACTGACAATCAGCTCCCGCTCGCTGCGAGGCCGTCGGCGCGGTACGGGTGCCAGGTGCTGGCCGGGCTTGGGCGGTACGGGGAACCCGCCCGCCATCGGGTCGAACGGCTCGGCCGCGGCGGCCTCGCCGGCCTGCTCGGCGGCCGCCTTCTCGCGCTTGTCCCGGAACAGGTCGGCGACGAAGGACAGCAGCAGGATCGCGACGACGGCCCCGCCGACGTACAGGACGATCTCGCTGAAGTCGTAGGCCTCGTTGCGCAGTGCGCGGACCGTCGCCACCAGCATCAGCCAGACGACGGAGACCGGGATGAGGACCTTCCAGCCGAGCTTCATCAGCTGGTCGTAGCGCACGCGCGGCAGGGTGCCGCGGAGCCAGATGAAGAAGAACAGCAGCAGCTGCACCTTGAGGACGAACCAGAGCATCGGCCACCAGCCGTGGTTCGCGGCCTCCCAGTACGTGGAGATCGGCGCCGGGGCCCGCCAGCCGCCCAGGAACAGGGTGACGGAGACCGCGGAGACGGTGACCATGTTGACGTACTCGGCCAGCATGAACAGCGCGAACTTGATGGACGAGTACTCGGTGTTGAAGCCGCCGACCAGGTCGCCCTCGGACTCCGGCATGTCGAAGGGGGCGCGGTTCGTCTCGCCGACCATCGTGATGACGTAGATGATGAAGGAGACCGGGAGCAGGATGATGTACCAGCGGTCGGCCTGCGCCTCCACGATCGCCGAGGTCGACATCGACCCGGAGTAGAGGAACACCGAGGCGAACGCGGCGCCCATCGCGATCTCGTAGGAGATCATCTGGGCGCAGGAGCGGAGCCCGCCGAGGAGCGGGTACGTCGAGCCGGAGGACCAGCCGGCGAGGACGATGCCGTAGATGCCGACCGAGGCCACCGCGAGGATGTACAGCATCGCGATGGGCAGGTCGGTCAGCTGCATCGTGGTGCGCTGGCCGAAGATGGAGACCTCGTCGCCCGGGGGGCCGAAGGGGATCACCGCGATGGCCATGAAGGCCGGGATCGCCGCGATGATCGGGGCCAGGACGTAGACGACCTTGTCGGCCCGCTTGACGACGAGGTCTTCCTTGAGCATCAGCTTCACGCCGTCGGCGAGCGACTGGAGCATGCCCCAGGGGCCGTGCCGGTTGGGGCCGATGCGCAGCTGCATCCAGGCGACGACCTTGCGCTCCCACACGATGGAGAAGAGCACGGTCACCATCAGGAAGGCGAAGCAGAACACCGCCTTGACGACGACGAGCCACCAGACGTCCTTGCCGAACAGGGACAGGTCCTCCGCGGCCAGCTGGACGAGGTCACCGGGTACCGCGCTCACGCTTCCACCTCCGCAGTGGTGTCACCGGCGGCGGCCGGGGTCGCCGGGCCGATGCGTACGAGGGTGCCGGGGCGGGCTCCGGTGTCGGAGAACACGCCGGAACCGGTGGAGTTCAGCGGCAGCCACACCACCCGGTCGGGCATCTCGGTGATCCGCAGCGGGAGTTCGACCGTCCCGGCGGGGCCGGTGACGGCGAGAACGTCGCCGTTCTTGACGCCGGTCTCGGCGGCGGTGGCGGCCGAGAGCCGGGCGGGCGCCTCGTGCCGGGTTCCCGCGAGGGCGTCGTCGCCCTCCTGGAGCCGGCCGAGGTCCAGCAGCAGCCGGTGGCCGGCGAGGACGGCCTCGCCGGCGCCGGGGCGCGGCGGCGCCACCGGATCCGTGGACTGCTCCGCGGCGAGTTCCCCCTCCCAGGGGCCGAGCCGGTCCACTTCCCGGCGTACGGCGTGTACGTCGGGCAGGGCGATCGGCCGGTCCGCGGCGTCGGCCAGCATGTGCAGCACGCGGGCGTCGGCGGGGGCGAGGCGGCGGGTCATCTGGTCGGGCTTGAGTGCGGCCTCGAAGGGCCGGACCCGGCCTTCCCAGTTGATGAAGGAACCCGGCTTCTCGGCGACCGCGGCGACGGGCAGGACCACGTCCGCGTGGTCGGTGACCTCGCCGGGCCGCAGTTCCAGCGAGACCACGAAGGCTTCCTGGAGGGCGGTCCGGGCGCGGGCCGGGTCGGGCAGGTCGGTGACGTCGACGCCGCCGACGAGCAGGGCGGAGAGTTCGCGGGTGGCGGCGGCCTCGACGATCTGGCCGGTGTCGCGTCCGTAGCGGTGCGGGAGTTCGTCCAGCCCCCAGGCGGCGGCGACCTCGGCGCGGGCGCGCGGGTCGGTGGCGGGGCGGCCTCCGGGGAGCAGGGAGGGCAGGGCGCCCGCCTCGACGGCGGCCCGTTCCCCGGCCCGGCGCGGGATCCACACCAGGCGGGCCCCGGTCGCGGTGGCCGCCCGTACGGCGGCGGTCAGCGCGCCGGGCACGCCGGCGAGGCGCTCCCCGACGACGATGACCGCGCCGGGCTTGCGCAGTGCCTCCGCGGCTGCGGATCCGCCGGCCTCCAGGCCGCTGCGGGTGGCGAGGGCGTCCAGCCACTCGGGTTCGGTGCCGGGTGCGGCGGCCAGCAGGATGCCGCCCGCCTTCTCCAGGCCCCTTGTGCTGAAGGGGGCCAGCGCGAAGGTCTGCTGCTTGTGCTTGCGGTGCGCCTTGCGCAGGCGCAGGAAGACGCCGGGGGCCTCTTCCTCGGCCTCGATGCCGGCGAGCAGCACGGTCGGCGCGGCCTCCAGCGAGGCGTACGTGACTCCGGTGCCGTCGAGGTCCTTGCCGGTGCCGGCGACGGAGGCGGCCAGGAAGTCGGCCTCCTCGGCGCTGTGCACGCGGGCCCGGAAGTCGATGTCGTTGGTGTCGAGGACGACGCGGGCGAACTTGGCGTAGGCGTAGGCGTCCTCGACGGTGAGCCGGCCGCCGGTCAGCACGCCGGTGCGGCCGCGGGCGGCGGCGAGGCCGGCCGCGGCCGCCTCCAGGGCCTCGGGCCAGCTCGCCGGGGCGAGGATCCCGTCGGCGCCGCGCACCAGCGGGGTGGTGAGCCGGTCCGGGCGCTGCGCGTAGCGGAACCCGAAGCGGCCCTTGTCGCAGACCCACTCCTCGTTCACCTCGGGGTCCTCGGCGGCGAGGCGCCGCAGGACCTTGCCGCGCCGGTGGTCGGTGCGGGTCGCGCAGCCGCCCGCGCAGTGCTCGCACACGCTCGGGGAGGAGACGAGGTCGAAGGGGCGGGAGCGGAACCGGTAGGCGGCCGAGGTGAGGGCGCCGACGGGGCAGATCTGGATGGTGTTGCCGGAGAAGTACGACTGGAACGGGTCGCCCTCGCCGGTGCCGACCTGCTGGAGCGCGCCGCGCTCGACCAGTTCGATCATCGGGTCGCCGGCGACCTGGTTGGAGAAGCGGGTGCAGCGGGCGCACAGCACGCACCGCTCGCGGTCGAGGAGGACCTGCGTGGAGATCGGGACGGGCTTCTCGTAGGTCCGCTTGCGGCCCTCGAAGCGGGATTCGGCGTTGCCGTGCGACATGGCCTGGTTCTGGAGGGGGCATTCGCCGCCCTTGTCGCAGACGGGGCAGTCGAGCGGGTGGTTGATGAGCAGCAGCTCCATCACCCCGCGCTGGGCCTTGTCGGCGACCTCGGAGGTCAGCTGCGTGCGGACGACCATGCCGTCGGTGCAGGTGATGGTGCAGGAGGCCATCGGCTTGCGCTGGCCCTCGACCTCGACGATGCACTGGCGGCAGGCGCCGGCGGGGTCGAGGAGGGGGTGGTCGCAGAAGCGGGGGATCTCGATGCCGAGCTGTTCGGCGGCCCGGATGACGAGGGTCCCCTTGGGCACCGACAGTTCGATGCCGTCGATGGTGAGGGACACCGTGTTCTCCGGCGGTACCGCGGCCTCTCCGCCACCGGCGGGGGCGTGAGTGGTGACGGTCATGCGTTCACCTCCGTGTCAGCCCAGAGGGTCGACTTCTTGGGGTCGAAGGGGCAGCCCTTGCCCGTGATGTGCTGCTCGTACTCCGCGCGGAAGTACTTGAGCGAGGAGAAGATCGGGCTGGCCGCGCCGTCGCCGAGCGCGCAGAACGACTTGCCGTTGATGTTGTCGGCGATGTCGTTCAGCTTGTCGAGGTCGGACATGACGCCCTTGCCCGCTTCGATGTCGCGCAGCAGCTGGACGAGCCAGTACGTGCCTTCGCGGCAGGGCGTGCACTTGCCGCAGGACTCGTGGGCGTAGAACTCGGTCCAGCGGGTGACGGCCCGGACGACGCAGGTGGTCTCGTCGAAGCACTGGAGGGCCTTGGTGCCGAGCATCGAGCCGGCCGCGCCGACGCCCTCGTAGTCCAGGGGGACGTCGAGGTGTTCGTCGGTGAACATCGGGGTGGAGGAGCCGCCCGGGGTCCAGAACTTCAGCCGGTGCCCGGGGCGCATCCCGCCGCTCATGTCGAGGAGCTGGCGCAGGGTGATGCCGAGCGGGGCCTCGTACTGGCCGGGGCCGCTGACGTGCCCGGACAGCGAGTACAGCGTGAAGCCGGGGGACTTCTCGGTCCCCATCGCCTTGAACCAGTCCTTGCCCTTGTTCAGGATCGCGGGAACCGAGGCGATGGACTCGACGTTGTTGACGACGGTGGGGCACGCGTAGAGCCCCTCGACGGCAGGGAAGGGGGGCCGCAGCCGGGGCTGCCCGCGCCGGCCTTCGAGGGAGTCGAGCAGCGCCGTCTCCTCGCCGCAGATGTACGCGCCCGCGCCCGCGTGCACCGTGATGTCGAGGCCGCTGCCGAGGGCGTCCTTGCCGAGGTATCCGGCGGCGTACGCCTCGCGCACGGCCTCGTGCAGGCGCCGCAGGACCGGCACGGTCTCGCCGCGCAGGTAGATGAAGGCGTGCTGCGAGCGGATCGCGTAGCAGGCGATGATCATTCCCTCGATGAGGGAGTGCGGGTTGGCGAACAGGAGCGGGATGTCCTTGCAGGTTCCGGGCTCCGACTCGTCCGCGTTCACGACGAGGTAGTGCGGCTTCCCGTCGCCCTGCGGGATGAACTGCCACTTCATGCCGGTGGGGAAGCCCGCGCCGCCGCGGCCGCGCAGGCCCGAGTCCTTCACGTAGGCGATGAGGTCGTCCGGGGTCATGGCGAGGGCCTTGCGCAGGCCCTCGTAGCCCTCGTGGCGCCGGTAGGTCTCCAGCGTCCAGGACTGCGGCTCGTCCCAGAACGCCGACAGGACGGGGGCGAGGAGCTTCTCCGGGCTTCCGTTCTTGCTCAGCTCGGTGGACACGGACATCACTCCCCTCCCTCGGTGCCGGTCTCGCCGCGGGCCTCGCCCCGCGGGTGCACGATCGAGGCGTGCGGGCTCTCGCCGCGGGCGATGCGCAGGCCGATCAGGGAGGCGGGCCCGGCGCCGCCGGTCGCCTCCACCGCGCCCTCGCGTTCGTCCGGGAACCCGGCGAGGATCCTGGCCGTCTCCTTGTACGTGCACAGCGGCGCGCCCCGGGTCGGTTCGACCGGGCGGCCGGCGCGCAGGTCGTCGACGACGGCCTTGGCGGATTCGGGGGTCTGGTTGTCGAAGAACTCCCAGTTGACCATCACGACGGGGGCGTAGTCGCAGGCCGCGTTGCACTCGATGTGTTCGAGGGTGACCTTGCCGTCGGGGGTGGTCTCGTTGTTGCCGACCCCGAGGTGTTCCTTGAGCTCGTCGAAGATGGCGTCGCCGCCCATGACGGCGCACAGGGTGTTCGTACAGACGCCGACCTGGTAGTCCCCGGAGGGCTTGCGCCGGTACATCGTGTAGAAGGTGGCGACGGCGGTGACCTCGGCAGTGGTCAGGCCCAGCACCTCGGCGCAGAAGCGGATGCCGGTGCGGGAGACGTAGCCCTCCTCGGACTGCGTCAGGTGCAGCAGCGGCAGCAGCGCGGAGCGGCTGTCGGGGTAGCGGGCGATGATGTCCGCGGCGTCGGCTTCGAGCCGGGCGCGCACCTCGGCCGGGAAGTCGGGGGCGGGGAGCTGGGGCATCCCCAGCTGGATGTCTGTCATCGGTCGACGCCTCCCATCACGGGGTCGATGGAGGCGACGGCGACGATGACGTCGGCGACCTGGCCGCCCTCGCACATCGCTGCCATGGCCTGCAGGTTGGTGAAGGACGGGTCGCGGAAGTGGACCCGGTAGGGGCGGGTGCCGCCGTCGGAGACGACGTGGACGCCGAGCTCGCCCTTGGGGGACTCGACGGCCGCGTAGGCCTGTCCGGCGGGGACCCGGAAGCCCTCGGTCACCAGCTTGAAGTGGTGGATGAGGGCCTCCATGGAGGTGCCCATGATGTTCTTGATGTGGTCGAGGGAGTTGCCGAGGCCGTCGGGGCCCATGGCGAGCTGGGCGGGCCAGGCGATCTTCTTGTCGGCGACCATGACCGGTCCCGGCTCCAGCCGGTCCAGGCACTGTTCGACGATCCGCAGGGACTGGCGCATCTCCTCCAGGCGGATCAGGAAGCGTCCGTAGGAGTCGCAGCTCTCGGTGGTGGGCACGTCGAACTCGTAGTTCTCGTAGCCGCAGTACGGGTCGGACTTGCGCAGGTCGTGCGGCAGGCCGGCGGAGCGCAGGACCGGGCCGGTGGCGCCGAGGGCCATGCAGCCGGTCAGGTCGAGGTAGCCGACGTCCTGCATGCGGGCCTTGAAGATGGGGTTGCCGGTGGCGAGCTTGTCGTACTCCGGCAGGTTCTTCTTCATGGTCTTCACGAACTCGCGCAGCTGGTCGACCGCGCCCGGGGGCAGGTCCTGGGCGAGGCCGCCGGGGCGGACGAACGCGTGGTTCATGCGCAGGCCGGTGATCAGCTCGAAGACGTCGAGGATCAGCTCGCGGTCCCGGAATCCGTAGATCATGATCGTGGTCGCGCCCAGCTCCATGCCGCCGGTGGCGATGCACACCAGGTGGGAGGAGAGCCGGTTGAGTTCCATCAGCAGGACGCGGATCACGGTGGCGCGGTCCGGGATCTGCTCGGTGATGCCGAGGAGCTTCTCGACGCCGAGGCAGTACGCCGTCTCGTTGAAGAACGGCGTCAGGTAGTCCATGCGCGTCACGAAGGTGGTGCCCTGCGTCCAGTTCCGGAATTCGAGGTTCTTCTCGATGCCGGTGTGGAGGTAGCCGATGCCGCAGCGGGCTTCGGTGACCGTCTCGCCGTCGATCTCCAGGATCAGGCGGAGCACTCCGTGGGTGGACGGGTGCTGGGGCCCCATGTTGACGACGATCCGCTCGTCGTCCGCGCGGGCCGCCGACCGGACGATCTCGTCCCAGTCGCCGCCGGTGACGGTGTAGACGGTGCCCTCGGTCGTCTCGCGCGCGGAGGCGGGGTGGGCTGCGTGGTTCGAGGTGGGGGACATCAGCTGTACGACCTCCGCTGGTCGGGAGCCGGGATCTGGGCGCCCTTGTACTCGATGGCGATGCCGCCGAGCGGGTAGTCCTTGCGCTGGGGGAAGCCCTGCCAGTCGTCCGGCATCATGATCCGGGTGAGGGCCGGGTGGCCGTCGAAGACCAGCCCGAAGAAGTCGTACGTCTCGCGCTCGTGCCAGTCGTTGGTCGGGTAGACGGTGACGAGCGAGGGGACGTGCGGGTCGCCGTCCGGGACGGACACCTCCAGCCGCACGATCCGGCCGTGGGTGAGCGAGCGCAGGTGGTAGACGGCGTGCAGTTCGCGGCCCTTGTCCCCGGGGAAGTGCACCCCGCTGACGCCGGTGCAGAGCTCGAAGCGCAGCGCCGGGTCGTCGCGCAGGGTGGAGGCCACCCGTACGAGGTGCTCGCGGGCGATGTGGAGCGTGAGCTCCGCCCGGTCGACGACGACCTTCTCGATCGCGTTGCCGGGGACCAGGCCCTGCTCCTCCAGGGCGCCTTCGAGCTCGTCGACGACCTCGTCGAAGTACGAGCCGTAGGGCCGGCCCGTCTCCCCGGGCAGGGCCACGGTGCGGACGAGGCCGCTGTAACCGCTGGTGTCGCCGCCGTTCGCGGCGCCGAACATGCCCTTGCGGACGCCGATCACCTCGGGCCCGGCGGTGCCCCTGGGAGCAGGGACGTTATTGCCGTTCTCCACGGCCGGGTCGTCGCTCACCGAAGGAGCCCCTTCATCTCGATGGTGGGGAGCGCCTTGAGGGCTGCCTCCTCCGCCTCGCGCGCCGCCTCTTCCCGGTTCACGCCGAGCTTCGAGCCCTGGATCTTCTGGTGGAGCTTGAGGATCGCGTCCATCAGCATCTCGGGGCGCGGCGGGCAGCCGGGGAGGTAGATGTCCACCGGAACGATGTGGTCGACGCCCTGGACGATCGCGTAGTTGTTGAACATTCCGCCCGAAGAGGCGCAAACGCCCATGGAGATGACCCACTTGGGAGCGGGCATCTGGTCGTACACCTGCCGCAGTACCGGCGCCATCTTCTGGCTGACCCGCCCGGCCACGATCATCAGGTCGGCCTGGCGCGGGGAGCCGCGGAAGACCTCCATGCCGAAGCGGGCCAGGTCGTAGCGGCCGGCTCCGGTGGTCATCATCTCGATGGCGCAGCACGCCAGGCCGAAGGTCGCGGGGAAGACGGATGACTTGCGCACCCAGCCCGCGGCCTGTTCGACGGTGGTCAGCAGGAAGCCGCTCGGCAGCTTCTCTTCCAGTCCCATGGAGAATTCAGCCCCTCAGTCCCATTCCAGGCCGCCGCGGCGCCAGACGTAGGCGTAGGCGACGAAGACGGTGAGCACGAAGAGCAGCATCTCGACGAGCCCGAAGATCCCCAGGGCGTCGAAGGTGACGGCCCAGGGGTAGAGGAAGACAACTTCGATGTCGAAGACGATGAAGAGCATCGCCGTCAGGTAGTACTTGATGGGGAAGCGACCGCCGCCGGCGGGCATCGGGGTGGGTTCGATGCCGCACTCGTAGGCTTCGAGCTTCGCCCGGTTGTACCGTTTTGGGCCGATCAGCGTGGCCATGACCACGGAGAAGATCGCAAACCCTGCGCCGAGGGCGCCGAGCACGAGGATGGGTGCGTACGCATTCACGCTCCTCGCTCCTTCCAGTCGTCCTTGACCGTTGGACCGCTGTGCCGGCGCCGCGTGCACCGCCCCCGCGAAGATCGCCCCGAAGATCGGGACGGGGGCATGTGAGGCAGTTCACAAGCCGGACTGCTGCGCATCTTATGCCTGCCGGTCTGTGATCTGCGACACGGGTAACAACACCGAGTTTGTGATCTCCACCACCTGACGAACGATCATGAAGTCCGATGAGTGGTGATCTTCGTACGCAAGGCATCCACATGATCACCAAAGGTGACATCCGGGCCCGTCATCGCAGGTGGAAGGCGTGCTGCTCTATCAAATGGTGGCCGTTGCAGGCAAATTGGCACCAGTGCGGCCTCAGTGGTAAAGGAACCGCCGTCGCCCGGTCGGGGGAAGCCGGCGGGACGGGAGTGGACGCGAGGGGGAATACGGGTGCCGCGAGGGGGCACGAGGGGGGCCGGTGGCCGGAAGTCGACGGCGGGATGAAAGGGGAGCGGATGCTGTGCATCCGTTCACTAACCGCACGGCACGTTCACAGTCGGATCACGGACCGGCCACAGCGCCCGCACGGCGGGAGGTAACTGTGATCTGTGTCACACGGAATGAGCGCCGCCGAAAGAGGGCTTGGCCATCTGTGCGGGCCGATGGTAGGCCCTGGATCAATTCGGACTTAATTCTGAAACCCCATGATCACAGGCTTGTGAAAGTGTGTCCGATACGCCCGTTACGGCGTCAATAAGAGGCGCGACGCGCCCGGTTCGGACCCTCCGCGCGCAACTGTGGCGCAGACCACGTTTCTTGAAGCGGACGTCCACCCCCTGATAGCGGTTGTTCCCATGTCCCACACCGCTCACATACCCAGCCACCGGAAGCCCCGCCGCAGCGCCTCGAAGCTCGCGGTCCGCGCCGGAGTTGCCGGTGGCGTTCTCAGCACCCTGGCCATGGCCGGCACCGCGAGCGCGTCCCCGTCCGCAGAGCCCGTGGCCGAGACGACGCTGGAAATGCCGGTCCTCGACCTGGACCTCGGCGCCGAGGTGTCCTCGGCCGTCACCACGGCCGCCGAGACCACCCGCGTCGCCGCCGTCGAGGCCGCCGTGGAAGGCGAACTGAACGCCCAGGAGGAGAGCGCCCGTACGGGAGCCGCCGCCGAGGCGAAGCAGTCCAAGGAAGACGCCCAGAAGGCGGCGGAGAAGAAGGCGAAGGAGGAAGCGGACCGCAAGGCCGACGCCGAGCGCGCCACCCGCAACGCCGAGCGCACCTCCCTCCAGACCGCCTCCGGCTCCGACGACTCCGACGGCGGGTCCTCCTCGACCCCCTCCAAGGGCTCCAGCGCGGGCAGCGGCTCGGGCCAGGGCAGCGGCACCGTCACGGCGCCGGTCAAGGGCTCGGCCTCCGCGATCCTCAACTTCGCCCGCGCACAGCTCGGCAAGGCGTACGTCCTGGGCGGCACCGGCCCGTCCTCGTTCGACTGCTCGGGCCTCGTGCAGGCGGCCTACCGCCAGGCCGGCGTCTCCCTGCCGCGCACCTCGCAGGCACAGTCCACCGCCGGCCGCTCGGTGTCCCTGAGCGCCCTTCAGCCGGGCGACATCCTGTACTGGGGCTCCAAGGGCAGCGCGTACCACGTCGCCCTGTACGTCGGTGGCGGCAACTTCATCGGCGCGCAGAACCCCAACACGGGCATCGTCGAGCGCCCCATGAACTACGACAAGCCCACGGGCGCCGTCCGCCTTCTCTGATCGACTCGATCGCCACGCAGGGCCGGTGCTCCCCCGCTCGGGGGAGGAGCGCCGGCCCTGCGGCATGCCCGGAGCCGGGAGCCGGTCCCCCAACGCCCCCGTACGGCACTGCGCTTCCCCCCGGGAGGACGCACCGCACGGGAACCTCCCCGCCGCCGGGAAGCCCGCGGGAAGGCGCGCCTGCCGGCCCCAGGGCCCCGGACACCGCCGTTCCCCACCCGGCAGGGGCCCTGCGAAGATGGCCGCGTGCACCCGGCCGTGCGGCCGGACCGATCCTGGAGGCGGTGGTCCCGTGAGCGCGAACCCGTACGAAACGCACGGCGCCGGCGACCCCGCCGCCGCCCCCGCGGCCGGAGGGCTCGCCCTCCTCGCCGTCGGCGGCTGGCTGTTGGGCACCGTCCGCCCCTGGCAGAAGCCCGGCCCCCCGCTCGCCCTCGGCCTGGCATGGGCGCTCTCCGCCGCCCTGCTGCTGTCCGGCCTCGTCCTCCTGGCCCGCTGCGTACGCGCCGTCCACGGCGCCCCGGACGGCCCCGGGAACGCAGGAGCGGACCGGGACGGGGACACCCCGCACCGGCCCGCCGGCCTCTGACCCCCGCGCCGCTCAGGCCTTCGGGGCCACCTTGCTCAGCCCGTTGATGATGCGGTCCATCGCGTCCCCGCCCGTCGGGTCGGTCAGGTTGGCCAGCATCTTCAGCGTGAACTTCATCAGTACGGGGTGGGTCAGGCCGCGCTGCGTGGCCACCTTCATCACCTTCGGGTTGCCGATCAGCTTCACGAAGGCGCGGCCCAGCGTGTAGTAGCCGCCGTACGTCTCCTTGAGCACCTTCGGGTAGCTGTGGAGCGCCAGCTCCCGCAGCGCCGGCGTGGACCGGGCGTGCGCCTGCACGATGACCTCGGCGGCGATCTGCCCGGACTCCATCGCGTAGGCGATGCCCTCGCCGTTGAACGGGTTGACGAGCCCGCCCGCGTCACCGACCAGCAGCAGGCCCTTGGTGTAGTGCGGCTGCCGGTTGAAGGCCATCGGCAGCGCGGCCCCGCGGATCGGCTGCGTCATGTTCTCCGGGGTGTAGCCCCAGTCCTCCGGCATGGACGCGCACCACGCCTTGAGGACCTCGCGCCAGTCCAGTTCCTTGAACGCCGAGGAGGAGTTCAGGATGCCGAGGCCGACGTTGGACGTACCGTCGCCCATGCCGAAGATCCAGCCGTAGCCGGGCAGCAGCCGGTCCTGCGGACCGCGCCGGTCCCACAGCTCCAGCCAGGACTCCAGGTAGTCGTCGTCGTGCCGAGGCGAGGTGAAGTACGTGCGCACCGCGACGCCCATCGGGCGGTCCTCACGCCGGTGCAGGCCCATCGCGAGCGACAGCCGCGAGGAGTTGCCGTCGGCCGCGACGACCAGCGGGGCGTGGAAGGTGACCGGGGTCTTCTCCTCGCCCAGCTTCGCCTGCACGCCCGTGATGTGCCCGGTGCGCGGATCGCGTACGGGCTCGCCCACGTTGCAGCGCTCGTACAGGCGGGCGCCGGCCTTCTGCGCCTGCCGGGCCAGCGTCTCGTCGAAGTCGTCGCGCTTGCGGACGAGTCCGTAGTCCGGGTAGGAGGCGAGTTCCGGCCAGTCCAGCTGGAGCCGCTGCCCGCCGCCGATGATCCGCAGACCCTTGTTGCGGAGCCAGCCCGCCTCTTCCGAGATGTCGATGCCCATCGACACGAGCTGCTTGGTGGCACGCGGGGTCAGACCGTCGCCGCACACCTTCTCGCGCGGGAACGCCGTCTTCTCCAGCAGCAGGACGTCAAGTCCGGCCTTGGCGAGGTAGTAGGCGGTCGTGGAGCCGGCGGGCCCGGCCCCGACGACGATCACATCCGCGGAGTGTTCGGAGAGGGGCTCGGTCACTGCGGGGTCTCCCGAAGGCTCGATATAGGGTGCCAGGCGGCACCGGACAAGTGCAGTCTAAGCAGCGAGAGAGATCACGATCCGAAGGGCTGCCCCTATGACCACCTCGCCGACCCGGCCGCTCCCCGACGTACGCCTGCGCGTACCCACCGACGAGGACGCCCACGCCTGGCACGGCGTCTTCGACGACCCGGACGTGATGGAGTTCCTCGGCGGGCCCGCGGAACTGTCCTCGTACGTCGAATTCACCGCGCGGCAGCGGATGCACGACGCGCAGCGCGGCTACTGCCTGTGGACGCTGCTCGACGGGGACGGCGAGGTCATCGGCTTCACCGGCGCGCAGCCGTGGCCGGCGGAGAAGGCGTGGGGGCCGGTCGGCGAGATCGAGATCGGCTGGCGGCTGGGGCGCTCCGCGTGGGGGCGCGGGTACGCGTACGCGGCTGCGCTGGCCGCGCTGGAGCGGGTACGGGAGGCGGGGGTCCCGCACGTGGTGGCGATGATCGACGACGAGAACCAGCGGTCGATCGCGGTCGCGGAGCGGCTCGGAATGACGCTGGCGGAACGGTTCCCGCTCCCGAGCGGCACCCGCTACGGCCGCCGCTACGAACTCACACTGGCGACGCCCTGACCCCCACCCGGAGCGACACCTGGCCGGGGGGGGGGGGGGGGGGGGGGGGGGGGGGGGGGGGGGGGGGGGGGGGGGGGGGGGGGGGGGGGGGGGGGGGGGGGGGGGGGGGGGGGCGGGGGGGGGGGGGGGGGGGGGGGGGGGGGGGGGGGGGGGGGGGGGGGGGGGGGGGGGGGGGGGGGGGGGGGGGGGGGGGGGGGGGGGGGG